>JBDTRG010000120.1:0-3310 GCA_039931775.1 Betaproteobacteria bacterium | reverse complement strand
TCGAAGACCTGGCGGAAGTTGGCGAGCGTCAGCACGTCGGCGAGCTTGATGCCCTCGCCCCACTGCTCGACGAACGCGCGCAGCGTGATGCCGGAGATCGGCACGACGATCGTGAACGCGAGCCACAGCGCGACGATCGCCAGCGCAACCCATTTCCAGCCGCCGAGCGGAAGCAGCTTCTGCCGGGTGGCCTTGCCCTTGACCGACACGAACTTGCCGGCGGTCTTCAGAAGCCAGCGCTGCAGCAGCACCAGCGGAAACGTGATCGCGACGATGCAGACCGCGACCGCCGCCATCAGGTGATACGACGGTGTGCCGAGCTTGTTGGTGAGCTTGTAGAGATACGTGGCCAGCACCAGGTGGCCTTCGGGATCGCCCAGGACCAGCGGCAGGCCGAAGATCTCGAAGCCCAGGAAGAAGACCAACACCGTGGCGTACAGCAGCGCGGGCATCGTCATCGGCAGGCTGACGTTCAGTGCGACGCGCAGCGGGTTTGCGCCGACGACGCGTGCGGCTTCCTCGACGTCGGAGCCCAGGCTTTTCAACGCCGCGGACGAGTAGAGGTAGACGTGTGGGACGTGGGTCAGCCCGGCGATGATCGCGATGCTGGCGAGCGAATAGACGTTCCACGGCACGTCGCCGACGAGATCCTTGGCCCAAAGCGAGTAGAAACCGACCGGACCCATCGCCACGACGTAGCCGAACGCCAGCACCATCGGCGATACGAACACCGGGATCAGCACCAGCACTTCGATGATGCGCTGCCCCGGCAGATCGGTGCGTGTCAGCAGGAAGGCGAGCGCGGCGCCGAGCGGCAGCGCGATGGCCGCCATCCCGGTTGCAATGACGATCGAGTTGACCACGGCGCGCCAGAAATCGGGATCATCGAAAATGAACCCGTACGCGCCGAAACTGAAGTGCCTCGCCGGATTGAAGAACGGCGCCGAAAGGAAGCTCTGCCAGAAGATCAGCAGCACCGGCGCAAGAACGACCACCGCGGTGACCGCGACGACGGCCGTGCGCGGTACGCTGAAGCCTCGGGCGGTCACCTCGACTCCGCGGCCGAATGGTCAGTCGTCAGCTCACTTGCGCCCGAGTGAGGTCTGCCACTGCTTGAGGAATTCGAGCCGCTTGGTCTGGTCGAGGCCCTGCAACAGATCGTTGTTCACGGCGATCGGCTTCACCGCTGCGCCCAGTTCTTTGGCGAAGGCGACGCCGGACTCCTTCCCGGTCATGTCCGTGCGCACTGAAAAGAGTTCGGCCTGCTCCGAGGTGATGGTCTGGCCACGCTTGGACAAGAGGTAGTCGACCCAGAGCTTGCCGGCGTTCGGGTTCTTCGCGTTCTTGGCCACGAACACCAGCCGCGACAGCACGAGGTTGTAATCGGTGGTGAACACGATGCCGATCGACGCGTCCTTCTTGGCGCGCGACAGCGCATACGAGCCCAGGATGTTGTAGCCGATCAGGTTTTCTCCGGAGGAGATGCGCTCCATCATCGTGCCCGTCGAGCTTTGCAGGCTGGCCCCGCGCGCGCCCATCGCCTTCACCAGGTCCCAGAACGCGGGGTTGTACTTGACGTCCTGGTTGACCAGCATGAAGCCCACACCGGATTTCTCGGCGTCGTAGGAGGTGACCTTCTTCTGGTACTTTTCCGCCTTGGTGTTGAGGAGTTTCGTGAAATCCGCGTGTGTCTTCGGCACGTCCTCCGGCGGAACGAGGCGCTTGTTGTAGACGATCGCGATCGGCTCGAAGGTCGTCGCGTACACCATGTCCTTGTAGTGCGCCCATTCCGGCAACGCCGCGGATTCCGGCGACTTGTACACCGCGGCGAGCCCGTCGGCGGCGAGCTTCATCTGCAGGTCCATCGACGAACTCCACACGGCGTCGGCCGAGGCGGCATTGGCGGCGCTCTCGCTGATGAATCGGTTATAGACCTCGGTCGAATTCAAGTCCGTGTACTCGACCTTGACGCCGGGATACGCGGCCTCGAAGTCCTTGATGAGCGGCGTGACGAGCTTCGCATCGGTCGTCGAGTAGACGACGACCTTGCCTTCCTTCTTGGCGCCGTCGACGATCGCCTTGTAGTCGGCCGGATAGCCGGCGGGGACCTGCGCGAATGCGGCGCCGGCAACGAAGCCGACGAAGATCGAAACGAGCAATACGAAGTAACGCATGGGAGAACTCCTCAGGGAAAGGGCGCGGCACGTTGCCGCCTTCATGGAGGCGGTCTTCGCGCAGGGCGACATTTTACCGCCAACTTCGTCCCGCCGGGGTGGGCCCCGATGTCAGGGCGCGGGCACGCCGAGCTCGGCGCAAAGCTTGCCGACCGTCGCTTTCAGCGCCGCGAGTTCGTCCTGCAGCTGCGACATGTTGGCTTTGAGGGCGGCGATCTCCGACACCGTGACCGCACCGTTGTCCGACTCGCCGACCACGGAACGGATCATCGGTTCGATGGCGGGTGGACCCGACAGCAGATGGGCCCAGCGGGTCTCGCGGGCGCCGGGCTGGCGCGCGAGCTCGACGACCAGCGCGCCGGCCGGCCGGGCCGCGAGTTCGTACAGGAAGGCTTCGGCCGCGGAGATGTCGGCGAAGCGGTGCAGGCGATCGCAGCCGATCCGCAGTTCGCCCACGGTCTGCGGGCCGCGCAGCATCAGCGCGGCCATGAGGGCAACCGCCTGCGTCGGAATCGCCAGGACGCGCCCGACGTTGTGCGCGTAGCGCATTACGCGGCCGCCGCTCGACTCGACGACGAGCGAGTGCAACTTCAGATTGTCGATCGCGGCCTGTACCTCGGCTTCGGTCGCGTTGAGGACGGGGTCGCGGCTCGATTTCTGGTTGCAACCCGCCGTGAGCGCAAGCAGCGTGAGCGGATAGGTGTCCGGAACCGTGTGCTGCTTTTCGATCAGCACGCCGAGCGCGCGGGTCTCGAGCAGCGAAAGGGCGGGGAGGGTCATGGGATCGGGGCCGCGCATTGCGAATTTTGCCAGTGTAGCGCCTCGCAGGCCAACCGCGCCGTGCGCATGCGCCGATCCTGCCCGCAACGAGGTCGCGCCGATCCGCGCCTGCTGCTATCGTTGCACCGTTCGGGCGCTCCCGCGCCCGTTTTCCGATCCCTCGCGGCCGGCCGCCCAACGCGTCCGGAATAAACCATGGCTCAAGCTCCGGAAGTGACCAACATGGCGCTGTTCTGCGATTTCGAGAACATCGCGCTCGGCGTGCAGGACGCCAAATACGACAAGTTCGACATCGGCAAGGTGCTCGAACGGCTGCTGCTGAAGGGCAGCATCGTCGTCAAGAAGGCGTACTGCGA
>JBDTRG010000119.1:0-7838 GCA_039931775.1 Betaproteobacteria bacterium | reverse complement strand
GGATTCCTGGCCGCCGCGACGTTCGCGTTCGGCCTTTCCACCGCGATGGCGGTCGACATCACCGGCGCCGGCGCCACCTTTCCGTATCCGATCTACGCGAAGTGGGCGGAGGCCTACAAGCAGAAGACCGGCATCGGGATGAACTATCAGTCGATCGGTTCCGGCGGCGGCATCGCGCAGATCAAGGCCAAGACCGTCGATTTCGGCGCGTCCGATATGCCGTTGAAGCCCGGGGACCTGCAGGCAGCCGGATTGATGCAGTTCCCGGCGATCATCGGCGGCGTCGTGCCGGTCGTGAATATCGAAGGCGTTGCGCCCGGGGCGATGAAGTTCACCGGCCCGGTGCTCGCCGAAATCTATCTCGGCAAGATAAAAAAGTGGAACGAGAAGCCGATTGCCGACCTCAACCCGGGCGTCAAGCTGCCCGACGAGTTGATCACGGTCGTCCGCCGCTCGGACGGCTCGGGCACGACGTTCATCTGGACCGACTACCTGTCGAAGGTGAGCCCCGAGTGGAAGCAGAAGGTCGGCGCCAGCACCGCGGTCGCGTGGCCCGAGGGCGTCGGCGGCAAGGGCAATGAAGGCGTGGCCGCGTATGTGCAGCGGATCAAGGGTTCGATCGGATATGTCGAGTACGCCTACGCGAAGCGCAACAAGATGGCGCACGGTGCCGTGCAGAATCGGGAAGGCCAGTTCGTGCAGCCCGACGACGACGCGTTTCAGGCGGCCGCCGCGTTTGCCGACTGGAAAAATGCGCCGGGTTTCTACCAGATCCTGACCGACCAGCCGGGAAAGGCGAGCTGGCCGATCACCGGCGCGAGCTTCATCCTGATGCAACAGAAGCAGGACAAGCCGCAAAATGCGGCCGAGGTCCTGAAATTCTTCGATTGGGCGCTCAAGAACGGGCAGAAGATGGCGTCCGACCTCGATTACGTGCCGATGCCGGAAGGCGTGATCAAGGTCATCGCCGATGCGTGGAAGGCGCAGCTCAAGGACAGCGCCGGCAAGCCGATCCTGTAGCTTGACGGGTCACTCTTCGTTCCTCCTGGCAGTCCCTTTCTTTCTCGTCAGGAAGAAAGCCTCGAGGCCGCGAGCGTTTCCTCGCGGCCCCTCTTTTGCAGGGGTTATCATGTCGACCACTTTGGCCGCACTGCCACCCGTCATGACTCTCCCGGGGGAGTCGCGCAGTGAGCGCGAGCCCACGCCGCCGACGGCGCGCCGCGGCGCGCCGCCGTGGCAGGACTGGCTGTTCGAGCGCACGACGATGGTCTTCGCGCTCGCCGTGCTCCTCAGCCTTGTTGGCATCATCGGCGCACTCACCTGGGCCGCCATCCCCGCATTCGAAGAGTTCGGCCTGCGGTTTCTCGTCACCGATGTCTGGAATCCGGTCACGCTCGAATTCGGGGCGCTGGCGCCGATCTACGGGACGCTCGTCACGTCGGCGATCGCGCTGCTGATTGGCGTGCCGGTGAGCTTCGGCATCGCGCTGTTCCTCACCGAGATGTGTCCGGTGGTGTTGAAGCGTCCGCTGGGCACGGCCGTGGAGTTGCTCGCGGCGATTCCGTCGATCATCTACGGGATGTGGGGCTTGTTCGTGTTCGCACCGGTCTTCGGCGACTACGTGCAGCCGGTGCTCACCAAGGTCTTCGGCAACCTGTGGATCCTCGGGCCGCTCTTCCAGGGGGCGCCGAACGGAATCGGCGTGCTCTCGGCGGGGATCATCCTGTCGATCATGGTGATCCCGTTCATCGCCTCGGTGATGCGCGACGTGTTCGAGATCGTCCCCCCGGTGCTGAAGGAGTCGGCGTACGGCATTGGCGCCACGACCTGGGAAGTCGTCTGGAACGTCGTGCTGCCGTACACGCGGGTCGGCGTGATCGGCGGCATCATGCTCGGGCTCGGCCGGGCGCTGGGCGAAACGATGGCGGTGACCTTCGTGATCGGCAACGCCTACCGGATCAGCGCCTCGCTGTTTCAGCCGGGCAATTCGATCGCCTCGGCGCTGGCCAACGAATTCAACGAGGCGGCCGAACCCGTCCACCGCGCGGCGCTCATCGAACTGGGGCTTCTGCTCTTCCTGCTCACGCTCGTCGTGCTCGCCTGTTCGCGGGTGCTCCTCGCGCAGCTTGCCAAGGGGGAGGGCCGGAAAACGTGAACGCCACCTATCGCAAGCGGATATTCGTCAATCGCTTCAACCTCATGATGTCGATCGGGACGATGGCATTCGGAATGACGTTTCTGCTGTGGATTCTCTGGGTGCTGTTCGCGAACGGCTTCGCCGCGCTGTCGCCGACGCTGTTCACGCAGACGACGCCGCCGCCGGGGTCGGCGGGCGGGCTCGCCAACGCGATTTACGGCAGCGTCGTCATCGTGACCGTGGCGACGCTGATCAGCACGCCGATCGGCATCCTCGCCGGCATCTACCTCGCCGAGTACGGCAAGGATGGCTGGATCTCGCGGCTGACGCGCTTCATCAACGACATCCTGCTGTCCGCCCCGTCGATCGTCATCGGCCTCTTCGTCTACACCGTCTACGTGATGCAGGTCGGCCACTTCTCGGGGTGGGCGGGCTCGCTCGCGCTCGCGCTGATCGCGGTTCCCGTGGTCGTGCGCACGACCGAGAACATGCTGCGCCTCGTTCCGGGCAGCCTGCGCGAGGCCGCGGTGGCGCTCGGCGCGCCGATGTGGAAGGTGATCCTGAAGGTGACGCTGAAGGCGGTCCGTGGCGGGGTCATCACCGGAATCCTGCTCGCGGTCGCGCGGATGTCGGGCGAGACCGCGCCCCTGCTGTTCACGGCGCTCAACAACCAGTTCTGGAGTACCAATATGGACGCGCCGATGGCAAACCTTCCGGTCGTGATCTTCCAGTTCGCGATGAGTCCGTTCGACGACTGGAAGTCGCTCGCATGGGCGGGGGCGTTACTGATCACGCTGACGGTACTCGCGATCAACATCCTCGCGCGCACCGTGTTCCGCCAATCGGCGGTTCGCTGACGATGGGCATTCCGATGGAGAAGGCGATCAATTTCGATGCGGTGGCCGAGCGGCCCGAAGTGGAAGCCGGGATCGTGGCAGTGGCGATGCCGCCCAAGATGTCGTGTCGCAACGTCGACTTCTTCTACGGCAAGTTTCAGGCGCTCAAGAACATCGCCCTCGACATTGCGGAGCGCCGCGTGACGGCATTCATCGGGCCCTCGGGCTGCGGCAAGTCGACTCTTCTGCGCACGCTCAATCGGATGTACTCGCTCTATCCGGGGCAGCGGGCGACGGGCGAGATCCTGTTCAACGGCCAGAACATCCTGGAACCGGGCGTGGATCTCAACATGCTGCGGGCCAAGGTCGGGATGGTGTTCCAAAAGCCCACCCCGTTCCCGATGTCGATCTACGACAACATCGCGTTCGGCGTCGGCCTGTACGAGAGCCTTTCGCGCCGGGACATGGACGAGCGCGTCGAGTGGGCGCTGACCAAGGCGGCGATGTGGACCGAGGCAAAGGACAAGCTGAAGCAGAGCGGGATGGCGCTGTCCGGAGGGCAGCAGCAGCGGCTTTGCATCGCGCGCGCGGTCGCGGTGAAGCCCGAGGTGCTGCTGCTCGACGAGCCGACCTCCGCGCTCGACCCGATCTCCACCGCGAAGATCGAGGAGCTCATCACCGAATTGAAGCAGGATTACACGATAGCGATAGTCACGCACAACATGCAGCAGGCGGCGCGCGTGTCCGATTACACTGGATACATGTACCTCGGAGTGCTGGTCGAGTTCGACGCCACCGACACGATCTTCATCAAGCCGGGGAAGAAGGAAACCGAGGATTACATCACCGGACGGTTCGGTTGAACGAGGGATCGCCACGATGAACGAGCATACGAACAAGCAATTCGACGCCGAGATGGAGGCGATCCGCAGCGGAGTGCTCGCGATGGGCGGCCTCGTCGAGAGTCAGTTGACGCGCGCGATCGCCGTGCTCGAGGATGGCGACGAGCACGACGCGATCGATCAGGTCGGCGCCGACGAGAAGCTGATCAACAGGATGCAGATCGACCTCGACCAGTTGTGCAGCCAGATCATCGCCAAGCGCCAGCCGACGGCCATCGACCTGCGCTTCGTGCTGATGATCACCAAGATCGTCAACGAGCTGGAACGGGTCGGCGACGAGATCAAGAAGATCGCTTACAAGGCGGTCCAGATCCGTGGCGCCGACCGGTTGAGCCGGGTCCGCCACTACGACGTGGCGCGCACCGCGGCGCGGGCGCGCGACATGCTGCAGATGGCGCTTGACACGTTTGCAAGACTCGATGCCGGCTCGGCCGCCGAGGTCATCGATCGCGACGAGGAAATCGACGCCGCGTTCCTGGCGATCATGCGCCAGCTCATCAGCTACATGATGGAGGACCCGCGGACGATCACGGCGGCGCTGGAGATCATCTTCATCGCGAAGTCAATCGAGCGTATCGGCGATCACGCGAAGAACATCGCCGAGGCCGTTGTGCAAGTGGTCAAGGGAATCGACGTCCGCCACGCCACCGCCGACCAGATCCGCGCCGAGGTGGCGGAGGAATGAACCTATGACGCCGTCGATCCTGGTCGTCGAAGACGAACCCTCGATCCAGGAGCTGCTGCGCGTCAACCTGGTCGACGCGGGGTACGAGGTCCGTTCGGCGCTCGATGCGGAGTCGGCGTCGCGGCAGTTGAAGGGGACGCTTCCGACGCTCGTTCTGCTCGACTGGATGCTGCCGGGCAAGTCCGGTCTCGCGCTGGCCAAGGAACTGCGCGCCGATGCGCGGACGCGCGGGCTGCCGATCATCATGCTCACGGCGCGCACCGACGAAGCCGACAAGGTCGCGGGGCTGGAGGCCTGGGTAGACGATTACGTGACCAAACCGTTCTCGCCGCGCGAATTGAAGGCGCGCATCAAGGCGGTGCTGCGGCGCCGCGCGCCCGAGTCCGCTCAGGAACCACTGACCGCGGGGGCGCTGGCGCTCGATCCGTCGACGCAGCGCGTGACGGCGGAAGGCAAGGCGATTCCGCTCGGGCCGACCGAATACCGGCTGCTGCGCTTTCTGCTGGCGCGTCCCGAGCGCGTGCATTCGCGCACGCAGTTGCTCGATCAGGTCTGGGGCGATCACGCCTACATCGGGGAGCGCACCGTCGACGTCCATATCAGACGCCTTCGGCTCGCACTCGAGCCGTTCGGACAGGACGGGCTGGTGGAAACCGTGCGCGGCAGCGGCTACCGGCTCGCCGCGCCGCGTTAGGATCGGTCGCCGCGATGCGCAAGCCGAGTTCCGTCGTCCTCGCCGGCCTTGGCGCGCCGATTGCGATCCTCGTGTCGGCCGCGGTTGCCGCGCTCGCGTTCGGCGCCACGTGGGCGATCGCGGTGCTGGCCATCGGACTCTGCACGCTCGTCGGCATGTATTTGTGGCAACTCGATCGGCTCGCGCGCTGGGCCGATGCCGGGATCGACGCCATCGTTCCGGAAGGACGGGGCGCGTGGGGCCTCGCGTTCTCCGCGCTCTATCGCCGCGTGCGCACGCGCGACCTGCGCCAGCGTGATCTCGCCACCACGATCGAACGGTTTCGCAGCGCCGTGGAAGCGCTGCCGGACGGCATGGCGGTCCTCGACAACGCGAACCGCATCCAATGGGCGAACGTGCGGGCGCAGGCGCACCTCGGCCTCGACCTCGCGACCGACATCGGCCAGCCGCTGCAGAATTTTGCGCGCCAGCCGGAGGTCGTCCGCTACCTAGAGGGGGGGGATTTCACCGACGCGGTGGTCGTGCCGTCGCTGCGCGAGCTCGGAACCACACTCGCCATCCAGGTCGTTCCGTTCGGCGTCGAGGAGCGGCTTCTGATCAGCCGCAACATCACGCAGCTCGAGGCCGTCGCGCGCATGCGCCGCGATTTCATCGCCAATGTCTCGCACGAGCTCAAGACGCCGTTGACGGTGGTCAGCGGTTTCCTGGAGACGCTGCAGGACATCGAGCTCGAGCCGCGCCAGCGCACGCGGTACCTGCAATTGATGGCCGAGCAGGCGAAGAGCATGCAGCGTCTTGTCGACGACCTGCTTGCCCTTTCTGCGCTGGAGAGCGACCGGAACGCCCTCGCCGAAAGCGAAATCGACGTCGTTGTGCTGCTGCTCGAACTGTCGGCCGACGCCAAGGCGCTGTCGGGCGGCCGGCACGCGGTGAACCTCGACGTGGCCGATCCCGCCGTGGTGATCGGCAGCCGCGACGAACTGTCGAGCGCGTTCGGCAATCTCGTCAGCAACGCGGTGCGCTACACGCCCGACGGCGGCACTATCACCGTCGGCTGGTGCGTCGACGACGAGAGTCGCGGGGTGTTCAGCGTCGCCGACTCGGGTATCGGGATCGCTCCGGAGCACGTTCCGCGACTGACCGAACGCTTCTACCGCGTCGACCGCAGCCGCTCGCGCGCCACCGGCGGCACGGGCTTGGGCCTCGCGATCGTCAAGCACGTACTGCTGCGCCACCAGGGCGAACTCGACGTGATGAGCGAGATCGGACAGGGCTCGACGTTCAGCGTGATCCTGCCGGCGCGCCGCGTTCGTCGCGCTGCCGTTACCGAGAACGCGGCGGAGGTCGCGCCGTCGGCTACCAGTAGCTGAGCGCCGCGCCGAACAGCGACTTCAACTCGTCGCGCCCGACTTCCTTCGGCGCATTGCGGATCACCCGGTACTGCGGCTCGGCGCCGGTGGCGAGCGCGTCGAGATGCGACGCGTCGAAGCCGAGCGCGTTGAGGCCGTTGGGCATCGCGGTCGCGCGCATAAGTTCGATCACGCGCGCGGCCAGCACGTCACCCGCATCGGCGTCGGTCGCGCCCGTCGTCGCGGCACCCAGGCATCGCGCGCCGTGCAGGTGGCGCTCCGGACAGCACGACGCGGTGAAACGCCATACCGACGGATTGTTGAGCACCACCGCCATCCCGTGTGGAACGAGCGTCT
Source organism: Betaproteobacteria bacterium (assembly GCA_039931775.1). Lineage (GTDB taxonomy): Bacteria > Pseudomonadota > Gammaproteobacteria > Burkholderiales > Casimicrobiaceae > CAIWHR01. Next base: position 878 of record JBDTRG010000119.1, on the reverse strand, counting down.
TGCCTTCCGGGTACCCTGGCACGTGCCAATCCTTTGCGAGTCCCGATACCGCGTACGACAGGCCGTGCGGCAGGTGACAGCCGGCCGCGTTGAACGCGATGCCCGCGAGCATCGACGCGTACATCATCTCGGTTCGCGCCTCGGTGTCCGACGCATCGTTGACCGCCCGAACGAGAAACGCGCCGACGATCTTCAGCGCCTCGGTCGCGAGCATGTCGGAGAACGGGTTCGCGCCCTGCGACACCGGCCGGTCGAGGCCTTTGGCCGGACTCATGCGACGCGGGTAGGCGCGCGCCGTCAGCGACTCGAGCGCGTGGCTCATGCAGTCGAAGCCGGTGGCGGCGACGGCGTTCTTCGGCAGCGTCGCCGTGACTGTCGGGTCGATGAGCGCCACGTCGGGAATGAGCCGCCGCGAAATGATGCCGGTCTTTGCGTTCAGCGAGCGCAGGTTGAAGATCGAGATGCCGGTGGTCTCCGATCCGGTGCCGGAGGTCGTCGGACACGCGATGTGCGGCTTCACCGGCCCCGGAACCTTCTGTGCGCCGCCGATCGGCGCGTTCACGTAGGTCATGAACTCCGCGGGGTGCGCCGTGTAGAGGTTCGCGGCCTTGCACGTGTCCATCACCGACCCCCCGCCGACCGACACGTAGCCGTCGAACCGGCCGTCCGCGGCGAAACGCGTCGCGTCCTGGAACGACGCATCCGAGGGCTCGATCGAAATGTCGCTGTACACGGTCGCGTCGACCCCCGCCGCCTTGAGCGACGCTTTCACGATCGCGACGTACTCGCCGGACACGAGTCGGGCATCGGTGAAAAGCGCAACGCGTTTCAAGCCGAGCTCGCGGGCGTGATCGCCGGCTTCGTTGAGCACGCCCGGA
>JBDTRG010000118.1:0-12444 GCA_039931775.1 Betaproteobacteria bacterium | reverse complement strand
TGCCCGAGGTGCAGGTGAGTGCCACCGGCACCGTAGCGCCGCTGACCGGGCTGAAACTCTTGTTGACGGTGATCGAGGCCGACGCGGCACAACCCAGCATGGGTGCTGCGTTGGTCACCGTCACGTTGGTACTCGACAGAGCCCGCCCTTCGTAGCTTCCCCGAGTCGTCGTGATCGCGGCGCCCGAGAGAATCGTTCCCTTGAAATCCGAATCCGTCAACGTCGCGGCATCGGCGGTGCGCCAATACACGTTGCACGCCTGGGCGGAGGAACTCATGACTACCTGGAAGCCGGTGCCGGTGAGGGCGCCGGTTCCAAGGGTCCCAATCCTGAAAACCCAGACGTCGTTTGCTGTCCCGCTGAGAGTGAAGATGACGCCTGCGCCCAACGTAACTGCAGCCGGGGCGCAATAGACGCCAGGCGCAAGCGTGGCGCTGGTGATCGGCACGACGCCGTCGCACGCTGGGTTCAAGCTGTCGACAGCGCTATACGCGTTGCCGAAATCCGCTACAACGGTGCTGGCGATCGGTGTGTCGATCGCCCCTGAAATCGTGCACCCGGTGTTGCTGATCGAGGTGAAGGTGGACCCCACGTTTCCGTCGATGACGGAACTGGTGCAGACCACCGTTCCCGCATCCGGGACGGAGTTCGTGCCGAGGACCGCATAGCTCCCCGCCGTGCCTAGCGGCGGCGGAACCGCGGCCAACGCAGCGGCGGAAACCAGAACAAGTGCTGCGATACCAACGCGCGCGCGACAGCCGCGGACTCGCCAGTACCGCGAGCTTCGGGCTCCAAGGCGCCCCGGAATGCACGAGGAAGTACCGATAGCCAACGGGCGACTCAATTGGGTCTAACTGTTGAAGAGATCCTTCCGATCGACATTCGCACCTTCCAGCTTCAGGCGTGCGGAGCGCGCAAAGGCATGGAAACGACTCGCCGCCCAAATGGTGCAAGTCTTGGTGTTTCCAGTTGCGGCAGTCTGTACGTTAACGTACACAGCCACGGTGCAGTGCCCGAGGCAAAAATGGGCTGCTGCCGGTTATGATGGCGCGGCGCGAGGCTCGTAGCAGTTGTAGAGGGATGGAAGCCATGTGCTCGCCATCCACTTGGGCATCGTGATGGCGCTATTCGCGACATTGCCGTAGGGCAAGTTCGCGCACGCGGCCTATCGAGTTGGCGCGCTGCTTAGGGTCTCAACGGAAAAGCGGCAACCGAATCCTGTGCAGGCCGCCGTGGAATGACACTGTTCCGCTGCTAACGCCCGACCCCGAGGACCGGCCCGTGACCTTGCGCTGGCCATCATTGTGTCGGCAAAACGCGGATCGGGTGACCGGCGAGAAAGGCCAGCGTGTTCTCGACGGCCTGCTCGCAGAACACGCGGTAGACCTCGACCACGCTGTAGCCGAGATGCGGTGTCAGGATCGTATTCGGACAAGCCAGGAGGGGATGACCGGCAGGCAGCGGTTCCCGCTCGTACACATCGAGCGCCGCTACGATTCGACCTTCCTTCAGGGCGGCGATCAGCGCCCCCTCGTCGACCAGCGGAGCACGCGAGGTATTGACGAGAATCGCGCCGGGCTTCATTCGCGCAATATCGGCAGCGCCGACGATGCCCCGCGTGCGCGGCGACAGCACGAGATGCATGCTGACGACATCGGATTGGGCGAGCAGCTCGTCCTTGGCGACCAGGCGCGCATCCGCCTCGGCCGCCCGCTCGTTGGTGAGGTTCTGGCTCCAGGCAAGGACTTTCATGCCGAGCGCGGCGCCGTAGCTTGCCATCCGCGCGCCGATGCGACCCAAACCGACGAGACCGAGTGTCTTTCCCGCGAGCACGAATCCGGTCGGCGTGTCGAGCTGGAAGCGCCCGGCGCGCACCGACGCTTCGCCTGCCGGTACGCGGCGGGCTGCTGCAAGCATCAGGGCAAGTGCGAGTTCCGCCGTGCTCTCGACCCCCGGCCCGCCATCGGTGTAGCAAACGACGACGCCGCGTTTCTGCAGGTAGGCGATGTCGATCTGGCCCGCGCGATGCCCGGTCAGGCCGAACATGCGAAGCGCAGGGAGTCGATCGATAAGCGATTTCGGAAACGGCGTACGCTCGCGCGTCGTGAGGATAATGTCGAAACCCGAAAGCGCCGCGGCGGCCTCGTCCTCCGAGCCGAACGGCTCTTCGAAGAACGAGACTTCGGTGCGCGATTCGAGCGGTGTCCAATCCGCGCTGACGCGCGCCACGCGCTGCCAATCGTCGAGAAACGCGACTCGGGTCACGGGGCGCATGCCAGCTGTCCGCCGTACCTGATGGTGACCAGGGTCAGGCCCTCTCGCTCTTGGCGAGTACCGGCTGGAACTCCGCGGTGGCCCTTTTCATTTCAGCGGCCGGGTCCGCAACATTGATCATGTTCGTCAACGCGATGCCGAAGACGTCGCGGAACTCCGTGACGGGGACGATGATCGGCAAACCGGGCAACGAGATGCGTGCCGAAGCCACCATGCAATCCACCCAGGCTTTCGGCACATTCATCGAAGCCAGCATCGCCGGATTTTCGTAGGTCGAGTTGTGCACCGGGGCGCCCGCTGCCGCCTGAAGCAAGCGTGCCTGGTTCGTCTTGGTGGAGGCCCATTGCACGTAGAGCCACGCGGCCTGCCGTTTCTTCGAAAACGACGAGATACCGTGCCCGTTGGTGAACATCGCCACGGCCTGCAGCTTCGGGCCGGGTGGCATCATGCCGTAGCCGACCTTGCCGACGACGCGCGACTTCGTGGGATCTTCGAGCGGCGCGGCGAAGCCGATGCCATCGAGCCGCATCGCGGCGCGGCCCTGCGCGAAAAGGCTCTGCGACTCGTTCCAGTTGAAGCCGGGCACCCCCCTTTGCTGCCGTCCCGAAGGCGGCGCTTGAACAGGTTCGGGGGAAGCTTGTGGGTGGGTGTCATGCGAAAAATCTCACCATGAGTTGCGTCGCAAGTAAGTTAGCAGGCCCCAATCGATATCGTCAATAATATTATCGAGAATAGGTGGCTGCACCCTCCGCCACGGTCATTTGCCCGGGATCGAGGTCAACCGACGGAGCAGCGGCCCTGACTTCCTGAGATTGACGGCAAGCATCGAAAATCCGGAATAGTTCACGCCGAACTCATTTGGCATGACCTTGAAAACATAAAGCTGCTTCGAATACGCCAGCAAGAACAGATCGACAATGGCGTCGCAGTTGCGCCGGTACGCGTCGATGGTGCCACCCAGATGATGCGCGGGGTGACCGGCCTCGGGCGGCAGCTCGGCGAAGGAGAAGACGCGCTCCGCCCCAAACGCTGACCTGCAATGCGCGAGGGTGTCGCGGTTGTCGGTGGCGACGAACACGGAACCATGAATCCTGCCTTTGTTCTGCTCGATCCATCCTTCGTAGGCGGTCTTGTAATCGGTATTTCGTATATGCAGCGCCGTGTAGTCAGAGCCCATCAAGCGTTGCCGTGCCCAGAAGGCTTCGCTGACGGCTTCCTGAACGCGCACTCTGTACAACGCCGCGAGCGAAACCGTACCGCCTCCCGCGGCGTCGTGGACGAGCAACGGCTCGGAATAGTCCTTGTTGAAATCAAATGAAATGGGGCGCCCGGTGGTTTCCTCGACAAATTTGCGCAGGTCCTGGTCGTATCGCATCCGATAGATGTCGAGCCTTCCCGAGACGAAATCGGGAAACGCGGTGAGACTGCCGATCCGATGTGGGATCCCCTTCAGGTCCAGAATCAGGAGCTTTTGTTCGCTGACGAAGTACCTGGAGAAGGCGTCCTTGAAGTAGCGGGAGTGGTGCGAGTCCGTGTCCACGATGACCGTGCGACCGAAGCGCTCGGCATAGCGGCAGCACAACTCGATCTGGCAGAGGAGATCGTTGAATCCGCCCTGCGGGCGGCAGAGCAGCAACCGGTTATCGGTCATGACTCAAGCTAAACTTCGGTCCACGCTGACCGCATGATAACCGGATAAACCTCGCCGTCGCGGCGCGAAGAGGGACCGGGCGGCCGATAGGGTATTGTTCGCCCAATCAGAGTCAAATCGAACGCAATGCGATGAAGATCGTCATCACCGGCGGAGCGGGGTTTCTCGGCCAGCGGCTGGCGCGCAAGCTGCTGCTGCGCGAAACGCTATGTGGCCCCGACGGCGCGCAGCAGCGCATCGAAAGGATCACGCTCCTGGACGTGGTCGCCGCCGTGGGCTTCGACGATTCGCGAATTCAGGTGATGGCTGGCGACATCTCGGACCCGTCGGTCCTGCGCGGTGCCATCGACAGCGGGACATCGTCGGTCTTTCACCTTGCGGCGGTCGTCAGCGGCCAGGCCGAAAGGGATTTCGACCTGGGCATGCGTGTCAATCTGGATGCATCGCGGCTGGTGCTCGAAACCTGCCGCCTCGCTGGAACCAAGCCTCGCGTGCTCTTCACGAGCTCGGTCGCGGTCTTCGGCGGTGAGCTGCCCGAGACGGTACAGGATACGACTGCCGTCAATCCGCGTTCGTCATACGGCGCGCAGAAGGCGATCGGCGAGTTGCTGCTCGCCGACTACAGCCGCCGCGGATTCGTCGACGGCCGCGTCGCGCGCCTGCCCACGATCAGCGTGCGACCCGGTCGCCCCAACCAGGCCGCCTCGTCGTTTGCGAGCGGCATCATCCGCGAGCCGTTGAACGGCGAAGAGGCGGTATGCCCGGTGTCCGGCGATACGCGGGTATGGCTCCTGTCGCCGCGACGGGCGATCGAATGCCTGATCGCGGTCCATGAGCTCCCAGGCGAATCGCTGGGCATCAGCCGCATCGTCAACCTTCCGGGCCTCTCGGTGACCGTCGATCAGATGGTTTCCGCGTTGCGGGTGGTGGGCGGCGCCGAGGCCGTCGCGCGCATTCGCTGGGAGCGTGACCTGGCGGTGGAGCGCATCGTCGGCAGCTGGCCCGGTGCGTGGGACGTGGCGCGTGCCGCGTCGCTGGGGCTGTCGGGCGACGCCGATTTCGAGTCGGTCGTGCGCGCCTACGTCGAAGACGAGTTGCAGCGCAAGCCGTAGCGGGATTGGTGCGCATCCAAGCCTTCGATGTCTGAGACGCCATGACGACAGCACTGGTCACGGGGGGCGCGCGGGGTATCGGCAGGGCGATCGCCCGCTCGTTGGCCGCGGCGGGATTCGATATTGCAAGCGTCAGCATGGAGACCCCGGCCGAGGCCGCGGAGGCGCTGGACGAGCTGCGCTCGCTCGGTCGCAACGCCATCTACGTCCAGCAGGACATTGCCGACCTCGCGTCTCACGCAGGCCTCGTCGATTCGATCTGCGATCGGCTCGGCCCCATCGATTGCCTGGTCAACAATGCGGGCGTCACGTCACTGCGGCGCGGCGACATGCTGGAACTCACGCCGGAGAGCTTCGATCGCAGTGTCGATATCAACCTGAGGGGAACATTTTTCCTGACGCAGACGGTCGCGCGCGCGATGATCGCCGCGCGCAGGCCGGGCAGCGGATCTGCGTACCGGTCGATCGTGACGATCACGTCCGCCAATGCGGAGATCCTTGGCCTCAACCGGGCCGACTATTGCATGACAAAGGCGGCGCTCTCGATGGCGTCCAAATTGTTCGCGGCGAGGCTCGCACGCGACGACATCCATGTGTTCGAAATTCGCCCGGGAATCATCGAAACCGACATGACGGCGCCCGCGAAGGCAACCTACGACCGCCTGATCGAAGCCGATGCAGTGCCGCTGCATCGCTGGGGAGCGCCCGGGGAGGTCGGTACGACCGTCGCCACCATTGCGCTGGGGAAGCTTCCTTTTGCGACGGGCGAAGTACTCAACGTCGGCGGCGGATTGCATCTGCACCGCGTCTGAGGAGCGCGGCGGCCGGCGATTCGCCGAGCGCTTTTCCCCGCACGAAACGGACTACCGAAATCGACCGACGAATCCACGGTCGATCGCGTCCTTGAGGCGCCACGTCCACGCGCCGTGAGCGCAAATGCCCCACTTGACGGCAATCGCGTGTCCGTCGCCGAGGTTCAGGATCGATAGAAAGTCACGCTGCGGTCGAAATTCACGCTGCGGTCGTCCCGATACCCGCGCCTCGAGGTTGCGGGCCAGCACGGGTCCCTGTCGCACTGCGTAGACACCGGCCTTGGCGAGTCCTGGGTGGTTGACGAGGTTCGCGCAGTCGCCGGTGGCAAAGATGTCGTCGTGGCCGACGGCCTGCAGCGTCGCGCGAACGTTGATGTAGCCTTGCGCATCGTGCTCGAGTCCCGAGTCGTCGAAGAGCGGCAAGCTCGCCGAGCCGGCCACCCAGACCAAGGTATCGCAGGCCAACGCTTCACCGTTGTCCATGGCCAGGTGGTCCGCATGCGCCTCGATGACCGATGCATCGCAGCGAATCCCGACGCCGCGCGAGTGTGCATTGCGCTCGATCCGCAGTGCGGCGCAACCCGGATAGCCGGGCAGCACGCGAGGCCCCTGGTCGAGGAGAAGTACCGATACCCGGGGTTGTCCCAAACGATCGAAGCGCGATCGGAAGGCGAATGCCAGCTCGACGCCGCCTGCACCGGCGCCGACGACGACGAGACGGAACAGGGGCCGCTGACGCGCGCGCTCGATCAGCGCGTCGACACGTTCGACGAATTCAGCGATCGGCCGCGTCGGCAGCGCGTGCTGCCTGACGCCCGGCCGATCGAGGCCGGATACGGTCGAGCCCACATCGAAGGACGCAGTGGCATAGGCAATGGGCGGGGCGCCGTGCAATCGAATGAGTCGCGCCCCGGCGTCGAGGCCCGTGACACGCGCCTCGACCCACTCGGCGCCCGCCCTTCGCGCCATCCGTTCGACGTCGATCTCGATTTCGTCGAGCCGGTACTGTCCGGCGACGAATCCCGGGACCATGCCCGAGTAGACGGATCGCGCACGGTCCGCGACCACGGTAAGACGCGCACCGGGAGGAGGCACTCGGGCCCATCGCCTCAGAACCTCGACGTGACTGTGGCCGCCGCCGACGAGGACGACGTGATGAGGGACCTCCAAGTGCTGGGCCATGTGCGACCCGATTGTGGCATGACGATCCGATGGGGCGCGATGCAGGGTCGAGCGCCGCGTAGAATTCCGGCGGGATGGACGAATCCTCGGCAATGAAGGTCATCGCGGTCCGGGCGATGGAATCCGCCGACGGCGCACGCGCGCTATGGAGCGACGCGGATCGCGCCTGGGCGAGTCGTGCCGCGGCCGAGGTCGTCGGCGCCGACGCCACGCCCGACGCCTTCCTCGCGCGTCGCGCGACGCTGGCGATCGAACGGTTCGGCACGCGCCATCCGGCACTGCCGCGCGCGGTGCGCTCGCTGCGCTGGCGACCCTGGTGCGGCTGGGTCGTCATCGGGCTTGCGTTCGTGGCCGGCGCGTTCCTCGACCAGGTCGACGGCGCGAAGCGCATCAACATCCTTGCGCCCCCTGTGCTAGGGCTCCTGGCCTGGAACCTCGCTGTCTACGCCGTCCTCATCGTCGGCTACGTCGTTCGCTATGGTGAGAGCGCGACTCCCGGTCCACTGCGTGCGGCCGTCGCTCGCATCGCCGGCGGCGCAACCCGGCTGCGCGGCTCCGGCGGGTTGCGCGAAACGATTCTCGCATTCGCCGAGGATTGGGCCCGGCGAGCCGGTCCGCTCTATGGCGCAAGGGCCGCGCGCATATTGCATCTCGCCGCCGCCGCGCTCGCTGCCGGCGTGGTGGGAGGACTCTACCTGCGCGGCCTCGCGCTCGAATACCGCGCGAGCTGGGAGAGCACCTTTCTCGACCCGACCCGGGTGCGCGCCATCGTTGCGTTCGCCTACGCGCCGGGCGCGTACGTCACCGGCATCCCGGTGCCGACGGTCGACTCGATCGCGGCGGTTCGCGCCCCCGGCGCAGAGAATGCGGCACGCTGGCTCCATCTGATGGCCGCCACCGTGGGACTCATCGTGATCATTCCGCGCCTGCTGCTGGCAGGCCTCGCCGGCGCCATCGAACGGCATCGCGCGGCACGCGTGCCGATCACGCTCGACGACCCGTATTTTCGACGCCTGTTGCGCGGCTATCGCGGCGGACCGGCGCACGTGCGCGTCATGCCCTACAGCTATGCGCTGCCTGCCGCGGCGCTCGCCGGGCTGGAGGCGCTCGTCGCGCGTGCATTCGGCGGCAGCGCGGCGATGCTCGTCGCCGCGCCGGTTGCCTACGGCACGGACGACGCGTTCGCCGGGGCAGGCGCCGCCGCTGCGGGAACCACGCTGGTCGCGGTATTCAGTGCCACCGCGACGCCGGAACGGGAAGTCCACGGTTCGTATCTCGAGGACCTCGCGCGCCGGAGCGTGGGCGCCGAAGCGCTGTTCGCGGTGATCGACGAAAGCGGGTGGATAGCGCGCCAGGGTGGCGAACCGGCGCGCCTCGATGCGCGCCGGACCGCGTGGCGGCAGGTGTGCGACGCCGCCGGCGTGCCGTCGGTGTCCGTCGACCTCGCGAACCCCAACCTCGCTGCGGTGGACGCGGCGCTCGACGCGGCGATCGGGGACCGCGCGCAATGACCGGCGGCCAGTCGATCGCGCTGTCGCTGATCTCCCATACCAACGCGGGCAAGACCACACTTGCGCGCACGCTGCTGGGCCGCGACGTCGGTGAAGTTCGCGATGCGCAGCACGTCACGCTTGACGCCACGCCGTATCCGCTGATCGGGACGCCCGAAGGCGACGCTTTGATCCTGTGGGACACACCCGGTTTCGGCGACAGTGCGCGACTCGCGCGCCGGCTCGGGCAGCAGGGCAACCCGGTCGGCTGGTTCCTGTCCCAGGTCTGGGACCGTTTCCGCGATCGCGCATTCTGGCTGTCGCAGCAGGCGGTCGGCAACGTTCGCGATCATGCCGACGTGGTGCTTTATCTCGTCAATGCGTCCGAAGTACCGGAGGACGCCGGCTACCTCGCGCCCGAACTCGAGGTCCTCGAATGGATCGGCAAGCCGGTGATCGTGCTGCTCAACCAGACCGGGCGCCCGCGGCCGCGCGATGTTGAGCGAGCGGACGAGGAGCGCTGGCGCGATGTTCTCGGGCCGCGCGCGACGATCCGTGCCGTAACGACCCTCGATGCGTTCGCGCGTTGCTGGGTGCAGGAGATCGCATTGCTCGATCTCGTCGGCAACGCGCTGCCTGCGGAGCGCCGCGCGGCGTTTCGGCGCATCGCCGACGCGTGGCAGGCACGACGACAGTCGCAATTTGGCGAAGCGATGAAGGTGCTTGCCGCGCCGATCGCTCAGGCGGCATGCGACCGCGAAGTCCTACCTCCACCAGGCGTCGGTGGCGCGTTACGCGCGTTCGGTCGCAGCCTCGGTATCGGCAGCGACGACGTCGACCAAGTCAAAGCCCGCGCAGCGCAAGCGATGGTCGGACGGCTCGACGAGGGCCTGCGCACAAGCACCGATCGGCTGATTGCCACTTACGGGCTCGATGGGCGCGCGAAAGGCGATGTGCTTGCGCGACTCGCGGCCGGCGTGACGGTCGATGCGCCGATGAGCGAGGGCAAGGCCGCAATGATGGGCGGAGTGGTTTCCGGCGCGCTTACCGGCCTCGCCGCCGATCTCGCCACCGGCGGGCTCACGCTGGGTGGAGGCATGCTCGCCGGCGCCGTACTGGGCGCGCTCGGTGGCGCCGGCGTCGCGCGCGGAATGAACCTCGCGCGGGGAAAATCCGGCACCGCATTGCGCTGGGACGACGCGTTCCTGTCGGCCGTCGTCACCTCGGCGGTGCTGCGCTACCTTGCGGTGGCGCACTACGGGCGCGGCCGCGGGGACTGGGTCGAGACCGAATACCCAGCGTTCTGGGCGCCGCTCGTCGTGGAGGTCGTCGCCGGGCATCGCGAAGCGCTGGCGACCCTATGGTCGAGGCGCGAACCCGCTTGCGATGTCGACGGGATCGCGACGGGGCTGGAGGCTCTTTTCGGCCGTGCCACCCGCGAGGTCCTGGACCGGCTGTACCTCCGATCGGGGGAAGTCGCCGCCGGACCTGTGAACAACTTATTTTCCATTCCGAGGAAACCGCCGAACGGCAGAACCGCGTAGGCGATTCTCCCATTGACGCGTCGGCATTTCGCGAAGGTGCAGCGCGTTCTGCGACGGCGAACAGGGAACGTTTTACATCGCATTGGAGTTCCCGATGCCAACCCGTCCATGATCGGTGTCGACAAGCGAAGGCCCAATCGGCGCGTTCGTTACAAAACTCCCTGTTAGATCGAAGCATTACGTTGGAACGCTCGCATGCGGTAGGCGCGGGCGCGACAAAGGCACGCGTGTTGCTCCAGTAATGACGCGCGCCAATGCGTAAAACAATTCCTACGGGAGAGGTCGATGCACGAACCACAACCGATGTCGAGCCCACTGAGCAAGATCGCGGCAGGGGGTGCGCCAGGCCGATACATTCCTCCGCAAAATACCGAGGCCGCTCCGCTGGGTGACCATTTGCTTCGCCGCCTCGATCGCGGCATTTGCAAGTCGGTGTTCGCTTCGCACCGCGCAACCCAACGCTACGCAGCCCGGCCGCATCCCAAGGGATTGCGGGTGCATTCGAGGGGCAATCGTCTCCTCGACGCGTTGCCGCTGGAGGACTACGAGAGGCTGTGGCCGGCGCTCGAGTTCGTCGCGCTCCCCTTCGGACACGTCGCGCGCGAGGCGGGATGCCCTGCCAGGCACGGTTACTTTCCGGTTACGGGCATCGTGACGCTGACGCAGGAACTGGCGAGTGGCGCGACTGCGGAAGTTGCGGTCGCCGGCAACGAGGGCATGATCGGAACTTCCCTGTTCATGGGAGGCGAAGCGACTACCGGCCGGGAAATCGTGCGCGGCGAATGCGTCGGATACCGGATACGCGCCGACTTGCTTCGGGCGGAGTTCGAACGATGCCGACCTCTGCGCAACGTACTGCTGCGATACGCGCAGTTTCTCATCACACAAATCGCGCAAACCGCCGTTTGCCGCGGGCACCATGACATTGAAGAGCAGGTCTGCCGGTTTCTGCTGACCACGCTCGATCGATCGCCAACCGGGGAGCTCGCGCTTACGCACCAGTGCATTGCCCAATTGCTGGGGGTGCGCCGAGAAAGCGTCACCGCGACCGTGGGCAGGCTGCAGGCGGAAGGTGCAATCCGTTGCAGCCGATGCCGGATTACCGTCGTCGACCGTCAACTGCTGGAACGGCGCGCCTGCGAGTGCTATTCGATACTCAGGGATGAATCCGCTCGCCTCATCCCGCGCGCGGAACGGCGAGCAGCCAGGCAGGTGGCCACTGAACCTATGCGCATAAACTGAACCCGGCGCGCACCAAGCCGGTCCGCGGCACGCGTTGTGGCGCCGCTTGCGTGAGCACAACCCGGGTATGAGGCGTCCTGCCGAGACGAAAATGGGCAGATCGTCGCGCATTTTCGGGCGGCGTCGCCTGCCGACTGCTTGGCCTGCAGCCATGGTGCATCGGCGGCCACGCTCTCCACGCGATTGATCTGCCCGGGCTGGCACGGGTTATGCAGTACAACTCTCGAGCCTCCATGAGGCCCGGCGATCCGGTATGCCGGCGCAAGCCAGACTTTGCGCGGGTCATGCTTCCGGAATCGCCCGCCGCCGCGATGCAGCTTCCGCGACGGCCAGTCGATGTGACGTTGGCGCAATGCGTTTCCTCAAGACCAAGAGGTGAGCCGCCTCGGATGCCGGAGGCGGAATCGAAAGGCCCGACTATCGGCATTTCGCACTAATGTCTATCGGGAAGACGAACATGCCCACGCTGCTTGAAGCATTTCGATCGAGTTACTCGGCCACGCAAGGCGAGGAGATGAGTCTCGAGGACTACCTCGAACTGTGCAAACGCGACCCGTCGGCGTATGCGTCCGCGGCCGAGCGCATGCTCGCCGGAGTCGGCGAGGCCGAACTCGTCGACACCCGCAACGATCCCCGCCTCGGACGCATCTTCGGCAATCGCGTCGTCCGGCGCTTTCCGGCGTTCCGCGAGTTCTACGGGATGGAAGAGGCGATCGACCAGATCGTCGCGTTCTTCAAGCACGCCGCTCAGGGCCTGGAAGAGCGCAAGCAGATCCTCTATCTGCTGGGACCGGTCGGCGGCGGAAAATCGTCGATCGCCGAGCGCTTGAAGTCGGTGATGGAACTCCGACCGATCTACGCAATCAAGGGTTCGCCGGTCAACGAATCGCCGCTCGGCCTCTTCGCACCTGAGCGTTTTGGCGACGTGCTCGAGGCCGATTACGGCATTCCGCGGCGCTACCTGACCGGCATCATGTCGCCGTGGGCCGTCAAGCGGATGCAGGAGTACGACGGCGACCTGTCGAAGTTTCGCGTCGTGCGCGTGAATCCGTCGGTACTGCGGCAGGTGGCGATCACCAAGACCGAGCCCGGCGACGAGAACAACCAGGACATCTCCTCGCTGGTCGGCAAGGTCGA
>JBDTRG010000117.1:0-9784 GCA_039931775.1 Betaproteobacteria bacterium | reverse complement strand
TTCGGCACCGTGGCAATCCGCATCACCGGGTACAGATTGAACTGCTCGTCCCAGGACGGATGGCGGCGGTAGAAGAATTCGAGCCGCGCGGCTTTGCTCGCGGCGAATGCCGCGTCGTCGGCAATCCTGCGCTGAAATTCCGCCGCGAGCGTGACGTCGGCGGCGAGCTGTTCGCGCGCGACCTCCTCGGCGACGTAGTCCTCCATGTATTCCTTGCGCTCGAACGCGGCGTTGAAGTAGCCCCAGGCGACGAGCGAATCCGGCGCCACGGGCTCGAGCAGCGCCATCACCAGCCGAGCCTTGGGCTGCGCGATCGGAACGAACAGCGCGCCGACACCGACGTCGCGGATTTCGGCCTTCCAAGCACCGTCGATCTCGAGGCGCTGACGGGTCTCGGCCGATCGTGCGCTGAATGTCGCCTTGTCGGCGCGGAACGTCTCCACCTCGATCGCGCGCTGTCGCACCCGCATCGTGCGGAAGGCGATTCCGTGCAAACGCAGTTTTTGCCCCACCCATTGCGCGTGCGCGGCCGGCACCAGGTAGCCTCCGAGCGGGGCGGTGACCACGGAGTCGGCCAGCAACTCGTCGCGCAGCGGCAGCCGCCAGAGTTGCGGCTTGCGCTCATCATAGGTGGTCATCAGCGCGCCGGAAATCGCCGACGGTGTCCGCGTGTATTCATAACCGCGGAATTCGACGATCCGCGTCTTGTCGCTGGCCTTGTAGCTTTGAGGGACGCCTTGTCCCGCGAGACCCGCGGCGCGAACGTCGGCGGCGCGCGCCAGTTCCAACCACGAGGCGCCATGCGTGGCGATCTGCGAGATCACCGACACGATCACGTTGCGGGTTATCCGCACGCGGGTCGGATAGTCCTTCCAAGAATGTGTCTCGACCAGCATACCGAACCGGTTGCGCAGGTAGAAGTAACCCGTCGAAAAACGCGGTGGCGAAACGCCGTCGACGAAGCCGGAAGCGGGGTCGTCCTCGGTCGCAAACGACGGGTAGAACGCCACCGGCAGCGAACCCTGCACGCGGAGATCGCCGATCACGGCGTCGCGCAGCGCCGCCCCAGCGGCTTGCAGCGCCGGGTCGCCGGCGTGCAGCGGTTCGACCTGGATCGACAGGTCGTGCTCGAACATCGCGCCGTCGGTAACGTGCAGATCGATTGTGGCCAGCGGATCCCATTCGTCGACGAGACGCAGCATCGCCTGCATTTCCGGCGAATCGGCCTTCGCGTAGTCGCGGTTCAGGTTGAGATTCTGCGCGGTCGTGCGCCAGCCCATCTCGACGGGACCGCGCTGGTTGGGGCGATTCCAGCGTCCGAAGCGCTCGTGGCCATCGATGTTGAACACCGGCACGAGCACCAGCACCTGCTTGCCGAGCGCGCCTGGCGCGGCGCGGCCGTCGAGCATCTCGCGCAACGCGAGCAATCCGGCATCCTTGCCGTCGATCTCGCCGGCGTGGATGCCGCCCTGCACGAGCAGCACCGGGATGCGCCGCCGGTGCGCGCTTGGGGCGGTGAGCGCGCCGGTGCGCGTGACGACCATGGCCATCATCGGCCGGCCCTCGGGCGTGCGGCCGAATTCGATGCAGCGCACGGCGTTCGGATAGGCGGTTTGAAACGCCCCGCAGAGCCTGACGACCTCGTCGTATCGGCCCGTTTCCCGAAATGCGGTGCGCTCGGCATGCGTGCTGAGTCGATCTGCGGCCATACCGGCTCCTGATCCGAATGCGAAAACGATGGCGAAGAAAAACGGAACGAAATGCATGGTGAAGTAGGTCCATTTCCGGCCTCGACCGGCCGGTTGCGGTGACCGGCAATCGACAGGCGGACGTCAATTTTGCCGGACTTGCCTATCCCGGCATAGGTGTTGCATATTGGACGCTCCAATCGGCGTCCGGTTCGGTGGCGCGCCGGAACGCCGCCGCGCGTGCCGGCGGCAGCGAACTCAGGGGAAAGCATGGGACGAGGCCTCGTCGGCGTTGTGGCCGGACTCATCGCGTGGGTGGGTTTCGCCACGGTCGCGAATTTGGCGTTGCGGACGCTCATGCCAGGCTATGCCGAGACCGAACCCGCGATGGAGTTCACGATCGCGATGATGATCGGACGGCTGCTGGTCGGCGCGGCGTCGAGTGTGGTCGCCGGATCGGTCGCGGCGTGGATCGCGAGGGGCAGGGGGTGGGTTCCCGCGATGGTCGGGGTGTTCCTGATCGCAATGTTCATCCCCGTCCACGTCGGACTTTGGGACAGGTTTCCTGTCTGGTATCACCTCGCGTTTCTGATTTCGTTGCTCCCGCTTGCCCTTTTGGGCGCGAAGCTGGTTGCGTCGCGACGTGGGATCGCAGCCGCGCGCCAGCGATAGCGTTCGCGACGGTCGGTTGACCCCCGTTCTACCGGATTTCGGCCGGCACGGTGCCGCGGCGAATCGCGGGCACCACCGGCGGCTGGCCCGTGCTCGCGAAGATGGTCTGAGCTTCCGGCGTGATCAGGTAAGCGACGAAACCAATGCCATCGACGACGTTTTTCGCGGTGCCCGGGACGAGCGCGGCGTTGCGGATGGCCTCGCTCATGTTGACGCTGGCGGGGAATCGAACGATGTCGACGTCGGCTTTCGCCGCGACGGCCGCCGAGTAATAGACGACGCCTGCG
Source organism: Betaproteobacteria bacterium (assembly GCA_039931775.1). GTDB lineage: Bacteria > Pseudomonadota > Gammaproteobacteria > Burkholderiales > Casimicrobiaceae > CAIWHR01. The sequence continues at coordinate 7,137 of JBDTRG010000117.1, read as the reverse complement.
TCGGCATTTCCCTGCCGGACGGCATTCACGGTGATCGGAACGGAGATGGGCTTTTCCGCGTTGGCCGGCGCGCTGTCGATGATTCTTTGCGCGAGCTCCGGCGTGCCTTCGAGCGCGGCGGCGCGCTTGATGAATTCGATCGTGCGGCCGGTGGCGAGGTCCTTCTCGCCGGTCACGCGTGCGAACCGGACGCCGGGCTTGACGAGGTCGCCGACCTTTGCGATGCCGAGGGGATTGCCCTTGGCCGTGATGATTGCCATCTCGTTGGCGGAGACCACCACGTACCAGGTGGCGGCGAGCCTACCGGCGCCGCCGATCGGTTTTCCCATCAGGTCGTCGTCGACGACGGCGGGCGATGAAGGCACGAAGACGTCGCAGACCTCGCCTTTGAGAATGCGCTCGGCGAGCGGCTTCGACACTCCCGAGGTCAGGTTGACCGTCACGCCGGGATTTTTCAACTCGTAAGCGGCCTTGAGTGCGCGCATCGGGCCGGCGAGTGAATCGGCATGCCAAACTTCGATCTCCGCTGCGACTGCGCCGGTGGTGCCGAGTGCGGTGATCGCCGCCAAAGTCAACCCAACCCCCGCCCGGCGGGCCGTCTTGCCTATCGCACGCTGCATGATGACCCCTGTCGCTTTTGACCGGACTCAGTGAACTCGTGTCGACCCAAACTCGTAAATAGCGCTCAATGTGACTGAGCATGCGTAGGGATTTTCGCCCACCCGTGACGCCACGTAAACATCTGCCTGCGCCGACGGCTACGCAACGATAGCCGGCAACCAGCCACGTTCAGACTTTCCCGATCGCACCACAAAGCGGCCTTTCGACGATCTGGCGGGCAAAAGTCGATCTGACGCGAGACTCGCAAATCAAGAGCTTGCGTTCGGTGGCGCACGCAGGCCCCACCGTCGTTGAGCTCATGCTATGGTAAGCAGCTTCAACACACGACCCGACACACGACCATTCACCGTGCGCTGTCGGGGGAGTTGATCGACATTCGCATGGGTGCCTCGATACATGAATCCATGGTCTGCACCATCGGGCATTCGAATCGGCCGATCGAGGACTTCATCGGCCTGCTATGGACGAACGAAGTCGCAGAAGTGATCGACGTGAGGACGATCCCACGTTCACGTCACAACCCGCAATTCAATCTCGATTCGCTCCCGGCGTCGCTCGCTGCCGCCGGTATCGACTATTCGCACATGCCTGGCCTGGGGGGCTTGCGTCACGCACGCGTCGACTCGCCGAACACTGGGTGGCATAACGCTTCGTTCAGAGGCTACGCGGACTACATGCAGTCCTCCGACTTCGCCGAGAACGTCGACCAGGTGGTGGAACTCGCGCGCACCCGGAGGTGCGCACTGATGTGTGCCGAAGCGGTGCCCTGGCGCTGTCACCGCTCGATGATCGCCGACGCGCTCTTGGTTCGAGGCGTTCGCGCGGAGGACATCATCGGACCGCACGGGCGCAAGGCGCACGCTCTCACGTCGTTCGCCCATGTCGAGGGCTTGCATCTGACCTACCCGCCGCCGACCTCGGGTGACGACAGTGACGATGCTCGGACCGCGGAGCCCGCCGGGCATGTAGCGATCCGACCGAAGCACGGGCGGGAACACGCATGAATGCGGCGACGCGGCCGCGCGAACCCGTGGTCATCACGCCGTCCCAGGATCTCGAAGCCCTGCTCGCCGCAGCGCGAAGCTGCCGCGTGTGCGAGGCGCACCTTCCACTAGGCCCGCGGCCCGTGCTGCAGGTTGGTGCGTCTGCGCGCATCCTGGTGGTGGGACAGGCGCCCGGCGTTCGTGTGCACGCTTCGGGGATTCCATGGGACGACCCCAGTGGTGATCGCCTGCGCGCCTGGATCGGCCTGGACAAGTCGCACTTCTACGATGAGTCAGAGGTTGCGGTCATTCCGATGGGATTCTGCTACCCCGGCCGGGGCCGAGGCGGAGACTTGCCGCCGCGGCGCGAATGCGCACCGCTATGGCTAGATCAGTTGCTGGCCCGACTGCCGCACATCGAACTCACGCTGTTGATCGGCCTGCACGCGCAACGTCATTTTCTGGGTCGTCGCCGCAAAGGGTCGCTGACGGAGACGGTCAAGGCCTGGCGTGAATACGCGCCGAACTACCTTCCCCTGCCGCATCCTTCCGCGCGCAACACGCCGTGGTTTCAGCGCAACCCGTGGTTCGAACAAGACCTGCTGCCGGCGCTGAGCCAGCGGCTCGCGGCGTTCGGCGTGCGTGCAGGCTCACCATGAGCCGGCGCAGCGTGCCGCGACCTGCGTGTTTCAACCTGACGCAGATTCAGATGCCGGTGGGCGCGCTCACGTCGATCACCCATCGCGTCACCGGCATCGTGCTGTCGGGCCGGCCTGCCTGCTGCAAGCGGACCGTCGGCAGCGCCCTTCGCAGATTCGCAACGGCATGCCCGGTTTGTCGCGCGGCTGACACTTCCAATCGGACGATGCCCGTCTGATCAGAACGGGATGTCGTCGTCGAGATCGTCGGGATTGGATTTCTTCGCGCCGCCCTTCGAGCCGGCACCGCCACCACCGCCCCCACCGGCGCCGCGACTGCTTCCGCCCCCCGTTTCACCGGACGGGCGCGAGCCCGATCCGCCGCCGCTGAACTCGGTATCGCCACCGCCCGCTGCGCCGCCCTCGCGACCGCCGAGCAACTGCATGCGATCGCCAACGACCTCGGTCGAATACTTTTCGACGCCTTCCTTGTCGGTGTACTTGCGCGTCTGCAGGCGACCCTCGATGTAGACGGGACGGCCTTTCTTCAGGTACTCGCCGGCGATCTCAGCCTGACGACCGAAGAGAACCACCGTGTGCCATTCGGTCTTTTCCTGCTTTTCGCCGGCCTTGTCCTTCCACGTTTCGGTGGTGGCGATGCGCAGATTCGTCACGGCATCGCCGCCCGTCGTGTAGCGCGTTTCCGGATCGCGACCGAGGTTGCCGATCAGGATCACCTTGTTTACCGAAGCCATTTCACGTTTCTCCCATCGAGTAGGTGCCTTCATTGTAGACGGGCGGCGCCGCCATCGACGCGCTGACCATCACCCATACCGCGGTAAGTGCGAGACAGAATCCGAACACCGCTGGCGCGCCGTGCCATTGCGACAGCCAGCCGCCGCCGGCGGCGCCGACGAACGTGCCCAGGAACTGCACGCTCGAATAGACACCGACGGCCGTGCCCTTGATCCCCGGCGGCGCGAACTTCGAGACGAGCGACGGCAGCGTCGCCTCCAGCAGATTGAAGGCGGTGAAAAACACCACGAGCGCGGCGATCGTCAGCGGCAACGACGTGCCGGCTGCGGCGAGCAACGCCTGTCCGACGAAGAGCAGCAGGACCGCGCCGACGAAGATCGGCTTGCCGCGGCTGGGACGATCCGCTTGCATCAGCGCCGGCCACATCAACACGACCGACGCGACCAGCACCGGCAGATAGACGAGCCAGTGCCGTGCCGGCTCGATGCCGTTGTCGCGCAGCATGAACGGCACCTGGACGAAGAGCGCCAGCAACGCCGCGTGCAGCGCGAATATTCCGTAGTTGAGACGCAGCAGCTCGCGGTCGGCCAGCACGCGCTTCCACTGCGCCGAGGTGTCGAGGCGCGGCGGCGGTGCGGCGGCATCCGGCACCGCGTACCGCAGCACCGCGACCGCGGCGAGCGCCAATACGCCGGTCATCACGAAAATGCCGGGCACGCCGATCAGCGGGGCGAGGACGGGAGCGAGGATGAGCGACAGCGCGAACGTCGCGCCGATCGTCATGCCGATCGCGGCCATCGCCCGGGACCGCACGGCATCGCGCGTGAGGTCCGCGGTGAGCGCGATCACCGCTGCGGAGATCGCGCCGGCGCCCTGCACGGTGCGCCCGACGATCGTCCACGCGATCGTCGGCGCCCACGCCGCGATGAAGCTGCCCAGCGCGAAGATGACGAGTCCCGCGACGATCACGGGCTTTCGGCCCCAGCGATCGGACGCCCATCCGAACGGTATCTGCAGCACCGCCTGCGTGAGGCCGTAGGCGCCGAGCGCAAGCCCGACGAGCGCGTGGTCGCGTCCGCCGGGAAGGGCTTCGGCATACAGCGCGAGCACCGGCAGCACGATGAACATGCCGAGCATCCGCAATCCGAAGATTCCGGCGAGCCCGACGGTTGCGCGCCGTTCGCCGGCGGTCATCGACGGCGAAGTGGGGCGTGCAGCACCCGCGGAATTCGGGGCCTCGCGGTCGTGCGGCATAGGGCGGACTGAAACGGGCGGAGGGGCGGTTGCGCCGGGGGTTGCTAAGAGCGCGAATGTGCGGCGGATTGCGCGGCTCGGAAGGGGATGCCGATTGGCGGTATAGTAGCAGGTTGCCCTTTGCCCGGCATGCATCGGAAGGCCTAAGACAAACGGTATGGAATACATCCGCATCCGCGGTGCGCGCACGCACAACCTCAAGAACGTCAACCTCGACCTGCCGCGCCACCGGCTGATCGTCGTCACCGGCCTTTCCGGCTCCGGCAAGAGCTCGCTCGCGTTCGACACACTGTACGCCGAGGGCCAGCGCCGTTACGTCGAATCGCTGTCGGCGTACGCGCGCCAGTTCCTGCAGCTGATGGAGAAGCCGGACGTCGACCTGATCGAAGGTCTGTCGCCGGCGATCTCGATCGAGCAGAAGGCGACCTCGCACAACCCGCGCTCGACGGTCGGCACCGTCACCGAGATCCACGACTACCTGCGGCTGCTCTACGCGCGGGTCGGCGACCCGTACTGCCCCGACCATCCGGAGCAGAAGCTCGCGGCGATGACGATCTCGCAGATGGTCGACGCGACGCTCGCGTTCCCCGAGGACACGAAGCTGATGATCGTCGCGCCGGTCGTCGTCAACCGGAAGGGCGAGCAGCTCGAGCTCTTCGTCGAGCTCCGCGCGAAGGGCTTCGTCCGCGTCCGCGTCGATGGCACGGTTCACGAGATCGACGCGGTGCCGCGCCTCGCGAAGACCACGAAGCACACGATCGAGGTCGTCGTCGATCGCCTGCGCGTGCGCGCCGACATGAAGCAGCGGCTGGCCGAATCGTACGAGACGGCGCTGCGCAACGGCGACGGGCGCGCAATCGCCGTCGAAATGGACACGGGTCGCGAGCACCTCTTCTCGGCGAAGTTCGCGTGTCCGATCTGCAACTATTCGCTCGCGGAGCTCGAGCCCCGGCTCTTCTCGTTCAACAATCCGATGGGCGCGTGCCCCCGCTGCGACGGGCTGGGCTCGATCAGCTTCTTCGATCCGAAACGGGTCGTCGCGTTTCCGCAGCTCTCGCTCGCGTCCGGGGCGATCAAGGGCTGGGACCGGCGCAACCAGTTCTACTTCCAGATGCTCGGGAGCCTCGCGAAGCACGTCGGCTTCGATCTCGAGCGCCCGTTTGCGCGGCTTCCGGAGCGCGTGCAGCAGATCATCCTATCCGGCAGCGGCGCCGAGAAGATTCCCTTCACGTACCTGTCGGACCGCGGCAAGCCGATGACGCGCGAGCACGTGTTCGAGGGGATCATTCCCAATCTCGAGCGCCGGTATCGCGAGACCGACTCGCTGATGGTCCGCGAGGAACTGGCGAAGTACCTGAACTCGCAACCGTGTCCGCAGTGCAACGGCACGCGGCTGCGACGCGAAGCGCGGCACGTCAAGGTGGGCGAGGGCGCCGATGCGCGCGCGATTTTCGAGGTCTCCGGATTGCCGCTCAAGGAAGCGGCCGCCCATTTCGGCCGGCTGGTGCTCCCCGGCCAGAAGCACGCGATCGCCGACCGGATCATCAAGGAGATCGTCAGCCGGCTCGCGTTTCTCAACAATGTCGGCCTCGATTACCTCGCGCTCGATCGCTCGGCCGAGACGCTCTCGGGCGGCGAAGCGCAGCGCATCCGGCTCGCGTCGCAAATCGGTTCGGGCCTGACCGGCGTGATGTACGTGCTGGACGAACCGTCGATCGGCCTCCATCAGCGCGACAACGATCGCCTGCTCGCCACACTCAAGCACCTGCGCGACCTCGGCAACAGCGTGATCGTCGTCGAGCACGATCTCGATGCGATCCACGCCGCGGACTACATCGTCGACATGGGCCCCGGCGCCGGCGAGCACGGCGGCCAGGTCGTTGCGCAAGGCACGCCCGAGGAGATCCGCCTCGCCGCGCATTCGCTGACCGGCCAGTATCTCGCCGGCCGCCGCCAGATTCCGATGCCCGCGCGCCGGCATCGCGTGGACCCGTCGCGCACGCTGACCATCGAAGGCGCTCGCGGAAACAACCTGCAGAAGGTCACGCTCAAGCTGCCGGTCGGCGTGTTCGTCTGCGTCACCGGCGTATCGGGGTCGGGCAAATCGACGCTGATAAACGACACGCTGTACCACGCGGTCGCGCGGCATCTGTACGGCAGCACGACCGAGCCCGCGCCGTTCGACGAGATGCACGGCATCGAGTACTTCGACAAGGTGATCAGCGTCGACCAGAGCCCGATCGGCCGGACGCCGCGGTCGAATCCGGCCACCTACACGGGACTGTTCACGCCGATCCGGGAACTGTTCGCGCAGGTCAAGTCTGCGCGCGAGCGCGGATACGGACCCGGCCGCTTCTCGTTCAACGTGAAGGGTGGACGGTGCGAAGCGTGCCAGGGCGACGGGCTGATCAAGGTCGAGATGCACTTCCTGCCCGACATCTATGTTCCCTGCGACGTCTGCCACGGGCAGCGCTACAACCGCGAGACCCTCGAGATCCAGTACAAGGAAAAGAACATCCACGAAGTGCTGTCGATGACGGTCGAGCAGGCGTTCCCGTTCTTCGAGCCGGTGCCGTCGGTCGCACGGAAACTCGCGACGCTCCTCGACGTCGGCCTGGGCTACATCACGCTCGGGCAGTCGGCGACCACGCTGTCCGGCGGCGAGGCGCAGCGCGTGAAACTCGCGCTCGAGCTGTCGAAGCGCGACACCGGCCGCACGCTGTACATCCTCGACGAGCCGACGACCGGCCTGCACTTCCACGACATCGAGATGCTGCTCACGGTACTGCACCGGCTGCGCGACCACGGCAACACGGTTGTCGTGATCGAACACAATCTCGACGTGATCAAGACCGCGGACTGGATCATCGACCTCGGCCCCGAAG
>JBDTRG010000116.1:0-6688 GCA_039931775.1 Betaproteobacteria bacterium | reverse complement strand
ACGTTGATCACGTCGTCGGTGCGGCCCAGCACGAAGTAATAGCCGTCGGCATCGCGCATTGCCCAATCGAACGTCGAGTAGGCGAGCCGGTTCGGAAACGTCGAGAAGTACGTCGTGACGAATCGCTTGTCGTCCCCCCACACCGTCGACATGCAGCCAGGCGGCAGCGGCGGGACGATCATCAGCACGCCTTTTTCGTTGGCACCGACGTCCTCGCCCGTGGCCTCGTCCAGCAGCCGCACGTCGTACCCATAGACCGGGAACGACGGACTGCCGAACTTGCGCGGGGTCTCTTCCACGCCGGGCTGCGCCGACAGGATTGGCCATCCCGTTTCGGTCTGCCAGTAGTTGTCGACGATGGCGACGCCGAGCGAATCGGCCGCCCAGCGGGCGGTCGGCTCGTCGAGCGGCTCGCCGGCGAGAAAGAGATAGCGAAGACACGACACGTCGTGCTGCTTCATGTAGACGGGGTCCTGCTTCTTCAGCACGCGGATTGCCGTCGGTGAGCTGAACATCGTCTTCACACGGTTCTCGGCGACGATCCTCCACCAGATCGCCGGATCGGGTCGGATCGGCAAGCCCTCGTACAGGATCGTCGTCGAGCCGTTGATGAGCGGCGCGTAGATGATGTACGAGTGGCCGACGACCCATCCGATGTCGCTGGTCGTGAACATCGTCTCGCCCGGCTCGACGCAGAAGATCCTGCGCATCGACGAAGCGAGCGCGACCGCGTAGCCACCGGTGTCGCGCTGCACGCCCTTCGGCTTGCCGGTCGTACCCGAGGTGTAGAGGATGTACGAAGGCTCGGACGATTCCAGCCATTCGCACGGCACCTGCGCATCGAGGTGGGTCGCGCGCAGCGTCGCGTAGTCGAGGTCGCGGCCGGCGACGATCGCCATGCCGGCATCGAGGCCGCGGTTGACGATGATCACGCGATGCGGTGGATACGCGGCCAGGCGCATCGCCTCGTCGACCAGGTGCTTGTACGGCACGGCCTTGCCGGCGCGCATTCCCGCGTCCGAGGTCACCATCAACTTGGGCTTGGCGTCGTCGATGCGCGTCGCGAGGCTCGCCGCGGCGAAGCCGCCGAACACGACCGAATGGACCGCACCGATCCGCGCGCACGCGAGCATCGCGAACGCGGCCTCGGCGATCATCGGCATGTAGATCAGCACGCGGTCGCCGCGACCGACTCCCTGCGCCTTGAACATCGCCGCGGCACGATTCACCTCCGCCGCGAGCTCGCGATAGGAATACGACTTCCGCTCGCCCGTTTCGGAGGAGAGGTACAGCAGGGCCGTCTGGTCGCCACGCGCGGCGAGATGACGATCGACCGCGTTGTGGCACAGGTTGGTGCGTCCGCCGACAAACCATTTCGCGAAGGGCGGATCGGTGTAGTCGAGCACCGCCGTGAACGGCGCCTGCCAATCGACGAGCGCCGCCTCGGCGCGCCAGAAAGCATCGCGGTCCGCGATCGACCGGCGATGGAATTCCTTGTATGTGACCATCGTCCCTCTCCTGGTGCGCAACCGTGCCCCGGCCAGCGTCCCGCCCCGTGCCGACCGTCCTGGCTGAGCCTAGGGCCCGCCCGGACCGGCCGCCTTGCGCGGGATCAAACCTGCGTCCGGCGGCCCGTGTTCCGCGGGGATCGTGCGACCGCCGAATCGCCGCAGCATCTGCTTCGCGCGAAGCGCCGGATGCTCGACGCAATACCAGGACGCGACTGCGCAGACGAGCGTGATGACGAAACTGGCCGCGAAATAGACGGCGATCGGCCATCGCGCACCCCCGTACATCGCCAGCGTCTGCTGCACCGGGAAGGCGTAAAGGTACATGCCATAGGAAAAATCGCCACGACGCCCGAACCGGTTCATCCATCCGACGGGAAGCCCTGCCGTCCAGATCACGAGGTACGGCACGGCGCCGTGCAGCAGCACGAGCCCGGCGGGCGTGCCCTCGGTCGCCCAGAGCAGTGCGACGAGCGCCACCGCGGCGTCCGACCGGTAGCGGATCCGGTCGCGCCAGACCCAAAGCGTGCTGCCCAGGAAAAACCAAAGCGCGAGGTGCACCGTGTAGTCGGCTAGCAGGACCTTGAAGTACAGCGGAGGCGCCGCACGCAACTCCGGCGTCCAGCCGAACCAGCCGATCGCGAGCGTGGCTGCCAGGATCGTGACGAACGAACGCCGCATCAATCCGATGCACCCGAGCACGGCGAGCGCGACGTACATCGCCACTTCGGTCGGCAGGGTCCAGATCGAGCCGTTGACTGCATGCGGATACGGATTCGTCGCAAAGACGTTCGGCAACGAGTAGTGAAGCTCGACGAACGTCAGGTTGCGGAAGTAGACCCAGGTCTGGTCGTGCCGGAAGTACGCGCGCGGAGCGAAGTCGCTCAGGAGCGGACCCAGCACGAGCGCGCACACGGCGACGACGACGGCATACGCCGGAAAGATGCGCAAAACGCGCTTGGCCACGAACGCCAGGAGGTGCGGCGCCCGCTGCCACGAGCCCGCGACGAGGAAGCCACTGATGACGAAGAACACCGCGACCGCGAATCCTCCGAGCGATTCGTAACCGAACGGTCCGACGCGGCCCGCGCGGCCCGTCAGCGCATAACAGTGGTCGATGAGGACGAGCGACGCCGCGACGAAGCGCAGCAGGTCGAAGTTGTTCGCGCCGCGCGGGTCGAACGGCGCACCCCGATGCATCCACGCGCGGAACCAGTCCACCGTCCCGCTCGATGCTCGCATCGGCTACGGATGCGTGTCCGGCGCGATCCGCACGACGGTGCGTCCCCGGACCATCCCCTTGATATACGGATCGAAGTGCGTCGGCAGGTCGTCGAAGTCGATCGTGCGCACCTGGTCGTGCACGCGATCCGGCCGCCACTCGACGGCGAGCTTGTTCCAGATCTTCTGCCGCAGCGACATCGGGCAATTCGCGCTGTCGACACCCAGCAGGGACACACCGCGCAGGATGAACGGCGCGACGAACGTATTGAGCTGCATTCCAGCCGCGAGACCGACCGCACTCACCGTGCCGCCGATCTTCGACGTCGAAAGGAGCCACGAAAGCACGTCGCCGCCGAGGTTGTCGACCGCGCCCGCCCAGGTCGATTTGTCGAGGGGCCGGATCTTGGCGAGTTCGATGGCCTGGCGCTGCAGCACTTCCTTCGCCCCCAGCCCGCGAAGGTAGCGCGCTTCCTCCGGCTTGCCGGTGATCGCGACCACGTGGTAGCCGGTCTTCGCCAGGATCTCGACGGCAACCGAGCCGACGCCGCCGGTCGCGCCGGTCACCGCGACGGGACCGTTGTCGGGCTTCAGTCCGTTGTGCTCCATCAGCATGATCGCCTGCGCCGCGGTGAAACCAGCCGTGCCGAGCGTCATCGCGTCGAACGCCGTCATGCTCTCGGGCCGCCTGACGATCCAGTCGCCGGGCACGCGCACGAATTCGGCGTACCCGCCGTCGTGGGAAACGCCGACGTCGTACGCGTGTGCGATGACCTTGTCGCCCTTTTTCCAGCGCGCGTCGTTCGACGACTCGACCGTGCCCGCCATGTCGATCCCCGCGTTGGTCGGGTACTTGCGCATGATCTTGCCGGCACCGTTGTACGACAGCGCGTCCTTGTAGTTGATCGTCGAGTATTTGGTGCGGACCACGACATCGCCGGGGTCGAGTTCGTCCAGCGTCATCTCGACGAACCGGCTCACCACCGCATCGTTTTCCTGGAACGTCCGGTAGGCCTTGAATTTCTGCACGGGAGTCTCCTTGGGGATGCGGTCGTGGTTCGAGAGGGGCTTTCGGGACAGCTTGAGGGCGGATCGTCAGTCCGTCGAGGGCATTTCCGCCGCGATATGCGGTTCGCCCATGTAATCGTGGGTCTGCATTTCGGCGAGCCGGCTCACGGTGCGCACGAACTCCCGGCTCCCCGGACCCTCGCGATAGAGGTCTTCCGGACGCGCCGCAGCGGAGGCGAGCAGCTTCACGCGCTGATCGTACAGTATGTCGACGAGCCAGGTGAAGCGCCGGGCCCGGTCGCCCATGTCGACGGTCATCTGCGGGATCCCCGAGAGGAGCACGACGGAAAAGCGCCGGGCGAGCTCCAGGTAGTCGCGTTGCGACCGAGGCCCGTCGCACAGCGTAGCGAAGTCGAACCAGACGGCGCTGCCCGCCCGTTGCCTGGCCAGAAGCGTCCGGCCCTCGATCGCGAGCCTCGGATCCTCATTGGGCCCCGAGCGCATCGTTTCGAACGCGGCCGCGAGCGCCCCCTCGGCCCGGGCGTCGACGGGGACGTGGTAGCTCTCGACCTTCTCCAGCGCCCGCAACCGGTAGTCGATACCGGCGTCGACCTGCACGACGTCGAGCCATTCCTTCAACAGCGCGATCGTCGGCAGGAAGCGCTCGCGCTGCAGGCCGTTCGGCCACAGCCCGTCCGGCGGGTAGTTCGTCGTCATCACGAACACCACCCCGCGCCCGAACAACGCGCTGAGCAATCGCCCGAGGATCATCGCGTCGGCAATGTCGGAGACGTGGAACTCGTCGAAGCAGATGAGCCGCCACTTGCGCGCAATGCGTTCCGCGACAGTGGCGAGCGGGTCGGATTCGCTCTTGAGCTCCGCCAGGCCTTCGTGGACCTCGCGCATGAACGCGTGGAAGTGGACGCGCGTCTTGCGACGGATCTCGACCGTCGCGTAGAACGCATCCATCAGGAAGCTCTTGCCGCGGCCGACCCCACCCCACAGGTAGACGCCGCGCGGGATGTCGGGCGGAGAGAAGAGTTTCGAGAGCGTTGACCGTCGCGCGGCGCGAAAGGCCTCGAGTTCGCTCGACAGCTCCTGCAATCGGTCGAGCGCCGCGGCCTGGGAGTGATCGAGCGTCGTGCCTCGGGCAGCGAGGATCGGATCGAGCCAGGCGATGAGCCTGCCTTCGCGCGGCCCAATCGCGACAGGAGCTGCGGGATCCATGGGGGACCGGGACTACAGGTTCAGCGTCCGCCCATCGACGGCCAGTGCCGCTTCCTTCGTGGCTTCGGACAGCGACGGATGCGCGTGACAGATCCTTGCCAGGTCCTCGCTCGCCGCGCCGAATTCCATCGCGACGACACCTTCGGCGATCAGCTCGGAGGCGAGCGGTCCGATCACGTGCATCCCGAGGATGCGATCGGTGGCGGCGTCCGCGAGTATCTTCACGAACCCCGTCGCATCGCCCATCGCACGCGCTCGGCCGTTCGCCGAAAACGGAAAGCTGCCGGCGCGATACGCGACGCCGTCGGCCTTCAACTGCTGCTCGGTCTTGCCGACCCACGCGATTTCAGGCGACGTGTAGATCACCCACGGAACGGTGTTGAAGTCGACGTGACCCTGCTGTCCGGCGATGCGCTCGGCGACCGCCACGCCCTCTTCCTCCGCCTTGTGCGCGAGCATCGGGCCGCGGACGACGTCGCCGATCGCCCAGATGCCGGCGAGGTTGGTCCGGCAATCGCCGTCAACCGCGACGAAGCCGCGCTCGTCCAGTTTCAAGCCGACGGCCGCGCCATCGAGACCGGCTGTGTGCGGAACTCGGCCGATCGATACGATCAGCCGGTCGAACGTCGCCTGCTGCGATTTGCCGGCCGCGTCCGTGTAGTCGACGACGATTTCGTCTGGTCCTACGGCGACCTTGGTGATCGCGACGCCGGTGTGGATCGCGAGCCCCTGTTTCGCGAAGACCCGCTTCGCCTCCTTCGCAACGGCATCGTCCGCGGCACCGAGGAACGCGGGCAGCGCCTCCAGCACCGTCGTCTGCGCGCCGAGCCGGCGCCAGACGCTTCCCATCTCGAGGCCGATCACGCCGGCGCCGACGACGCCGAGGCGCTTCGGCACCTCCGACATCGCCAGCGCGCCGTCGTTGTCGAGCACGCGGATGTTGTCGGTGGCGACACCCGGCAGCGCACGCGGCTTCGAGCCCGTCGCGACGATCACGTGCTTCGCGTTGAGCTCGGCCGGTTTCGCACCGTCGACCCGGATGTTCCAGCCGGCGTCGGCGCTGCCTCCGGTGAACGAGCCCCGACCGTGAAAGAACGCGACCTTGTTCTTCTTGAACAGGTACAGGATGCCGTCGTTGTTCTGTCCGACGACCTTTTCCTTGCGTGCCTGCATGCGCGGGACGTCGATCGCGAGGCCCTTGACGTCGATCCCGTGGTCGGCGAACGCATGCCCCGCATGCTCGTAATGTTCCGACGACTGCAGCAGCGCCTTCGACGGGATGCACCCGACGTTCGTGCAGGTGCCGCCCGGCGCGGGCTTGCCGTCTAGGCGGGTCCAGTCGTCGATGCAGGCGGTCCGGAACCCGAGCTGGGCAGCTCGGATCGCGGCGATGTAGCCGCCCGGGCCCGCGCCGATCACAATGACGTCGAACGATTCAGCCATGGCGTACGGGGAGCGGCACCGGGTTCACAGATCGAGCAACATGCGCGCCGGATCCTCGAGCGCTTCCTTGATCGCAACCAGCGAGAGCACCGCCTCGCGGCCGTCGATGATCCGGTGATCGTATGATTGCGCGAGATAGTTGATCGGCCGGACGACAACCTGCCCGTTCTCGACGACGGCGCGGTCGCGCGTCGCGTGAACGCCGAGAATCGCCGACTGCGGCGGGTTGATGATCGGCGTCGACAGCATCGAGCCGAACACGCCGCCATTGCTGATCGTGT
>JBDTRG010000115.1:0-5910 GCA_039931775.1 Betaproteobacteria bacterium | reverse complement strand
TGTGCGAGCCCATCGCGCGCACGTTGGTCCAGTCGTTGCCGAGGCCGCCGGCGAATTTCGACAACAGCGCATTTTCCTTGATCGCCTCGTAGATGCCGTCGAGGTCGTCCGACACGGTGGTGAGGTAGCACGACGACAGCTGCGAGCGGTGCGTGCCCGCGTTGAAGAGGGTGGGCGTCGAGCTCATGAAGTCGAACGTGGACAGCACGTTGTAGAACTCGATCGCGCGCGCTTCGCGCTCGACTTCGTTGAGCGCAAGGCCCATCGCGACGCGCATGAAGAAGCACTGCGGCAGCTCGAAGCGCCGCCCCGCATTTGCGTGCATCGCATACTGGTCGATGAGGAAGTAACGGTCGTAGAGCGTCTGCAGGCCGAGATAGCCGAATTGCAGGTCGCGCTCGGGTTTCAGCGCCGCGCCGAGGGCCTTCATGTCGTATTGCAGCAGCGCTTCGTTGAGAAGGCCGATCTTGACGCCGTGCTTGACGAAATTCGGGAAGTACTCGGGGTACTTGACCGCCATGTCGTGCTGCGCCGCCTCTTCGCCGAGCGCTTCGTAGCGCAGCGAGTCGAGCAGGAGGCGGGCGGTGACGAAGCCGTACGCGGGGTCGCGCTCGATCAGCGTGCGCGCGGCCAGCACCACGCATTTGCGCACCTCGTCCATCGGCACGCCGTTGTAGAGGTCCTTCAGCGTTGCCTTGAGGATGCGCTCGGGGCTGACGTCGTCGAGGCCTTCGCACGATTCCTTGACGAGCGCGGTGAGGCGCTCGAGGTCGAGCGGCTTCGACACGCCGTTGTCGACGACGATGATCTCGATGGCCTGGGGCTTGCCGCGCTTTTGCGACTTCTCGTGCGCGCGCTCCTGCGAGCGGCGCTCGCGGTAGAGCACGTAGGCGCGAGCGACTTCGTGCTCGCCGCCGCGCATCAGCACCAGCTCGACCTGGTCCTGGATTTCCTCGATGTGGATCGCGCCGCCTTCCGGCTTTCGCTTCATCAGCGCGTTGACGACGGCGTCGGTCAGCTTCACCACTTCGTCGCGCACGCGCGCGCTGGCCGCACCGTGGCCGCCGTTGACCGCGAGGAACGCCTTGGTCATCGCGATGGTGATCTTCGCCGGCTCGAAACCGACGACCGCGCCGTTGCGGCGGATCACCTTGTATTGAGCGTAGCGGGGGTCGGCGGCGGGCATGGCGCTTCCGGTTTCTCCAGCCAGGGCATCACGAGGTGGCTGGTTCGTCGCGGCGGCGGAAGCGCTCGTGAGCTGCATGGGTTGCTCTCCTGTCGAAAACTTGTCGTTGTGAATGCCGGCGGTACGTTATGTCCGGTACCGCCCATTTCGTGCAATGCGGGGCACGATACGGGCAACGGATCGGCGTACTCGGATTTCCCCTTGGTAGCCCGTCCTCCCCCGGCGTGATCGCCAGCGGGCTACCCGGATTCTGCTTGCAAATCAAAATCTACTACATCTTGTGTTGAAGTGCCAGATGAGCACAAAGCATAGTGGGGCCGCCGCCGGTTGGCAAGCGCTTTTTGATGCACAGAACGAGGGTCGAAAAACGACAACAAAAACAGCCCATTGCACGCCCGTTTCGGGCTTGTCCACGCACGTTCCACCGCCGATTCACCGGGTTGTCCACAGGATTGCCAGCCGACGAACGGTTGCGACTTCGTTGCAGTTTTGCGACAGCCCGATCGGCGACCGGATGGCGGTACGCGCTGACCCACGTCTCAGGTGTCGCGTAGCCTCTGAGCGGGCGAGTTCGCGACTTGCTTAGGATGAGGACATGCGCACGTCGAGAACTCGCCCGCTCAGAGGCGTGGAGCCCTAGCGCGACGCGGGCAAGACAAAGAGGCGCGTCCCTGCGATCGCGACGACGCTCTCACCGTCCGCGGGCGCGACGATCGCTAGTCCGGTGAGCCGCCCGAAGGCCGGCAGCATCATGCGCCGCCGCCCGATGACAAAGCACGGGAGCCGCACCGACTCGTGCGCGCCGCCGTCGATGCGCACGCCGGGATGCACGTGCCCGCACAGCGCAAAACCCGTCTTGGGCGACGCCGGCTTGTGGCACAACATGAACGGCGCGAGCGGATGCGGATCGGACACCACCGTGACGCGCCAGGCGGGAGGAGGGTCGCCGGCCTTCTCGTCGTGGTTGCCGCGCACGAGCATGATCGCGAGCGCCGGATGCGCATCGCGCCAGCCGATGAACGCCACGTCGAGCGCGGCGACGCGGCTCGCGGCCGCGTGAATGAAGTCGCCGAGGATCACCAGATGCTCGCACCGCGTACGTCCGATCAATGCGGTGAGCCTCGCCAGATCGTTCGCCGTGGTGCCGCGCGGAATGGCCACGCCGCCGGCGCGAAACGCCGCGGCCTTCCCGAGATGCACGTCGGCGACGAAGAGTGTGGACGCGCGCGGCCAGAACATCGCGCGTTCGGCGAAGAGCTCGACGTCCTCGCCGGCGAGAGTTGCCGCCGCGACACCGTCGCGCGCGGTCGAAATCCGCCGAACGGCGTTCGCGTCGACGAGTCCGGGGAAGAGCGATTTGGTCGCAGCGGAGGGCATCGGCTTTGGTGAGGGCGGCGCAGCGAGTTGCGCGCGATGTCGCCGTCGCGCAAACTCCGGGGCGAATTGTAGCCCCGATGCCACGCCTGTCCGCCAACCTGTCGTTCCTCTTCAACGAAGTGCCGTTCCTCGAGCGCTTCGGCGAAGCGGCGCGCGCGGGTTTTCGCGCGGTGGAAATCGGGTTTCCCTACGACGTTCCTGAAGCCGCGATCGCCGCCCGTCTTGCCGAGCATTCACTCCAGTGCGTGCTCATCAACGCGCCGCCCGGTGATGCGAGCGCGGGCGAGCGCGGCATTGCCGCGCTGCCGGGCCGCGACGACGAGTTTGCCGATAGCTTCGCGACGGCGTTGCGCTACGCGGCAGCGCTCGACTGCCCCCGCATCCATGCGATGGCGGGCGTCGTCCCCTTGGGCGTTGCGCGGGCGCAGGCACGGTCGACGTTCATCCGCAACCTGCGGCGGGCCTGCGGCGAGGCGGCATCGCAGGGGGTTGCCGTGATGGTCGAAGCGCTCAACCCGCGCGACGTCCCGAACTATCTGTTTTCGACGGTGTCCGAAGCGCACTCGATTCGCGAGGAGGTCGGCGCGCCGAACCTCAAGGTGCAGATGGATTTTTATCACACGCAAGTCGTCGAAGGCGACATTGCGGTGAAGCTCGAGCGCTATCTGCCGCACATCGGGCACATCCAGATCGCCGGAACGCCGGGGCGGCACGAGCCCGACATCGGCGAGCTCAATTACGCGTGGCTGCTGCGGCGGGTGGATGCGCTGGGTTACGATGGCTGGGTCGGCTGCGAGTACCGGCCGCTCACCACCACGGCGGCGGGCCTCGCGTGGCGGGATCGGCTGCTGGCGGCCGACCGGTCGGAATGAAGCGACGGGCGCCGGCCTGCCGCGTGCCAGGGATTCGAATGGAGAGTTCGGTGAGGCTTGAGGCCAATGGATTTTCAACGTTGCTATGCACGGCCATGCTGGCCTCGATCGCGCTTTGCGGCGCGGCCCACGCACAATCCGATGCCGCGGTCAGGGATACGGCGCGCGTCATCGTCAAGTTCAAGGCCGACGCGCCGATCGCGCGCCAAACCGCGACCTCGGCTACCGAGGAGCATCGCCGACGCGCGAAGGCGCTTGGCGACCGGATCGGGCTGACGCTGCGCGCGGGTCGCGGTGTGGCCGAACGCACGCAGGTGGTGATGGCGAGCGGCGTCACGTCGGCGGAGCTCGCGCGGCGCCTGAAGCGCCAGCGCGACGTCGATTACGCGGTCGTCGATGTCCGCCGTCACCGGCTTACTGCGCCTAACGATCCGCTTTACGCCAACGGCGTTCCCGGCAGCGGGCCCACGGTTGGCCAGTGGTATTTGCGGGCGCCGAGCGGCGAGGTGAAATCGTCGATCGACGTCGAGCCCGCGTGGGACATCACCACCGGCAGCCCGGGCGTCGTCGTCGCGGTGCTCGATACCGGGGTCCTCTACGATCATCCGGATCTCTTGTCGGTGTCGGTCGGCGGCAAGTTGTTGCCCGGCTACGACATGATCCATGATCTCGACGTTTCCAACGACGGCAACGCGCGCGATGCCGACGCTTCCGATCCGGGTGATTTCATCACCGAGCTCGAAGCCAACAATCCGAGCGGCCCGCTCTACCAGTGCACCGACCTCGATCCGGCCACCGACAAGTACGTCGCCCAGGACAGCTCCTGGCATGGCACTCAGGTCTCCGGCATCATCGCCGCGATGACGAACAACGGTGTCGGCATGGCCGGTATCGGACCCGCGATTCGCGTAATGCCGGTCCGCGTCCTCGGCAAGTGCGGCGGCTTCGACTCCGACATCATCGCCGGTATGCGCTGGGCCGCCGGCCTCACCGTGCCTGGCTTGCCCAGCACCGTCACCCCGGCGCGGGTGATCAACCTGAGCCTCGGCGGCGCGGGCCCGTGCGAGTCCGCGTACCAGGATGCGATCCCGGAGATCCTGGCCGCGGGAACCGCCGTCGTCGCCGCCGCGGGCAATACCGCCGGTCATGCGGTCGGTGCGCCCGGTAACTGCCCCGGCATCATCACCGTCGCGGCTCTGCGTCACGTCGGCACGAAGGTCGGCTTCTCGGATCTCGGGCTCGACATCGCGATCAGCGCCCCCGGTGGCAACTGCGTCAACATCAGCCCCGGATCCCCGTGCCTGTACCCGATCCTGACGACGTCCAATTCAGGAACGACGACGCCCGAAGCGCCCATCTACACCGACGCCTTCAATGCGTCGCTCGGCACCAGCTTCTCGGCGCCGCTCGTCTCCGGCACGGTCGCGCTGATGATGTCGGCGCAGCCGACGCTGACGCCGGTGCAGGCGAGGCTCGTGCTGCAGGCGACCGCGCGGCCGTTTCCGACGACCGGCGGCGACAATGGCGATGGCACCGTGGTGCCGCAGTGCGAGGTTCCGAAGTACGACGCGACCGGCCAGCCGGTCGACATCGGCCAGTGTTACTGCACGGTCAATACCTGCGGCGCCGGCATGCTCGACGCCGGCGCCGCCGTGCGCGCGGCCGCGACCGGCGTTCCGCCGCCGGGCGTACAGGCGAGTGGCCTCTGGTGGGATCTCGCCGACAAGGAATCAGGCTGGGGCATCAACATCGCGCACCAGGGCGACATCATCTTCCTGACTTGGTACACCTATGACCAGAGCGGCAATTCGTGGTGGCTGTCGATGACGGCCTACAAGTCGGCCGGCAGCCCCGATGTCTACAGCGGGCAACTGATCGCGTCGCACGGACCGGCGTTCAGCGCGACACCGTTCAATCCGGCACAGGTCACGCGCACCACCGTCGGCAACGGGACGCTGCGCTTCGCCGACCTCGAGAACGCGACCTTCACCTACACCGTCAACGGATTGACGCAGACCAAGCCGATTGCGCGATTTCCGTTCGGTCCGTTGCCCGTCTGCACGTTCGGCGCGCAGCCGAACTTCGCGGCGGCGACGAACTACCAGGACCTGTGGTGGGTCGGCAACGGCGCGGAATCCGGCTGGGGCATCAATCTCGCGCACCAGGGCGACATCATCTTCGGCTCCTGGTACACCTACGATGTCGACGGCTCGCCGTTGTGGCTGTCGGTGACGGCGCTGAAGGTGTCGCAGGGCGTGTACAGCGGACAGCTGATACGCGTGTCGGGCCCGCCGTTCGGCTCGACACCGTTCAATTCCGCCGCGGTGATCCGCACCGTCGTCGGCACGGCGACGTTCTCGTTCGCGAACGGCAACGCCGCGACGTTCAATTACGTCGTCAACGGCGTCGCGCAGAGCAAGGCGATCACGCGCTTCCTGTTCCTGCCGCCGTCCGGAACGATCTGCCAGTAGCCAG
>JBDTRG010000114.1:0-18401 GCA_039931775.1 Betaproteobacteria bacterium | reverse complement strand
CCGTAGCTGTGCGGATCGGGAAGGCCGAAGAGCTTGCTCGTCACCACGGCGAACGATACGGATCCGATCAGATACGCAGCGACGACAAACGCTGACGAAAGCAGCATGTGACGGGGTGTCGGTTAGAATGCGTGAAGGGACGATGGACCGGTGAGCGTCGTGCAACCGGACGTCGAGCACACGCCGATTCTAGCAAAGCCGCATGAACGCGATCTTCATCCATGACCTCCGCGTCGAGACGCGCATCGGCGTCTATGACTGGGAACAGAAGCTCCCGCAGACGTTGCGGCTCGACATCGAGCTCGGGTTGCCGTCCGACAAGGTGTTTCGCACCGGCGAGTTCTCCGACGCACTGGACTACGCTGCCGTCGTCAGGCGCCTGCAGGCCTTCGCCGCCGACCATCCGCACAAATTGATGGAGCGATTTGCGCAGGCAATCGCCGACCTGTTGATGGGCGATTTCGGCGCGCCGTGGGTCAAGGTGCGCGTCGCCAAGCTTGCGCCGATCGCGGGTGTCAAGGAACTCGGGATCGCGATCGAGCGCACACGAGCGTAAGAGTCCAGCGCACGCGAGCGTAGAGATCAATCGGCGGACCGGAGAGGTGGACCCGCCGACGGCAACGCGAAGGCGAACGTCGAGCCGACACCGACTTCGCTCGTCACCCAGATCCTTCCGCCGTGCAACTCGATGAACTTGCGCGAGATCGCAAGGCCGAGGCCGGTGCCTTCGACTTTCTTCGCGGACGCGCCGACCTGGCGGAATTCCTCGAATACCGTTGCCTGGTCGTCCGGCGCGATGCCCACACCCGTGTCGGTGACCGAGATTTCGGTGACGCCGTCGTGCACGACGGCACGCACGTCGATCCGACCGCCTTCCGGGGTGAACTTCAGCGCGTTTGACAGCAGGTTGAGGAGCACCTGCTTTACCTTGCGCTCGTCGGCGCGGATCGCACCGGCGTGCGCGTCGATCTCCCTCTCGAGCGCGATGCCGCGCCGGTGCGCGCGCTCGCGGACAAGCGTCAACGTGTTCTCGATGGCGTTCGGCAGGTTGAATTCTGCGAGGTCGAGCTCCATCCGCCCGGCCTCGATCTTCGACAGGTCGAGGATGTCGTTGATGAGGGATAGCAGGTGGCGTCCCGATTCCAGGATGTCGGCGAGGTATTCGGCCTGCTTGTCGTTGATCTCGCCGAACATCCGCTCGTACAGGACTTCCGAAAAGCCGATGATCGCGTTGAGCGGCGTGCGCAGCTCGTGCGACATGTTCGCGAGGAATTCGCTCTTGTGCTGGCTTGCAACTTCCAGTTGCCGGCTCTTGTCCTCGATCTCGCGGAAAAGACGCGCATTCTGGATCGCAAGGGCCGACTGCGACGCAAAGGTCTTCAACAGGTCGATGACCTTAGGTGCGAACTCGCCGGAACGCTTCCGGTTGACGACCAGCCCGCCGAGGAGCTTGTCCTCGCGCAGCAGCGGCACCGCGAGCAGCGATCGGTAGCCCAGGCGAATCAGAATTTCTCGGACGCGGCTCTGGTAATTCGGATCGTCGGCGATATCGCGGATTTCGACCGGATCAAACGTCACCGCAAGCGTGCCTACCGCGCCCTCTCCCTTTCGGACGGGCATGGATCGCAGCACCTCAACCAGCGCATCGGGGTAGTTGTTCGCGGTTCGCAGGTAGAACTGTTCGCTGTTTTCGTCGTACTCGTAGATCGCGCCACCGTCCATGCCCGAGAGATGCGTCGCGCGGGAGACGATCGTGCGCAGAACGGTCTCGAGATCGAGCGTCGAGCTCACCGCCTGTCCGACCTCGCCCAGCGCCTTCAGCTCTCCCACCGACTGCGTGAGTTCGGTGGTCCGCGCCTGCAGCTCCGTGAACAGCCGCACGTTCTCGATGGCGATGACCGCCTGGTCGGCGAAGGTCTGCAGCAGCATGATCTGCGATGCGGCAAAGTGGCCCGGTGCATGCCTGCCGACGAAGATCGCGCCGATCACGCGCCCGTCGCGCAACATCGGAACGCCGAGGCAGCTGCGGTAGTTGCCTGCGCGCGCCGCGTCCATCGATTCGTAGCCTTGTTCTGCCCATGCGTCGGGAACGTGCACGGTGGCACAATTCCGGACGGTGCGCGCCGTCACCGTCTCGGCACTCATCCGCATGGGGAAGTGGCGCCCGATCGCCGCCATGCCTTCTGGGGTTACGCCACGAAGCGCGACCAGGTGGATCAGCTCGCCTTCGACCCGCGATATGACGCTGATCTCCGCGCTGCAGAGTTTCAGCACGGCCCCCGCGATCGTATCGAAGACCGGCTGCACGTCGGTCGGCGACTTGCTGATCACCCGCAGGATTTCGCTCGTTGCAGTTTGCTGCTCCAGCGCCTCCGTGATGTCGCGGTTGCGGGCGTCCAACTCCGTAAAGAGCCGCACGTTTTCGATTGCGATGACCGCCTGGTCGGCGAAGGTCTTCAGCAGCTCGACCTGCGAGTCCGTGAAATGTCCCGGGTTCCGCCGCGCAACGAAGATGCACCCGATGACCTGGCCTTCGCGAAACATCGGCACCCCGAGCGAGCCACGAAAGCCTCCCGCTACGGCAGCTTCCTTCGCCTCGTATTGAGGATCCGCGAGCACGTCCGTGACCTGCACGACGGCACGGCTACGGATGGTGCGCGCGGTCACCGTCTCGGCGGAAAGCCGCATGGGAAACTGCGCCCGGACGAGGTCGGTGCCGCCCGGCGTCACGCCGTGGGCCGCGACCAGCTGGATCAGGTCGCCGTCCAATCGCGAGACCATACTAAGTTCGGCGTCGCACAGTCTTTCGGCGCTCTCCCCGATGATGTCGAAGACGGGCTGGACGTCCGTCGGCGAGCTCGAAATGACACGCAGGATTTCGCTCGTCGCCGTCTGCTGCTCGAGTGCTTCGGTGATGTCGCGATTGCGCGCCTCCAGCTCCGTGAACAGCCGCACATTCTCGATTGCGATCACGGCCTGGTCGGCGAAGGTCTCCATCAGCGCTATCTGCCTGTCCGTGAACGGTTTGACTTCCAGCCGATAGATATTGATGGTGCCCAACAGGTTGTGGCCTTTGAGCAACGGGACCCCGAGCACCGTCCGGACCGGCTCCACTTGTAACGCGTAGGCATACTCGGGATCGGCCTGAGCGTCCGGGATTTGCACCGTTCGGTGCTCGAGGGCGATGCGTCCCGCGCAACTTTGCCGGCCCGGGGGGTGCGGGTTACGTTCCTGGAACTCCCTTAGCTCGGGTGATGCGTTGTACGCCGCCGCCATCCGGAGGACCTCGCCGTCGAACCGGTGGATAAACGCCTTGTCTGCATCGCAGAGCCTCACCGCGTTCTCCGCCAGCGTTTCGAACACCGGATGCACATCCGTCGGCGATTGGCTGATCACGCGCAGGATTTCGCTCGTGGCCGTCTGCTGCTCGAGTGCCTCGGTGATGTCGCGGTTGCGCGCGGCGAGCTCGGTGAACAGCCGCACGTTCTCGATGGCGATAACGGCTTGATCCGCAAACGTCCTGAGAAGTGCAATCTGCTTGTCGGGGAACGGGCCGGGATCGTGGCGGCCGACGTTGATGGCGCCGATCGGGATTCCGTCCCGCACCAGCGGAACGCTGGCGACGCTCCGAAAACCCGTGGTGGTCGCCGAGGCGCCGATCGCATAGGTACGGTCCTCGAGCACGTCCGGGATGACGACTACCTTGGCGGACTGCACGGCCCGGCCTGCGGCCGTGCCGCCGCCCAGCGGCTGCGGCCATGAACGCTCCAGTGCTTCGGCACCTTCGAGGCTCAAGTTCGCGTGGGCCCGCAGATGGAGCATGCCGGCGTCGAGCGTCACCACGTTGGCGACGCTCGCGCCGCAGAGTTTGAGGGCCGCTTCTGCAATCGTGTCGAACACCGGCTGCACGTCCCTCGGCGACTGGCTGATCACGCGCAGGATTTCGCTCGTGGCGGTCTGCTGCTCGAGCGCCTCGGTGATGTCGCGGTTGCGCGCCTCCAACTCGGTGAACAGCCGAACGTTCTCGATGGCGATGACCGCCTGGTCGGCAAAGGTCTTCAGTAACTCGACCTGATTCTTCGGGAACGGTCGTACTTCCATCCGGGACAGGGCGATCACCCCGATGGGCGCGCCCTCGCGAAGAAGCGGCGTCGCAAGAACGGTACGATTGCCAAACTGACGCTGCAATTCGCGCCCCATCGGATATTCTTTTTCGTCCTCGGTGGCCAGATCGTGGATATGGATACTGCGCCTGTCCAAGACCGCGCGACCGGACACCGACCCGCGAGTCAGCGGAATCTCGAGTGCCGCGACACTTCCGATGCGCTCGGCCACGACCTCCCCGTAGCGGCCGACTGACGCTGCGCCTCGCAAAATGCCGCCTTCGAGTCGCAGGAGCAAAACATCGGGTGCGGCGCAGAACCGCGCTGCGGCGTGGACGACCGCTTCCAGGACAGGCTGGATCTCCGTCGGCGAGTCGGAGATCGCGCGCAGTATCTCGCTGGTCGCCGTCTGTTGCTCCAGCGCCTCGGCGAGGTCGCGATTACGCGCACCCAGTTCGGTAAACAGCCGGACATTTTCGATCGCAATCACGGCCTGATCGGCGAACGTCTTGAGCAGGGCGACCTGCCGCTCGGGAAGGTATCCGACGGCCATTCTCGCAACGGCGATCGAGCCGATGGGAAGTCCGTCGCGCAGCATTGGAACCGCGACGATGCTACGAAAGGTCATGATCTTCGCGAAGGCGCGATGCGCGTAGTCGCGATCCGCGTCGACGTCGGGGATCTGTTCGATCGAGCAATTGAGGATCGAGCGAGCCGCGGCGCTCCCGCGGCCGGGCGCCATGGGATAGGCGCGCCGCGCGGCCTCGACTCCCGCTGGCGCGAGCCCGTGGTAGGCAATGAAATGCAAAAGCTCGCCGTCGTATTGGTAGACCTGACAGAACTCCGCCCCGCATAAATGCGCAGCGCACCGCGCAATGGTTTCGAATACAGGCAGCACCTCTGTGGGTGAAGTAGAAATCGCCCGCAGGATTTCGCTCGTCGACGTCTGTTGTTCCAGCGCTTCCTTTGTCTCGTTGAACAGGCGCACGTTATCGACGGCGATCGACACCTGCCGCGCGAACGTCTGCACCAGCTCGACCTGGTCCGGCGCGAACAGGCCGGGCTCGCGGCGCCACAGGAAGATCGCGCCGTAAGCGCCAGTCTCGCGCGTCAGCGGGACCGCGAGCACGGCCCGGAACTTGATGCGTCGCGCGTTTTCGCGCGCGTCGGGAAATTCCGTGTCGAGCAGCGGAAGGATGTCGGCGTGATGCACGACTTCGACATCGAGCACCGCGCGGCCGGTGACCGAGGTCCGGCTCAGCGGGACGCCCGACGTGCGATCGTGAGCCGAGCCATCGACGGAATGCTCGGCCGCGACTCGCAGTCGATTGCCGTCGACGAGCAGCACCCGGGCGAACGGCGCGTTGCACAGTCGCGCGGCACGCTCGGCGACGACATCGACCACGGGTTGAATATCGGCAGGAGATGCCGAGATGACGCGCAGGATTTCGCTCGTCGCCGCCTGCTGCTCGACGGACGTCGCGAGGCGCTTCTCGAGGTCGCCGGCCTTCGAACTCGCGGTCTTCCTCGGCTTCCTGGCGACAGGCGCCCGTGTTTCAGCTTTCCTCGTCACGGGTGTCGCGCCCCGGGGCATCGGTCATCCTCCCTGATGGGCGCGTCATTCCCCCAAGGCGCCCGACCACAGGCTAGGCGAAGACGCTTCGCGGGGCAAGGGGGAGGAGACGATCGCGGGCGAATCGTAGCCGTGCCGGCCGCCGTTGAGGTAGAGATAGGGCAGCTCGCCGTTGCTGCGCTCCATGTAGACGGGCATCGGGCGGCGCGTCCCGAACGGGCTGGTGCCGCCCACCTCCTTTGCCATCGGCGTTGGCCGGCGCGGTGCGGTCACCCGCGCGGATGATGTTGCGAGTGCAGCTTCTTCAGGCGTTCGCGCGCGACGTGCGTGTAGATCGTCGTCGTCGTGATGTCGGCGTGTCCCAGCAGCAGCTGGACGACACGCAGATCGGCACCGTGGTTGAGGAGATGCGTCGCGAATGCGTGGCGGAGTACGTGCGGCGACAGGCTCGCGGCCGGAATCCCGGCCTTCACCGCCAGGCGTTTGAGGAGCGCCCAGAACGCCTGTCGAGTGAGGGGACCTTTGCGCGCCGTGACGAACAAGGCCGAGGTCTTGCCGTCGCCGACGAGCGTGGGTCGCGCGTCGGCGAGATAGACCTTGACCCAGCCGATGGACTCCTCACCAAGCGGCACCAGCCGTTCCTTGCTGCCCTTGCCGACGACGCGCACCACACCCATGTCGAGCGAGACCTGCGCGATCGTCAGGCCGACGAGCTCGGAGACGCGCAGGCCCGTCGCGTAGAGCGTTTCCAGCATCGCACGATCGCGCAGTCCGAGGGTTGTCTCCGCGTCCGGGGCGTTGATCAACGACTCGACTTCGGCTTCGGAAAGGTTCTTCGGCAGCCGTCGCGGGAGCTTCGGCGCGCGGACTCGCAGTGTAGGATCGGCGCGCAGCGTGCCTTGCAGCAATTGCAGCGCATAGAAACGCCGAAGCGACGAGAGACGCCGTGCGATCGACGTCGCCTTCGCTTTCGCGCGGAACTGATCGGCCAGGAAAGCCTCGACGTCGGTGCGCTGCGCGCCGACCAGCAAAACGCCGCGCCGGTCGAGCCACGCGGCCCACCCGGCCAGGTCGCGACGGTAGCTCGCGAGCGACGATGCGGCGAGCCCGTCCTGCAGCCACACCTGGTCGCAGAACGCGTCGATCAGCTCGGTGGACGTCGGCATCGGCGTTGCGATCGCCTCATCCCATCTTCATCTGTCGGGGCAGCCAGGTGATGATCTGCGGGAAGAACCAGATGAGCAGCACCGCGACGATCATCAGGCAGAACATCGGTAAAGCCTGCTTCGCGATCCAGGTGATCGGCCTGTCCGTCATCCCCTGCAGCACGAACAGGTTGAAGCCGACCGGCGGCGTGATCTGCGCCATCTCGACGACCAGGACGAGAAAGATCCCGAACCACAGGAGATCGATGCCGGCGGCCTCCACGGTCGGCAGGATCACGCCCATCGTCAGGACGACCATCGAGATGCCGTCGAGAAAGCAGCCCAGCGCGATGTAGAACACCACCAGCGCCACGATCAGCAGAAACGGCGACAGCCCGAGTCCGCCGATCCACTCGGCCAGGTGCCGCGGCAATCCGATGTAGCCCATTGCGAGCGTCAGGAACGACGCGCCCGCGAGGATCAGCGCGATCATGCAGTAGAGGCGGGTCGCGCCCATCATGCTCTCCGCGAACGTCGCCCGCGTCAGCGAGCCCTGCGCGGCCGAAAGCGCGAGCGAACCGACGACGCCGAACGAGGCCGCTTCCGTGGCGGTTGCGACGCCGGCGTAGATCGAACCCAGCACGAGCAAGATCAGAAGCACGACCGGCATGAGATGGCGTGACGCGTGGAGTTTCTGAGCGATCGTCGTCTCGTCCGTCGCGGCCGGAATGCGGCCGGGGTTGGCGAGCGACCAGAATACGATGTAGCCGGAGAAGAGCGTCGCGAGAAGGATGCCTGGGAAGACGCCGGCGATGAAGAGTTGCGCAATCGACACGTTGGCCATGACGCCGTAGACGATCATGATGATCGATGGCGGGATGAGCAGGCCGAGGGTGCCGGCGCCGGCCAGCGTGCCGATCGTCACGCCCTCCGGATAACCGCGTGCCTTCAGTTCAGGCAGCGTCATCTTGCCGATCGTCGCGCACGTCGCCGTGGAGGACCCCGAAACCGCGGCGAAGATCGTGCAGCCGATGATGTTCGTGTGCAGCAGGCGGCCGGGCAGCCGCTCGAGCCATGGCGCCAGGCCCCGGAACATGTCCTGCGACAGCCGCGTGCGGAACAGGATCTCGCCCATCCACACGAAGAGCGGCAACGCGGTCAAGGTCCACGACGACGACGATCCCCAGATCGTGACGGCCATCGCGTCGCCGGCGGGCCGCGAAGAGAAGAGCTCCATGCCGATCCAAGCGACGCCGGCCAGCGCGAGGCCGATCCAGACGCCGCTGCCCAGCAGCACGAACAGCGCGACGACGAGGAGGGTTGTGATCAATGCATCCATGGAGTCACCGGCCCGCGATCATTCGTTGTGAAGCGCTTCGGCGGGTTTCGCGATGGCGCGGCGACCGGTCCATTCGAGGAAGAGCTCATCGGCGAATGCGATCAGCAGGATCAGCGTACCGGCGGCCATGGCGAGTTGCGGAATCCACAGCGGCGTCGCGTCGTTGCCGGTAGAGATGTCGTTGAACTGCCAAGACTGGAACGCGAGCCGGATGCTGTAGTACGCGAACAGGCCCGCAAGCAGCGTCGCGATCGTCAGCGAAGCGAGCTCCATCGCGCGCTGCGCGCGGGGCCCGAGGTGCTCGACGATCAGCGAAACGCGGATGTGCTCGCCCCGCTTCAACGTATGCGCGAGGGCGAGAAAGCCGCAACCGGCCATGAAGTAGCCGGCGTAGGAATCCGTGCCGGGTACATGGAAATTGAAGAGCCGGCCCGCGATGCCGGTCAGCACCATCGCGAGCGTGCCGACCAAAAACAACGCCGCCAGGTAGCCGGCGGCGTCGTAGAGCGAATCGAGCAAGCGGCGCATCACATCGCGCGATAGGCGTCGATCGTCTTGCGGCCGTCGTCGCCGGCCTTGCGCAGCCACTCGGCGAGCATGTAGTTGCCGACCTTCCGCAGGTCGGCATTGAGCTCCTCGGACGGCTTGAGGATGGACATGCCCTTCGCCTTCAGCTGGTCGTTGTACCAGCCCGTCTTTTCTTCCGACAGCTTCCATCCGCGCGCTTCGGCGTCGGCGCCGGCCTTGAGCAGCGCGGCCTGCGTCGGCTTGTCGAGCGCGTCGAACGCCTTCTGATTGACGAGAATCGCGTTCTTGGGCAGCCAGGCTTGCGTGTCATAGAAGTTCTTGATGTGCTCATACGTCTTCGAGTCGAATCCGGTTGCACCGGACGACATGTACGAGTCGATGACACCCGTCGCCAGCGCCTGGGAGACTTCGGCGGCCTGCACGGTGACGGGCTGCGCGCCGACCAGTTCCGCGATCTTCGACGTGGCGGGGCTGTACGCGCGCCACTTGAGCCCCTTCATGTCGGCGACGCTCGCGAGCGTGCGCTTGCTGTAGATCCCCTGGGGTGGCCATGGCACCGCATACAACAGCTTGATCCCTTGCTTCGCCAGCCGATCCTCCAGCGCCTTCTTCGACGCCTTGTAGAGCTTCAGTGAATCGCCGTACGACGTTGCCAGGAACGGGATGCCGTCGAGCCCGTAAAACGGATCCTCGTTCTCGAAGTTGACTAGCAGGATCTCACCCATCTGCGCCTGCCCGCCTTGCACCGCGCGCTTGATCTCCGGAGCCTTGAACAGCGACGCGTTGGCGTGCACCTGGATCTTGAGCTTGCCGCCGGTCGCCTTGTCGACGTCGTTCGCGAACTGCTGAATGTTTTCGGTGTGGAAGTTATTCGCCGGGTACGCGGTGGGCATGTCCCATTTGGTCTGAGCGGCGGCGGGAAATGCGACGACCGCGCCGAAGGCGAGGGTCAATGCGAAGAGTCTTCTCATTTCGGGGCTCCTGGAACGCGGAAAGGGCGGCGCGCGCACGTTCGGTCGACGGTGACGACCGTTCATGTCGGACCGCGCCCTTTTACCATAAATCCCCCGGGACACACAGCCTATAATGAGCGCCCCGCCGCCGCCGGCCGCCGCTCGCTCCGGCCGTTCCCCATTCGCTTCCGATGACCGCCATGTTGCCCTCCTCGAAGAATGCCGGCTGGGAGTTCTGGATCGATCGCGGCGGCACATTTACCGACGTCGTCGCCCGCCGGCCGGACGGCGGGCTCGTCACCCACAAGCTGCTGTCCGAGAACCCCGAGCGCTATGCGGACGCCGCGGTGCATGCCATTCGCGAGGTGCTGGGGCTCGCGCCGGGCGTACCCATCCCGGAGGGCGTGATCGACGCCGTCAAGATGGGCACGACGGTCGCCACCAACGCGTTGCTCGAGCGGAAGGGCGAACGCACGGCGCTCGTCATTACGACGGGATTCGCCGATGCACTGCGCATCGCCTACCAGAACCGCCCGAAGCTCTTCGTGCGCAGGATCGACCTGCCGACGCTGCTCTACGAGCGCGTGATCGAGGTCGACGAGCGGATCGGCGCTCGTGGCGAGATCGTGCAGCCGATCGACCTCGCCTCGGCGCGGCGTGACCTCGCCGCGGCCCGCGACGCCGGCATCGCGGCGATCGCCATCGTGCTGGTGCACGGCTATCGTTTTCCGCAGCACGAGCTTGCGTTGGCGCGGCTTGCTCGCGAGATGGGATTTGCCCAGGTGTCGGTGTCGCACGAAGTCTGCCCGCTGATGAAGCTCGTTTCGCGTGGCGACACGACGGTCGTCGACGCCTATCTCTCGCCGATCCTGCGCAGATATGTGCGCCAGGTCGAACGTGAATTGGTCGGTGGCGCTCACCCCGGCCCTGGGTCGAGTCTTGCCGACCCTCACCCCGACCCTCTCCCGCTCGCGGGAGAGGGGGAATCGCGCTTTGATCCTCGCGCATCGATGGCGGGGCGCGCCATGCGGCTGCAGTTCATGCAGTCCAGCGGCGGCCTGACGGACGCGCACCTCTTCCAGGGCAAGGACGCGATCCTGTCGGGCCCCGCGGGGGGTATTGTCGGCGCGGTCGAGGTGTCGCGCCTCGCCGGATTCGAACGCATCATCGGATTCGACATGGGCGGAACGTCGACCGATGTCACGCACTATGCCGGCGAGTACGAGCGCGCCTATGTCACCGAGGTCGCCGGCGTGCGGCTCTCGGCCCCGATGATGCGCATCCATACCGTCGCCGCCGGCGGCGGCTCGATCTGCACGTTCGACGGCTCGCGCTTTCGCGTCGGGCCGGAATCCGCCGGCGCCAATCCCGGGCCGGCATCGTATCGGCGAGGCGGTCCCCTGACCGTCACCGATTGCAACGTGATGGTCGGCAAGCTCGTTCCCGAGCTCTTCCCGCGCGTGTTCGGCCCGCAGGGCGATCAGCCGCTCGATGCCGCCGTCGTGCGCGAGAAGTTCGCGGCGCTTGCCGCGGACGTCGCATCGCGGAGCGGACTCGCGCGCACGGCGGAGGAGGTCGCCGACGGATTCCTGAAGATCGCGGTGGCCAACATGGCGAACGCGATCAAGCACATTTCGGTCGAGCGCGGCTACGACGTTACCGAGTACACGCTGTGCTGCTTCGGCGGCGCCGGTGGCCAGCACGCGTGCCTCGTCGCCGATGCGCTCGGTATGACCCGCGTGCTGCTGCATCCGCTCGCGGGCGTGCTCTCGGCGTTCGGCATGGGGCTTGCCGATGTCCGCGCGCTGAAGCAGCAGGCCGTCGAGGCGCGTCTGTCCGACGGCGCGCTGGCGGACGTCGAATCGCCGCTTGCCGCGCTGGAAGCGGCGGCGCGCGGCGACGTAGCGTCCCAGGGGATCCCGGACGACCAGATCCGCGTGCGGCGCACGCTGCACATGAAGTACGAAGGCACCGACACGACGCTGGAGACCGCCGTCGACGCGCCCGAGCGCATCGTTGCGGAATTCGAACGCCGCTATCGCCAGCAATACGGCTTCCTGATGCCGGGCAAGCCGCTCGTCATCGAAGCGGTGGCCGTCGAGGCGATCGGCCGCTCGCACGCGGCGGCCGACGCCGCACCGACGTTCGCACCGCGCGCCGGACCGCTGCCGACGATCGCGACGAACCGGATCTACACCGACGGGGCATTCCACGATGCCGCCGTCCATGACCGCGATCATTTGCGGCCCGGCGACCGGATCGTCGGGCCGGCGGTGATCCGCGAGGACAATGCGACGACGGTGGTGGAGCCCGGCTGGCGCGCGACGTTCACCCCGCGTGGCGACGTCGTGCTCGATCGCTACGAGACCGCGCGCCGCGCGCACGCGATCGGCACCACCGCCGACCCGGTGCTGCTCGAAGTGTTCAACAACCTGTTCATGGCGATTGCCGAGCAGATGGGCGTGACGCTCGCCAACACCGCCTACTCGGTCAACATCAAGGAGCGCCTCGATTTCTCCTGCGCGCTCTTCGACGCGCAGGGCCACCTGATCGCCAACGCGCCGCATATGCCCGTGCACCTGGGTTCGATGGGGGAGAGCGTGGCGACGATCATCGACCGCCGCCGCGCCACGATGCGCCCGGGCGACGTCTTCGTGCTCAACGCTCCGTACAACGGCGGCACGCACCTGCCCGACGTCACCGTGATCGCTCCGGTGTTTCTCGAACCGTCGCTCCCGCGAACGCGGGAGCCCAGCGACGTCGACGGGGAGCCGCCGGGTCTCCGCGTTCGCGGGGACGACGAAGGTGCCATTCCCGAGTTCTTCGTCGCTTCGCGCGGTCATCATGCCGACATCGGCGGAACCACGCCCGGTTCGATGCCTCCCGACTCAACCCACGTCGACGAGGAAGGCGTGTTGCTCGACAACGTGGAGCTCGTCGCCGAAGGAAGGTTTCTCGAGACCGAGATGCGCGCGATCCTCTCGTCGGGACGCTATCCGTCGCGCAACGTCGACCAGAATCTCGCCGATCTGCGCGCGCAGGTTGCCGCTTGTGCGAAGGGCGCCGACGAGCTCGTGAAGATGGTCGCGCATTTCGGCCTTCCGGTGGTCCGCGCGTACATGCAGCACGTGCAGGACAACGCCGAGGAGGCCGTGCGTCGCGTGCTCGACGTGCTGAAGGATGGACATTTCGAGTACGAGATGGACAGCGGTGCGAAGATCGCGGTCACCATTTCGATCGACAAGGCGAGGCGCGAGGCGACGATCGACTTCGCCGGCACGAGCCCGCAACAATCGACCAACTTCAACGCGCCCTCCGCCGTCTGCAAGGCGGCGGTGCTGTACGTGTTCCGCACGCTCGTCGACGACGAGATCCCGATGAACGCCGGTTGCCTGAAGCCGCTGTCCATCCTGATTCCGCCGGGCTCCATGCTCGCCCCGAGTTATCCGGCAGCCGTCGTCGCCGGCAACGTCGAGACGTCGCAGGTGATCACCGACACGCTGTACGGCGCGCTCGGCGTGCTGGCGGCATCGCAGGGGACGATGAACAATTTCACGTTCGGCAATGACACCTATCAGTACTACGAGACCATTTCCGGCGGCTCGGGCGCCGGCCCGGATTTCGACGGAACGAGTGTCGTGCAGACCCACATGACCAATTCGCGGCTGACCGATCCCGAGGTGCTCGAGTGGCGCTTTCCGGTGCGCCTCGAGTCCTATTCGATTCGCAGGGGCAGCGGCGGCGCGGGCCGGCACCGCGGCGGCGACGGGTCGCTCCGGCGCGTGCGCTTTCTGGAGCCGATGACGGCCGTGATGCTCGCCAACCACCGGCGCGTGCCGCCGTTCGGCGTCGCGGGCGGGGCGCCCGGCGCGGTGGGGCGCAACTGGGTCGAGCGCGCGGACGGCTCGCGCGAGGAATTCGGTGCGACGTTCGCCGTCGAAATGCGAAGCGGCGATGTCTTCGTCGTCGAGACACCCGGCGGGGGCGGATTCGGGCCGGCTCGCGAGCGACGGGAACCTGCCTAGCGTGCCGCGCGGATTCCCGGTGTTCGACGGTCTCGTCCGGCTCGTGCGCGGACCACGCGAGCGCCAGGCGCTCGATTATCTGCTCGCTCACGCCGATCCGGAGGCATCGCTGCCTGATCGGGTCGCGTGGCTCACCGAGCTCATGCGCTGGATTCGGTTGCATCAGCCCGAGAAGACCGCAGCGCCGACCGTGGATCTGCTGCCGGCGGGCGATCCGTCGGCTGCCGCGGACGACCCGGCGGCCGAGGCGGCACTGTCCGGCAGCACGCTTCGCGTTCGCGCGGCACGAGTGCGATTTCTGCTGCAACTACTCGATCGTCACCCCGACTGGAAACTCGCTCTGGCGCGAACGCTCCGGTCGATACTGCGCGATGCGCACGGGCTCCGGCTGTTCGCGGCGACGGGCTTGCCGCAGGAGTACGGCTTCTGGAGCGAAGCGGCGCGCCGAATCGCGGCGAAGCTCCTGCCGGATCCACCCGCCGGCGACGATCTCTCGCGGGTTTTTCTCGCCTTGTTCCCGGAGATCGACAACGATCAGCTGCTGCTCGGGCTCCCGCTCGAGACGGACGCGGCATTGCGCGCGCTCTTTCGCTTCGGAGAACCCGCGGACGAGACCTGCTGGGCGGTCGTGCGGCGCGACCTCGACGACGCGGTCGTCGTGCTCTCGAGCCAGGTCGCCGCGATCGGTATCTCCGATGCAATCCGGCAGCGCGCCGGGTACGGTGAGTTGAGCGGGTCGCCATTCGTCGTGCTGGGTCCCGCGGCCGAAGCCTACATTGCCACCATCGCCGAGGGAGCTGACGAGGCTCGTCGCGCGGCGGCGCATGCGCGGCTCGGGGTCGAGATCGCCGGCTGTCGTCTCGCGCTCATCGACGTGATCGCCCATCTCGAAGAAAACGGCGTCAGCGTCGGCCTCGTCTACCGGATCGAACTCGCGCGGCAGCAGCTCGACCGGATCGAAGAGCTGATCGCGCTCGCGACAGGTTCGCGTTTCGCCGTGGGCGAGATGAGCGCGTTCGTCGCCGAACTGATCCGCACCATGCACGCGCGCCGCAGCGTCCGGTCACTGTTTCGCACGAACCTGTTCCTGCTGACACGCAAGATCGCCGAGCGAACGGGCAAGACCGGCGAACACTACATCACGAGGGACCGCGCCGAGTATGTGGAGATGCTGCGCTCGGCAGGCAAGGGCGGCGCACTGACGGGCATCACCGTTTTCGCCAAGTTCCTGCTGACGGGGCACGGGCTCGCGCCGTTCTTCGAAGGGCTCGTGGCGTCGTTCAACTATGCGCTGTCGTTTTGCGCGATCCAGTTTGTCCACGGCACGCTCGCCACCAAGCAGCCGGCGATGACCGCCGCCGCGATGGCGTCGAAGCTGAAGCAGGCGCGGCATCGCGGCCGCCTGCGCGAGTTCGTCGACGAGGTCGCCAACCTGACGCGATCGCAGGTCGCGGCCATCGCCGGAAACCTCGCCATCGTCATTCCTGCCGCGCTCCTGATCAACGTGCTGTGGCTGGTGGCGACGGGCGTGCGTGTGCCCGGTCCGGAAAAGGCCCAGGCGACGATCGACTCGCTCGCGCTGCTGGGGCCGACGCCGATATACGCCGCGTTCACCGGCGTCCTGCTGTGGGGATCGGCGATCCTTTCGGGCTGGCTCGAGAATTGGGCGGTCTATCGGCGCCTGCCGGAGGCGATCGCACATCAACCGCGGCTCGCATACGCGTTCGGCGCAGTGCGGATGGGGCGCGTCGCCGCGTGGTTCGAGAATAACGTTGCGGGGCTCGGCGGCAACATCGCGCTCGGATTCATGCTGGGCATGACGCCGGTGATCGCGGTGTTCTTTGGCCTGCCGCTCGACGTGCGGCATGTGACGCTGTCGACCGGGTCTCTCGCGCTTGCCGCGTCGACGCTCGGGATCAAAGTGTTCACCCTGCCGTCATTCTGGCTCGCCTGCGCAGGAATCGCCGTCATCGGTGCAATGAACCTCGGCGTGTCGTTCACGCTGGCCCTGCTCGTGGCGATCCGCTCGACAGGCACCGGACGGGTGTCGCGCCGCCGCGTGCTGCGCGCGGTCTTCGCCCGTTTCGTCGCAGCCCCTCGCGATTTCCTGCTCCCGCCGCGGACCGCCGCCGGCGAAAAGTAGGGTCAGACTCGACTTTCCGTTGAGCTCCCGAAGCGCCAGGACGTCGGAGAAAGTCGAGTCTGACCCTACTTTTCGCGAAGGGGCATAATTGCGCCTTCGATTTAAGGAGACGCCCATGGCCGGCATTTACGATTTTGCCGTCAAGGACATTCACGGCAAGTCGGTCAACCTCGTCGCGTACAAGGGCAAGCCGCTGCTCATCGTCAACACGGCAAGCAACTGCGGTTTCACGCCGCAGTACAAGGGACTGGAGGCGCTGTACCAGAAGCTCCATGGCAAGGGGCTCGAAGTCCTCGGGTTCCCGTGCAACCAGTTCGGCGCGCAGGAGCCGGGCACGGAAGCACAGATCGAGTCGTTCTGCGAGGTCAATTATGGCGTGACCTTTCCGCTGTTCTCGAAGGTCGACGTCAACGGCGATGCCGCGGCGCCGCTCTACAAGTACCTGAAGAAGGCGAAGCCGGGATTGCTCGGGTCGGAAGCGATCAAATGGAACTTCACCAAGTTCCTCGTCGACCGCAACGGCGACGTCGTCGAGCGATACGCGCCGAACGCCGAGCCCGCGAGCATCGCACCCGATATCGAGAAATTGCTGTAGGCGCTACGATGGGCGGAAAGTTCGTCGCCGTCGTCGCGGCCGTTGCCGCCGTGCTGGCCGTCGCGGCGGGCACGGCGTACGCACAACCCGACCCGAACAAGGTGCTGCACGCGTCGTTTCCTACACCGGAGACGGGATTCGACCCGCAGGCCGCGGGAGACGAATATTCGAACAGCGTCAACCGCGTCATCTTCGACACGCTGTACCGGTACGACTACCTTGCGCGGCCGTACAAGCTCGTCCCGAACGTCGCCACCGGAATGCCCGAAGTATCGCCGGACGGCAAGACGTGGACGATCCGCATCCGGCAGGGCATCGTATTTTCCGACGACCCCGTGTTCAAGGGACAACGCCGCGAGCTCGTGGCGGGCGACTTCATCTACGCATGGAAGCGCGTGCTCGATCCGGGTATGCGCTCGAATTCGCTGCAGTCGCTGGACGGGCGCTTTGTCGGCGCCGACGCCGTCGTGGCAAATGCCAAGGAGACGGGAAAATTCGACTACGATGCGCCGATCGAAGGCATGCAGGCCGTCGACCGCTACACGATTCGCATCAAGCTCAACTTCGCCGACTACGAACTCCTGGCGAACCTGACGACGGTGGCGACGGCGGCGATTGCCCGCGAGGTGGTCGAAGCCTACGCGGACGGTGCCGGCTGGGTGATGGCGAATCCGGTCGGGACAGGCCCCTACCGCCTCAAGGAATGGCGTCGCGGCCAACGCATCGTTCTCGAAGCGAGCCCGACGTTTCGCGACGAATTCTATCCCGACAGCAGCCTCCCCGAAGATCGGGCGATCATGGCGAAACTCCGCGGAAAGAAGCTTCCGCTCACGGGCCGGATCGAAATTGGCATCATCGAGGAATCCAACCCGCGGCTGCTCGCGTTCGAGCAGCGCGACCTCGACTACGTCACGGTGCCGCCCGACCTCGTTCCCAATGTGCTCGATGCGGCCAATCACCTGAAGCCGCGCTTCGCGGAGCAGGGCATCGTGCTCGGACGCGGAATCCAGCCCGCGATCACGTATTCGTATTTCAATATGGAGGACCCCGTCGTCGGCGGCTACACGCCGGCCAAGATCGCGCTGCGGCGCGCGATCGGGATGGCATACAACGTCGACGAGGAGATTCGAGTGCTGCGTGCGGGACAGGCGGTGCCGGCGACGCAACCCATCCCGCCGGGCGTGACCGGCTACAACCCGAAGTTCGACGGGCACGCCAAGTACGACCCGGCCGGAGCGAGGGCGGTGCTCGACAAATTCGGTTACGTCGATCGGGACAAGGACGGATGGCGGGACATGCCCGACGGCACGCCGCTCTTGCTGAAAATCGCGGCCGGAACGAGCGCGTTGGATCGCCAGTACAACGAGCTGTGGAAGCGCAATCTCACCGCAGTCGGGCTGCGCGTCGAGTTCCTCAATCAGAAGTTCGCCGACAACGTCAAGGCGGCGCGGCTCGGTCAGCTGCAGATGTGGTTCCTCGGCAACATAAACACCACGACCGAGGGCTTCGGCTTTCTCGGGCTCCTCTACGGGGGGAATGCGGGATTCTCGAATCTCGCCCGCTTCAAGCTGCCCGAGTTCGACCGCCTGTACGAAGAGGCGAGGGCGATGCCCGACGGGCCGGCCCGCACGAAGATCCTCCAGCGGATGTCCGAGCTCGTCACCATCTATGCGCCGTGGAATCTCCACGCTTTCCGTTATGAAAACGTCCTCGTGCAGCCGTGGGTCGTCGGGTACAAGTACAACGCCTTCGATCGTCACCCGTGGCGTTATTACGATATCGATGTCAAGCGCCGCAATGCCGCAGGCAAGTAGCACTGCCGCGGCGGGTCGCCGTGCGCCGGGCGTCATCGCGGCGAGCATCGGGTTCGCCCTCGCCGTCGCATTGGCGACGACACCCGCCGACGCGCAGCCGAAGTGGGCCGATCCCGCGAAGTCGATCCGGGTGATGTTCCCGGTCGCCGAGACCGGGTTCGATCCACAGGCAACGTCCGACTA
>JBDTRG010000113.1:0-15446 GCA_039931775.1 Betaproteobacteria bacterium | reverse complement strand
ACAGCGCCTTGCCGGGTTCTTTCAACTTGTCGACGTTGTTGGCGAGCGCGTAGCGGAGGAAGTCGCGCGCGCCGGCGCCTTCGAGATCGACAACCTGCATGTGCGAGACGTCGAACATCCCGGCGTCGCTTCGCACCGCGTGATGCTCGTCGATCTGGGACCCGTAATTGACCGGCATGTCCCAGCCGCCGAAGTCCACCATGCGTGCGCCGGCGGCACGGTGGATCGCGTTCAACGGTGTCTGTTTCTGCAAGCAGTTCTCCCGTCGGCAAAAGAAAAAGGGCGAAGCGGTCGTTCCGCTTCGCCCCGTCTGTCCTTTTACCTGAGAGATTGCGGCGCTGGCGCCGGTGCCCCTTCGGTGGACCGTCGCCGTATCTCGGCGCGGTCGCTCTCCAGATGCGAATTGCGTCCGCGCAGTCCCTGTTGCCTGAGCGATTGCGGGAGTTGCGCCTTCGGCGGCTGCGCCGGCTTGCCGCCGGCGCCGCGCTCTCCTGCACGGACTCCT
Organism: Betaproteobacteria bacterium; assembly: GCA_039931775.1. Classification (GTDB taxonomy): domain Bacteria; phylum Pseudomonadota; class Gammaproteobacteria; order Burkholderiales; family Casimicrobiaceae; genus CAIWHR01. Next base: position 14,941 of record JBDTRG010000113.1, on the reverse strand, counting down.
CAAGGGTACCGTCGACGCCCAGGCGCTGTCAAAGCGCCGGCGAGGCATTGGGTCGTTCCGGGCGCCCCGTAACGGCCGGGGCAGCGTCCGCGGCACTCCGCCGGCCTACGCGCGTGAAACCATTAGAGGCGCGGATTCCAACGGAAGTGTGCGGTTACTTTTTCATTGCAAGGATGTACGTGACGATGGTCTTGATGTCGGCATCCGAAACCGTCGAATTCGGCGGCATCGGAACCGGACCCCAAACGCCCGATCCACCCTTCTTGACCTTTTCCGAGAGCTTGGCGAGCGCGCCCGCGTCGCCCTTGTACTTCGCTGCGACTTCCTTGTAGGCGGGGCCAACGACCTTCTTGTCGTTGGCGTGGCACGCGGAGCAGCCGTCCTTCTTGATCAGATCTTCGGCGGATTGGGCGAACACGACATGGGACGCAACGAGGCCTGCGGCGGCGAAGGCAACTGCGGCGATCTTCATCGAAACTCCGTCGAAAAATGTGGGGAAAGGAACGGGCAGGGAAGCGGCGGGAATGGTACCGGATCGGGCTCCCGTTCGCCACTAACGTTCGACGGCACCGCGCGTTGACTGAAGCACGGCTCAACTCGCGATTTCGCGCTCGATTTCGGCGAGGCTTGCAATTGGAGGCAGGCACTGCGTCCCGCGGCACACACACGCGACCGCTGCGCCTGCCGCGACCGGCCCCTTGACGAGTTCGGTAGGCACGGCGACGCCCGCGACGTTGAACACCCGCACCCACGGGCGCAGCGTCCGCTCGAGCGCGCGTTGCCACGCGCGGCAGGCCCCCGGTTCGCCTTGGATGAGCACCGTGGTCGGCGGATTCTGGGCCTCCTCGAGCGCGGTCAAGAGCGACGAATATCCGCCTGGCGAGCGTGTCAGCGCCGGACCGAAGAGGCGAAGCGTACGCTCGCCCGCCTCGACGTAGCGCGGTTGCCCGCACAGGTGGCCGAGCGCGATCAGCGCCCCGGCGGCGACGCCATTTCCGGACGGCGTCGCGTTGTCGTGGCCAGACTTCGTCCGGTGAAAGAGCCGCTCGTGGTCGTGGCTCGTGAAGTAGAAGCCTCCATGTACCGGATCTTCGAACTGGGCGAGGAGGACCTCGGCCAGCGAACGCGCCCACGCGTAGTCGTCGAGGCGAAACCGCGCCTGCATCAGCTCGATCTGCGCCGCGAGCAGGTACGCGTAGTCGTCGAGGTAGGCGTTCAGGTGCGCGCGCTCGCCCTTGCGCGTCGCGCAAAGCCGGCCGTCGCGCCATGCGGTGCGCCGGAGGGCGTCGTTGGATGAGAGCGCGAGATCGACCCACGCGTCGACGTCGAGAGCCCGCGCCGCGCGCGCGAGGCCGGCGATCGCGAGCGCGTTCCACGCCGTCAGGATCTTGTCGTCCAGCCCGGGCCGCCGGCGCAATGCGCGCGCGTCGAGGAGCGCGGCCCTGGCCGCCGCCAGCCGCGCCGCCGCGAGCTCCTGCGAGATCCCGAGCTTTGCCGCGACGTCGGCAAGCGGCATCGTCACGCGGAGGTTCCACGCCCGCCCTTCGAAATTCGCAGCGCCGTCGAGCCCGTAATACGGCGCCGCGACCGCGAGATCGTCCGGCGCCAACACCGCTCGCACCTCGTCCTGCGTCCACACGTAGAACTTGCCTTCCTCGCCATCGCTGTCCGCGTCGAGACTCGAATAGAACGCCCCGTCCGGCGCCGTCATTTCGCGCGTCAACCAGCCGACGATGCCGTGCGCGACGTCGTTGAACCGCGCATCGCCCGTGACGCGCGCAAGGTCGGCATAGAGCGCCAGGAGCGGCCCGTTGTCGTAGAGCATTTTCTCGAAATGTGGGATTGTCCATTCTGCGTCGACGCTGTATCGGCAGAACCCTCCGCCCAATTGGTCGTGGATGCCGCCTTCGGCCATCGCTTCGAGCGTCAGACGAACCTTCGCGAGGGCTTCGGCGTCGCCGGTCCGCGCGTGCTGGCGCAGGCAGAACTCGAGGTCGGTCGCGTGAGGAAACTTCGGCGCCGCGCCGAATCCGCCGTGAACCGGGTCGAACCGGCGTTTGAGTATCGTGAGCACAGCATCGGATGCCGATTCCGGCAACGCGTCGGTGCCCTCCAGAGAGGGCTCGAGGCTCGCGAGCGCATTTCTCACCTGCACGCCCTGCTCGGCGATCGCCGGAGCCTGCTCGCGGTACGCGCTCGCCACGCGCGGCAACAGGTCCAGGAATCCGGGCAGGCCGAAGCGCCCCAGCTTCGGGAAAAAGGTGCCGCCAAAAAAGGGCGCCCCGTCCGGCGTCAGGAACATCGTGAGCGGCCACCCGCCAGAGCGGCGCGTGAGCAGCGCGTGCGCCGCCTGGTAGATCTGGTCGATGTCGGGCCGCTCCTCGCGGTCGACCTTGATGTTGACGAAATACGCGTTCATTGCCGCGGCGACGACCGGATCCTCGAACGACTCGTGCGCCATCACGTGGCACCAGTGGCACGCCGAGTATCCGACCGACAGCAGGATCGGCTTGCCTTCGCGGCGCGCTTCGTCGAGCGCCTCCTCGCCCCAGGGGCGCCAGTCGACGGGGTTGTCTGCGTGCTGCAGCAGATAGGGGCTGGTCTCGCCCGAAAGGCGGTTGGGCATGGAGAGGGAGCGCGCCGCCGCGTGCCGGGAGCGCGGCGGACTCGCGCTCGACGGCGTGTCAGGTTTCTTCGAACGCCACGCGCTCGAAGTCGACGCCGCGCTGGAGCAGGCGAACGAGCCGGAACCGGCGTTCGGCCCCGCCGCCGACCGAGCGCAGCACCCGGCTGGGATTGAAGGTCCGCGGGGGAAGCACCAGCGACGCCTTGTCGTCCGGCGCTTCGGCGAGGATCAAGGCCGGCACCAGCGCGTCGTCGGCAACCGCGGCCGAAAGCGGGCGCAGCGCGATCGCCTTCGGCACACCCGACCACAGACGCAGCGAAAGCGCCAGTTCCGCCGGCATATCGAACGCGACACGTGTCACGAAACCGACGCGCAGTTTCCCGTCGTTTTGCGCGATGGCCAGCTGCTCGAGCGACCAGCGATAAACGGCATCGGACTCCCGCGCAATGGTGGCGTCGCGCCATTCGTAGGCGCCCCGCCAACGCTCCCAGGCCCATTCGCGCTCCGCATCTTCGCGGCCGCGGTCGTAGTCGGAGACCGGCGGGAGCATCTGCAGCTGGCGCGACTCCTCGGCCGACATCTGCTCCGCCGGGTCCTTGCGATCGAAGGTGTGGCCACCGACGCGAAAGTACGCGGCCGGCAGCCCCCCCGAGCAGAGCTCGACCGTCGCCGGAGGCGCATCGGCCGTGCGCCGCGGCAGCTGATACCAGCGGGCATCGAGGTAACCGAGGAGCGTCGTGCATTGCTCCGCGCTGCAGTCCTGTCCGAGCTGCAGCTCGGCCGGATTGGCGCCGGTTTGCAGGCGCTTCAACCGGCCCCGCACGCTGGTCGCGAGCTTGCCCGGGTATCCGTAACGTAGCGAATCGGCGGCCTCTTTCGGTACGCCGGGAACGAGCATCGCGCCGGTGTCGCCGTCGAGATCGATGAGCACGACGGGACCCTCGGTCTCGCGCTGCCTCGCATAGGGGAAGACCTTGCGCGCCCACATGGAAAGCCAGCGATCGGTGAGCTCGATCTGCTTGACCGTCATCGCGCACGGATCCGCGAGCCCCAGCAGCAGCGCGTGGCTGTACGTCGAGTAGCAGGAAATGCCGACGGCGTTTGGCGTCAGGTTATCGGAAACCGCCGTCACCGCGCACTCGAGCATTTCGGCGAGGCGGAAGTACGCGTGCAGTTCGTGCCAGACGGACTTCGGCACGGTCCTGCGCGCAAGCCCGTGGACCAGCACGAGCTGCTTTCCGACATAGGCGCCGCGCTGCAGGATCTTCGGCTTGACGCCTGCCAGTTCAGAGTCGCCTTCCAGCAGCGGCTTCAAGCACGCCGAGTACTGTTCCCAGAGCCCCTGCCAGAGCGCGATTGCATGGTCGGCCGCCTCGAATTCGCGGTCCACCGCGGGCTGCCCTTTGCCGGCATAGCGGCGTGCGAGCTCCGTGTGCAGGTAGGCGATCAGGTCGCGCAGGACTTCCGCGATCGTCGCCCGCTCGCGCGCCGGGAAAGCCGCCGCCGACAGCGCCTTCAGCTGCCCGCGCACCGTTTCGCAAACGAGCGCGACGTTGGAAAGCGGCAGCGTGTGCGCCCACTGCTTGGCGGATTCGGCGTCGGTGAAAACGAGGCTGCGAAGCTCAGCGTCCTGCGACGCAGGGATCCCCAACTTGATGCCGGCGGGCAGATTCGGCTCGCTCATCGCCGCAGGGACTCGGTCATTGCGCGACCGGTGCGCCCAACATGGCCGCGAGGTCGCCCGCAAGCGACGCGATGAAATCGTCCGGTAGGGCGCGCGGCGCGGCGTCGCGTTGGCGCGGTCCCCACGTCGGGTGGGGAAAGTGCGAATCGTCGGTGAAGCGCGGAATCACGTGCCAATGCAGGTGCGGCGTCTGGTTGCCGAGCGACGCCAGGTTCATCTTGGTCGGCGTCAGCCGGGCGCGCAGCGCCGATTCGACGGCGTAGACGACGTGCATCAGGTGCGCGCGGTTGGGGGCAGCGAGATCGGTCATCTCGCGGACATGGGTATTCCAGACGACTCGGCAGTAACCCGAGAACGGTTCGTCGGTCAATACGACGCGACAACGGGAGTCGCGCCAAACCCGCATCCCGCCCTCCTCGTCGCAGAACACGCACCCGGTCGTCATCGCTGCCTTGCGCCGCCTCCGCCGGGAGCCTCGCCCGGCCTCCTCGGAGATTTATAGCACAGATGCCCCGGCGCCTCGTAATCGGGCATCGGGGGCGCCGACGTTGCGTGTCGGCCCCGAGCGTCGATTCGCGATTGCTCGCGCCGCTAAACCAGCACGCGCTCGATTCCGCCGCGGTTGGCGAGGGCGACGTACTCGGCCATCCAGTCGGGCCCGAGCAGGCGTCTCGCGATCTCGACGACGATGTAGTCGGCGGTGGTCGAGGCGTCGCCGTCGAAGCGCGACAGCCCCTGCAGGCAGGACGGGCAGGACGTCAGGATCTTGACCTCGCCGCGAAACCCGTCGGCGCGCAGCGCCCCGGCGCCCTTTTTCATCTCGGCCTCCTTGCGGAAGCGGACCTGCGTCGAAATGTCGGGACGGGTGGTCGCGAGCATGCCGGATTCGCCACAGCAGCGCTCGTTTTGCGCCACGTCCGTTCCCATGAGGTCCCCGACGACCTTCATCGGCGCGTAGGTCTTCATCGGCGTATGGCAAGGGTCGTGATACATGTAGCGCACACCTTCGACACCGTCGAGCGCCACGCCTTTTTCCATCAGGTACTCGTGGATGTCGAGCAGGCGGCAGCCCGGGAAGATCTTCCCGAACTCGTACTTCTCGAGTTGGTCCATGCACGTCCCGCACGAGACGATGACCGTCCGGATGTCGAGATAGTTGAGCGTGTTCGCGACGCGGTGGAAGAGCACCCGGTTGTCGGTGATGATCTGCCTGCCGCGATCGTGATTGCCGGAGGCCGTCTGCGGGTACCCGCAGCACAGGTACCCCGGCGGCAGGACGGTCTGCGCGCCGACACGCCACAGCATCGCCTGCGTCGCCAGCCCGACCTGCGAGAACAGGCGTTCGGAGCCGCAGCCGGGAAAGTAGAACACCGCGTCGGAGTCCTCGGTCACGGCCCGCGGATTGCGGATGATCGGCACGACCGCATCGTCCTCGATGTCGAGGAGCGCCCGCGCGGTCTTCTTCGGCAGCCCGCCCGGCATAGGCTTGTTGATGAAATGGATGATCTGGGCCTTCAACGCCGGCGCGCCGACGGTCGCCGGCGGGCGCTTGGTCTGCCTGTCGACGAGCCCCAGACGCAGCGCGATGCCGTGGGCGAGGCGCTGCACGGCGTACCCCCACCCGATCACGGTGCGGCGAAGGAGCTTTATCGTCGCCGGGTCCGTCGCGTTGAGGAAGAACATCGCCGCCGCGGTTGCGGGACGGAACGGCGCCTTTCCCTCCTTCGCGAGCAGGTTGCGCATCGCGATCGACACGTCGCCGAAATCGATGTCGACCGGGCAGGGCGCCGCGCACTTGTGGCAGACCGTGCAATGGTCGGCGACGTCGGAGAACTCGTCGAAGTGGCGCAACGACACGCCGCGCCGCGTCTGCTCCTCGTACAGGAACGCCTCGGTCAGCAGCGACGCGGCGAGGATCTTGTTGCGCGGCGAATAGAGGAGGTTCGCGCGCGGCACGTGCGTCGCGCAGGCGGGCTTGCACTTGCCGCAGCGCAGGCAGTCCTTGATCGAGTCGGCGATTGCGCCGATGTCGGAGGCTTCGAGGATCAGGCTCTCGTGGCCGATCAGCGAAAAGCTCGGCGTGTACGCGTTCGCGAGGTCGGCGCCGGCCAGGAGCTTGCCGGCGTTGAAGTGCCCGTCAGGATCGACTCCGGCCTTGTACCGGGCGAACGGCGCGATTTCCTCGGGCGTCAGGTAGGAGAGCTTGGTGATGCCGATTCCGTGCTCGCCGGAGATGACCCCGCCCAGCGCCCGCGCGAGCGCCATGATCCGCGCGACGGCGGCGTTCGCCTGCTGCAGCATCGCGTAGTCGTCGGAATTGACCGGCAAGTTTGTGTGGACGTTGCCGTCGCCGGCGTGCATGTGCAGCGCGACGAACACGCGGCTCCGGAGTGTCTCGCGGTGGATTGCCGTGCAGCGCGCGACGACCGGCGCATAGGCCAGGCCGGTGAAGATCTCTTCGAGCGGCGCCTTCAACTCCACCTTCCACGACGCGACCTCCGAGTGGTCCTGCAATGCTGCGAACGTCGCGTCGATGCGCGCTGCGAGGTCCTGCCAGCGCGCGCGAACCGCGCTCAGCAGCGCGCATGCCTCGTCGACTTTTGCGTCGATCTCATCCTGCGCGGGGCGGACTTCCGCGCCGGGGCCCCAGGCTTGCGCCAAGGTCGGCCCGGCCAGGAACGACGCCAACGCGCCGCAAAGCGCGAGCTTGTTCGCGAGCGAGAGCTCGATGTTGATCCGCTCGATGCCGTCGGTGTAGTCGCCGAGGCGCTCGAGCGGGATCACGACGTCCTCGTTGATCTTGAACGCGTTGGTGTGACGCGCGATCGCGGCGGTGCGCGCGCGGTCGAGCCAGAACTTCTTGCGGGCCTCGGGCGACACCGCGACGAAGCCTTCGGCGCCACGCGCGTTGGCGATCCGGATCACCTCGGAGGCGGCCTTTGCCACCGCGTCGTCGGACTCGCCGACGATGTCGCCCAGCAGGACCATCTTCGGCCGGCCGTGGCGCTTCGCCTTCGTCGCGTAGCCGACTGCCTTCACGTAACGCTCGTCGAGATGCTCGAGTCCGGCGAGGATCGCCCCTCCGGGACGCGCATCGAGGTGGCGCTTGATCTCGACGATCGCCGGCGTCGAGTCGCGAACCCGACCGAAGAACTCGAGGCATACCGTGCGCACGGCCGGCGGCATCCGGTGCAGGATGAACCGCGCCGACGTGATGAGGCCGTCGCAGCCCTCCTTCTGCACGCCGGGCAGACCGGCGAGAAACTTGTCGGTGACATCCTTGCCTAGCCCCGCCTTCCGAAACGACGCGCCCGGGATCGCGAGCGTCTCGCGTCGCTTCTCCGTCGTCCCGTCGGTCTCGAACCAGACGAGGTCGAACGTCGCGACCGCCGCATCGTGGATCTTGCCGCGGTTATGATCGCGCCGGGTCACTTCGAGCCATTCGGCGTCGGGCGTGACCATTCGCCACGAGACGAGGTTGTCCACCGCAGTGCCCCACAGCACCGCCTTCTTGCCGCCGGCATTCATCGCGACGTTGCCGCCGATACAGGAAGCGTCTGCGGAGGTCGGATCCACGGCGAACACGAGACCGGCGTCGTCCGCCGCGTCCATCGCGCGTTTGGTCACCACACCGGCGCCGCAGTCGATCGTCGGCACCGGTTGCGCGCCCGCTACGATGGCGATGCGCTCGACCGCCGAGAGGCGCTCCAGCTTCTCGGTGTTGATCACCGCCGAGCGCGGGGAAAGCGGCACCGCGCCGCCCGTGTAGCCGGTGCCTCCGCCGCGCGGGATGATCGTGAGGCCGAGCTCGATGCACGCGGCCACGAGCCCGCGCACCTCTTCCTCGGTGTCGGGGCAAAGCACGACGAACGGATACTCGACACGCCAATCGGTGGCATCGGTCACGTGCGCCACGCGCGCAAAGCCGCCGAACGCGACGTTGTCCTTGTGCGTCGAACGCGCGAACACTTTCAGCGCCTTGGCGCGCAGAGCCGCGTTGTCGACGAACGATTGCTCGAATCTCCGGACGGCGGCTTCGGCGGCCGCGACCAGTTCCGCGACCTTTGCGTTGCGCAGGGCATCGTCTGTGCCGTCGGCCCGCGCCTGGTCGAGGCGACGTTTGTCGATCTCCTGCAGCCGATGCCGCATCGCCGCCGTCAACAGGCGCCGCCGCTTCGGGTTGTCGAAGAGATCGTCCTGAAGATACGGATTGCGCTCGACGACCCAGATGTCGCCCAGCACCTCGAAGAGCATCCGCGCCGACCGGCCGGTCCGGCGCTCGCCGCGCAGCTCCTCGAGCAGACGCCACATCGGCGCGCCGAGCAGGCGGATGACGATCTCGCGGTCCGAGAACGACGTGTAGTTGTACGGGATCTCGCGCAACCGGGGCGCATCCGCATCCGAATCCGCGGTCGAGATGAAACGATCGGCGAGGGCGTTCATGGGAGCGGCAAGTCTAACGCAGCGCAACATGCGGGCCGCGGCCCGCGGAAACCTCTATGAGGGGAAGTACGCGACGCCCTCGGCAAGCGCCCAGTAGCGCAACAACTTTCCGATCGCGATGAGGCGGCGGCGAGCGCCACATTCTGGCGCAGCCATCCGGACGCGACGCACAATGCGTCGCCGACGATCGGCGCCCACGACAGCAGCAACGCGGCCGGACCGTAACGCGTCAGCCAGAGGACGGCGCGCCCCTCGCGCGGCTTGGGAAACACCCGGCCGATCAGGTACGACGTCATTCCGCCCAGCGTATTTCCCACCGTGGCGACGAGGATGGCCGGCCACTTGAGCACGGGCGCCTGATGCAGCACCGCGGCGAGAACGAATTCGGAGTTGCCCGGAAGGAGTGTGGCCGACAGGAAGCTGCTGGCGAACAGGCCCCACAGCGACAGCGATTCGAACGACGCATCCATTCGTGCCGCCGGGGGCCTACTTGACCTGCGAACCGTCGCGCAAAAATGTGCGGTCGCGCTTTCGCGCCTCCGGCGGCGATTCGTGCTTGCGCGCGCCCTTCGGGCCTCGCCACTCACGCCGCCCAGTCGAGCACGACCTTGCCGCTCTGGCCCGACAGCATCGTCGCGAACGCCGACTCGTACTCTGCGAACGCGTAGTGGTGCGTGATGATCGGCGAGAGGTCGAGCCCGCTCTGCAGCATCGCGACCATCTTGTACCAGGTCTCGAACATCTCGCGCCCGTAGATACCCTTGATCTCGAGCCCCTTGAAGATCACCTGGGTCCAGTCGATCGCCATGTCGGGCGGCGGGATGCCGAGCAGCGCCACCTTGCCACCGTGGTTCATGTGCTCGAGCATTCCGATGAAGGCCTTCGGGACGCCGGACATCTCCATGCCGACGTCGAAGCCCTCGGTCATCCGCAGGTCCTTCATCACGTCCGAAAGATTCTCGCGCTCGATGTTGACGGCGCGCGTGGCACCCATCCGCCGCGCGAGGCCCAGCCGGTACTCGTTGACGTCGGTAATCACCACGTGGCGCGCGCCGACGTGGCGCGCGATCGCCGCGGCCATGATGCCGATCGGACCGGCGCCGGTGATGAGCACGTCTTCGCCGACCAGGTTGAACGACAGCGCGGTGTGCGTCGCATTGCCGAACGGGTCGAAGATCGACGCGAGGTCGTCGGAGATGTCGTCGGGAATCCGGAATGCGTTGAAGGCCGGGATCACCAGGAACTGCGCGAATGCCCCTTCGCGGTTTACGCCGACGCCGACCGTATTTCGGCAAAGGTGCCGCCGCCCGGCGCGGCAGTTGCGACAGAAACCGCAGGTGATATGCCCTTCTCCCGACACGCGATCGCCCCGCGAGAAGCCGCGCACCTCCTGACCCATCTCGACGATCTCGCCGACGTATTCGTGGCCGACGTGCATCGGAACGGGGATCGTCTTCTGCGCCCAATCGTCCCATTTCCAGATGTGGATGTCGGTGCCGCAGATCGCCGTCTTGCGGATGCGGATCATGACGTCGTTGTGCCCGACTTCCGGCATCTTGACGTCGGTCAACTTCAAGCCGGGGCCACGCTCGAGCTTGGCCAATGCTTTCATCATGTCGTTCGCCTCCAGGTGACTTTCCGTGGTCGCATTCTGCCGCGCAGCGGATTGCGGAACTTTCGGCGCGGCCTCAATGGATCGCGCCGAGCGCGCGTCCGACCTTCGCGAAGGCCGCGACCGCCTGGTCGATCTCGTCGAACGTGTGCAGCGCGCTCATCTGCGTGCGGATGCGCGCTTTGCCCTTCGGCACGACCGGATAGGAAAAGCCGATCACGTAGATGCCTTCCGCGAGCAGCAGGTCCGCCATTCGCGTCGCGAGCGCCGCGTCGCCCAGCATCACCGGAATGATCGGATGCCCTCCCGGGACGAGGTCGAAACCGAGTGCCCCCATCTGTCGCCGGAAACGCTCGCCGTTGCGCGCGACTCGCTCACGCAGCGCCCGCCCGTCGTCGCGCTGCAGGAGGTCGAGCACTTCGATCGATGCGCTGGCGATGCACGGGGCAAGCGCATTCGAAAAGAGATACGGGCGCGAGCGTTGTCGCAGCATCTCGACGATTTCCTTGCGGCCCGCCGTATAGCCGCCCGACGCCCCGCCCAACGCCTTGCCCAGCGTCCCGGTGATGATGTCGATCCGGCCGTCGACACCGCAGAACTCCGGCGTGCCGCGCCCTTCTCGCCCGACGAATCCGACCGCATGCGAATCGTCGACCATCGTCATCGCACCGTTTTTCTCTGCGAGATCGCAGATCGCGCCGAGGTCGGCGACGATGCCGTCCATCGAGAACACGCCGTCGGTGGCGATCAGCTTGAACCGGGCGCCCGCGGCGTGCGCTTCGGCGAGCTTTTCCGCCAGGTCTGCCATGTCGTTGTTGCGATACCGGTAGCGCTTTGCCTTGCACAGGCGGATCCCGTCGACCACGCTCGCGTGGTTCAACTCGTCGCTGATCACGGCGTCCTCGTCGGTGAGCAGCGTCTCGAAGAGCCCCCCGTTCGCGTCGAAGCAGCTCCCGTAGAGAATGCTGTCGTCGGTGCGCAGGAAAGTCGCGAGCGCGGTCTCTAGCTCCCTATGCACGCTCTGCGTGCCGCAGATGAAACGCACCGACGCCATGCCGAAGCCGAACCGGTCGAGGCCGTCTTTCGCCGCTTCGACCAGCCGCGGATCGTCGGCGAGCCCCAGGTAGTTGTTCGCGCAGAAATTGAGCACGCGGCGCCCGGCGGCGAGCTCGATCGAGGATGATTGCGGGCTCCCGATCACACGCTCGGTCTTGTGGAATCCGTCCGCGCGAATCCGGTCGAGCATTTCTTGGAGATGCGTCAGATAGCGGTCCTGCATCGCGCTGGCCTTTCCGGCATCGAGTTCGGGTCCCGATCGGCGATTCAACGACGCGATGGCAGACCGCGCGTCGGCGCGTTAGCGCTCATGCATTGTGGCGAATGCGCCTCCGTGCGCCGATCATATCGCCGATGCCGGGGCAGGGATACCCGAGCCGCTGGTGCCCCGAGGTGTGCGGCCGTCAGGCCTCTTCCAGGGCCGTGTTGATTCTGCGCAGCGTCGAGACGTGGGATTTCAACGCGTAGTCGTACAGCGCGAGGCGGTCGACGAGGTACTCGCCGGTAATCGACAGCGGACTCGCGGGTGCGAGCGACAGGTGGGCGTCGACGTCGCCGGCAGCGGCGACGATGTGCATGCCCGACTTTCGCGCGATGTGCATGATCGCGGCGTTCTCCGCGAGGCAGTGCATGAAGAGGCTGGAAACGGAACGGTTTCGCACGTGTTCGGCGGCGCGCGCGAAGAGGGCGCTGCCCGCGCCCCGACCTCGCTGCCCGGGCAGGACGGAAAGGCCGAGCTCGGCGTTGCCAGGCCCGAACGCGACGTGTGCGATGCCGACCGCCGCGAGATCGTTGTCGAAAACCCCGAATACCGCGTCGCGGCCGAAGTCGATCCGGTCCGCATACGCGATGACCGAGTCGCCGGATAGCGATGCGCCGAACCGCAGGCGCCGGTCTTCCGGGGGCAGCGCGAGAAAATGCGCCGCCAAAAGCGCCCGCGCGCCCTCCGTGACGCGCTGCACTTCCGAGGTCGTCAATCGTACCCGGGGGAGGGCATCGGCGCGCCCAACTGTCTGTTCGTTCATGGTTTTCTCCGCTCGTCGCGAGTCAAGGGATTGTGCGTCGCAGCAAAATCGTGGTACAATCAAGGGGATTGGATCCGGACCAGGCACCGTGAGTTGCGCCGCATCCTTTGCCGATCGTGTGAGAAGTCGGTTCCGAATGCGACAGTTTCATTCGGTGGATCTGCCGGGCATCTTTCATAAATATTTAGTACATTCAATGATATATAACGACAATGTCCAGGGCTCTCGGCCCGAACGGGCCCTAGGCCGACGGATAGACCGCAAGGTCCGTATCGCCTGAGTCGGTATTGCGTCCAGCCGTCGCTGCGACGCAATAGATTTTGCCGACCCAGGCCGCCGATTGCCGTAGCGGACTCGAATGGACCTCAACCACCTCCGCTCCTTTGTAGCCGTTGCAAAGTTCGCCCACCTGACCCGGGCGTCCGAGTCGCTGCACTTGAGCCAGCCCGCGCTCTCCAGTCACATCAAGACGCTCGAAGAGCAGTTCGGCGTCACGCTGTTCGAGCGCACCCCTTCGGGGATGGAGCTCACCCCCTCCGGCCGGCGCCTCCTCGTCGAGGCCGAACAGATTCTCGGCGCCGTCCGGCATCTCGCCCATTCGGCTCAGGATCTTCGCGGTCAGCCGACCGGAAATCTCAAGATCGGCACGGTGCTCGATCCCGCCGCGCTGCGCGTCGGCGAATTGACGTCGCGCACGCTCGAGCGCTATCCGCAGATCGAGCTCGACCTCTCCCAGGTGATGTCGAGCGACGCGCTCGCGCGGATGCGCAACGGAGCGTTCGACGCGTCGTTCTACTTTGGTGCCGCGCCGGAAGGTGACCTCGACAGCATTCCGCTGCGCGACATCGACTATCGGGTGACCGTGCCCACGGAATGGGCCGCCCGGCTCGTCGACGCGCCGTGGGACGTCGTGGCCGAACAGCCGTGGATCGTCGCGCCCGCGCCAAGCTCGCACCATCAGCTCGTGATGAACCTCTTCGGCGAAAGCGAGCCGCGGCCCGAGCGGATCATCGAAGCCGACAGCGAGCAGGTGATCAACAACCTCGTCGAATCCGCCGTTGGCGTCAGCCTCATTCGTGATGAGATCGCCACGCAATCGGTCGACGCCGGTCGCAGCGTCATCTGGCCCGGAAGGCATGTCACCACCAAACTCTGGCTCGTCCATTCCGCGGATCGCCGCGACGACCCGCTGATCGTCGCGCTCCTCGATGTGCTGCGCGATGTCTGGAAATTCGCGCCGAACGCCACGGCCGACAAAGCGCGCGTGCCGTCCGAGGCGCTGGCGGGATCGCCTCGCTGACCGTCGGCGCGGCGATCAGCGCGATGCCGTTGGCTCAACGCGGGACCTGAATCCGGCGACGTGTGCGGCCGTCGGAGCCGGTGGCGACGCCTCCGACCCGTCGGCGCGGTCGATGACGAGCAACGCCCTGCGCCACGCGTAGGCGGCGAACACACCGCCGGCGAGCGCACTCGCGAACGCCGTCGCCGGGCTCCACTCGCCGGAGAAGAGTGTGATCACTCCGATCGCGAACACGCTCGCGCCGACGAATCCGGCGCGCAACCACATTCCGCTCGCGAGAAGTGCGCGCCACGAGGCGCTGCGGTAATCGGGGGTGAAGTTCGTATCGACGCTGGGGGTTGTCATCGTGCGCTCCGTTGGATGGTCATGATTTGGGAAGCCACCGCGGCGAGCGCCGCCGGCAGCACGCGCTCAGTAGTAGCGATACATCACGCCGCGCTCGAGATCGCGAATCCGCGCTTCGAGGTCGTAGACGTCCGTCGCGTTGGAGAGGTGTGCTTCGACCTCGCGCTGCTCGCGCTTCCAGAGCCAGCGATCGAGGCGTTCCAGGAGGCTGCGCCGCAGGGGCCGCGCATTGGCGTCGACGGTGCCCGGCGCGAGATCCCTGCGTTCGAACGAATCGATTCGAAACGGCTTCAACGCCAGCGCGTTCGCCATCAGCGCGAAGACGCCGAGCTCGTCGTGGGGTGTTCGTGTTCCTTGCATTTGAGGCTCCTATCGGTCGGTCGGATGCGAATGACCCTATGTGCACCCACTTGTGGTGCGACGCACAAATCCAAGTTAGGGGTCTGACCGATTGGAATCAAATCGTTGTTTTAGATCAATAACATCGGATTCTCCGATGTTGATCTAACTTATTGTTGCGACGCAACAATATGGGCCGCATGCAGGCGGACCCGGCGCGACGAAGGTCCCCGACCTCAGCCTTTGTAGCCCATGAGCCGCGGCAGGAAGAGCACCGTATCCGGCACGAGCATGATGATCGCGAGCGCGGCGATCGACACGTAGAGGAATGGCATCACTTCGCGCACCATATCGCGCACTGGGACGCCGGCGATCTTGGTCATCATGAAGAGCAACAGGCCGAACGGCGGCGTGACCAGCCCTAGCATGATGTTGACCACGCACATCACACCGAAATGCACCATGTCGATGCCGAGCGCCTGTGCGGTGGGCACGAGCACCGGGAGGATCA
>JBDTRG010000112.1:0-7085 GCA_039931775.1 Betaproteobacteria bacterium | reverse complement strand
AGGCTGTTGCTCGTCGCGGTCGCGCCTTCGTAGTAGGGTCGCGGGAACGTCGATCCGGGCGTGAATCCCGTCGCACCCGGCAGGTTGGCGAGGGCGGGAACCGTCTTGTCGGTGTCGCCGCGCGATGCGTAGGACAGCGGCGAATTCCAGTAGCCGTCGGTCGACATCAGATGAAAGTTCGGCTGGCATTTTCCGGTGACGGGATCGAGCGGATCGGTGGCGCCGGGGAGGCCCGTGGCCGCCAGGTTTCCCGCAAAGAGCTCGCCGATGCGCCACATCGCGTCCGGCAACGGGGTACCGCCGTTGGGGCTGACCTTGTAGACATTGGTGAGCCATGCCAGCTTGTTGGCCACCGTGAAATCCTTGACGTTCGTGAACAGCGTGCCGTTCTCCCACAGCGTGTGAAAGCCCACGCGCGAGCTCTGGTCCAGCGCCGTGAACGCGATGCCCGCCGCGGCCTGCATCGACTGGTTCCGGGTTCGGTAGAACGCGTACCAGTTCGCGAAATTGGTCATCTCCTGCGCATAGGTGCGACCACTGGGATTGCTCGCGGAGACGCCGTTGACGAGAAGGCCGGTCGATTTGATGTCCACCCGCGTGAAGGCGAGCGGATCGAAGGTGGCCGCACCGGTGCCGTAGCGGACGTATTTGTACGTCGTCGGATCAAATTGGCCGACGCAAGGCGTGGTTCCCCACCCGGCGGCGTCCTTGGCCGAGCAGAACTGGACTTTGGAGATCGTGTAGTAGTACGGCGCCCCGTTGACGGTGAAGGAG
Organism: Betaproteobacteria bacterium; assembly: GCA_039931775.1. Lineage (GTDB taxonomy): Bacteria > Pseudomonadota > Gammaproteobacteria > Burkholderiales > Casimicrobiaceae > CAIWHR01. Next base: position 6,311 of record JBDTRG010000112.1, on the reverse strand, counting down.
GACGTGAACTTGCACTTCTGCGTGCCCGAACAGGTCACCGAGATGTTCGGATAGTTGTAGCCCGCGGCAATCGCCGGCGTCGTGTTGACTCCGGTGGTGACCAGGCTGTAAGGGCGTCCATTGCGCCGGCACACCGAACCGTTGCCGTCCGCCGTCAGCTTTTCCGCCGCCGTAGGGGCCGTCTTCATGCACCAGATCGTGTCCGGATAGCCGGTGGTGAGGTTGATCGCGCCCCCGGTGTTCGCGCCCGGATAGCCGGCATAGCCGTTGATGTAGACGCCGGTCCACGGCGTGGCGCAGGTCGTGTCCGAGCCCTCGCACGGCAGGTTCGTGGCGTCGGCCTTCTTTCCGGCCCGAAAGGTCAGCGAGGGATCGTAGAAGACGCCGTTGTAGTCGCTGCTGCGGATCGGGGGATCGTATTGGCTGAACGCGTAGCCAGAACCCGGGATGGCCGTCGCGCCACCGCATTGATTGTCACGGCAGTGCAGGATGCCGGAGGCTACGTACGCGACGTAATCCGGCATGAAGTCCCACCCCATGCTGCCCGAGTCGTCCATCGTGAACATGATGTTCGGCTTCACGGGATTGAGTCCCTGGATCGGAACCTGGGCCAGCGTGGGCGTGATCGTGGCGGCGCGGGCCGCCAGCGGTTGGAAGGTAAGCATGGCCGCCGCGATGACGGCGCCGATTTTCATGTGCGCGCGGGGTTGGTCGGTGGTCATGGTCTCGTTCCGATAGTCCTGAGAGTCGGTAGCCCTACTTGAGCACGGCCTGGGCGTAGGTCAGCGTGTTGCGCGGGCCTTCGACGCGGATGGTGACGCGGTAGAACGCATCGCCGGGCCGGATCAGCCCGACGTAGTGCTCGGTGCCGGGGTCGGCGCCGAACGCGCCGGTGGCCAGGTTGCAATTGCTCGAGATGGCTGCCCCGCTGGCGAGACACATCCGCTCGATTACGTAGCACGTTTTGTTTCCGGCGCCATCGTCGGCGATCAGGCCGGACGTAAGACCGGGCCCGTTGCATCCGTTCGCGCTCAGCAGCAGATCGGGCACTTTCGGCACGGTGCTGGTCGCTGCCAGGCATCCTCCTGCCGTGCCTCGCAGGCAGGCGTAGTAGTTCTGGGTAGGCGCGTGCTGGGTCCGGTCGAGCATCGGGCTCGCCTCCCATAGCGCGCGGATCGCCTGTTCGATTCCGCGGTCCACGGCCAGGCTTGCCGCCTGCTTCAGCACGAGGTTGCCCGTCACGGTCGTTGCCGAATCGGTAGACCGAAGCAATGCGACCGCGGCAAGCGCCATCGCGAACATCACCATCACCGCAACGAACAGGACGACCCCGCGCTGGTCGTGGCGCCGCGCGATGAGCCGGCCGACCGGCGCGCGAAGGTTGCGATTCGCAATCACGGCGCGTTCCACATGGCGTTGCGAATCGGGATGTTGGTTTCCAGCACCTTGTAGCGATAGTGCTGGTTGTCGGCCGTGAGGGTCATCGATGCGGCGCAAGGCGCGGGCGAGCAGAACATGTCGATCGGACCCGGCGTGACGGCGTCGACTTCGTATTGATCGCTGCGGGTCACGATCGCCACGCGCACCGCCCGGATCTGCTGCCAGGTCGCCTGCGGCTGCAGCGGGAGGTTGACGGAGGTCCACGTGTCGGTCGCAGGCTGCCATTTGTCCACGGTTCCGTCGTTGTCGGTGTCGAGCCCGAATTGCGCCTTGAGGTTCACGACGTTGCTGACGACGGGACTCGCGGGCTGCACGGTGGGAAGGAGGTTTTGCGTTCGCAGCGTGCTCGTGACCGGATCGACGGAATAGAGCACCTGTGCGAACCGCGCTGCCTGGCCGGGCGTGGCCGCTTGGCCGAGGTTGACGAGCGACGCCGTGACCGCGTTGTACGTGGCCGTGGTGTTGTTGCCGATCGTGGCCGTCAGCGTGTGGTTGAGCGTCGAGATGCCCGTTCCCGAGCCGACGGCGACGCCACCGGCATTGACGGTCGACATCGTGCAGTTCGCGCCCTGGACTGCGACGATCACGTCATTGGCGCTGACGCCGACAGGCCCGGCGACAACGTAGAGGCCGGGTGGCGTAGTGCCGACCGCCGCATTGCTCAGAAAAGGCACGGGCGTCGAGAGCGAACTCGATCCGCCGTAGAACACGGTGATCGTGTCGGGATCGTTGTCGGTGGCGCCCGCGGCGATGATCGCGGGAATCGGGCGCAGCATCGCGCATCCGGCGAGCGCCGTCGTCGACGCGGAAACGACCTGTCCCGCGCCCAGCAGGTCCTGTCCGATCAGGAACAGCCCGAAGCTCGCGTTCTGCTGCGCGTCGCTCCCGGCGGTGATCGTGCGCTTCCGGGCCTCGCTGACCAGGTAGACCTGGAAGATGACGAGCACCATCAGCATGCTGATCACCGTGCCGACCAGGAGCTCGACGAGGCCCATCCCGCGCGGGCGCGAGACTTGCCTCGACCGGGTCGCATTCATGTGTTCTTGCCGATCTGCGTGGTGTACATCAGCTGGTGGCGCGCGCTTTCGCCGGGGAGCTGCCAGAACACGGTGACGACCACGCTGCGGCTTTGCGACGACAACCCCGGCTGGGTGAGGTCGACGACGGGTGCGTTGGCGCCGGTGGCCGACGGGAGCAGTTTGGCGACCTGGGTGCGCCAGCCGGTCAGCTTCGGGCCGCCCGCGCCGAATTGCGTGTCCAGATCCGCAGGCGCCGTCGACCAGAGGTCGCCGATGACGGCGCTCGCCAGGTTGGCCGCTTCGGCGCGATAGCGGGCGTCATTGGTCGCGCGGATGGATCCGGCAAGGATTCCGACGAGGCCGAGCACGCCGAACGAGAAGACGAGCAACGCGATCAGCGATTCCAGAATGATGCTGCCGCTTTCAACGTCGCGCGACGCATGAACCTTCCGGCCGGGAGCATTCATCTCAGCAGGCCCTCGCATCGGGCGGCGTCAAGGCCTTGAGTGCCGGATCGGGATCGCACATCCGGACGCCGTGCACGTCGTCGGCGTACACGCGCAACGTGCGCGCCTCGCCGCCGACGGCCGTGGTCACGTCGATCCGCTGGAGATTCGGTGTTGCGATGGGCGACGGCGAAATGATGCGTCCCAGGCCATCGAAGGTCACCGCGACGGCCGTCGCGGGTGTGGTCACGACCCTGGCGCTGCGTCCGGACTCCGCACTCGCGTACTGCTGGATCGGAGGCTGGATCAGCGTTCCGGCGATGGCATTGAACGCGTTCATCGACCAGCCGGGATCGCCGCTTCCGGCGAGCGTGAAGGTGACCGGCCCATTGCGGCGCGTGGCCTCGCTGCGCGCCGTGCGAAGTCCGTTGCTGATCGACTCGGCCGTCGAGCGGACCTCGCTGTTGCGGATGAACGTCGTGAACGACGGCATTCCAAGCGCCAGCAGCAACGCGAAGATCGCGAACGCGACGATCAGCTCCACGAGCGTGAACCCCTGATTTCGGACGCGCGCGGCAGGCACCGGCGCACGCGCGGGCGCCGACCTGGTACACCGCCGCCGTCGCGCGATAGGCCGCGTCCAGGTCCTCGTGGCGCGGCGTTGCATCGTGATGTCTTCCGTCATGTTCAGGTTGTCCGTTGGGCGCGACACCGATGGCGTTGCGCGCTGATCGCAGCTCTCACATCCAAGGTACCGATGCCCATCCTTCGGGACAATCCGTATCGTTACCTATGGCTGCGGGACGGCATCCGGTTGCCGGACCGCCGAATAGAACCGGTAGGTGTTCTTTCCGGCCTCTTTCGCTTCGTACATCGCACTGTCGGCGGATTTGATGAGCCGCTCGACGTCCTTGCCGTCTTCCGGATAGACGCTGATGCCGATGCTCGCCGTTACGTGTCCGATCGGTCCCGCGAGGTCGTAGGGCTCCGCGGCGACCGCGAGGATTCTCTGCGCCACCACGGCGAGCTCGGACGGATCGTTGACGTCGTTGACCAGCACCACGAATTCGTCGCCGCCCAGACGCGCGGCAGTGCCCGATCCGCCGTGGCGCCCGAACGTATCCGACTTGCGCAGGCACCCGCGAAGGCGCTGGGTGAACGTCGCCAGCAAGTGATCGCCCGCGTCGTGTCCATAGCTGTCGTTGACCTGCTTGAAGCCGTCGAGGTCGACGAACAGGATCGCCAGGCGTGCCGCGTTGCGCTCGGCCTTGGCGAACGCATGGGCCAGGAGCTCGTTGAAGAGGTTTCGGTTCGGCAACCCGGTAAGGGAGTCGTAATGCGCCAGCCGCTCGATCTGCACTTCCGCGGCCCTGCGGGCGATGAACTGGCCGATCTGCAGTCCGATCGAGTCGAGTACCCGAAGAAGCGCGGGGTCTGGCGCCCTTTCGTTGCGGATGTAGAACTCCATGACCCCGACCTGGTCCGATCCGCTCCTGAGCGGGAAGGCAAACGCACCGCGCAGTCCCGCTTTCAATGCGGCCTCGGATCGCTTGAATCCGGGCTGCCGCGAGACGTCGGCGATCCAGACGGGCCGGCCGGTCGCCAGCACGCGGCAAATGAGGCCCGACGTCGAGTGCGCAAACGCCTGGCCGCCGCTGAAGGCCATGAACTCCCTGACTTCGGCGAGCGGGATGCTCCACGTCTCGAGGCAATGAAGCATGCGGTCGTGCTTGTCCATGTGCCAATGCGCGCCGCAGTCCCAGCCGAGCGTCTCGCAAATGGTGCGGATGACCTTGGGCATGGTTTCAGCGACCGACTCCGATTCGCCCATCAGGCGCGTGACCGCGTGCTCCATCGCCTGCCGCTGTGCAAGTTGCTTGCGCTCCGTCATGTCGCTGCGCACGCCGACGATGCCGCCGCTGGTGGTGCGCCGTTCGGTGACCTCGACCCAGCGTCCATGCGCCATTTCCAGCTCACGCGGTGCCGGCCCCGGGTGGCGGTGATTCCAGATGCGGTCCGCGATCCATGCTTCGGCGTCGTCAGCGAATTCCGGAGGAATCACCTCGCCCCGGGCAAGGGAAGTGCGCACGATGTCCTCGAAGCTCCACCCGGCGATGTCGTCGAAGTGCCCGGTGTCGGTGATGTGCTTCGCATAGTGGCGATTGCACAGTTTGAGTCGGTCGTCGGAGTCGAACAGCGCGAAGGCTTCGGGAAGACTCTCGATGGCGTCCATCAGGGCTGCCCGCGCGGCGGCGGCCTCGTCCCGCGCCTGGATCAGCGCCTGGTCCTGGGCTTTGCGGGTGGTGATGTCCATGACCGTGCCGCGCACCACGGCGGTGTGTCCCTGGTGATCGACCTGTGGCTCGCCCAGGACGTGCAACCAGCGGATTTCGCCGCTGGGCCACAGGATCCGATACTCGCTGTCGAAGGGGCGCCCTTCATCGCGCGCGGGCCTCAGCAATTCGCGATAGTGCGCTCGATCCTCCGGGTGAACGAGACGCAGAAAGGCGTCGCCGACCGGGGCCGGCTGCGAGGGTTCGATGCCGAAGATGCGATAGGTCTCGGGCGACCAGTGCACTGTCCTGGCTGCCAGGTCGAATGTCCAGGTTCCGAGCCCGGCAATGCGCTGAGCCTGGGCCAATCGAAATTCACTGGCGTGGACCTCCTGCAAGGCGATCCGCTGCTTCGCGTTGCTCTTGCCGAGCTGTTCGCGCAGTCCACGGAGGTAGCCGCCCATCAGCGCGAACCACGGCAGCATGACCGCGAGCGTCAGCCACTGCAGCAACTCGGTGCCGGTGCTCGCCGCGTCCGTGTGGAAATAGTGGCGCAGGACGGTCACCGCCGCATCGCCGGCGAGAATGAACGCCGCAAAGCCGAGCAACGCCCGAGTCCGAAGGCGCAAAACGCCAAACAGCAGAACCATCAGGAAGAGGATCGGGTACATGCCGGCGCCGTCGCTGCCGGAGGAGTACAGCGCGTAGAAAAGCAGCACGGTGGCAACCGCCATTTGCGGCATGGTGAGGCTCGGATCGGCCGCCCGGCGGTTGAGCCCGGTGCGGAACGCGGCGTAAAAGGCGATGTTGGCGGCGATTACACCCGCGGTGACCTGCCCAAAGGCGTCGCCGGGCAGCGTTCCCTGAAGAAAGGAACCGAACAGCAGGGCAAGGGTGATGACGGAAGTTGCCGCGGCGATGAAGTAGCTGCCCAACCGGATCGCCTGCGGATTATCATCGGCGTTCGGAAGGAGGACGCGCGCCAGGGCAGCGCCGCGAAACACGCGGTCGAGCCAGCCAGGAGGATAGACATGTGCCACTACGGCAAATCGTATCGACTTGCCGAAACGCGGGTAATCCGTGCAGATACCTACCTAAGTAGTCACCCGGATATTCGGCATCCGGGCCAGTCG
>JBDTRG010000111.1:0-23731 GCA_039931775.1 Betaproteobacteria bacterium | reverse complement strand
TGGCGAGCAGCGGCGTCCATTTCCAGAGGGTCGCCACGATCGACGGGTGGCCGGAAGGCGACTGCGCCTGCGCATAACCGGCGGCACAAGCAAGCGCGACGACGAGTATCCATCCGTGCCGGGCCTCGAGCCGTGCAAGCGGGTTTCCCCCCGCGCGCTCGTCGGCGGCGCGCCGTGCAAACGCCGCGGCGGCCGGCAGCAGCACCGGCAGGTCGGTTCCGGCAGGCACGGGGCGCGGTCCCGCGAACGCGCTTCCCGTCCATCCTTTCGTGCGTGGCAGCCGGGCGCTCATCCGCCGTATCCCGGCACGCGCATCGTGCGTTCCCAGCGGTGCATCACGTAGACGAAGAGGCCGACCAGACCGACGTAGCAGATGAGCAGCACATTCATCATTTCCTTGACGTTGACCGAGTCCGACCAGATCTGCGACGATACGTACAGCATCTCGGGCACCGCGATGGCGAACGAGATGCTGGTGGTCTTGACGAGGTTGACGAGGTTGTTGTTGAGCGCAGGCAGGCACACGCGAAATGCCAGCGGCAGCACGATGTACCGATAGGCCTGAAGTCGCGAGAAGCCGAAGGACTCGGCGGCTTCGACGGTCGCCCTGGGTACCGACTCGATACCCGAACGGAAGATCTCGACGTTGAATGCCCCGGCGTACATCGACAACCCCAGGATTGCCCAGACGACGTTGGACACGAGCGGGACGCCCGCGGTGGTCTTGAGGTAGGCGCCGACGCCGAAGTAGAAGAAATAGAGTTGCACCAGCGGTGGCGTATTGCGGAAGAACTGGATATACCAGTAGACGATGTTTCGCGTGATGCGAAGCCGCGAGCCCTGCAGCCAGGCGCCGACGATCCCGATCAGGACCGACAGCGCGATGCAGCTGACCGCAAGCTCGACCGTCGTGAAGAACCCGCCGATGAATCGTCTACGATCGAATGCGTCGTAGAAGATCGTCAGGTTGATGCCGGTCGTGTCGTACAACCAGCGGAACCACTCGAAGAACGCAACCATCGTCCGTTCGGCCTCCGGACACGCAACAGGGCGGAGAAACTCCGCCCTGTCCGCACTTCAGGCGAGCGCGGGCCTACCGCGCCCGGCCGGCTTCACTTCTTGTATTTCTCGTGCATCTTGACCGCGAAGGACGTATTGCCCATCCCGTATTTCTTCTCCAGCTCGACGATGCGCCCCGTGCGGTGCCACTCGACGACCATGTCGGACATGAGCTTGTAGAACTTGTCCTCGCCGAGCTTGACCGCGAGACCCCACGGGTCCTCGAGGATCGACTTCAGGGGCATCTCGTAGTCCTTCCACTCGGGCTCGAGCAGCGTCGCGAGGATCAGCGTGTCGTCGTAGGCAAAGGCCACGCAGTTGTTGCCCTTGAGCGCGGTGAACACCTCGGAGGTGCCTTTGAACGCGACGTCCTCCATCCCGTAGTCCTGCTGCAGCTGCTTGTTGTACCAGGCGCCCTGGATCACGCAGACCTTCTTGCCCTTGAGGTCCGTCCAATCCTTGAGCTTGGCGGACTTGGGCGCCAGGACGTTCACGCTGGACGCGTAATAGCTCGGCTCGACGATGAAGACAACCTTCCGCCGCTCCGGCTTGTCGTTCATCGTCGCGATCATCAGGTCGATCTTGCCCTGCTCCAGGAACTGCATCCGGTTGGACGAAACGACCGGCACGACCTCGAGCTTGACGCCGAGCTTGGTGGCGACGTCCTGCGCGAGATCCGGCTCGATGCCGATGATCTTCCCGCTCGGGTCGCGGAACCCGTAAGGCTTGTAGTCGGCCTTCGTGCCGACGATCAGCGTTCCCCGCTTCTTGATCGTGTCGAGTGCGTCCTGCGCGCTGGCAGACAACGATGCCAACCCGATTGCGGCGGCCGCGACGAACGCGGCTATCGTGCGGAGCATGTGCATTGGAACCTCCGTGGGCGAAAGTACGCGGAAGATTGAACTACGCTGCGCGATGCGTCAAGGCGGGCCGCGCTCGACACCGGGCTCGCGCGTCAGTTCGGCTTTACCGCGAACCCGCACGGCCGGCCGCGTCCTGCACAGCGACCCTATTGTCCAGGTCGCGGAACTGCACTCCGGCGAGCGCAACCTGCCTGCGGCCGGCGGCCCTCCCTGCGACAGGATTGCGACAATCGCGGGATCGGCCCGGCGCCACCACGGACTGCCGAGTGACCTGCCCATCCGAACGTTCAATACTTGGGGCCGCGGGTTTCAATCTCTTTCCGGTTGATGCATGCCCGCTCCGATTGGAGGAGGATGGATGAAGTGGAATGCCGGTTGTTCCCGATTGATCGGCGTCAATATACCGCGGCGAAGGTTTCCTGGTTCCACCCGCCGCCCAGGGACTTCGCGAAGTCGACGATCGAGATCCGCGCGTCGCGCGCGGCGACGATGCGCAGCGTCTCGGCGGCGAGCAGGGTGCGCTGCGCGTCGAGCACCTCTAGGTAGGATGTGCGCCCGGCGTCGTATCGCAGATTGGCGATCGCCAGCGCCTGCGTCAGCTGATCGCGGCGCGCCGTCTCGGCGGTGAGCACGTCGCGGGCCGTGCCGTTGGTCACCAGCGCGTCGTGCACCTCGCGGAACGCGGTCTGAACCGTCTGCTGGTACTGCACGGTCACGCTGTCGCGGCGCGCTTCTGCCGCGGTGACGGCCGCCTCGATCGACTTCAGCGCGAGGATTGGCTGCACCAGCGCCAGCCCGAGGCCCCATACCGTTGCGGGCGACGTGAAGAGGTTGGAAAGCGCCGCCGATTCGGACCCGAACGCGCCGGTCAGGCTCACGTCGGGAAAGTAGTTCGCGCGCGCCTGCTGGATGCGCAGATCCGACGCCGCCAACTCGGCCTCGGCGCGTTGAATGTCCGGACGCCGCTCGAGAAGCCCCGACGGCAATCCGGAAGGCAGTTGCGGAACGGCCGTCGCCGCCTCGATCGAAGCGCCGCGCGCAATCTCCGGAGTGAACACGGCGCGCGGCGAACGGCCGGTCAGCGTGGCGAGCGCGCCTTCGGTGAGGCCGATGGCCTGGCGCGCGCGGGCGATGTCGGCGACGACCGCGGAGAGCTCGGCCTCGGCCTGGCGCAGGTCGTACTCGCCGATGATGCCTCCCTGGAAGCGGTCCTGCTGCAGCTGCACCGTATCCAACCGGGCCTTGCGCGTCTCCTCGAGGACGACGAGCAGCGCGTCCGCGGCGCGCAGGCGGAAGTACGCGTTGGCGACATCGGCGGCGACGGTGATCCGGACGGTTTCGCGGTAGAACTGCGACGCGGCGAGATCGTTCGCGGCCGCGAGCGCACCGCTGCGGTACTTTCCCCACAGGTCGAGCTCGTAGGACATCTCCAGCCCGACGCGGTAGTCGTTGCTGATGAGAGGCGTGCCCGCCGGCAGTTGCTGCGTCCCGACGCCGGTGATCTTCGACCTCGATGCGCCGGCCGTCAGGTTGATGCTCGGGTACAAGTTGGACTGCGCGAGCAGCACCTGCGCTCGGGCGAGCTCGATCCGCGCCAGCGACGACTTCAAGTCGAGGTTGTTCGCGAACGCCTCGTCGATCAGCGCCGTCAGCACCGGATCGTCGAAAGCGACCCACCAGCGCTCGAGCAGCGCATTCTGCTCGGAGGTCGCTGTCGGGAGAGGCAGATCGAGCTTCGGCGGCGCCGGCTGGGTGACGGCGCAGCCGGAAAGGACGCCAGCCAGAACGAGAGTCAGGACAGGCTTACGCATGGGTGTCTCCATGACCTGAAATCGGCGGATGCCCCGGGGTGCTGACGATTGGCCGCGCGTGGAGTTTGCGCGCGTGATCGATCTCGGTGTGCAGTTCGGCCTTGGTGCGCGGCTCGGTGATCCGGCGCTCGAAGATCAATCGGAAGAACCACGGCACGAAGAAGATCGCGAGGAACGTCGCCGCGATCATCCCGCCCATGACGCCGGTGCCGACCGAGTGACGCGCGCCGGCACCGGCACCGGTCGAGATCGCAAGTGGCAGCACGCCAAGGATGAACGCCATCGACGTCATCAGGATCGGCCGGAAGCGCAGCCGCGCGGCCTCGACCGCGGCCGCCGAAGTCGACATTCCCTCTTCGTGCTTCAGCAGCGCGAATTCCACGATAAGAATGGCATTCTTCGCCGCGAGTCCGAGGAGGGTGACAAGGCCGATCTGGAAGTAGACGTCGTTGGTCAGGCCGCGCAGCCAGACCGCCGCGAGCGCGCCGAAGGTTCCGAACGGCAGCGCAAGGAGCACCGAAAGCGGCAGCGACCAGCGCTCGTACTGCGCGGACAGGATCAGGAACACCATGATCACGGCAAGCGCGAGTGCGAAGCCCGACGCGCCGCTCGAGCGTTTCTCCTGGTACGACGTGCCACCCCAATCGAAGCTGAAATCGGTCGGCAGCACTTCGTTCGCGATCTTCTCGACGCGGGCGATCGCCTGGCCCGAGCTGAACCCGGGCGCCCCCTGGCCGAATATCTTCACGGCCGGCAGATTGTTGAACCGATCGAGCGCGTCGGGGCCGGACGAGAACTTGACGGTCGCCAGCGACGCGACGGGAATCATCTCGCCCTTCGTCGAGCGCACGTAGACGCCGCCGATGTCGTCGGGACGCCTCCGGTACGACGGGTCGGCCGACATCAGCACCTGCCAGGTCCGGCCATACTTGTTGAAGTCGTTGACGTAGTACGTGCCGAGCGTGCCGGCGAGGGTGTTGTAGAGGTCGTCGATCGGCACACCGAGCTTCTTCGCTTTCTCGCGGTCGGTGTCGACGTAGAGTTGAGGGACCGTAGCGCGCCAGAGCGTCTGCGCACCGCCCAACTCCGGGTCGCTGTTGGCGCGGGCGAGGAACGCCTGGGTGACTTCCGCCAGTCGCCTGGCGCCACCTTCGCCGCGGTTCTGGATGTAGAACTCGTACCCGCCTGCGGTGCCGAGGCCGAAAATCGGCGGCGGGTTGAAGGCGAGCACCAGCGCCTCCTTGATGCCCATCGTTCGCCCGAACAGCTCGCCGACGAGGCTTGCCGCCGTTACTTTGCGCTTGTCCCAGGGCACCTGGACGACGAACAGCGTAGCCGCGTTGTTGCGGAAGCCGCCGCCGATGAAGTCGAAGCCGGTGAACGAAACGATGTCCTGATTTGCCGGATTGGCACGGATCGCTTCTTCGACCTGCTTCACGACCTTGTCGGTTCGCTCCAGCGTCGCGCCGTCGGGGAGTATCACAGCGCTGATGTAGAAGCCTTGGTCCTCGTCGGGGACGAGGCTCCCCGGCGTGGACTTCCACAGATAGGCGGTGATCGCGACCATCCCGGCGAAAAGCACGACGCCGACGATGCCGCGCCGCAGCAGGAAGATCACACCGTCGGAATAGTGGTGCGTAACGCGCAGGAACCACGCGTTGAACCACGTGAAAAAGCGGCCCGGTGGACGATGGCCGTGCTTCAACATCAGTACGCACATCGCCGGGGAAAGCGTCAGGGCGACGATGCCCGAGATCACGACTGAAATCGAGATCGTCACGGCGAACTGCCGGTAGAGCTCGCCCGTGAGGCCGCCCAAGAAGGCAATCGGCACGAACACGGCGCAAAGCGTCAGCACGATCGCGATGATCGGGCTCGTCACTTCGCGCATCGCCTTGACCGCGGCGTCGCGCGGCGGCAGTTTCTCCTCGCGCATGATCCGCTCGACGTTCTCCAGCACGACGATCGCGTCGTCGACGACAATGCCGATCGCGAGCACCATGCCGAAGAGCGTCAGCGTGTTGATCGAGTAGCCAAGCATGTAGAGGCCAGCGAACGTTCCGATCAGCGACACGGGCACCGCGATGAACGGAATCACCGCCGCGCGCCAGCTCTGCAGGAACAGGTAGACGACGAGAAACACCAGCAGCATCGCTTCGGACAGCGTCTTCACGACCTCGGTGATCGACACTTCGACGAAGCGCGTGGTGTCGTAGGGGATCGCGTAGGTCAGACCCTCGGGAAATTTCTGGGCGAGCGCATTGGCGCGATTGCGAACGGACTTCGCGACCTCGAGCGCGTTGGTGCCCGGCGCGAGAAAGATGCCGACGAGGGTGGCCTCGTGGCCGTTGTAGCGGCCGATGAAATCGTAATCCTTGGAGCCGAGCTCGACGCGCGCGACATCGGACAAACGCACCGTAGAGCCGTCGGGATTCGCGCGGACGATGATCTGGCCGAACTCCTTCGGATCGGCGAGCCGGCCCTTGGTCGTGATCGTGTAGACGAGGTCCTGCTTGCCGCCGATCGGCGACTGGCCGACCTTGCCGGCGGCGAACTGCGCGTTCTGTTCGTTGATGGCCGCCGCGACGTCGCCTGGCGTCAGCTTGAGTTGCGCCAGCCGGTCGGGTTTGACCCAGATGCGCATCGCGTAGTCCTTGGCGCCGAAGATCTGCACGTTCGTCGTGCCCGGCAGCCGCTTCAGCTCGTCCAGCACGTTGAGCGTCACGTAGTTCGACGTGAAAAGGTCGCCGTAGCGGCCATCCGGCGAATAGAAGGCGAGCACCTGCAGGAACGACGACGACCCGCGTTCGACGGAGACCCCCTGCCTGCGCACTTCGAGCGGCAGCCGCGGCTCCACCTGCTTGACGCGGTTGTTGACGTTGATCGTCGCCTCGTCGACGCTGGTGCCGATCTCGAAGGTGACCGAAATCTGCGTGACACCTGCGGCCGTCGAGTGCGAGTTCATGTAGATCATGCCCTGCACGCCGTTGATCGCGTTTTCGAGCGGCGCGGCGACCGTCTGCTCGAGCACTTCGGCTGAGGCGCCCGGATACACCGCCTGCACGGTGACCACCGGCGGCGCGATTTCGGGGTACTGCGCGATCGGCAGCGAACGCATCGCGGCGAGGCCGGCGATCACGAAGAACATTGCGATTACCGCCGCGAAAATCGGGCGGTCGATGAAGAATCTCGAGAACATGTCGGCGGCTCGCGATCAGGACTTGGGTGCCGGAGCGGCCTTGGCCGCGTCCTTCGCGGGCGCTGCGCCCCCGGCGGGTGCGCCGCCTGGGCCGCCGGGCGCGCCGCCGCCCAGCACGATCACTCCTCCCGGCTGCAACTTGGCGATGCCGTCGACGATTACCGTGTCGCCGGCCTTGAGCCCGGCCTCGACGATCCACAGGTTGACGCCGTCGGCTTCGACCCACTCGCCGAGTGTGATCGGCCGCACGACGGCGATGTCCTTGCCGTCCTTGTCCTTGCCCGTCACGTAGACGAATTTGCCCTGCGCGCCATCCATCACCGCGATCTGCGGTACCGCGATCGCGTTGGTGCGCGTCGCGCCCTTCAGCATCACGCGGACGAACTGCCCCGGCTTCAATGCGGCGTCCGCGTTGGCGATCTCGGCGCGCATTTCGTAGGTACCCGTCGCCGGATTGACGCGCGTGTCGCTGAAATTGATGCGGCCCTTGCGCGGAAAGGTGGAGCCATCGGAGAGCTTCACCGTCACGTCGAACGCGTTGTCCTTCGGCAGCACGAGCCTCCCGGCGGCCACCGCGCGATTCAATTGCAGCTGGTCGTTTTCGGAGACGTTGAACGGCACCCAGATCGGATCGACCTGCCAGATCAGCGTCAGCAGTGTGTCGTTGGCGTTGACGAGGCTGCCCTCCGATTTGTTGGCGCGGCTGGACAGCCCGGTGATCGGCGCGTTGACCCGCGTGTAGCCCAGGCTCAAATTGACCTCGGCGAGGCGCGCCTCGGCGGCCTTCACCGCGGCACGGGCGAGGTCGGCGTTCGACGCGGCGTCGTCGGCCTCCTTCTGCCCGACCGCGCGGCGCTCGGCCAGCGGCTTCAGCCGCGCGAGTTCGCGATCGGCCTGCGCCTGCTGAGCGCGCGCCCGCGCGACCTCGGCGTCGGCCGCGGCGGACTGCGCCTGAAGCGGCTTCGGATCGATGACGAACAGCGCCTGGCCGGCCTTCACCGGCGCGCCTTCGGTGTAGAGGCGGCGCTCGAGGATGCCCGTGACGCGCGCGCGCACCTCGACCTCCTTCGAGCCCGCCGTCTGACCGACGTACTCGTAGCTGACGGGCAACGTCTTCGGCTGCACGACTAGCGTAGTGACGGCGGCCGGCGGAAAGCCGTGGAAGCCGCTCTGCGGCGCCTGGCCGCAGGCGGCGACGAGCGTGGCGACGGTGGCGATCGACACAAGGGAGGCGGCGCGGCGCGGCGAGGAATGGGTTGCGGGCATCGTGAACTCCGTGATCAGCGCGCGGCGGGTGTGCGGCGCGCACGAATGACTTGACTTTCGCGTCGAGATTACATACATTCTTGAATGTTTGCAACCCTTTCGCGAGTAGGGGTCACGCTCGCGATCGACCTTACCTGCACCAGAACAGGATCCTTCAGTGGCAAGACGCACCAAAACGGAAGCCGCCGCGACGCGCGAAGCGCTGCTGGACGCAGCGCTGCGCGTATTTCGCGACCGGGGCGTCGCCCACACGTCGCTCGAAGAGGTGGCCGCATCCGCCGGGGTCACGCGCGGCGCCGTGTACTGGCATTTCAACGACAAGGCCGATCTCTTCAACGCGCTTTGCGAGCGCGGGCAGATGCCGATGGAAGCGATGCTCGCGTCCGCCGGCGAAACCCGCCACGAGGATCCTCTCGCCGCGCTGCGCACGCTGATGATCGACGGACTGACGCGGCTGGCAACCGATCCGCGCACGCAGGCGGTGTTCGACGTCATTTTTCACAAGTGCGAATTCGCGACCGAGTTCGCCTCGGTCGCCAAGCGCCAGCACACGACGGACGACGGTTGCCTCGTCAACGTCGAGCGTCTGCTGAAGCAGGCGGTGACCCGGCGTCAGCTTCCGCGCAACACCGATACCGTGCTCGCCGCACGGTGCATGACGGCGTTCATGGTCGGGGTGATGCACGAGTGGGTGCAAAGACCAGACGCCTACGATCTGAAGCGCGCGGCGCCGAAGATGGCCGATGTGCTCATCGCTGGATTGCGTGCAAAGCCGCCGCGCCGCGTCGCCAGCGCGCGGCGCGCAACCGCGCCGCGGGGCAAGCGGGCGCCGGCGGCCCGCTGACGCCGGCCCGTCTCATTCATTGTTTGCGCGCGGTCGGAACGCCTTGCCTCCATTCGGGCACAATCCTTCCATTTTCCGCAATCAAGGGGCAGGGCATGAGCGAGATTCGCAAGGTCGGCGTCATCGGCGCCGGAACGATGGGCAACGGCATCGCGCAAGCGTGTGCGACGGCGGGCCTGCAGGTGGTGATGGTCGACGTCGCCGAAGCCGCGGTGCTGCGAGGGGTGTCGGCGATCACCGGAAGCCTCGACCGTATGCACAAGAAGGACAAGATCACCGATGCCGATCGGAGCGCCGCGCTCGGGCGGGTCGAGGGCACGACCGATTACGATGCACTCAAGGCCTGCGATCTGATCATCGAGGCGGCCACGGAGAACGAGGCGGTCAAGCTCTCGATCCTGAAGCAAGCGGACGACCTGGCGCAGCCCGGCGTGATCCTCGCGTCGAATACGTCGTCGATCTCGATTACGAGGCTCGCGGCGGCCACGTCGCGGCCCGGCAAGTTCATCGGCATGCATTTCTTCAACCCGGTGCCGATGATGGCGTTGGTCGAGCTCATCCGCGGACTTGAGACCGAGGACGCCACGGTTGCCTCCGTCGAAGCGCTGGCGAAGCGGCTCGGCAAGACGCCGATCGTCGTGAAAAACAGCCCTGGATTCGTCGTGAACCGCATCCTCTGCCCGATGATCAACGAGGCAGTTTTCGCGCTGCAGGAGGGGCTCGCATCGGCCGAGGATATCGACAATGGAATGAAGCTGGGCTGCAGCCACCCGATCGGCCCGCTGGCGCTCGCGGATCTGGTCGGACTCGACGTGATGCTTTCGGTGATGGAAGTGTTCTACCGGGACTTCAACGATCCGAAGTACCGCCCTGCGCTGCTGCTGAAGGAAATGGTCGCGGCGGGCCACCTCGGGCGCAAGACGGGGCGCGGCTTCTACAACTACTCCTGATCGATCGTAGCGGGGCCGGGCCGCAAAAATCGGAAGGGTTCCGTATCGGCTTCGCCGGCGATTCTATAGAATCACGCGACCCGCGGTCCGGTCCGCAAGAGACCGCCCGGAAGGAGGAGGAGCCGAATTGGTGTCTGCCCCGCCCGCATCGCCCGCGCTGGACACGTTCCCGCGCCTGCTCCTGCATCACGCCGCGGTGCGCCCCGACCATCCGGCGCTGCGCGAGAAGGATCTCGGCATCTGGCAGACCTGGACGTGGCGGCAGGTCGCGGGAGAAGTGCGCGCGCTCGCCTGCGGCTTGGCAGCACAGGGATTCGAACGCGGGATGCATCTCGCGATCATCGGCGACAATCGGCCCCGCCTCTACTGGTCGATGGTCGCGGCGCAGGCGCTCGGCGGCATCCCGGTGCCGATGTACCAGGACGCCGTCGCGGCGGAGTTCGTTTTCGTGCTGAACGATGCCGAAATCGCTTATGCGATCGCCGAGGACCAGGAGCAGGTCGACAAGGTACTCGAGTCGATGTCCGAAGTCGCAACGCTCGCGCACATCTATTACGACGATCCGCGCGGCCTGCGCAACTACGAAGGGGTGACGAGCTTCGAGCGGTTGCAGGAGATCGGCCGCGAATTCGATGCCGCACATCCGGGGTTCTACGAAGCGCAGATTGCCAAGGGTCACGCCGAAGACGTGTCGGTGATGCTGTACACGTCGGGAACCACCGGCAAGCCCAAGGGTGTGTGCCAGACCCATCGCGCATTCATCGCATCTGCGCGCGGCGGCTGCGCATTCGATCGGCTGACGGCGGACGACCGGATGTTGTCCTACCTGCCGATGGCATGGGTAGGCGACCACCTTTTCTCCTACGCGCAGGCGATGTACGCCGGTCTCACGATCAACTGCCCGGAATCGGGCGACACCGTGATGACCGACATGCGCGAAATCGGCCCGACGTTCTATTTTGCCCCGCCCCGCGTGTTCGAGAACCTGCTGACGCAGGTGATGATACGGATGGAGGATGCGTCGGCGCCGAAGCGGTGGCTGTTTCGCACGTTCATGGCGGTAGCGAAGCGGTGCGGCGCCGAGATCATGGACGGCAAGGGAGGCATCCCGCTCGGGGATCGCCTGCTCTACCGCCTCGGCAGCGTTCTCATCTACGGCCCGCTGCGCAATGTCCTCGGCATGAGCCGGATACGCGTCGCGTACACGGCCGGGGCGGCGATCGGCCCGGACCTCTTCAGGTTCTATCGCTCGATCGGCATCAACCTGAAGCAGCTCTACGGCTCGACGGAAACGTGCGCGTACGTCTGCCTGCAGCCCGATGGCGGCGTTCGCCTGGACACCGTCGGCATCGCCGCACCCGGCGTCGAGATCAGGATTTCGGACAACGGGGAGGTGATGGTCCGCGGCCCGATGCTGATGAAGGAATACTTCAAGCGTCCTGACGCGACCGCGGAGACCATCGACGCAGGCGGCTTTCTTCACACCGGCGATGCGGGCTTGATCGACAGCGACGGTCACCTCAAGATCATCGACCGCGCCAAGGATGTCGGAAAGCTTTCGGGCGGTGCGATCTTCGCTCCGAACTACATCGAGAACAAGCTCAAGTTCTTTCCGCACATCAAGGAGGCGGTGGCCTTCGGCGACAAGCGGGATCACGTGTGCGCGTTCGTCAACATCGACATCGGTTCGGTCGGCAACTGGGCCGAGCGGCGCGGCATCGCGTATTCGGGCTACACCGACCTCGCGCAGAAGCCCGAAGTCTACGATCTCATCCGCCAATGCGTCGAGGAGGTAAACGCCGACCTCGCCCGGGACCCGGTGCTCGCGGCATCGCAGGTTCATCGCTTCCTGATCCTGCACAAGGAGCTCGACCCGGACGACGACGAGTTGACGCGCACGCGCAAGGTCCGGCGCGGATTCGTCGCGGAAAAGTACGGCGTTCTGATCGACGCACTGTACGGCGGCAAGTCCGTTCAGCACATCGAAACCCTGGTCAAATTCGAGGATGGCCGAAGCGGAATGGTCGCGGCCGATCTGCGGATCGAGGATGCGGCGACGTCCGGCCAGGCCGCCCCGGCCCGCGCCGCCTAGCCGAATGCCATGACGAGCGCCGCCCGCACCGCCGGCGAGACGATTCTCGAGCTCGAGGGTATTTCGCTGGCGTTCGGCGGGGTCAAGGCGCTCACCGACATCAGCTTCGACGTGCGCGAGCACGAGGTGCGCGCGATCATCGGGCCCAACGGCGCGGGCAAGAGCTCGATGCTCAACGTGATCAACGGCGTGTATCGACCGCAACAGGGGACGATCAAGTTCCGCGGGCGCGTTCGGCGCGACATGAACACCCACGACGCGGCGGTGCAGGGTATCGCGCGGACGTTCCAGAACATCGCGCTCTTCAAGAGCATGTCGGTGCTGGACAACATCATGACCGGCCGCAACCTCAAGATGAAAGCCAACTTCCTCGAGCAGGCGCTGTGGGTGGGACGCGCCCGGCGCGAGGAGTACGCGCAGCGGGAAAAGGTCGAGGCCGTGATCGATTTCCTGGAGATCCAGCACATCCGCAAGACGCCGGTGGGTCGCCTGCCGTACGGTTTGCAGAAGCGTGTCGAACTCGCCCGCGCGCTGGCCGCGGAGCCGGAGCTTCTGCTGCTCGACGAGCCGATGGCCGGCATGAACGTCGAGGAGAAGCAGGACATGTGCCGCTTCATCCTAGACGTCAACGAGCAGTATGGAACGACGATCGTGCTGATCGAGCACGATATGGGTGTCGTGATGGACATCTCGGATCGTGTCGTCGTGCTCGATTACGGCAAGAAGATCGGCGACGGTACGCCGGAAGAAGTGCGCACCAACCAGTCCGTGATCGACGCGTACCTGGGGGTGGCCCATTGAACGATTGGCGTGGCGTCCACATTGCCGTCATTCCCCCGAATGCGGGAATCCGGTGCCGTTCAAAGTCGCTGGGTCCCCGCATGCGCGGGGACGAGCACCTCAACGGTCGAACCGCTCAGGGCTGACATGTCATTCTTTTTCGAAGTGCTGATCGGCGGCTTGTTGAGCGGCGTGATGTATTCGCTCGTCGCGCTGGGGTTTGTCCTCGTCTACAAGGCTTCGGGTGTGTTCAATTTCGCGCAGGGAGCGCTGGTCTTCTTCGCGGCGCTGACGTTTGTCGGCTTCCAGGAGTCGGGGCTCCCGTTCTGGGTTGCCTTGCCTGCCACGCTTGGAGTGATGATCGTGCTGGCGATCGTCATCGAGCGCGTCGTGCTGCGTCCGCTCGTCAACCAGCCGCAGATCACGCTGTTCATGGCGACGATCGGCCTCTCGTTCTTCATCGAAGGCATGGCGCAGATGATGTGGGGCGCCAACGTTCGCGGCCTCGAGCTCGGCCTGCAGGATGAACCGATCGCGTGGATCTCGGCGTCGACCGGGATGAACATCTCCAAGTTCGATCTTGCGGCCGCCGGGGTGGCGGCGGTGCTGGTCGCGGTACTCGCCGTTTTCTTCAACCGCACGCGGATCGGCCGCGCGCTGCGTGCGGTGGCCGACGATCACCAGGCAGCGCTGGCCGTCGGCATCCCGCTGCAGCAGATCTGGGCGATCGTGTGGGGTGTTGCCGGTGCGGTTGCGCTGGTGGCCGGCTTGTTGTGGGGCGCGAGGAACGGCGTGCAGTACGCCTTGACGTTCGTCGCGCTGAAGGCGTTGCCGGTGCTGATCCTGGGCGGTTTCGAATCCGTTCCCGGCGCGATCGTCGGCGGGCTCATCATCGGTGCGTCGGAAAAGCTCGCCGAGGTCTACCTCGGACCCTACGTCGGCGGCGGCATCGAAGGCTGGTTTCCGTACGTGCTTGCACTGGTCTTCCTGCTAGTGCGTCCGGAAGGGCTGTTCGGCGAAAAGATCATCCGGCGCATTTAAGTAGGGTCAGACTCGACTTTTTCCCTACCAAGGTTCGCCCATTCGCACTCAAACAAGAAAAGTCGAGTCTGACCCTACTTAATGTTCTACCGCGAAGCTGGCCAGTTCAAACCGTCGTACGCCGCCGACGCCGCGATCTTTCCGATCTTCCAGGATCGGATCGGGATGGCGGTGATCCTCGCGCTGGCGTTCGTGGTCGTTCCGTTCACTGCAACCCCGTACCTTTTCTCCGCGATCCTCATTCCGTTCCTGATCCTCTCGCTCGCCACCCTCGGCCTCAACATCCTTACCGGGTACGCCGGCCAGCTTTCGCTCGGCACGGCGGCGTTCATGGCCGTCGGCGCGTTCGCGTCGTATAACTTCATGCTGCGCGTTCCCGGCATGCCGATCCTGCTCGCGTTTGCCGGCGGCGGCGTGATGGCGGCGCTCGTCGGCATCCTGTTCGGGCTGCCGAGCCTGCGCATTCGCGGCTTCTATCTGGCGGTCGCCACACTCGCCGCGCAGTTCTTCATCCTGTGGTTCCTGACCAAGGTCGGCTGGATCACCAATTACAGTTCGTCGGGCGTCATCACCGCGCAGAAGATGGTCATCCTCGGCTACGAATTCAACACGCCGGCTGCGAAGTACCTGCTTGTGCTGTCGATCGTGGCACTGATGGCGCTCGCCGCCAAGAACATGGCGCGCGGCAATGTCGGCCGCTCGTGGATGGCAGTGCGCGACATGGATGTCGCGGCCGAAGTGATCGGCATTCGCCTGATGCGCGCCAAGCTCCTCGCGTTCGCGGTGAGTTCCTTCTATTGCGGCGTCGCCGGCGCGCTGTTCGCGTACGCCTATCTCGGCACCGTGGAGCCGGAGGCCTACAATCTCGACCTGTCGTTCCGCATCCTCTTCATGGTGATCATCGGCGGCGTCGGCACCGTGCTGGGATCGTTTCTCGGCAGCGCGTTCATCACGCTGCTGCCCGTGGTCCTCTCGGTCACCGTGCGGTTTCTCGATAGCAGCCTCGGCCTGCACATCCCCGAGAGCGTCATCTCCAATCTCGAGCTGATGGTGTTCGGGGGCCTCATCATCTTCTTCCTGATTGTCGAGCCGCACGGGCTCGCCCGGCTCTGGCAGATCGGAAAGGAAAAACTGCGCCTCTGGCCGTTCCCGCACTGATGCTGCGCCGCAACATCGCTGTCGATCGCCCGGCGGAGAGGTATCATCCGGGAAAATCGGGTCACCGATCTTTGGCCGCCGCGTCGGCGGTCTCGGGATTCACGTGTTTCGCAATCGAAACGTCAGGAGGAGCTTTATGAAAGCATGGAAATCAGCGCTGCTGGGCGCGTTGCTGTTCGCCTCGACCGGTGCGGCGCTCGCGCAAGGCGAGCAGTTCATCCCGATCCTGTCGTACCGGATCGGCCCGTACGCCGCCGGCGGCTCCGGCTATTTCGGCGGAGCCATCGACTATTTCACGCTCGTCAACATGTCGGGCGGCATCAACGGCGTGAAGCTCAAGTGGGAGGAGTGCGAGACGGAATACAACGCGTCGAAGGGCGTCGAGTGCTACGAGCGGCTCAAGAAGAACAACGGCGGCGCGTCCACCGTCGAGCCGCTGTCCACCGGCATTGCCTACGGCTTGTTCGATCGCGCGTCGCAGGACAAGATCCCGCTGACCACGTTTGGCTACGGACTCGCGAGCTCCGCGGACGGGCGCGTCTACGACTGGGTCTTTCCGCTCGGCACCACGTATTGGGACCAGATGGCCGCGATGATCGCGTACCTCGGCCAGAAAGCGGGCGGGCTCGACAAGCTCAAAGGCAAGAAGATCGCGTTCCTGTACCACGACTCGGCCTACGGCAAGGAGCCGATCCCCGTGCTCGACGCGCTCTCCGCCAAACTCGGATTCGAAGCGCTGAAGATTCCGATCACGCCGCCCGGCCAGACGCAGGAATCGCAGTGGCTGCAGGTCCGGCAGGCCAAGCCCGACTACACGATCGTCTGGACGTTCGGCGTGATGAGCACGGTTGCGCTCAAGACGGCCGCGAAGACGGGTTACCCGAGGGACAAGCTCCTCGGTGTCTGGTGGGCCGGGTCGGAAGAGGACGTGGTCCCCGCGGGCGATGCGTCCAAGGGATACGTCAGCGCGACGTTCACGGGCTCCGGCATGGGTTTCCCCGTCATGCAGGACATCAAGACGAAGGTCTACGGCGCCGGCAAGGGCAACCTCGAGGATCCGGCGCGTCTTGGCAACGTGATGTACACCCGCGGCGTCGTCTACGGGATGATCCTCGTCGAAGCGCTGCGCGTCGCGCAGGCCAACTATGGCAAGGGCAAGGTGATGACCCCCAGCCAGCTGCGTTGGGGCCTCGAGCACCTGAACCTAACGGAAGCCCGCATCAAGGAACTTGGCGCGCCGGGCCTCTTCCCGCCGATCAAGACGAGCTGCGCGGATCACGAGGGCTCGGGCATGGTGAAATTCCAGGAGTGGACCGGCAGCGGCTTCAAGCAAGTGACACCGTTCATGGCGGGCGATCGCGCGTTGGTCCGCAAGATGGCGGAAGAACAAGCCGCCAAGTACGCGGCCGAGAAGAAGATCACGCCGCGCGATTGCGCGAAGGAAGGCTGATCCGCTGAACGGCCCTCTCCCGACGCGGGAGAGGGCTGACGCGACGGGGGGGCGAGCGCCGCCGTCGCGTCAGCCCGAACGGCCCCGATATCATGACCGCGCAAACCGTGTCCACGCCGACGATCGATCCGGCCGCGCCGTATCTGTCGATCAACAACATCGAGGTGATCTACGATCACGTGATCCTCGTGTTGAAAGGCGTGTCGCTCGAAGTTCCGCGGGGCCGGATCGTCGCCTTGCTCGGTGCGAACGGCGCCGGCAAAAGCACGACGCTGAAGGCGATCTCCAACCTGCTTCGTGCCGAGCGCGGCGACGTGACGAAGGGCACGATCGAGTTCGAAGGCAAGCGCGTCGACCGGCTGACGACGAACCAGCTCGTCCGGATGGGCGTGTGCCAGGTGATGGAAGGCCGCCACTGCTTTTCACACCTGACAGTCGAGGAGAATCTCCTTACCGGCGCGTTCACGCGCAAGGCGCCGCGCGGCGAGATCGCCGCGGCGCTCGAAAAGGTCTATCACTACTTCCCGCGGTTGAAGACGCGGCGCACAAGCCAGTCCGGGTACACCTCCGGCGGCGAGCAGCAGATGACCGCCGTCGGCCGCGCGCTGATGGCGCAGCCGTCGATGATCCTGCTCGACGAACCCTCGATGGGGCTCGCCCCACAGATCGTCGAGGAGATCTTCGAGATCGTCCGGGACCTGAACGTGAAGGAGCGCGTGTCCTTCCTGCTCGCCGAACAGAACACGACGGTCGCACTGCGCTACGCCGACTATGGCTACATCCTCGAGAACGGCCGCGTCGTAATGGACGGGCAGGCCAGCGAGCTCGCGTCGAACTCGGACGTGAAGGAGTTCTACCTCGGGTTGTCGACCGCGGGGCGCAAGAGCTTCCGCGACATCAAGCACTACCGTCGTCGCAAGCGCTGGCTCGCCTAGGTACCCCGGTCGTGGCTGACCACTTCGATACGCTGGAAACGCGCGACCCGGAGGAACGCGAGCGCGCGGTGTTCTCGCGGCTGCCGCGGCAGGTTGCCCACGCGAAAGCGAGCGCGCCGGCCTTTGCGCGCATCCTCGCGGACATCGATCCGGCAGCGGTAACCACGCGCGCCGCGCTGGCGCAGATGCCGGTCACCCGGAAATCGGAGCTCCTCGACCTGCAGAAGGCGAACCGGCCGTTCGGCGGCCTCGCGGCGACGCAGTGGGGACGGGGCGTCGCCGGTCCCGCGCGCGTATTCGCGTCGCCGGGGCCCATCCTCGAGCCGGAGGGCAGGAGCGCCGACTACTGGCGTCTCGCGCGGGCGCTGTTCGCCGCCGGCTTTCGACCCGGGGATCTCGTCCACAATTGTTTCGCGTATCACTTCACACCCGCCGGATCGATGCTCGAAACCGGCGCGCTCGCGTTGGGCTGCACTGTATTCCCCGGCGGCACCGGACAGACCGAGCAGCAGGTGCAGGCGATGGCCGAATTGCAGCCGGCCGGGTACGTCGGCACGCCGTCATTCCTGAAGATCATCCTCGAAAAGGCCGACGAGATGGGCGTTCGGCTGCCAAGCCTCGCGAAGGCGCTCGTGTCCGCCGAACCGTTCCCGCCCAGCGTGCGCGACGGGTTCCTCGCGCGCGGGATCAAGGGCTTTCAGGCGTATGCGTCGGCGGACCTCGGCAACATCGCGTACGAGACCGAAGCGCGCGCAGGGCTCGTCGTCGACGAAGGCGTGCTGGTCGAAATCGTGCGGCCTGGCACAGGCGACCCCGTCGCACCGGGGGAAGTCGGCGAGGTCGTCGTCACGACGCTCTTCAACGCCGACTATCCGATGATCCGGTTCGGCACCGGCGACCTTTCGGCGCTGCTGCCCGGAACGAGCCCGTGCGGTCGCACCAACCTGCGGATCAAAGGGTGGATGGGCCGCGCGGACCAGACGACGAAGGTGAAGGGAATGTTCGTGCACCCGTCGCAGGTCGCCGCGATCGTCGCGCGTCACCCTGAGGTCGGCCGTGCCCGGCTCGTCGTCGACAACGCCGAGGCGGTCGACCGGATGACGCTCAACGTCGAGGTTGCCCCGAACCGTTCGTCGAATGCCGAAGCGATCGTCGCGTCGATCCGCGACATCACCAAGCTCCGCGGCGAGGTCGCGTTTCGTGCGCCGGGCGAGTTGCCCAACGACGGCAAGGTGATCGACGACGTCCGGAAATACGACTGAGGTTACGAGCCCGTGGCGTCGACCACCGCCTCGCTCGACCGGCCAGGGCGCAGCGTGACGAGCATCACGCCCGCGAGCACCAGCGCTGCGCCGACGAGCTGCACCCAATGCACCGCTTCGCCGAGGATCATCGCGCCGAGTCCGATCGTGAACACGGGGCCGAGCGAACCGATCAGCGATGACGTATTGGCGCCAAGGCGCCTGATCGCCTCTGAAATCAGCCACGTCGGCAGCACCGTCGCGAAGATCGCCATGGCGAGCGACAGCGCGTAGATCGACGGCGGAACGTCGAGCGCGGCGAACTCGCGCGTCAACGCGAATTGCCCGAGCACGAAGACGGTGGACAGCAGCATCGCCCACGCGCTGAAACGCATGCTGCCGAGGCGCGCGATCACCTCGCCGGCGCCGACCAGGTAGATCGCGTAGGCCAGCGCGCTCGCGAACACCAGCGCGCCGCCGGTCCAAAGCGCGCTCGCGTCGCCGCCGAGGTTCAAGTCGTGGGCGAACACGAACGCGATGCCGCCGTAGGAGAGCGCAAGTGCCAGCCACTGCCGTCCCGTCACATGCCTGCGATGAAGCAGGACCGACAGCACCAGCACTATCGTCGGATAGAGGTACAGCACGAGCCGTTCGAGCGAGGCGGTGATGTACATGAGGCCGATGAAGTCGAGCAGGCTTCCGAGGTAGTAGCCGAAGAAGCCGAGCCAGATCAGCGAGCGCCAATCCCGAGGCGTGAGGCGCGGCGCGTCCGGCTGCCGGCCCGACCGCCATGCCATCAGGATGAAAAACGGCGCCGAGAACAGCATGCGCAACGCGAGGAGGGTCACCGCGTCGACCGGATGCCATGCGTAGGCGAGCTTGATCAGGATCGCCTTGAACGAAAAGCCCAGAACGCCGAGCACCGAGCACAGCGGCCCGACCCAGCGGGCGCCGCCCCCGGTCAATCCCACTTCACGATGCCGGCGTACGCCGTAGCCAGGATCACCGCGCCGAATGCGATCCGATACCACGCGAACGGCACGAAGTCGTGGTGCGCCACATAGCGGATCAGCCAGCGCACGCACGCGAATGCCGACAGGAACGCCGCGGCGAAGCCGACGCCGAAGGCCGGAAGCGATGCGCTGCTCAACAGCGATGCGTCCTTCCAAAGGGAGTAGAGCGTCGCCGCGAACAGCGTCGGTATCGCCAGGAAGAACGAAAACTCGGTGGCGGCGACGCGCGACAGGCCGAACAGCATGCCGCCGATGATCGTCGCTCCGGATCGCGACGTTCCCGGCACCAGCGCCAGCGCCTGCGCGAATCCGACCTTCAGCGCGTCGGTCCAGCGCATGTCGTCAATGGAGGCGATGCGCACGGTTTCCGGCCGCGCCTTCTGACGTCGCTCGGCCCAGATGATGACGAACGCGCCGGCGATGAATGCGCACGCCACCGGGACGGGCGCAAACAGGTGCGCCTTGATCGCCTTGTTGAACGCGAGGCCGAGCACCGCAGCGGGCAGGAAGGCGACGACGAGGTTCAGCGCGAATCGTTGCGCGGCGCGCTCGGTGAAAAGGCCGCGCAGCACCGACGCGAGCTTCGCGCGGAACTCCCAGCAGACGGCGAGAATCGCGCCGGCCTGGATCACGATCTCGAACGTCTTCGCCTGCTCGCCGGTATAGCCGGCGAGGGATCCGGCGACGATCAGGTGGCCGGTCGACGAGATTGGAAGGAATTCGGTCAGGCCCTCGACAATGCCGAGGATGAGTGCGGTGAAGAGGGTGGGCTGGTCCAAGGCTATCGGTGAGAATCGAAAGGAGCGACGTCTGCCGCAACGCTACGTCGTTCCCGCGAACGCGGGAACCCAGCGCCCTGCATGATAAGCCACTGGGTCCCCGCATTCGCGGGGACGACGACACTTGCGTTCCGTGCGATCGGTAATGCTCAGCCCAGCTTCGACTTCGTGAGCATCGCGAGCGCCTGCGACACCATGTCGTCGTGGTTGTCGGGGACTTCGCCCGCGGGCGTCATCTTGTCGATGAGCTGCGGCAACACTTGCGCCAGTCCACCTGCCGCTTCGCCGTGCGAAAGCCCCAGCTGCTGCGCGATCTGGCCGATCGAGCCGCTGCCCAGAACCTCCTGCAACGCGCTAGGCGAAATCGGCAGGTTCGCCCCGGTGCTTTGCCACGAGTTCGCCTGATCCGCGTACCCGCCCTGCCGGAACTTGTCGAGCATGCCGCCGATTCCGCCATTCTGCTGCAACATCTGCAGCGCGATCTGCATCAGCGGGTTCTGCTGCTGAGCGGTGGCGCTGTTCGCGCCACCGAGCACGCTACCCAAGAGTCCATCGAGCAGTCCCATGCGTCACCTCGTCGGTCGAAATTTCGGAGCGTGCCGGCGGCATGCCCCGCTCGGTAGGTCGGTTGCGCCCCGCCGTTGCCGTGGCTGCGGCTTGCCTCGCTGCGATTATGCCGGTTTTTGCCGGACGAAGTGGTGCGCCTCGGCGGCGGGGTATCCGGCCGCGCCGAACGTCTCGCGGATGGTCCGGTTGCCGTCGAAGTACACCTGCCAGTAGTGCGTGGTGTTGCAGTATGGACGAACCGCGAGCACCGGGCCGCGCTCGTTGAAGGTCAGTATCTCGACGTCGGGTTTCGGGTCGGCGATCACGTTGGCGATCTTCGACAGCGCCTCCTTCAACCTGCGCACGGCGTCCGCCGGATCCACGGTGTGATCGAGCTGCGCGGTCAGCTCGACGCGGCGGTACGGGTTGTGGCTGAAGTTCTTGATCGTCCCGCCCATGATCTTCGCGTTGCCGACCATCGTCTGCACGTTGTCGGGCGCGTCGATCGTCGTGTTGAAAAGGCCGATCGTCCGGACCGTGCCCTCGACCTCGCCGGCGACGACGTAATCCGCCACCTTGAACGGCCGCAGCACGAGGATGAACACGCCGGCGGCAAAGTTCGACAGCAGACCGCCCCACGCCGCACCGACGGCGATACCGAGGCCTGCGACCAGCGCGGCGAACGACGTGGTCTCGACGCCGAAGTAGCCGAGGATTGCGACGACCAGGATGATATTGAGTGCGACCGTGATGACCGAGCCGATATAGCGGATCACGGTCGGCTCGACCTTCTGCCGCTCGAGCGCCTTCATGACGAGCGACGAGGCGAAGCCGATCAGCATCCGGCCGACGATATAGGCGACGACCGCGCCGATGACCTTCAGCCCGAAGGCGATGAGAACCGGCTGCGCGGTCTCGATCCAGTTTTGTATGTCCATCAAAACCTTTGTTAGTTGGAAGCGGGAAATATCCAGAGGTCGTCGGCCGCCAGATCGAGCCAGCGATCTGACTCGGCGGTGGCGCCGCCGTAGCAGCGCAGGCGCAGCGCGCCGAGTTTGAAAAGGTGCTCGCGGCGGTCGCCCATGAACATCGAGGTGACGAGCTCCACGGCAACGCGATTGTCGCCGGGCGCAGCGGCGGTTTTTGTCCGTTCGAGACGGATGATCCCGACCGCCTGGTCTCCCGCCTTGAGGCCTCCGCGCGGGGCGCCCCACAGCCGGAAGCCCTCGCCTTGCAGCAGTGCGCGTCCGCCCACGACCTCGGCGATCGTCCCTGGCAGGCGGTTGTTGCTGCCCATGAATTCGGCGGTGAACTGCGTCTGCGGCCGGTTGTACATGTCCTCGGGGCTGCCCTGTTGTTCGATCTGCCCGAAATTGAGCAGCAGGATCTTGTCGGACATCGCCATCGCTTCGGTCTGATCGTGCGTGACGACGAGCGCCGACAGTCCGAGCCGTACGATCAGCTCGCGCAGCCAAGCACGCGCCTCCTCGCGCAGCTTGGCGTCGAGATTGGACAGCGGCTCGTCCATCAACACGACGGGCGGGTTGTACACCAGCGCCCGCGCGATCGCGACGCGCTGCTGCTGCCCGCCGGAGAGCTGATGGGGCAGCCGCTGCGCGAGGGCGTCCAATCCGAGAGTGGCGAGCGCTTGCGTCACGCGTTGATCGATTTCATTCGCCGGCGTGCCACGCAGGCGCAGCCCGTACGCGACGTTCTCGAACACGGTGCGATGCGGCCACAGCGCATACGACTGGAACACGAGCCCGAGGTTGCGCTTCTCGACGGGCATGTCGACGCCCGCAGCGCTGTCGAACAGCACGGAGTCGCCGATCGAGATCTTGCCGCGGCTCGGCTGCTCGAGTCCCGCAACCGAGCGCAGCAGCGTCGTCTTGCCGCTGCCGGACGCGCCGAGCAGCGCCACGACTTCGCCCGGATTGAGCGTCATCGAGACGCCCTTCAGGATCGGATTGTCGCCGTATTGCAGGTGAAGATCTTCGACGACGAGCTTGTTCGCAGGTTTATTCATGCAGGCGCACTCCAAAGCGCAGTGCTACGGCGAGGCCGACGGCGACGAGCCCGATGTTGATCAGCGAGAGCGCGGCGACCTGGTCGATCGCGCCGGCACTCCACAGCGAAACGAGCATCGAGCCGATGACTTCGGTCCCCTGGCCCAGCAGGTAGACGCCCGTCGAGTACTCGCGCTCGAAGATCATGAAGACGAGCAGCCAGCTCGCGAGAAGCCCGAAGCGGATCAGCGGAAGGGTCACGTCCTTGAGCACGCGCGACGGCGAGGCGCCGACCGTGCGGGCCGACTCCTCGAGCTCAGGCCCGATCTGCAGCAGCGCGCCCGAAATCAGGCGCAATCCGTAGGCGAGCCAGACGACCGCGTAGGCAAGCCACACGGAAAATATCGTGTTGCGCATTTCCTTGAGGCCCGGCACCCACAGGAAGATCCACAGGAAGGCGAGACCCGCGAGCAAGCCCGGGATGGCGCGCGGAATGAGCACCAGGTAGTCGAGCACCTTGGCCGCAAAGCCGCGCTGCCGGTGGCCCGCGAGGCCGATGGCGGTATAGCACGCGACGGCGAGCGCTCCGCCCAGCGTGCCGATGAGGAACGTGTTGACGATCGCGCGCACCTGGTCCGACTGCTCGAAGACCTGGCGGAAGTTGGCGAGCGTCAGCACGTCGGCGAGCTTGATGCCCT
>JBDTRG010000110.1:0-2346 GCA_039931775.1 Betaproteobacteria bacterium | reverse complement strand
TCGTCGACGTACTGAACGGACGCAAGCCGGAATTCGTCGTCAACCGCGACGTATTCGAGCATCCGAGGGTCCGCGCAATGCTCTCGGGATGATGCAGCACCGGTCGAGCCCAAGTCGGGCGGCGATCGCACGGCTACGTCCGGCGATCGTCATCGCCTCGCTCGCGCTGTGCGCGGCCTCCGCATGGGCGTTCGACCTGCAGGGGCACCGCGGCGCGCGCGGCCTCGCACCCGAAAACACGCTGGCGGCGTTCACCCGGGCGCAGGCGATCGGCGTCACCACGCTGGAAACCGACCTCGCGGTGACACGCGACGGCGTGCTGGTCATTTCACACGACCCGTTCCTCAATCCGGACTTGGTCCGCGATGCGGAGGGCCGCTGGCTCGCGATCAAGGGTCCGCCGATTCGCACGCTCAACCTTGCCGAGCTCAAGCGCTACGACATCGGCCGACTGAATCCGGCGAGCGCGTACGCGAGGCAGTTTCCGGAGCAGCAGCCGGCCGACGGCCAGCGCTTTCCGGCGCTGACCGAGTTGTTCGACTACGTGAAATCGACCGGCAAGCCGCTGCAGTTCAATCTCGAAACCAAGATCAGACCGGACCAGCCCGACGAAACCGTCGACGCGGCGACCTTCGCGCGCTTCGTCGTCGACGCCGTTCGCGGCGCGGGGCTCGCGAATCGCGCGACGATTCAGTCGTTCGACTGGCGCACGCTCGTCGAATCGAAGAAGCTCGCGCCGGAAATCGAAACGGCGTGCCTGACCATCGAGTCGGACGGCATGGACACCGTGAAGCGAAAATCCGGCCTCGCATCGCCGTGGCACGCGGGGCTCGACCTTTCGGCGTACGGTGGGTCGCTGCCCCGCATCGCGAAGGCCGCCGGGTGCGCCACCTGGTCGCCGTTCTGGCGCAACGTGACGCCGGCGGCGGTCGCCGAAGCGCACGGACTCGGCCTCAAGGTTCTGCCGTGGACCGTCAATGATCCGGCAGACATGGCGCGCCTGATCGACATGAAGGTCGACGGGCTGATCAGCGACTATCCGGACCGGCTGCGCAAGGCGATGGCCGACAAGGGACTGCCCCTCCCGCAATCGCACAATGTCGGTGCTACTTGACCTCGCCGATCACGTCGGCGCCCTTTGGCGGCACAAACGTGAATTGAGCCGGATCCTGCGCGACATTGCGCTCGAAGCGTCCGAACGTGAGGACCGTGACGTTGCCGAACGTGTCGCGGAGCTCCATCGCGCGCGGAAGGTTGTCGACGAAACCGATGCGCACGCGCTCGAAGCCGGTATCGGTCGAGCGCGGCTTCGCTTCGACGTATTCGGCCCCGTCGGTCTTTCCCGCGTCGGTGAGGTCGAAATTCTTCTCGAGCGCACTGTCGCCGGCGAGCAGCGCCGCCGGAGTGGACCCGAGCACGGCGTCGAGCCTGCGCACGATCACCTGGTTGAGATCGCGATCGTAGACCCAGAGCCGGTCGCCGTCGCCGACGATCAGCTGCTCGTACGGTGTCTCGTACAGCCAGCGAAATTTACCGGGACGCTGGAACGAGAACGTCCCGGTCGACTCGCGCGGGCTCTGCTGTCCCTTGGCCGTGACGAGCTGCCGGAAGGTGACCTTGCCGCTCTTGGTCGTCGCGTGAAACGACTTGAGCTGGCCGATGCCGTCGGCCCTCGCGCCGCCCGTCCCGGCAAGGGCGAGCGCCGCAAGCAGCACAATCGCTCCCCGTTTCAATCCGCACCGCCCTTGGTGGCTGGCACGAGCACGTCGCGGTTGCCGTTGGTCTGCATCGGCGTGACAAGGCCGGCGCGTTCCATCTGCTCGATGAGGCGCGCCGCGCGGTTATAGCCGATCCGCAGATGGCGCTGCACCAGCGAAATCGACGGACGACGCGTTTGCAGAACCAGCGCGACCGCCTGGTCGTACATCGGATCGGATTCGGCGTCCGCACCCTCGACGATGACGCCCTCCTCGCCGTTGCCGTTGGCACCGGCGTCGAGGATGCCGTCCATGTACTGCGGCCCTCCCTGCGCCTTCAGATGCTCGACGACCTTGTGCACCTCGGCGTCCGATACGAACGCGCCATGCACGCGGGTCGGATAGCCCACACCCGGCGGCTGATAAAGCATGTCCCCCTGCCCCAGCAGCGTTTCCGCGCCCATGTGATCGAGGATCGTCCTGGAGTCGACCTTGCTCGCGACCTGAAATGCGATCCGCGACGGAATGTTGGCCTTGATGAGTCCGGTGATCACGTCAACGGACGGTCGCTGCGTCGCGAGGATAAGATGGATACCGGCCGCGCGCGCCTTCTGCGCGATGCGCGCGATCAGTTCCTCGATCTTCTTGC
>JBDTRG010000109.1:0-16350 GCA_039931775.1 Betaproteobacteria bacterium | reverse complement strand
GGCGGCACACAGCCCCGCGTTGCCACCGCCGAGCACGAGGACATCGCAGGACGCGGGCAACCTCACGTTTCGACGGTTTGCGAGGCTCCGCGATACCCGAGCTCGGCCGAGAATGCCGCTGCCGCCTGGCGCACCAGCTTCGACTTCTCGTGCAGCGATTGCAGCGAGAGCCGCCACATCGGCCCGGAGATGCCGATGGCGCCGGCGACCCGGCCGAGGAAGTCGTAGACAGGGACGGCGACGCAGCGCACTTCGGCGTCGAACTCGCCGTCGTCGAACGCAATGCCGCTGCGCCGCACGTGTTCGAGTTCGGAGAGCAGCGCTTCGCGCTCGACGATTGTTTTCGGCGTGTAGCGGGCAAGTTCATTTTTGTCGAAATAGCGCTGGAGAAGCGCAGGCGTCAACCCGGCAAGCAGCGTTTTGCCGAGTGCCGTTGCGTTGGCCGGGCGCACCGTCCCTGCGCGGTCGACTAGCTGGAACATGCCGGTACCGCCGGTCCTCGCCACGACGACGATGTCGTCGCGGGAACGAATCGCGAAATGCGAGCTCTCGCCGGTTTCAGCGGTGAGAAGCTCGAGCACCGGCGTGACTCGGTTGACGAGCTCGTTTTCGTCGAGGGCGCCGGCGGCAAGCGAAAACACCTTGCGGCCTATCTTGTAGCGCTTGGATTCGCCGTCCTGGCTCGCATAGCCAAGCTGGACCATCGTCTTGACGAGGTGGAACGTCGTGCTGCTGTGCAGACCGACCGCCTTGCAGAGTTCGGCGAGCGGAATACCATCGCGATGGCGAGCGATCTGCTCGAGAATCGCGAACGCGCGCTCGAGCGACTGGATGCCGCCGCGTCCCTTTTCCTTGACCTCCGGATTGAGGGGCTCCACGGTCGCGGACGCGACGGCGTGCGCATGCCCGTGGAGCGGAGCGACCTTGTCGGCCGCACTCGGGCGTTTCGCCCGCGCCAGGCTCGCGCTCTTCATGACGAGCGCGGCGCTCGCAATGCGAGCGTGCCGGCGCCGGCCCGGGTGTGCCGAAATGTTGTCGCGATCATCGAATGGCTCAAAGGTTGAAGACGACAAGACGCTCATCCGTCATGTCGCGTATTGCAAAGTGTGGACCCTCACGGCCCATGCCGCTCGCCTTTATCCCGCCGTAGGCAAGCTGGTCGGTACGCCAGGTCGAGCTGCCGTTGATGATGACTCCGCCGACGCGAAGGCCGCGAATCGCCTCGAACGCGACCGGAAGGGACTTGGTGAAGATGCCGCACTGTAACCCATACTGGTCGGCGCTTACAGCCGCGAGCACCGGCGCCAGATCGCTGTAGCGCTGCACGGTGACGACGGGTCCGAAGACCTCCTCGCGCACCACTTTCATCGATGGCACCACGTCGACGATCACCGTCGGCTCGAATTGCGCGCCGTGGCGCTTGCCACCCGTCAAAACGCGCGCCCCAGCACCGGCCGCCTCGCCTACCCATTGCTCGACGCGCTTGGCGGCGGCTTCGTCGATCAGCGTCCCCACATCCGTGGCGGCGTCCATCGGGTCACCCAGCCGCAGCTTGCGCACATGCTCCACCAATTTGGCGACGAACGCGTCATAGAGGCTGTCGTGCACGTAGACGTTCTGAACGGAGATGCAGCTCTGACCCGCGAGGCGCATCGAGTTGCGCGCGCAGGTCGGCGCGGCGTCGGCGAGGTCGGCGTCGGAGTGGACGATCGTGATGCCATTGCCGCCCAATTCGAGCGCAACGCGGCGCGCGCCGCTGGCCGCCTTGATGTCCAGGCCCACACGGCTCGATCCGGTGAAGGTGATGAAGTCCACGCGTGGGTCGCGCACCAGCGCCGGGCCGACGGTGTTGCCGTGCAGCAGGTTGATCAATCCGGGCGGCGCACCGGCGTCGACGAAGAGCTCGAACAGCATCGTGACCACGCCGGGGCATTGCGGCGGGGCTTTCAGCACGATGGTGTTGCCTGCGGCGATCGCCGGGGCCACCTTGTGGCAGGCGAGATTGAATGGGGCGTTGAACGGCGTGATGCCGGCGACGACGCCCACCGGAAAGCGCAGCAGGAACGCCATCTTGCCTGCGCCCATCTGCGAACCCTCGAGCGGCACCTGTTCCCCCGCGATGCGGACAGCCTCTTCGGCGCCGAGCAGCAGAGTGTCCTGCGAACGCACCACCTCGGCCTTCGCATCCTTCAACGCTTTGCCTGTCTCGCGCGTCATCATCAGCGCAATGTCGTCCGCGCGTTCGAGCAGCAGCACGCTGGCCCGACGCAACAGCGCAGCGCGCTCGAAGCCGGGCGAGGCCGCGGCCCGCACTTTCGCGGCCGTCGCGGCGGTGAGCGCGTCGTCCAGGTCCTGGAGGGTGGATTCGGGCGCGCGCGCGACCACTTCGCCGTTGAACGGGTTGATCACGTCCCGCGTGTTGGCGCCTTCGCGCCAAGCGCCGCCGATCAGCATCCGGATGCGGGGAACGGCGGAGCCGTCTGCAATCCGCGGCTGGGTGTTCGATGTCGCCATGGCAAGCCTTCGCGTGGGGTTGGAGGAAGTCGTGAGCGGCGGATGTTCGCGGGACGGCAAGCACCGAGACGCCGACGGGCTACTTGCCCGGAATGTATTTCCCGCCGAACACCGGCTCCTTGTGCTGCAGCGGCGGCAACTTCCACGCGCCGGTGGATGGTGGCCGGATGTCGGCGTCGACGTGGACATCGATCAGGCAGGGTTTGTTCAGGCGCACCGCTTGTTCGAGCGCGCCCTTGAAGTCCTGCGACCGGGTGACGGTGATGCCTTCCACCCCGGCCGCACGCGCCCAGGCCGCGAAGTCCGGGTTGTAGGGTTTGCCGTCGGGGCCTTGGTAGAACGCGGTGCCGATCTCGCGGCCGTCAAAATAGCCGTACTGCAGGTCGCGGATGGCGGCCCACGCAAAATTGTTCCAGACGACCCAGATCACCGCGATGTTGTACTCGACCGCGGTACAGAGCACGTGCGGAACCATCGTGAAGCCGCCGTCGCCGCAGATGGAGACGCACACTTTGTCCGGCGCCGCGAGCTTCGCGCCGAGGATGGAGCTGGGGCCGAAGCCCATCCCGGAGTAGCCCCAGGTGTTGAGCATCGTCTGCGGGCGGCGGGCCTTCCAGAATTGCATGAACCAGTTGTGGTGGATGCCCGAGTCGAGCGAGATGATGGCGTCGTCGGGCAGCACGGCGCGGCAATCGGCCACGATGCGCTCGGGACGGATCGGTGTGGCGTGCAATTCGAAACCGGGGCGGATGAACACCTCCCATTCCGCGCGCCATTGCTCGATCTCGGCGTGCCACGCGCCCGCACCGGCGCTGGCCGCGAGTCCGCCGTGCTCAACCCGTTCGAGCAGCTGGATCAGGAACGTCCGCGCGTCGGCGAGGATTCCCAGGTCAGGGGCGTAGTTGCGGCCGATCTCGCTGTGGTCGACGTCGACCTGGATCAGCTTGCAATGCGGAAAGTTCCACGAGTAGCCCGGCAACCACGAGGACGCCGAGCGATCGTCGAAGCGCGCGCCGATGGCGATGACGAGATCCGCGTAGCGGCCTGCCTGGTTGGCGGGATAGGCGCCGTTGCGGCCGATGAAGCCGAGCGACAGCGGGTCCTCCATGTCGAGGCAGCCCATGCCGTTGGGCGAGCTGATCACCGGGATGCGCAGGCGGTGAACGAGCTCCGTCAAGTGCGGACCGGCTTCGGACAGCGTGACGCCGTGGCCGATGAACAGCACCGGACGCTTCGCAGTGCTGATCAACACGACCGCGGCGTCGATGTCCGCGGGCGACGCTCCGCTGCGGCGCACGTTGAAGCCTTCCCATGCGGATTCGAGCGCGACGTCGGCCTCTTCCTGGAAGAGGTTGTACGGCACGTCGATGTTGACCGGGCCTGGCCGGCCGCTGGTCATCGTCGTCACTGCCTGACGCAAGGCGAGCGGCAACATGTCCACGCGGCTCGGCTGGAAGCTGTGCTTGACCACCGGACGGAGCACATTGGGAAAATCAGCCTGGTTGTGGCGGTTGAGCTCCTGGAATGGCCCGCGGTTGAACTGCGAGGTCGGGACGTTGGCGGTGATCGCGAGCAGCGCCGACGAGTCGGTCTGGGCCACCGCGAGCGCCATCACGAGGTTGGCCGATCCCGGCCCGGTGGAGGTGAGGGTCGCCACCGGCTTGTGCTTGACCCGGAAGTAGCCATCGGCCATGTGCCCCGCGGTCTGCTCGTGCCGCGGCGAGATGAGCTTGACCTTGTCGCGCACATCGTAGAGCGCATCCAGGAAGCCGACATTGCCGTGGCCGCAGATGCCGAATACATACGGAATCTTTTCCTCCACCAGGAAGCTGGCGATGAGTTCCCCGCCTTTCATGCGTGCCATGTCGCGCCGACCTTTCGAGTGGTAAGGATGGGTGAAGGTGTGTGGAGCTTGCCTGTTGATTCGGAGCCGCGGCACCGTGGCGATTTTTGTGTTTTATAATACTTCACATAGTCGAATGTCAACCGACAATGTAGGATACTGGCGCCATGGTGGACCGTTGACGAACGGGCGAGCGAAACCGAAGGCAGCACCGCAGGGCGACCGGTCGCGCCGGCATGCGGACGGGCTCCTTGCGATCTGGCATGGCGTTGAAACCGAGTTCGAATCCGAATTCGACGACTGGTACGATCGCCAGCACCATCCGGAACGGATCGGCATTCCCGGCTTCGAGCGGGCGCGGCGCTACCTCAATCTCGGCTCCGGCCCGCGCTATTTCTCGCGCTATAACGTGAAGAGTGCCGACGTGCTGACCTCGCCCGCCTATCTGCACGCGCTGAACCATCCGACGGAGTGGACACGCAAATTGATGCCGCGCTACCGCAATACGACTCGGGCGGTGTTCCGCTTTGTCGACGGCGTCGGGGACGCCGACGGGGGAGAGCTCGTCACGCTGCGCATTTCGGGGAGCGCGTCGGATGCGGTGCGGACCTTCGGACCGCAACCGATGGGGGCGCTGGCGCAGTCGCCCGGCGTATTGAGGATCGAAATCTGGACGGCGGACGCCGCGGTGTCCACGCTGCGCACAGAGGAGAAGAAGCTGCGCGGATCGGCCGACGACGTTGTCGGACAGGCGATCCTGGTCGAAGGCAGCAGTATCGACCGGCTCACCGATGCCGTCGCGCGGCATCTGCTGCCATTGCTCGGTGCGACGGCGACATTGGACCGTTATCGCTTGGTCTACCAGTTGCTCAAGGACTGACGCTTCGGCGCAGCCGATCGCGTTGATCCACCCCGTCCATTCGACTACTCAACGGATACCGAATGCCATGGCAATTCTGATCACCGGCGGCATGGGGCACGTGGGCTTCGAGACCGTCCGCCAGGCGGTCGCGGCGGGACACGAAGTCGTCGCGCAATATCGCAGTGTCTTTCGCGAGACCGACGCCAGGGCGCTGGACGGGCCGGTGACGTGGGTACGCTGCGACCTCGCGAGTCGCGAGGAGGTTGCGGCGCTGATCGACGAACATTCGGTCGACGGCTGTATCCACACGGCGGCCGTACCCAACGAGCAGCACGCGCGTGCCGATCCGGTCGGAACGTTCGATGCCAACGTCGGCGCCGTGTGCCGGCTGCTCGATGCGGCTCGGCGCCAGGGGTGGCGGCGCTTCCTCTATACGAGCACCGGCTCGGTGTTCCAGAACTCGACCGATCCCAAAGCCGTGATCCTCGAAGATGCGCCGACGAAGGTAACCAATACCTACAGCACCACCAAGTACGCGGGGGAGCTGATGGCGAGTCTCTACCGATCCCAATTCGAGGTCCCGGCGGCGACCGTACGCATTTCGTGGGTCTACGGACCTCCGCTGGTGCCGCGGACCCGCGAGAACCCGCGCGGTCCGATTCCACTTTTCCTCAAGAGGGCGCTCGCCGGCATTCCGGTACGCGAAGCCACCGGAGGGGAATTCGCCGCAAGCTATACCTATGTCGCCGATGTCGCCGCCGGGCTGATTGCGGCGTACGGCGCCAAAGCGTTGAAGCATGACACCTATCATTTGGGCTCTGCCCGCAACTTCGACACGTCGGAGGTTGCGGCCGCCGTCCGCTCCGCCGTTCCGGATGCCGTGATCGAGGTGGGCCCCGGGACGGCGCCGTGGACCGATCACACCCGCATGCGCGGGCCGCTCGGCGGTACCCGCCTGCATGAGGACACCGGGTTTACACCTGCCCATTCTCTGGAGAGCGGCGTCGCTGCATTCGCAGCATGGATGCGCGCCCATCCGGAAAGCTATCGCGACGGATAACCCGCGGCCGCAGGGTCGCGACGATGACGAGAGGGAACAGATCATGCGGTTCAAGAACGTCCTGGTGACGGGCTCCGGCGGCCTGCTCGGGCGCCACGTAGTGCGGGAGCTGCGTTCACGCTGCAACGTCTCCGGATTCGACCAGAAACGCTGTCCGGAAGACGTGCCGCAGACCGTCGGCGACGTGACGGACATCGCTGCGA
This sequence comes from Betaproteobacteria bacterium, assembly GCA_039931775.1. Taxonomy (GTDB): domain Bacteria; phylum Pseudomonadota; class Gammaproteobacteria; order Burkholderiales; family Casimicrobiaceae; genus CAIWHR01. The sequence continues at coordinate 9,868 of JBDTRG010000109.1, read as the reverse complement.
TGCGGGCCGCGTGCGCCGGCAAGGATGCGGTCGTCCACATTGCGGCCATGCCCAACATCTGGAGTGGCACCGGGGAGCGAATCCTCGACGTCAACGTGATGGGAACGTGGAATGCCTTGCAGGCGGCCGAAGAGTCGGGCGCCCATCGGGCGATCCTGTGCAGCAGCGACTCGGTGGTCGGCTTCACGGTCATGTCCGGCACGATGCGCGGGCCGGAGTTCCTGCCCGTCGACGCCAGCCATCCGCTACGCCCCACCGATCCCTACGCGCTGAGCAAGGTTCTCGGAGAGGACATCGGGCGCAGCTTCGTCGATCGCGGCAAGCTCGAAGTGATCGCGTTGCGTCCGGTGTTCGTGCTGTACGAGGAAATGTACGGCGAGGTGGCTGCGCGCGCAGCCGACCCGGCGAATTACAACGGTCCCGCGGCGGGGGGGCCTAGCGCGGCGGGCGGCGGCCCGATGTGGCATTACGTCGATCCTCGCGATGTCGCGCGCGCGTTCCGCCTCGCGCTCGACGCGCCTGCGCTGCCCTTGTTCGAGGGGCTATTCATATCGGCGGCGTCAACGCTCGCGCCCAACCCGACGCTCGAGCGGCTCGAAGCCTTCCTCGGGCGGCGCGTCGGCGTGCGCAACCCGGACGTCTACGCGCGAAACCCGCACGCGCCGTTGTACGACCTGGCGCGCGCGCGCGACGTGATCGGCTACGAGGCCGAGCACGACCTACGCTACCTCATCAACTGAGCGGCCGTCGCACCGGTCGGCCATCGGATGAGCCTCTTTCATACCGCGCATTTGCGCGTCCATGCGGGCGCGGCCGAGGCGTTCAAGGCGCGCCTGCTTCGGCACGCGCAGATCAGCCTGACTGCCGAAGCCGGCTGCAGCCGGTTCGATGTGCACCAGGAGCGCGGCGATCCGACGCTGTTCCTGCTCATCGAGTGTTACGCCGACGAGGCGGCGTTCGAGGTCCACCGCACGTCCCCGCATTATTTCGCGTTCCGCGACGACGTGAAGGATTGGGTCGTCGACCGGACCTGGTGGTATTGGAACCCGCTCGGTGCGCTTCCGCGTCCCGTGTCGTGAGACTGCAGCAAGGCGAGGAGAAGCAATGACGATCAGAGTCGCGACGATTGGAACCGGGTATTTCAGCCAGTACCACTACGACGGTTGGAGCCGGATTCCCGGGGTGACGCTTGAAGCCGTTTGCACTCGTCGCAACGAACAGAAGTTGCATGAGATCGCGCAGCGCTATGGCGCCCGTGCCACCTACCTCGATGCGGCCCGGATGCTCGACGAAGTCAAGCCCGACCTCGTCGACATCATCACCACGCCCGAGAGCCACCTGCAGTTCGTCGAGCTCGCCGCGCAGCGCGGAATCCCGGCCATTTGCCAGAAGCCGCTCGCGCCGTCGCTCGAAGAGGCGCGGCGGCTCGTCGCGGTCGCGAAAGAGGCGGGTTCGCTTCTGATCGCCCACGAGAATTGGCGCTTCAAGCCCTGGTTCCGCGAGGTCCGGCGCCTTATCGATGCGGGACGCATCGGCGCTGTGCACTCGATCGCGTTCCGCATGCGGCCCGGTGACGGACAGGGTCCCGACGCCTACCTCGCCCGACAGCCGTACTTCCAGCGGATGCCGCGGTTCCTCATTCACGAAACCGGCATCCACATGGTCGACGTGTTCCGGTTTCTGGTCGGCGAGGTCACCGGCGTGTTCGCGCGCCTGCGTCGTCTCAATCCGCGGGTCGCCGGGGAGGATGCCGGCTACGTAGTGTTCGATTTTGCTTCTGCGTCCGGAGTCCTCGACGCAAACAGGCTCGCCGACTTCCCGGCCCGCAACCCGCGACTGACGATGGGCGCGCTGCAGGTCGAGGGGCTGCTGGGCACGATTCGCCTCGATGGCGAGGGGGGACTCTGGGTCAAACCCCATGGAGGCGATGAGACCCAGCACTCGTACCGCTGGGAGGATCGTGGCTATTCGGGCGACTGCGTATACGCGCTTCAGGCGCACGTCGTCGCGCATCTGCGCGACGGCGCACCGGTGGAAAATGCGGCCGGCGAATACCTGCGCAACATCGACATCGAGGACGCGATCTATCGCTCGAACGACGAGCAGCGGTGGGTCGACCTCGACGTCGCCGGGGGGGCGGCGATTTCCCCGTCCCGCTATGCGACGCATCGGTTGACAGGCAGGGAGGGCGGTGGTTAGATGTCGTTTCACAGCGTCGCAACGGCTCCCGCAATGATGAAAAGTCGGCAAACGCCGTGAGGAGATCATTCTCGGGTCGACGACCCGCGCGGCTTACACACCGGACGGGCGCGCTTGGGCGTCGGTTCGACCCGGGGTAAACGGATTGGCGGCTCGTTGCCACGACAACAAACGGTTGCGGGTCGGCGTTGCCTATCGGCGGAAATGCCACCTACGGAGAAGGAGTGCCACCATGAAATCAGGTTTCAAATGGGCTGTCGTACTCGTTGGCGCGCATCTCGCCATCGGCGCACTGCCGGCAAACGCGCAGCAATATCCGACGCGGCCGATCGAAGACTCGGTTTGGGCGTCGGCCGGCGGCGGCACCGATCTCGTGAATCGGTTGATCGCGAAGGCGATGGAAAAGGAACTCGGCGGCAAGATCAACGTGGTGAACCGCACGGGTGGTGGCGGCGGCGTGGCGATGGACCACGTCTGGTCCCAGCCCCACGACGGCTATAGCTGGCTCGGCGCGTCCGAGGCAATGCAGAATACGGCGGTGATGGGATTCCATCCGTCCAAGACCAAGGACTGGCGCTGGTACATGGTCGCAGGTGCACCGGCCTCGGTCGCGGTGCGCGCCAATTCGCCGTACAAGACGATCGACGACCTCGTCAAGGCGGCGCAGGCCAATCCCGGCAAGGTCAACGTGAGCCACTGCCCGATCGGATGCGTGTTCCACCTCAAGTGGATCGCGCTGGCGGACGCCGCGAAGATGAAGGTGAACTACGTGCCGTATGAAGGCAGCGCGCCCGCGATGGTGGCCGCGTTGTCCGGCGAAGCCGATGCGGTGATCTCGTCGATTTCCGAACAGGCCGAGTACATCAAGGCCGGACGCTTGCGCACGCTGGGCATGGTCGAGATGGCGCCCTTTGAATTCGCGGGTCAGGGGTCGATCCCGGCGATCGGGGCGAAGTTTCCGGACATCGCCAAAATGCCGGCGCGGCAGTGGCTCGGCTTCGCGGTTCCCGCCGACACGCCGAAGGCGGTCACCGATCGGATCGACGCTGCCTTCGTGAAGGCGATGCAGGACGGGGATCTGAAGAAGATCGCGCACGACCGCTACCTCAACCTGTTCGGCGCCTATGGCGACGAATCGATGAAGATCCTTTCGGCGATGGAAAGTGCGGTTAGCTGGAAGCTGCAGGAACTCGGCGTCGCGAAGATATCGCCGGAAAAGCTCGGTATCGCCAAACCCTGATCTGCGGGCTTGCGGCACCGCCTCGCGCGGTGCCGCTCCGTTTCGCGCTTCACGGCGAACGCGGCGGGCGCCGGGACAGGCACGTGCAGCAGGGAGTGCAGAGTGGAAAAGCAGCGGCTTCGCAAAGTAGATTTCCTGTTCTCGCTGGCGCTCATCGCGTTTGGCATTGTCGTCGTGGTCGCGGCCTCGCGCATGCCTTGGACGTCGACGCAAACCGGCATCAGCGCCGCATGGCACCTGTCGCCGGGGCTCTTCCCGGCGCTGCTCGGGGCGCTCCTGATCGTATTCAGCCTGAGCGTGCTCGCCACCGCGGTTGCTGCCGGCGGCCATCGAGACATCGTTACATTCGTGCGCGGTGCGCTCGCGCGGATTCCGCGGAATCGAAGCCTGCATCGCGTGCTGCTGATCATCGTCCTGATCGGCGGCTACGTTTTTGGACTCGTCGGCCACGTCAATTATTACGTGGCAAGCAGCATCTATCTTTTCATGTTCATGCTGTTGTTCCACAAGGCGCCCCGAGGGCGTTCCACCACCAGGAACGCGTTGATGCTGCTCGCGATCGCGATCGCCGTTCCGCTGGCCATCGGCTATCTGTTCAGCACGTATCTCAACGTGCCGCTGCCCTGAGGGCGCGTGACGCCAGGCCGTAGCGGCACGAAGCGAGCGTCCACGTGTACATCCTCGAATTCTTCCAGGCGATCGTAGCCGTCGCGACACCGTTCAAGCTGGCGGTGCTGACCAGTTCGGTGGTCCTCGGCATCATCTTCGGTGCGCTGCCCGGGCTGACCGCGACGCTTGCAGTCGCGCTGCTCAGCACCGTGACGTTCAGCTATCCCACCGAGGTCGCGATACTCGCCCTTATCGGAGCCTACGTCGGTGCGGTCTATGGTGCGTGTCATTCGGCGATACTGATCGGCATCCCCGGGACCTCCGCGGGCGCCGCGACGGTCCTCGACGGCCACAAGCTCGCGCTCAAGGGACTCGGCGGACAGGCGATCGCCAATGCGACCATCGGCTCGGCGATCGGAACGATACTCGGCCTTGTCGCGATCCTCGCGGTGATGCCGTTGATGACCTCACTGGCGCTCGAGTTCACGTCGATCGAGTTCTTCCTGCTGGCGATCTTCGGCGTCCTCATCTGCGGGTCATTGACGACCGAGGATCTCCCCGCCAAAGGCTGGATCTCCGGCATCCTCGGGCTGTTGATCGCGATGATCGGCATTGAGACGATACAGGGCTTCTCGCGCTTCACCTTCGACATCCCGCAGCTCGCGGGGGGCATCGACATCGTGCCGGTCATTCTGGGTGCGTTCGCAATTCCGCAGATCATTCGCGCCCTGCGCGATCACGATCCCGGCAAGGTGCAGATGGCGAAGCTCAACGGCGTGCGCCCCGACTGGAAACTCCTGGCGAAGTGCAAGGGCCTGATCACGCGTTCGGGCCTCATTGGCGTGGGCATCGGAGCCATACCCGGCGTCGGTGAGGATATCGCGGCCTGGACCTCGTACGATGCCACGCGGCGCGCGAGCAACGACCCGGAGAGTTTCGGCAAGGGCAACATGCGCGGGGTGATCGCTCCGGAGGTCGCGGCAAATTCCTGCATCGGCGGAGCGATCATTCCGGTATTGACGCTCGCGGTGCCGGGCTCTCCTCCCGCCGCGATGCTACTCGGCGCCATGTGGATGCATGGGCTGCGCCCAGGACCGATGCTCGCCATCGAAACGCCCGAGATCATTCCACAGATGGCGGCGTTCCTGTTCTGGGCGGCGATCGCGATGGCGGTGTGCGGCCTGCTGATGGCCCGCCTGTCGGTACTCGTGCTGCGCATCCCCGCGACGATCTTCATGCCCATCGTGGCGGTCTTCTCGGTGATCGGCTCCTATGCGCTGGGCCTCAACGTCTTCAACGTTTACCTGATGTTCTTCTTTGGCGTCGTCGTTTTCTTCCTCGAGGAGATGGGCTATCCGGTCGCACCGATCGTCATCGGCGTCATCCTCGGGCAGATGGCCGACGTCGGATTGCGTCGCGGTCTGCTGGTGACGCATGGCGACCTCATGCCGTTCTTCACGCGCCCGGTGGCGTTCGTCTTCGTGCTACTAATCATTTATGCCCTTGTCGGCCAGTCAGCCTGGGCGAGACGCCTCGCGCGGTCGCTCTTCGTTCGATTGCGCCGACCCCGGGCAGGCACTTCCGGACCGTGAATTCAACGCCAAAACCGACCGAGGAGTGATTCATGCGTTTTGAAAAGATTTTGTGCACGGGCGGCAGCGGCCGCCTTGGCAAGTACGTGACGAATGACCTGCGTGACCGCTGCGCGCTGACGGTGCTGGACGTGAAGGCCCCTCAGTCGCCGGACGTGAAGCACGCGAACGCGAGCATCATGGACTTTGCGGCGCTGAAGAACGCCTTCAAGGGCCAGGATGCGGTGATCCACCTTGCTGCCATCCCCAATCCGCGATCGGCACCCGCCGATGTGACCTTCAACACCAACGTGCAGGGCACGTGGAACGTCCTGCAGGCGGCCGAGGAGGCTGGCGTGCGCCGGGTGGTCGTTGCGTCGAGCGATGCGGCGCTCGGCCTCCACTACAACCCGCCGGGGTATGGCCCGCAGTACCTGCCGATCGACGAGAGTCACCCGCTTCGCCCCATCGAGTTCTACTCGCTCAGCAAGGAGGTGACCGAAACGATGTGCCGCAGCTACGTCAACCGGGGCAAGCTCGAAGTGATCGCCATCCGGCCGACGCACATCGTATTTCCGCCGGAATATCCAGAGTTGGTGGCGCGCGGCGCCGACGTGCAGAACTACCATCTCTGGACCTACGTCGCGCCGGAGGACGTGGCGCAGGGATTTCGCCTTGCGCTCGAACTGACGAAGTCGCCGTTTCAGGCGTTTTACATTTCGGCGGCCAACGGGCTCAACACCCGGCCAACGCTCGACATGCTGCGCGAACGCTACGGGACGCTCCCCGAGATTCGGAACGGGGAATACTTCCGCAAGAATCCATTGGCCGCTGTGCTCGACATCACCCGGGCGCGGGACGTGCTGGGATTCGAGCCGACGATCGACTGGCGGCAGATGGCAGCCGCGGCGCAGACGACCCGCTGACGAACACCTACACCCACAGGACCCGACGCAATGGACCGTAAAGACTCCCCCTTTGCCATCAACACCTATTCGTACACGCTCAGTCACACGGCCCGCGCGACGCTGGAATCGCTTGCGTCGCGGGGCTATTCCGAATTCGAGCTGATGATGTATCCGGGCCACCTGTGGCCCGCCGACTTCGGCCAGTCGTCGCGTGCCGAATTGCGCCAGTTCATCGACGCGAATGGACTGAAGGTCAAAACGCTCAACATGCCCAACATCGACCTCAACGTGGCGGGTGCCGCTGCCGAGATGCGGGCCTACACGCTCGCCAACCTGCGGAGCGTGGTGGAACTCGCGGGCGATCTCGACGTGCCGGGTGTCGTCATCGGTCCGGGCAAGGCGAACCCGCTCTTCCCCGCGCCGACGGATCGCCTGATGGGTTACTTCTACGCCGCACTCGATGAGCTCGAACCGCTGGCCCGAAGGGTGGGCACGTCGCTGTATGTGGAGAACATGCCCTTCGCGTTCCTGCCGGGGATCGACGAGCTGATGAAGGCACTCGATCGTTACGGCAACGACCGGATCGGAATCGTCTACGACGTCGCCAATGGACACTTCATCAACGAAGACATCGGGGCGGCGCTTCGCAAGTGCCGCGGGCGCGTCAAGGTCGTTCACCTGTCCGATACCAATCAGAAGGTGTATCGCCACGATACGATCGGCCTTGGCACTGTCGATTTCGCGCCGATACCGGCCGTGCTCGAGGAGATCGGATTCAAGGAAAAGCCCATCTTCGAGATCATCTCGCCGAACGCGGATCGCGATATCGAGGACAGCGCGGCGAAGCTGTTGGCCATGGGCTGGGGACGAACCGCGCGGTGAACACGGTTGCGCCGCTCGAGGTTGGCCCCGTTGTCGCCGATATCGATCGGCTGTTGCCGGTTCTACCGGGACGTGCTGAGATTGGCCGTGATCGGCGTGGAGTACGATGACATTTCCGCCCATCGGCCCGCCTCCAACCCCGTCGCTCGATCCGGCCCATGACTGAAACCACGCTACACCCGCAGCTGATCCAGCGGTCCGCGGCGCTGGAAATTCTCAAGAACGCACCGGGCGCGTTCTACCTGCTGGCGCTGATCGGCATCGTGCTCGCGTTCGGCACACCGGGTTTTTTCACCGTCGCGAACCTGACGAACGTCGCGCTGCAGGTGGCGGTCCTGTCCATCGTCGCGCTCGGCATGACTCTGGTCATCCTGACCGAGGGAATCGATCTGAGCCTCGGCCCGGTTCTCGGATTGTGCGGTGTGGCGGCGAGCCTCATGGTCGTCGCCGGGTATCCGCTGATAGGCGCTGTGGCCGTGGCCATCGGGATCGGTGTGACTTCGGGTCTGCTCAATGGCTCGCTCATCGCGGCCGCCGGACTGCCGCCCTTCATCGTCACGCTCGGCACGTTCGGCATCGCGCAAAGCATCGCCACGGTGCTGACGCGCGGCGATTCGGTCGTTCAGCTGCCAGCGTACTACCGCTGGTTCAACGACGGGGTTTTCCTCGCCGTTCCGGTTCCGATCTGGGCGACGGCGGCGGTGTTCGCCGTCACGTGGATTCTCCTCTATCGGACCAAGTTCGGCCGCTACGTTTTCGCCATCGGCGGCAATCGCCAGGCGCTCAAACTCGCCGGGACCTACGTCAATGTGTATCACATCGCCGTGTACGTCTACGCCGGCGTTCTCACCGCAGTGGCCTCGTTCATCATGACGGCGCGAATGAACGCGGCCCATCCGACCATCGGCGTGGGTCTCGAGTTCGACGCCATCGCCGCGGTCATTCTAGGCGGAACTTCGTTCGAGAAGGGCCATGGCGGAATCGCCGGAACGATCGTCGGCGCGCTCGCCGTCGGCGTGTTGCGCAACGGCCTGAATCTTCTGGAGGTCGGGACCGAGTGGCAGGTGGCGATCGTTGGCGTAGTGATCATTACCGCGGTCGGGCTCGATTCGATCCGCGGGCTCAACACATGACTGCGCAAATCGGCAGGCTGCCGGCGCCGGCGGTGCGACGCATCGACTACGGGGTCTTCGTTGTTCTGTCGCGTCTGGTTGCCATCATCGCGCTCGTCGTGGTGCTCGCAATCCTGAGCCCGCAGTTCCTCACCTGGGGCAACGCCAGCAACGTGCTGCGCCAGGCGTCGCTGCAATTCCTGATGGCCGCGGGACTCACGCTCGTCGTGCTGACGGGCGGAATCGACCTCGCGATCGGTGCGATCCTCGGCCTCGCCGCCTGCCTGTCCGCCGCGCTCATCAGCCAGGGCCACCTGGTGTGGGGCATCGTGGCCGGACTCTCGGCGGGCCTCGCCGCCGGCAGCGTCAACGGACTCCTGGTCACCGTTGGCCGCATCCCGCCGTTCATCGCGACCTACGGCATGTTGTGGATCGCCCATGGATTGGGCTACGTCTTCATGAAGGGCGAGGTGATATACGGCCTGCCCGACGGCTTCCGCCTTATCGGCGCCGGGTTCGTATGGGGAATCCCCGTGCCGGTCGTCATCGCCGTCGTACTGCTCGTCGTGCTCCACGTCATGCTCCACGGCACCGTTCTCGGCCGGGCGATTTACGCGATCGGCGGCAATCCGAATGCGGCTCGACTCTCGGGAATGCCGGTACGCCCGCGCCTCATCATCGTCTACGCCCTGAGCGGCGTCCTCTCCGGATTTGCCGCGCTGATCGTGATCGCGCGCGTCAATGCCGCCGATGCGAGCATTGGCGAGGACCTGCTCCTGCCGGCGATCGCGACCGTCTGCCTTGGTGGGACTTCGTTGTTCGGCGGCGTCGGAGGAATTGCCGGGACCGCGATCGGCGCGCTCATCCTGGCGTTGGTCGTCAACGGCATGAACCTTCTCGGCGTTCAGACGTTCTGGCAAAGCGGTGTGATGGGTGCAATCATCCTGATCTCGGTCCTGGCGGATCAGGTCGGAGGTGCGAGGCTGATCGGTAAACGTTCGTAGTGAAGTCGCAATTCAATCGACAATGAAGGAGGAGCATCAATGGATCGCAGAAGATTTCTGAAGGCATCGTTGGCGGCATCGACGTCGATGGCGGCGCTCGGCGCAGCATCGCGGCCGGCGTTCGCGCAAACCGGGAAGCCGGTCACCATCGCCTTTTTCGTGAAGAACGTCACCAACCCGTTCTGGAAGGGCTGTCGCATCGGTGCGGAAAAGGCGGCCAAGGAACTCGGGGTCGGGCTCGAAGTGGTCGCGCCGACCAAGCCGGACAACATCGAGGAGCAAACACGCCTGGTCGAAGACTGGATCGTCAAGAAGCCCGATGCCTTCGTATTCGTGCCGGTCG
>JBDTRG010000108.1:0-7130 GCA_039931775.1 Betaproteobacteria bacterium | reverse complement strand
AATATTCAGTCGGCATCACCCTCGTTACATGGTCAATTTCCGGCCGGCGCCAACAGGCTACACGGACTCCGAACATGCAAAACGGCTTACCCGAGGTATCGAGTAAGCCGTTGATTTGTTTGGTTGCGGGGGAAGGATTTGAACCTTCGACCTTCGGGTTATGAGCCCGACGAGCTGCCAGACTGCTCCACCCCGCGGCAGGAGTGCAAGTATAGCAGCGGCCCCGTCCTTGCGCAATCCGCCATCAGAGGGCCTCCGTCTCCGCGGTCTTTGGCCGCCAGACGAGGAGCCGCGCCTCGGCCTTCGTGACGATCACGTCGAGCACTAGCGCGCAGGCGGTGAGTACCAGGATTCCGGCCAAAACGGTGTTGATATCGAAGACACCCTCGGCCTGCAGGATCAGGTAGCCCACGCCTTTCGCCGAACCCAGGTATTCGCCGACGACGGCGCCGACGAACGCCATGCCCACCGAGGTGTGCAGGCTGGAGAACACCCACGAAGTTGCGGAGGGCAGATAGATGTGGCGCAGCAGCTGCCGTCGCGAGGCGCCCAGCATCTGCGCGTTGGCGAGCACCACGGGGCTCACCTCCTTGACGCCCTGGTAGACGTTGAAGAAGACAATAAAGAACACGAGCGTCACGCCCAGCGCGACCTTCGAGATGATGCCGAGCCCGAACCAGACGGCGAAGATCGGCGCAAGGATCACGCGCGGCATCGCGTTCATTGCCTTGATGTACGGGTCGGCGAGCGCCGAGGCCGTCGGCGCCAGCGCGAGCCAGAGCCCGACCCCCAATCCCAGCACGCTGCCGACGACGAATGCCAGCAGCGTCTCGACCAGCGTGATGGCGAGATGCGGATAGATCTTGCCGGTGGCGAACCATTCCCAGGTGACTTCCAGCACCTCCACCGGCTTGCCGAAGAAGAACGCGGTGTTCTTCGCGAATTCGGCGCTGACGAGGCCGGGCGTGGTCATCGCATACCAAAAGGCGAATCCCGCGGCCAGCAGCAGCGCGTGGTACAGCGCGAGGCGCGGGCCGGATTCAGGCTTGGCGGCTCTGCGCATAGCCCTTCAGCACTTCGGCTTTCATCGTCTGCCAGATCGAGCCGTGCAGTTCGACGAAGCGCGGCATCATGCGGATTTCGGCGACGTCGCGGGGCCGCGGCAGGTCGATCGCGAACTCGCCGATCGGGTGCGTCGCGGGTCCCGCCGACAGCACGATGACGCGGTCGGAAAGCGCGATCGCTTCCTCGAGATCGTGGGTGATGAAGAGCACCGACTTGCGGTTGGCGCTCCACAGCTCGAGCAACTCGTTCTCCATCAGCTGGCGCGTCTGGACGTCGAGCGCGGAGAACGGCTCGTCCATCAGCAGGATCTGCGGATCGAGGATCAGCATCTGCGCCAGCGCCACGCGCTTCTTCATCCCGCCGGACAGCTGGTGTGGAAAGCGATGCTCGAAACCCGCGAGGCCGACGCGCCCCAGCCAATCGCGCGCCTTCGCTTCGCCGGCGTCGCGCGGCGTGCCGCGAAATTCGAGGCCCGCGGTGACGTTGGACAGCGCGCTGCGCCATGGCATCAGCGCATCGGTCTGGAACATGTACCCGGCCGAGCGATTGATGCCGGACAGCGGAGCGCCGAACACCATGACGCTGCCCGCGGACGGCTCGAGCAATCCTGCCGCGACGTTGAGGAGCGTCGATTTTCCGCAGCCCGTGGGGCCGACGACCGAGACGAATTCGCCGGGTGCGATCGTCAGCGACGCGTTTTCCACGGCCGTATAGCGGCCGTCGCCGCTGCCCCGAGCCCCCGCCCGCGCGGCAAACGTGCAGGTGATGCGCTCAAGCGCCAGCGCCGCCGGGGACGCGCTGGCGTCCACCGCGGCGGCGGCGCTGCTTGATGCGGCCATCACTTGTATTTTTGCGCGGCTTTCTGGGCGAACGACATGTTGACGGTCTTGGCGATGTCGACCGTCGCCTTCTGCACGGTAGGATCGAAGGTCTTGAGGTCGCGCAGGACGTTGCGGCCGGCCTCCTCCGAGATGATGCCGTCGTGCTTGAACCCGTCGAGATTCTTCTCCAGCGCCGCCTTGTACAGTGCCTTGTCCGAATAGTATTCGGGTGGCACCGCGGCGACGATCTGGTCCGGCGTCGACGTCTGGATGAACCGAAGCGCGCGCATCATCGCGTTGACAACCGCCTGCGCCGTGTTCGGATATTTCTTCGCGAAATCGACGGGCACGTAGATGCATCCGGCGGCATACGCGCCACCGTAGACCGACTCCATGCCCTTCGCCGTCCGCGTATCGATCACCGGGACGAAATCGCCGCCGGACTCCAGCATCGTGATGACCGGATCGAGATTGGACATCGCGTCGATCTCGCCGCGCTTCATGTTCGCCACCGCGCCGGCGGTGGCGCCGACGCCGATAATCGCGACGTCGTCGGGTTTGAGGCCGTCCTTGGCGAGCAGGATATTGACGAACATGTTGGTCGACGAGCCGGGCGCCGTGACACCGATCTTCATGCCCTTCAGATCCTTCGGCGACTTGTATTTCGCCGCGTTCGCCTTGTTCATGCCGAGCACGATGCCGGCGTACTTGCCCTGCATGATCAGCGCTTCGATATTCTGGCCCTTGGCCTGCTGCGATATCGTGTGCTCGTAGGCGCCCGACACGACATCCACACTCCCGCCGAGCAGCGCCTGCAGCGCGCGCGCGCCGCCCGGAAAGTCGCTGATCTCGACGTCGAGACCTTCGGCCTTGAAATAGCCCTGGCGTTCGGCGATCGTCAGCGGCAGGTAGTAGAAGAGCGGCTTGCCGCCCACACCGATCGCGAGCTTCGGCTTTTCGAGTGCCTGCGCTTGCGCGCCGGGCGAGGCTGCCAACAGACACACGGCGGCGATCGCCGCGAACAGGGACCAACGACGCATTGTTTCCTCCAGAGGGGACGTTCGCTTGAACCCCGCCATTTTCCGCGTACGACGCGATCGCGTCAAACCGCGATGCAGCAACGCGTCATATGGCCGGGAACGCGACAACGTGATCGATCGCGAGGCGAATGCCGATCATTTCGCCGATCGCATGGTCGTGGTGCGACGGAACGAGCGAGATGACCTGGGTTCCGGACGCAAGGGTCAGCGTGTAGAGAAAATCCGCGCCGCGGAACGTCTTCTTCGCAACGAAGGCACGCCAGGGGCTCGCGTCGTCGTGAACGATGTCGTCCGGCCGCAACAGGACGTCTACCGCGCCGCCCTTGCCTGCCGGCGCCGGAAGCGTGGTGCCGAGTTCGCCGAGCTCGGTCGTCAGCGCACCCGGACCCGCGACGACGCCCCGCAGGAATACGCCCTGCCCCACGAAATCGGCGACGAAGCGCGATTGCGGCCGGTGATACAGGTTGTACGCGGTGTCCCACTGCTCGATGCGACCGTCGTACATGATGCCGATCTCGTCGGCGAGCGCGAACGCTTCGTGCTGGTCGTGCGTGACGAGGATCGCCGTGGTGCCGCTCGCCTTGATGATGTCGCGCACCTCAACCGACAGCCGCTCGCGCAGGTCTATATCGAGATTCGAGAACGGCTCGTCGAGCAGCAGCAGGTCGGGTTGCGGCGCCAGCGCGCGGGCAAGCGCCACGCGTTGCTGCTGCCCACCGGAAAGTTCGTGCGGAAACGCTCCGCCGGCGCCTGTAAGCCCGACGAGCGCCAGCATTTCGGCGACCCGCCCCCGCGCTGCGGACGACGGGCGGCGACCGAAGCCGAAACCGATGTTGCGCGCGACATCGAGATGCGGGAATAGCGCATAGTCCTGGAACACCATCCCGATTCGCCGCGCTTCGGGCGGCGTCAGGCGTCCGGGCTCCGAGACGACTCGTCCTGACAGCGCGATCGAGCCGCCTTCGATCGGCTCGAAGCCGGCGATGCAGCGCAGCACCGTGGTCTTGCCGCATCCCGACGGGCCGAGCAGGCAGCCGATCCGGCCGACCGCAAGTACAAAGTCGAGGCCACGAACGACGCGGTTCGCGCCGTACGCTTGCTCGAGGTTGCGCACTTCGACCGAGGCTGCCACGGAGCGGGAGTCTACCTTTGCGGCAGCGAGATGACGGCGTCAGACGCTGCGGCCGGTGCGCAGCGCGGCGTTGCCGCGATCGAGCTCCTTCAATTTTTCCGCCATCGCGGGTCCCACGTAGATCTGCGGATTCGACGGCGGCCTGAACCCGCCGGCCCTTTCCCGCTCGGCGACGAGCTCCTTCGCGGCTTCGAATGCACCGAGCAGCGATTCCGACTGCGCGAGACCCTGCTGGAAAAGCGCTTCGCCGAAAAACGTCGAATCGCTGCGCTGACCGCAGCCGAACGATGTGCGGTCGGCCGCCGAGGCAGTCAGCACCAGCGTGTAGTCGTCCTTCAACGCATCGATGAAGCCGCCGGAATAGCACGCCGACACGACGACGATCCGCCACTTGATGCCCGAGGCGTCGAGCAGCGAGCGCAAGGCAGACGCCGTGAGCGGCGCGAGCTCGAGCGGGGGCATCGAAACGTCCAGCACATGCTGCTTGCTGCCATGGCTCACGAGGTAGACCATCACGACGTCCTGGTCGGCATCGATCGCGCCGCCGATCTCGTTCAGCGCCTCGCGCAGATTGGTGACGGTGGCCATCGGCGATTCGAGCAGCGTGCGCGGATTGTTGATGAGCGCCAGCGACCTGCCCGACGTTCCCCAGCGCTCATCCATCACTTTCTGGGCGGCCAGCACGTCCTTGCGGAAGACGTCCTCGCGCGCGTCGCCGGCGAACCCGATGAAGTAGAGATCCGTGGCGCCGGGGCGCTCGTCGTCGAGGCCGGCAAGCGCATCGTCGATCAGGTGCTGCTGCGCCGCGAGCACGGGCTCCGACGCCGGGTTCGGATAGCGCGGGTCAGCCTCGAAGCCGGCGACCGGCTCCTTCCACCAGGCGTCGTTCGGCGCAATCGACGATGCAAACCAGATCGGCGCGATCAGCACGAGGCCACCAGCGAGCGCTCGCCACAAGCGTCCCGGACGCGCAGGCGCGAGGGCGATGCCGACCGAACGCGCGGACAGCACGAACACCCACGCGATCATCGCGCCGTCGAACACCAACCAGACGAAGTCGGCGCTCTTTGTCTCCAGCGGCGCAATCGTCGGCACGACGCGCAGAATCTGCAGCAGCGGAAATCCAGCCAGCACCAGCACGGGCAGCGCAAGCACCAGCGCCGTCTGCCGGAACGCCAGCGCGAGTATCGCAGCACTCAAGAGCAGGATACCGGCGCCGAAGAACTCGTTGCCGAGCCCGAACCACGAAAAATAGCCTTCGGCGCCGTAGCGGACCCAGTCAACGGCCACATCGAGCAGCGCCGACACCACGAGCAGCAGCAGCAGCTGGACGAGGTCGATCCGAAACGCGAGCCGCGAGACGGGAAGGAAGGCGACCAGCCGCAGGCCCGCGGCGAGGTTGCGATAGAGGTTGACGAGATGATGGCGCATGGGGAAAGGGTAGCCGGTGGCGATGCCGCGCGTCGCGCAGCGGCCGCCTAGTCAGGTCGGCCGGCGGCCCCCGCGTGGTCAGCGATGTACGCCTTGACTCGTTCGACGTCAGCCGGCAGCACGACACAGCGTTGCGTCCGGTTCTCTAGGTCGGCGTAGGCGGCCGGGCGCTCCGGATCCCGGTCCAACGCCTCGCGAATCGTCGCAGCGAACTTCGCCGGGAGCGCGGTCTCGATGCAGACGAGAGGAATCGCCGGATTGCGGTGCAGTCGGCCGACCGCGAGGCCATCGGCGGTGTGCGGATCGATGACGATGCGGTAACGTTCGAACGCGTCGCGGATGGTCGCAATGCGGTCGGCATGGGTGCTGGCGCCGGACACGAATCCCGACGCGACGACGTTGTCCCAGTACGGCGTGCCGGAGAGGTCGAAATCGCCGCGTCGGGCGATGCGTTCCCACAGTGCCGCAAGGACTTCCGGATCGCGATCGACGACGTCGAACACGTACCGTTCGAAATTCGACGCCTTCGAGATGTCCATCGACGGGCTCGAGGTCGCCTGCGTCTCGCCGGCGCGCCGTGGCCGGTAGCGCGCCGTACGGAAGAACTCGTCGAGGACGTCGTTCTCGTTCGTCGCGACGATCAGGCGTCGCAGCGGCAGCCCCATCGACCGCGCGACGTGCGCGGCGAGCACGTTGCCGAAATTGCCGGACGGCACCGCGACATCGACAGGGTCGCCGGTCGCCTTCGCGGTGCCGAGGTAGGCGCTGAAATAGTAGACGACCTGTGCCGCGACGCGCGCCCAGTTGATCGAGTTGACCGTGCCGATGTTCCAGCGCGCCTTGAACTCGGCATCGGCCGACACCGCCTTGACGAGGTCCTGGCATTCGTCGAACACGCCGTCGATCGCGATGTTGTGGATGTTGGGGTCGGGCAGCGCATACATCTGCGCCTGCTGGAACGGACTCATCCGGCCGCGCGGGGACAGCATGAACACGGTGATCCCGCGCTTGCCGCGGATTGCGTACTCGGCCGAGCTGCCGGTGTCACCCGAGGTCGCCCCGAGGATGTTGAGCGTGGTCCGTTCCTTGTCCAGCGTGTACTCGAACAGGTTGCCGAGCAGCTGCATTGCGACGTCCTTGAACGCGAGCGTCGGCCCGTTCGACGCGTGCAGCAGGTGGATACCGGGTTCGAGCTCCGTGAGCGGCGTGATCGCGTCGCTGCCGAAGGCTTCCGCCGTATACGTCCGGTCGATCAGGGATTTCAGGTCCGCGACCGGGATGTCGGCGATGAAGCGCGACAGCACGGCAAACGCGACGTCGCGGTACGAGCGCCCGCGCAGCGCATCGAGCTCCTTGCTCGTGAATCGCGGGTACTTCTGCGGCACCGCCAGGCCGCCGTCGGGGGCGAGCCCCTCGAGGAGGATCGCCGAGAACGGCTGCGGATTGCCCGCCCATGCGCCGCGCGTCGAAACGTAACGCATCAGTTGAGCTCTTCCAGCCGGATGCGCACGACCTTGCCGTTGACGGTGGGCAGCGCTTCGATCGCCGCAATCGCCGCCACCACCTGTTTCTCGATGCATGTGTGCGTGAGCAGGATGATGTCGGTCTGGTCCTCGCCCTCCGAAGGCTCCTTCTGGATCA
>JBDTRG010000107.1:0-11880 GCA_039931775.1 Betaproteobacteria bacterium | reverse complement strand
AATCTCGTCGACGTGCGCGAAGGCGTGGCGCCGCAGTCGCTCAATCACTTCAACCGGCTGCGCGCGGTGAAGGTGACCGGCACGCTCGCTCCGGGCTATGCAATCGGCGAGGCGCTGAAGGCGATGAACGAGGCAGCGGCGCGGTCGTTGCCCAATACGGCGCAAACCGACCTCGACGGCCAGTCGCGTGAATTCCGCTCGTCGGGCGGCGAAATCTACTTCACGTTCGTGCTGGCGCTGATGTTCATCTACCTCGTGCTGGCGGCGCAGTTCGAGAGTTTCGTCCACCCGTTCGTGATCATGCTGTCGGTGCCGTTGTCGATGACCGGGGCGCTGTTCACGCTCTGGCTCGCCGGCGGCACGCTCAACATCTACAGCCAGGTGGGCCTCGTCACGCTGGTCGGTCTCATCACCAAGCACGGCATTCTGATCGTCGAGTTTTCCAACCAGCTCCGCGCGAAGGGCGAGCCGCTGTTCGATGCGGTGATCGATGCGGCAACGCTGCGGCTGCGCCCGATCCTGATGACGACCGGCGCGATGGTGCTGGGCGCGATGCCGCTGGCGCTCGCCACCGGCGCGGGCGGCGAATCGCGGACGCAGATCGGCTGGGTGATCGTCGGCGGCATGGCCTTCGGTACGCTGTTGACGCTCTTCGTCGTCCCGACGGCGTACACGCTGCTCGCCGGGCGCGCGCGCATCGACGAGCACGCGGCGGACGCGGCGCCGGCAAAAGGGCCGATCCCGACCCCGCAGCCGGGACACGCGGACTGAAAACGCAGCGGAAAACGCTAGCCGGGTAGGCGCGTGCCGGACTCGGCGTCGAAATAGTGCCGGTTCTCCGGCAGAAAACGCAGCGGCAGCCGGCCAGGCACGGTGTTGAGCGCCGCATGGACGCGGGCGATCATCCGAGCGCCGTCGATGTGGCCGTGGGCAAGCGTGTCGGCGCCCAGCGGCTCGACCAGATCCACCTCGGCGACGAAGTTCGCCTCGGACGCAGCGCAGGGCTCGAGGTGCTCCGGCCGAATCCCGAGCAGCACGTCGCGCCCGTTCAACTTCGACGGCATCAGGTTCATCGGCGGCGAGCCGATGAAGCCGGCGACAAAGGTCGTGGCCGGTTTCGCGTAGACGTCGATCGGGGCGCCGATCTGCTCGGCACGACCGGCGTTCATCACGATCATGCGGTGCGCGAGCGTCATGGCCTCGACCTGGTCGTGGGTGACGTACAGGCTGGTCGTGCCGAGGCGCCGGTGCAGCGCCTGCAGTTCAACGCGCATCTGCACGCGCAACTTCGCGTCCAGGTTCGACAGCGGCTCGTCGAACAGGAACACTGCAGGCTCGCGGACGATCGCGCGGCCCATGGCGACACGCTGGCGCTGGCCGCCGGATAGCGCGCGCGGCTTGCGCTCCAGAAACGGGCCGAGCTCGAGAATCTCCGCCGCCCGCTGCACGCGCGCGTCGATGTCCGCCTTCGCCATCCGGCGGATCTTGAGCCCATAGGCCATGTTCTCGCGCACCGACATGTGCGGGTAGAGCGCGTAATTCTGGAACACCATCGCGATGTCCCGGTCCTTGGGCTCCAGCTCGTTGACGACGCGCGTGCCGATGGCGATCTCGCCGGAGGTGATGCGCTCGAGCCCCGCCACCATGCGCAACAGCGTCGACTTGCCGCAGCCCGAAGGCCCGACGATCACCACGAACTCGCCGTCGGTGACGTCCATCGTCACGCCGTGGATGATCTCGAGCGCGCCGTAGCTCTTGCGCACGTCCCGGAAGGAAACGCCAGCCATTCTCTATTTCTCCGTTTCGACGAGGCCCTTGACGAACCATTTCTGCATCAGCATGACGACCAGCGCGGGTGGCACCAGCGCCAGCATCGCCGTGGCCATGATGAGCTGCCACTCGTTCGCCGCGTCGCCGCCCACGATCATCCGCCGGATGCCGATTACCGTCGTGTACATGGATTCCTCGGTCGTGATGAGCAACGGCCACAGGTACTGGTTCCAGCCGTAAATGAACTGGATCACGAACAACGCGGCGATGCTGGTCTTGGACAGCGGCAGCACCACGTCGACGAAAAAGCGCATCGGACCGGCACCGTCGATGCGCGCGGCCTCGGCCAGCTCATCCGGCACCGTCATGAAGAACTGGCGGAAGAGAAACGTGGCGGTCGCCGACGCGATCAGCGGAAGCGTGAGGCCCGCGTAGGAATTGAGCAGGCCGAGGTCGGAGGCGACCTTGTAGGTCGGGATGATGCGCACTTCCACGGGCAGCATCAGCGTGATGAAGATCATCCAGAAGAAGAAGTTGCGCAGCGGGAAACGGAAGTACACGATCGCAAACGACGCGATGATCGAGATCGATATCTTGCCGATGGCAATGGCGAGCGCCATGATCAGGCTGTTCAGCAACATCGTCGACACCGCCGCTCCGGAGCCCTTCGTCGATCCGGCGGAAAGCACCTGCGAGTAGTTCGTCAGGAACTGATCGCCGGGCAGCAGCGGCATCGGCACCGTGAGGATCTGGTCGAGCGTCAGCGTCGACGCGACGAAGGTCACCCAGAGCGGAAATGCCACGACGATGACGCCGGCGATCAGCACCGCGTGCGAGAGCACCGTGAGCCAGGGCCGGTTCTCTACCATCGGCCAGCTAGCGCCCGCGCGGCCGCCCGAAGGGCGCTATGCGCCCCCTCGGGGGCAGCGAACACAAGGCCGAAGGCCGCAGGACAGCCGAAGGCTGGTCCCGCGAAGCGGGATGCGGCGAAGCCGCACAAAGTGAGCGTGGGGGTCCCATTGGCGCCATCAGTACTGAACTTTCTTCTCGATGAATCGGAACTGCACGACCGTCAGCGCGATCACGATGGCCATCAGCACGACCGACTGCGCTGACGAGCCGCCGAGGTCCCCCGACTTCACGCCGTCGTGGTAGACCTTGTAGACGAGTATCTGCGTCGCGCCGGCCGGCCCGCCCTGGGTGGTGGCGTCGATCACGCCGAACGTGTCGAAAAACGCATACACGGTGTTGGCCACCAGCAGGAAGAACGTCGTGGGGGAGAGCAACGGAAAGACGATCGTCCAGAAGCGGCGCGCAGGGCCCGCGCCGTCGATCGCCGCTGCCTCGATCAGCGACTTCGGGATCGACTGGAGGCCGGCGAGGAAGAACAGGAAATTGTAGCTGATCTGCTTCCACACGGACGCGATCACGACCAGCAGCATCGCCTGGTCGCCCTGGAGGATCCAGTTCCAGTCGATGCCCACGCGCTTCAGGAAGAACGTCAGGATGCCGATCGACGGCGCGAACATGAACGCCCACAGAACGCCGGCCACCGCAGCCGCTACCGCGTAAGGCCAGATCAGCAGCGTCTTGTACGCCAGCGCGCCGCGCGCAACGCGGTCGGCCATGACCGCCAGCAACAGCGAAATCGCGATGCCGAAGCCGGCGACGAGCGCGCTGAAGAGCGCCGTGACCTTGAACGAGTCGAGATAGTGGCTATCGCCGAACAGGTCGGCGAAGTTCTGCAACCCGACGAACTCGGTATTCAGCCCGAAGGCATCCTGGAGCAGGAACGAGAACCAGATCGCCTGCGCGGCCGGCCAGAAGAAGAAGACGATCGTGATGACGATCTGCGGCGCGAGCAGGGCATACGGCAGCCACGCCGAGCGGAAGACGACGCGCTTTTCCATCTCCGGAGGCTAATGCGAAAAAGGGGGCGGAGGCGATCGGCCGCAGCCCCCTTCCGTGGTTACTTGTTGGCGGCCTGAAACTTGCGCAGGATCTCGTTGCCGCGCTTGACGGCTTCGTCGAGCGCGGATTTGGCGTCCTTCTTGCCTGAGAACACCTGTTCCATCTCTTCCTCGATGACCTCGCGCCCCTGCACGAAATTGCCGAAGCGAAGGCCCTTGGAATTCGCGGTAGGCGGCTTGTTGGTCATCTGCTTCACCGCGACGTCCGCCCCCGGATTTTTTTCGTAGAAGCCCGATTTGCGCGTCATCTCGTAGGCGGCCATGGTGATCGGCATGTACCCGGTGCCGGTATGCCATTCCATCTGGATCTCGGGCGTCGACAGGAAGGCGAGGAACTTCGCGACGCCCTTGTATTCGGCGGGCTTCTTGCCGGAAAGCACCCACAGCGAAGCGCCGCCGATGATCGAATTCTGCGGCGCGCCCTTGACGTCGTCGTGGTACGGAATGAAGTTCACCGACCACGCGAACTTGGC
Source organism: Betaproteobacteria bacterium (assembly GCA_039931775.1). Taxonomy (GTDB): domain Bacteria; phylum Pseudomonadota; class Gammaproteobacteria; order Burkholderiales; family Casimicrobiaceae; genus CAIWHR01. Next base: position 7,667 of record JBDTRG010000107.1, on the reverse strand, counting down.
GTTCTGCCGGAAATTCGCCTGGGCGCCGGTGGACGACGTCAGCATCGCGCATTCACCACTGGCGAACTTGGCTTCCGCCTGATTCGTGCGCCCGGCGTAGGTGAACAGACCCTTCTTGGACATGTCGCCGAGCATCGTCAGATGGCGCACGTGCAGCGGCGAATTGAACGTGAACACCGTATCCAGGCCGGCCATTCCGTTTTCCTTGGTGCCGATCGGGACGTTGTGCCAGGCGCTGAAGTTCTCGATATGCATCCAGGACGGCCAGCCGGTCGTGTAGACGCAATCCTGGCCTCTCACCTTGAGCTGGAGCATGGCGGCGTTCATCTCCTTCCAGGTCTTGGGCACCTGATCGGGATTGAGCCCGGCCTTCTTGAAGGCATCCCGGTTGACGTAGAGCACCACGGTCGAGCTGTTGAACGGAAAGGACAGCATGTTTCCCTTGCTGTCCGTGTAGTAGCCGGCAATCGACGGCAAATAGGATTTCGGGTTGAACGGCTCTTTCGCATCCGCCATCACCTTAGCGACGGGGACGACGGCTCCCTTGGCCGCCATCATCGTCGCCGTGCCGACCTCGAATACCTGCAGCAGGTGCGGGGCATTCCCGGCGCGGAAGGCGGCGATCGCCGCGGTCATCGACTCGGGATAGCTGCCCTTGAAAACCGGCACGACCTTGTAGTCCTTCTGACTCGCGTTGAACTTGGTCGCCAGCGCATTGAGCTTTTCCCCGAGCGCGCCGCCCATCGAATGCCACCACTGGATCTCGGTTTGCGCGTGCGCGGCCGGGGCGCACAGAATGCCGGCGGCGGCCAGCACGGCGCCGAGTAATTTGAAACGCATGGTGCCCTCCTATGGTTTTCTCGGCTGCGGCTTGGGGATATGGACCCGCCGAGCTCTGGGCAGTATAGCCCGAAACGATTGTCCGGCGGTCATCGCGCACCGTCTCGCCACCGCCCCGACGCCAGTGTACATTTCGTCATCGCTACCGGCGCAAGGATTCGATGAGATGACTGCAGCGATCGCACAAGAGTGGCCCTATCCGCGGCTCGTCGCCCACCGCGGCGCCGGCAAGGTGGCGCCCGAAAACACGCTGACGTCGATGCGCGTCGGCTATGCGCACGGCTACCGAATGGTCGAGTTCGACGTGAAGCTCGCCGCGGACAACGTGTCGTTCCTGCTGCACGACGCAACGCTCGATCGCACGACGAGCGGCCGCGGCCGCGCCGACGCGCTGCTATGGCGGGAACTGTCCCGGCTCGACGCCGGCGGCTGGCACTCGGCGAAATACGCTGGCGAGCCGTTGCCGACACTGGCGTCGGTCGCCCGGTGGGCGAGGGCGCACGGGGTCCACTGCAACGTGGAAATCAAGCCCACGCCCGGCCGTGAGCGCGAAACGGGCGCCGCGGTGGCGCTGGACGCCGCGACGCTCTGGCGCGATTCGGAAACCCCACCGCTCTTGTCTTCCTTTTCCGAGGCCTCGATCGAAGCGGCGCTGGACGCCGTGCCGGAAATTCCGCGCGCGCTGTTGCTCGACACCGTCCCCACCGATTGGAAGGACCGCTTTCGCCGTCTCGGATGCATCGCTACGGCCGTAGATCACGAAGAACTGACCGCCGACATCGTGAAAATGATTCGCGGCGCAGGGTTTCGGGTGCTTTGCTTCACGCCGAACGACGCCGCCCGAATCAACGAGCTCGCCGGCTGGGATATCGACACGATCATCACCGACGCGGTCGACCACATCTCCGCCGATTCGCTACCTCCCGCGCTTCCCCTTTGAACCGCGTTCGGTAGCGACGGAGCGGGGGCGAGAGGTTCATGCCGTCGTTCCCGCGCACGCGGGAACGACGGCGTCGGCGTTGTGCCTAGGCCGCCGCCAGGAAAGTCGAGTCTGACCCTACTTGTTACGCGGGGGCCCGCACCGGCCGTCTGATCTCGCGCTCGTCGATCGGCAGATTCACGAGGCCGGCAATGACGCCGAGCGCGATTGATATCCACCAGACCACGTCGTAGCTCCCTGTCTGATCGTACAGCCGGCCGCCGAGCCACGCGCCCAGAAAAGCGCCGATCTGGTGAGAGAAGAACGTGAACCCGGACAGCATCGCGAGATAGCGGACACCGAAGATGTGCGCGACCAGGGTATTCGTCGTCGGCACGGTCGACAGCCAGAGCAGTCCCAGTGCGATCGCGAACGCATAGACCGACATCGGCGAGACCGGTAGCCATACAAACAGCGCGATGACGATGCTGCGGCTGAAATAGATCGCGGACAGGATGTATTTGCGCGGCATCCGCGACCCCAGCCAGCCGGCCGCGTAGGTGCCGACGATGTTGAACAGCCCGACCAGCGCGAGTGCGGTCACCGCCACATACGCCGGAAGGCCCTTGTCCGAAAGATACGCCGGCAGGTGCACGGCGATGAACACGACGTGGAACCCGCAGACGAAGAAGCCGAGGGTCAGCAACAGGTACCCGCGGTGCCCGATCGCCTCGCGCATCGCCGCGGCGGGGGATTGAATGAACGGGTGTGTCGGGCCGGTGCGTTTCTCGACGAGGGCGATCGCGAGCGGACCCATCAGCAGCGCGACGCAGGCGAACGCCACCAGCGTTGCCTGCCAGCCCAGATGCGTGATCAGCACCTGGGTTGCCGGTAACAGCGCAAATTGCCCGAACGAACCGACCGCAGCCGAGATGCCGAGCGCCATGCTGCGCTTCTCCGGAGGGTAGGCGCGGCCCACCACGCCGGCCATCACGCTGTACGTCAGCCCCGAAAGTCCCGTGCCGAGCAGCAGGCCGCAGGAGGCCAACAGCGCAAGCGGCGTCGTCGAGTACGCCATTCCCAGGAGACCGAGCGCGTAGAGAAGCGCCCCCGCGATGACGACCCTCGCCGAGCCGTAGCGGTCGGCGATCATGCCGGTGAAGGGCTGCACGATGCCCCACCACAGGTTCTGGACGGCGATCGCCAGCGCAAATGTCTCGCGGCCCCAATGCAGTTCGGCGCTCATCGGTTGCAGGAAGAGGCCGAAGCCGTGGCGCAAGCCCATCGACAGTGAAAGGACCAGAGCGCTCGCCACGAGGATGACCGTCGGCGTTCGCCAATCGGCGCGTGAGGCGTTGGATGCCATGCTGTTCATTTGAATTGCCGATCAGCGATCGACGCCGCCTGGCCCGGGATGAAGTTGCTCGACGGCAGCGAGCGTTGCGATGAGGGCTTCGAGCCGGACAGGTCCGATCGTCTGCGCGACCTGCGTTTGCGCGCGCTTCCAATGCGGCACCGCATCGCGAATCGCGCGCTTCCCCGCGCGGGTGAGCGAGACTTCGCGCGTGCGGGCATCGCGTCCCGCCACGATAGCGACAAAGCCGCGCCCGACCAGCGGATCGAGCGTGCGCGATAGCGCCGTGCGGTCGAGGAGCAGCACCCGGGCAAGGTCCGACATCCGCGACGTGCCCTGCGTTGCGAGCGTTCGCAACAGCGAGAACTGCGTGACGCGCAGGCCCGACGGGGCCATCAGGTCGTCGTAGAGCTGCGTCAGCGATCGCGTCGCGCGGCGCAGCCGGCCGCAGGTGCAAGCGGGGCTCGGCAGCGGGGTGTCGGAGGACATGTCGGGAGTGCGTCTCGTCGATAGGAGCATATGCACGCTTTTAGGAGCATATACACCTTTTCCGATGAACGCAAACGGCGGGTTGAACGCCGACGATGCCTCGGCAGCGTCGTGCGTGCCGGGGCGTCAGGCCGCCCAGTCCCTGGCGCGCCCGATGGCCTTGTTCCAGCCGGCCGCGAGGTCGGCGACGCGGGAGGCCGGCATCGACGGGTCGAAGACGCGGTCCACGCGCCAGTTCGCGGCGACGTCGGCGGCGTCCTTCCAGTAGCCGACCGCGAGTCCGGCGAGGTAGCCGGCCCCGAGCGCCGTCGTCTCGAGCACCGTCGGACGGACCACGGGCACGCCGAGGATGTCGGCCTGGAATTGCATCAGCAGGTTGTTGGCCGTCGCGCCGCCATCGACGCGTAATTCCGTCAGGGTGATCCCGGCGTCCTTTTGCATCGCGGTGAGCACGTCGGCGCTCTGGAACGCGATGGACTCCAGCGCGGCGCGCGCGATGTGCGCCGAGGTGGCGCCGCGCGTCAGCCCGAAGATCGAGCCGCGCGCGTAAGGGTCCCAGTGCGGCGCACCCAGGCCGGCGAACGCGGGGACCAGGTAAACGCCGCCGTTGTCCGGTACGCTGGCGGCGAGGGCCTCGACTTCGGCGGCGGTCCGCACGATCTTCAGCCCGTCGCGCAGCCACTGAACGACGGCGCCGCCGATGAACACGCTGCCTTCGAGTGCGTAATCGAGCTTGCCGTTCCTCTGCCACGCGACGGTCGTCAGCAGGTTGTTCGTCGACGCGACAGCCTTGCCGCCGGTGTTCATCAGCAGGAAGCAGCCGGTGCCGTAGGTGTTTTTGGCGAGTCCGGGCGCATGGCACGCCTGTCCGAAGAGCGCCGCCTGCTGGTCGCCGGCGATGCCTGCGATCGGCACGTCGACGCCGTCGATCGTCGCGTGCGCACAAACGCCGGACGACGGGACGACGCGCGGCAGCATCGAGCGCGGGACGTCGAAGAGCGCCAACAGCTCGTCGTCCCATTCGTTCTCGTGAATGTCGAACAACAGCGTACGGCTCGCGTTGGACGGATCGGTGACATGCGTTGCGCCGCGCGTCAGGTTCCAGACGAGCCAGCTGTCGACGGTGCCGAACGCGAGCTCCCCGCGGATTGCGCGTGAACGCGCGCCTTCGATGTTGTCGAGCAGCCACCGAATCTTCGTCCCCGAGAAGTAGGCATCGAGCACCAGTCCCGTCTTGCGCGCGATCATCGGCGCGTGGCCGGAGGCGGACAGCGCGTCGCATTGCGGCGCGGTACGCCGGTCCTGCCACACGATGGCGGGGGCGATCGGCCGGCCGGTCGCGCGATCCCACACCACGGTCGTCTCGCGCTGGTTGGTGATGCCGATCGCGGCGATGTCGTGCGCGCCGATCGCGGCCCGCGCGAGCGCCTCGTGCAGAACGCCGGACTGCGTCGCCCAGATTTCGTCGGCGTCGTGCTCGACCCATCCCGGCTGCGGGAAGAATTGCCGGAATTCCCGCTGCGCGACGGCGCGCACGGCTCCTTTGTGGTCGAAGACAAGCGCCCGGGAACTGGTCGTGCCCTGGTCGAGGGCGAGTACGAAGGACATGAAAGGCCTCGCGTTCGATCGCGCCCGGCACGGGTGTCCGGTTGCGACACCCACGGCGCGCGGCTAAAATGCGTCTCCGCCGGCGCCATTGTAGCGACATCATGCGCCGCAGCCGGTGGCGTTCCGGCCGGGCGGCGCCGGCTTTCCGCACCTCACGCCTATCCCTCCATGTCGCTGCCACCGAGCCCGGTTCCCCGCCAGCGCCTCCATCAGCGCAGCATCAGCTACGAGGGCTTTCGTCGCGACGACGGGCTGTTCGACATCGACGCGCATCTGGTCGACGCGAAGGACCACGATTACGATTTGCTGACCGGCGTTCGCCCGGCGCGCGAAGCGGTACACGACATGTGGGCGCGCGTGACCATCGATGCCGAATTCGTGATCCAGGCCATCGAGGTGAGGACCGTAGGCATGCCTTATCCGGACGTCTGCGATCGCATCGAGCCGGCGTACGCGAAGCTGGTCGGCGCGAGCCTCGTCCAGGGTTTCAGGAAGCGCCTGCACGACGACATGGGCGCGACCCGCGGCTGCACGCATGTCACGGAACTCCTGGGCGCGCTGCCGACCGTCGCCTTGCAGACGTTCGCGGGAATGCGGCGCGAGGACGACGGCGTGGAGAAGCCGTTCCAGCTCGACCGCTGCCACGCTCTCGACACGACGACCGACACGGTGGCCCGGTACTATCCCAAGTGGTTTCAGGGCACCCATGCGCTGCCGGCGGAGGAAAAGGCGTGAAAATCCACGAGTATCAGGGCAAGGAAATCTTCCGCCGGTTCGCAATGGCCACGCCGCGCGGTATTCCGGCGTTTTCCGTTGACGAGGCGGTGGCCGCCGCGCGCACGCTCGGCGGCAGCGTCTGGGTCGTCAAGGCGCAGATTCACGCCGGAGGCCGCGGCAAGGGCGGCGGCGTAAAGGTCGCGCGGTCGGCGGACGAGGTTCGCGCGGACGCCGGCAGGATCCTCGGTATGCAGCTCGTCACGCACCAGACCGGCCCCGCGGGCCAGAAGGTCCGCCGGCTGCTGATCGAGGAAGGCGCCGATATCAGGAAGGAGCTCTACGTCGGGATGGTGGTCGACCGCACGACGCAACGCGTCTGCCTGATGGCGAGTTCCGAAGGCGGCATGGACATCGAGGAAGTGGCCGCGAAGACACCTGAAAAGATCCTCCGGGTCTTCATCGATCCGGTGAAGGGTCTGACCGATACCGAGGCCGACGATGTCGCGCGCCGGATCGGCATCCCGGATGCAAGCGTGCCGCAGGGCAGGGCGATGCTGCAGGGGCTCTATCGCGCGTTCGACGAGACCGACGCGTCGCTCGCCGAGATCAATCCGCTGGTCGTCACCGGCGACGGTCGCGTGATCGCGCTCGACGCCAAGCTCAACTTCGATTCGAACGCGCTCTTCCGTCATCCGGAGATCGTCGAGATGCGCGATCTCGACGAAGAGGATCCGGCCGAGATCGCGGCGTCGAAGTTCGACCTTTCGTACATCTCGCTCGACGGGGACATCGGCTGCCTCGTCAACGGCGCCGGTCTCGCGATGGCGACGATGGACACGATCAAGCTGTTCGGTGCGTCGCCGGCGAATTTCCTCGACGTGGGGGGCGGCGCGACCACGGAAAAGGTCACCGAGGCGTTCAAGATCATGCTCGCCAATCCGAAGGTCAAGGGCATCCTGGTCAACATCTTCGGCGGCATCATGCGCTGCGACACGATCGCCAACGGCATCATCGCGGCGGCGCGCGAAACGCGCCTCGCGGTGCCGCTCGTCGTGCGCATGAAAGGCACCAACGACGAGCTCGGCAGGCAGATCCTGAAGGATTCCGGCCTGCCTATTATCTCCGCCGACAACATGGCCGACGCCGCGCAGAAGATCGTGGCGGCGGTGGCGAAGCCGTAGGTCGTCCTTGCGATCGAGGAGACGCGGGTGCGCGCACGGTGTCAATTGAATCGTCGTCCATGCGAACGAGGGGATCCAGGAGCGCCAAGCGTGACAATTGCTTCGTCGTCCATGCGAACGAGGGGATCCAGGAGCGCCAAGCGTGACAATTGCTTCGTCGTCCCCGCGAACGCGGGGACCCAGTGGCGCACAGCCCGATGCGCAAATCGTTCTGCGTCTACATTCTGGCCAGTCGGCGCAATGGCACCCTGTACATCGGTGTGACGTCGAATCTGGCTCAACGCGCATGGCAGCACAAGGAAGGATTTGTCGAGGGTTTCACGAATAAATATGATGTCAAGATGCTCGTTTGGTACGAGCAGCACGAATCGGCGGAGAGCGCGATAATTCGAGAGAAGCAGCTCAAGAAATGGAAACGCGCCTGGAAAATCCAGCTGATCGAGTCTCGTAATCCTTATTGGAACGATCTATTTCAGGAGATCGTGCAGTGACGACGCTGGGTTCCCGCGTTCGCGGGAACGACGGCAGAAGCTGGCGGGAACGACGGTAGAAGCTCGCG
>JBDTRG010000106.1:0-29684 GCA_039931775.1 Betaproteobacteria bacterium | reverse complement strand
CCGCGGTGGGTCCGGCGATGCCGGCGTTGTTGATCAGCGCATCGAGGCCGCCGAGACCGGCCTTCACGGTTTCGAAGAGACGCGCGACCGCCGTCGGGTCGGCGACGTCGCAGACCGATTGCGCGAAACCCGGATCGCTTGCGGCAACCGCGGCGAGCGCCCTCTCGTCGATGTCGCAGACGTGAATTCGCGCGCCCTCGCGGGCGAATGCGCGCGCGGTCGCGAGGCCGATGCCCGACGCGCCGGCGGTGACCAGCACGCGCAAATCGCGAATCTGCATGTCCATTTCAATCGTCCTTGGGGTAGAGGATCGGGTCGAGCGAGTGGAACAACGCGGCCGTTGCACCGATGCGCGCCCTCAGGCCGTGGGGGCGTCTCGCGAATTCGCATCGCCGTTCGACGCGGATCGCGATGGACATCGGGATGGACTTTGGATTATAACTGCCTTCGCAGTCGGAGCGCCCCGCCAAAATCTACGGCCGACACGAGCCGGAGCGCCAGACTTTCGTCGTCCAAAGGAGGAGTCATGGATCGTTTGCCGGTCAGCCGTCGTCGTCGCGATTTATTGAAGGGCGCAGGAGCCGTCACCGCGCTCGGAACGCTGGGATTTCCCGCCATCGTGCGGAGCCAGTCCGAAGCGGTTCGTTTCGGCCACCTGACGCCGCGCACCGGCAACCTCGGACCGTTGGGCGAGTACGCCGTCATGGGCGTGACGCTCGCGGTCGAGGAGCTCAACGCCTCCGGTGGGGTCATGGGCCGCAAGATCGAACTGATCGCCGAGGACAGCGTCAACCCGCAGACCGCGTCGACCAAGGCGGAACGCCTGATCGAGCGCGACAAGGTGGCCGTCATCATCGGCGAAATCAGCTCGGCATCCGGCCTCGCGATCGCGCAGGTCGCGCAGCGCAACAAGACCCTGTTTTTCAACACCGGCTGCAACTCGGACGAGCTGCGCGGCAAGTCGTGCAATCGCTACATGTTCCACACCGAAGCGGCGAACAGCATGTACGTCGGCGCGGCCGGGCAGGCGCTGCTGCGCGACGGCATGGTCAAGGGCAAGAAGTGGTACAGCCTGACCGCCGACTATGCGTTCGGGCACGACCTGCTCAAGGTCGCTAAGCGATTCATGACGGCCAACGGCGGCGAGTTCGCCGCCGACGAGCTCGTGCCGACCGACGTCACCGACTTCTCGCCGTACCTGCTCAAGATCCGCAACGCGAAGCCCGACATCGTGGTGTCCAATCTCGCCGGCGCGCAGATCACGAATTTCATGAAGCAGTACATGGAGTACGGGCTTCCGTTCCCGGTGGCCGGCTTCGGCTTCGACACCGCCGTCGCGTGGGGCGCGGGCAAGGGCAACGTGCTCGGCATCTGGCCGCTCGTCTGGGACGCGCAGGTCAAGACGCCGTCGTCGCAGAAATTCACCGCCGCGTTCACGAAGAAATACGGCAAGCCGCCGGAGAACCAGGCCTGGGGCGACTACATGTCGACCAAGCACGTGGCGCAGGCGATGAACGAACTCAAGACCACCGACTCCACCAAGATCGTCGAGTACCTCGAGAAGGGCGCGAAGTTCGACATCCTGAAGACGCGCGAGGGCTACTACCGCAACTGGGATCACCAGCTGATGCAGGAGATGTACACGATCACCTTCAAGCCGGCGGCCCAGGTCACCGACAAGTGGGAGCTCTTCACGCTGTCGCCGCCGGTGCCCGCGGCGAATCAGAGCCTCGAAGTGATCGCGCCGACACGCGAGGAGAACAACTGCACGTTGCCCGCCTGACCCGCCGGGGGCTGCGCGCGCCGCCTTAGGTGCGCGCAGCGCCCCTTGTCATGCTGATCCAGATTCTCGAGCAGGTGTTGAACGGCCTGCTCGCCGGCGCGTACTACCTGCTGATCGCGCTCGGCCTGACGCTGATCTTTTCGCTGGGTGGGCTCGTCAACCTGGCGCATGGCGCTTTTTACGCGCTCGGCGCGTACTTCGCGGTCAAGCTCGCCGACACCTTCGGCTTCGCCGGCGCGATGGTGCTGTCGCCGCTGGCCGTCGCGATGATCGGCCTCGTCATCGAGCGCTTTCTCTTCCGCCGCTTCTACCGGGAGGATCCGGCGCTCGGACTCCTTCTGACGTTCGGCCTCGCGATGGTCGCCGAGCAGTCGCTGCGCTGGATCTTCGGCGCGTCGCCCATCCCGTTCTCGATTCCGCCCGAGCTCAAAGGCCAGGTCCTCGTCGGCGACTTCATCTATTCGAAATACCGGCTGCTGATGCTGGGAGTGGCGGCCGCCGCGGTCGGCGGCCTGTGGTGGCTGTTGCAGCGCACGCCGTTCGGCCGCGTGGTCCGCGCGGGAGTGCAGAACCCGGACATGGTCGCGGCGCTCGGCATCTCGCTGTCGCCGTACATGGCGAGCGTCGTGGCGCTCGCCGTCGCGCTCGCCGCGCTCGCCGGCGTGCTGCTCGCGCCGATTTCGGGAGTCCACCCGGCGATGGGCGCCGACATCCTCACCGCGTCGTTCGTCGTCGTCGTCATCGGCGGGCTCGGTTCGTTCTGGGGAGTCGTGCTCGCCGCGCTGATCGTCGGGGTGGTCCGCGGGCTCACGATTTACTTCTTTCCCCCGGCCGCCGAGGCCTCGATGTACCTGCTGATGCTGCTCGTGCTGCTGTTCCGGCCGCGCGGCCTCTTCGGTGAGCGGATTCAACGCTTCGAATGAAAATGTTCGATTCGCCCGTGGTCAAGGCTGCGCTGGCGTGCTTGGTTCTGCCGTTCGCGTTGCTCGCCGGCGGGCTGACGTTGACGAGCGCCACCGACGTCGTGATTTTCTCGATCGCGTGCATGGCGCTCAACCTGCTCGTCGGACACACCGGTCTCGTTTCGTTCGGTCATGGCGCGTGGTTCGGACTCGGCGCCTACGCGGCGGCTCTCGCGCAGCGCCACTGGTTCGCGGACTCGATGCTCTGGCCGGCGCTCGTCGCCCTGGCCTTCCTGCTCGTGGCGACGGTGCTGATCGGATTCCTGGTGCTGCGCCGACGCGGCGTCTACTTTTCGTTGCTTACGCTGGCCTTCTCGGCGCTCACCTATTCCGTGGCGTTCCGCTGGACCGCCTTGACCGGCGGCGAGAATGGATTGGGGGGCGTCAAGCGCGCCGTCTGGTTCGGCGTCGACCTTGGCAATCCGTGGGTCTACTACGTTCTCATTGCCACACTCGGCCTCGCCGTCGTCCACGGCCTGTCGCGCTTCCACGCGTCCCCGATCGGCACCGTGCTGGTTGCCATCCGCGAGAACGAGCAGCGCGCGCAGTTCATCGGTTACGCGACGCAGCGCTACAAACAGATCGGCTACGTGATCTCCGCAACGCTCACCGGCTTTGCCGGCATCCTGTTCGCGTTCCATCACCGCTTCGCGTCGGCGGACCCCACGGCGATATCGTTCTCCGGCGAGTTGCTGGCGATGGTGATCATCGGCGGGATGAGGAGCCTGCTCGGGCCCGCGCTGGGCGCGCTCTTCTACATCCTGTTCCGCGAATACCTGTCGATCTGGACGCCGAACTGGCTGCTCTTCTTCGGGTTGCTCTTCGTCGGATTCGTCGTGTTCTCCCCGACCGGCCTGGTTGGTGTCTGGCGGCGGATCACGGCGCCGATGCGCGCGAAGGTGGTCGAGGCCGCAGCGATGTCCGGACGCACGATCGAGGAGGGGTTGCCGCTGCCGGGCTTCCTGTCCCACGAACGGAAGGGCGGCGGCATCGAGTTCGCGGCCGAGGGCCTTGCGAAGGCGTTCGGCGGCATCCGCGCGGTCGAGGAAGCGAGCATCACCGTCGGCGACCGATCGCTCCACGCGCTGATCGGACCCAACGGGGCCGGCAAGACAACGGTGTTCAACCTGATCTCCGGCCTCTTCGCGCCCGACCGGGGTCGCGTGATGCTGGAGGGTCGCGACCTCACCGGACAGCCGCCGCACGCCATCGTCGCCGCGGGGCTCGCGCGCTCGTTCCAGATCACGAACCTGTTTCCCGCACTGACCATCGAGGAGAACCTGCGGCTCGCCGTGCAGGCGCGCGATTCCTGCCACTTCGACGGCTGGACGCGCGCGTCGTCGATCGCGCCGGTCGCGGACAAGACCCGCGAACTCATCCGCTTCCTTGGCTTGACCGGCATCGAGCGCGCGGAGGCTGGCGAGTTATCGTACGGCGGGCAGCGACTGCTCGATATGGGACTGGCACTCGCTTCCGCGCCGCGCCTGTTGCTGCTCGATGAACCGCTTGCGGGCCTCGCCGCGGCCGAGCGTGAGCGCGTGAGCCAGCTCATCAAACGCGTTTCGCGCGATATTCCCGTCCTCCTCGTCGAGCACGACATCGACCGCGTGTTCGCGCTCGCCGATCGCGTGACCGTCATGAACGAAGGGCGCGTGCTGGTCGACGGCACGGCCGACGACGCGCGCGGCAGCCGGGCCGTGCAGGAGGTCTACATCGGCACGGGTACCGCGGTGTTGGCGGGGAGGCCCCGCGGCCGTGACGGGCGCGACAGCGGCGCGGCGCTGCTGACGCTCGATCGCGTCGATACCTACTACGGCAAGAGCCACATCCTGCGCGAAGCCTCGCTCACCGTGCACGACCGGGAGATCGTCGCGCTGCTGGGCAGAAACGGTGCCGGAAAATCGACGCTGTTGAAGACCATCATCGGCATCGCGCGTGCCGGCGGCGGGCGGATCACTCTCGGCGACCAGGAAATCGCCGGCCGACCCGCCTCCGAGATTGCGCGGCTGGGCGTCGGCTACGTGCCGCAGGGCCGCGGATTGTTCGCCGGGATGAGTGTGCGCGACAATCTCGAGCTCGGGCGCCTGAAGCGGCGCAAGGGCACGGGTGTAGCGTGGAGCGAAGCCAAGATATTGGAGTTCTTCCCCCGGTTGAAGGCGCGGCTCGACACACCGGCCGACTTTCTGTCGGGCGGCGAGCAGCAGATGGTCGCGGTCGCGCGCGCGCTCGCCGGCCACGTTCGAGTGCTGCTGCTCGACGAGCCGTTCGAGGGCCTGGCGCCGGCGGTGGTCGAGGAGTTGTTCGAGGCGTTCGACAAGCTCCGCGGGGAAGTGGCTATGGTGATCGTCGAGCATAATCTCGACCTGGTGCTGGCGCTTGCCGATCGCGCGTATGTGCTGGAGCGTGGCAGCGTCGTGCACGATGGGGCTGCCTCGGCGCTGCGCGAGGATCTCGAGCTTCGTCGCCGCGTACTCTGGATGTGAGGCCATGAACAAGACGATTGCCGTTGTAGGCGCTGGCCTGATCGGACGGGCGTGGTCGATGGTGTTCGCGCGCGCCGGCTGGCGGGTGCGCCTCAACGACCAGGTCCCCGCGCAACTCGACGCCGCCCGCGCGTTCATCGCGGCGAGCCTCGCGGAACAGGCGGAATACGGACTCGTCACCGATCCTGCGGCGGCGATGGCGCGCATCGACTTCGTGCCGGAGCTCGTCTATGCGGTCGCAGGCGTCGACTGGGTGCAGGAAAACCTGCCGGAGACCCTCGACGTGAAGCGCGCGGTGTATGCGGAGCTCGATCGCCTTGCGCCGCCCGACGCGGTGCTCGCGAGTTCGACCTCCGCGATCCCCGCGTCGCGCTTCACCGAGGATCTCGCCGGGCGCGCGCGTTGCCTGGTCGCGCATCCGGTCAACCCGCCGCACCTCGTGCCGGTTGTTGAGTTGTGCGGCGCACCGTGGACGTCTGCGGCCACCCTCGAGCGCGCGAAGGCGGTCTACGCGGAAGTAGGGCAGGTGCCGATCGTCGTGCGCCGCGAGCTCGACGGGTTCATCCTCAATCGTCTGCAGGGGGCGCTGCTGGCGGAGGCGATGCGGCTCGTCGGCGACGGGTACGTCTCGCCGGAGGACCTCGACAAGACGGTGCGCGACGGACTGGGATTGCGCTGGTCGTTCATGGGACCGCTGGCGACGATCGAGCTCAATGCGCCGGGCGGCGTTGCCGACTATTGCGCGCGATACAGCGGCTTCTACCGCAGACTCGCGGCCGATCCGGCCGACCCGGCCGTGTGGGACGATGCGAACGCCGCGCGGGTTGCGGCGGCGCTGGGCACGCCGGCTTCCGCCCCGGAGCTCGACGCGCGGACGCGGTGGCGTGACCGGCGGCTGATGGCGCTGGCGCGGCACAAGCGCGGCGAGACCGATTTCAAGTAAAGGAGCGAACATGAGCGACAACCGCAAGGTCATCATCACCTGCGCCGTGACGGGCTCGATCCACACGCCGACGATGTCGCCGTACCTGCCGGTGACGCCGCGCGAAATCGCCGACGCCGCAGTCGGCGCCGCCGAAGCGGGCGCGGCGATCGTCCATCTGCACGCGCGCGATCCCGTCGACGGGCACCCGACGCAGGATCCGAAGTACTTCCGCGAATTCGCGCCCGACATCGCGCGCCGTTGCGACGTCGTGATCAATTTCACGACCGGCGGCGCCGCGACGATGACGATCGAGGAGCGGCTGCAGCCGGCACTGCAATTGAAGCCGGAGGTTGCCTCGCTCAACATGGGCTCGATGAATTTCGGGCTCTTCCCGATGCTGAAGCGCTTCCCGACGTTCAAGTACGACTGGGAGCGGCCGTACCTCGCGGGATCGGAAGACCGCATCTTCAGGAATACATTCGCCGACATCGCGTACATCCTGACATCGTGCGCCGATCACGGCACCCGCTTCGAGATCGAGTGCTACGACATCGGGCACCTGTACACGGCCGCGCACTTCCTCGATCGCGGCGTCGTCAAGCCGCCGCTCTTCATCCAGAGCGTGTTCGGAATCCTGGGCGGGATCGGCGCGCACCCGGACGACGTCGCGCACATGAAGCGTACGGCCGATCGGCTGTTCGGCGACCAGTATCGCTGGAGCGTGCTCGGCGCGGGACGCAACCAGCTGCCGATCGCTTCGATGTCGGCGGCAATGGGCGGCAACGTGCGCGTCGGGCTCGAAGATAGTCTTTGGCTGGGGCCGGGCAAGCTCGCGGAATCGAATGCCGCGCAGGTGCGCGCCGTGCGCGGCATCATCGAGGGGATGGGCCTCGTTGTCGCGACCCCGGACGATGCGCGACGTATCCTGGGGCTCAAGGGGCGCGCCAACGTAGCGTTCTAGTGTATGCGGAGTTGTATGCGGAGTTGAGCTGGTCTTGCGTCGTTCCCGCGAAGGCGGGAACCCAGCGTCGTTCGACGCCACTGGGTCCCCGCCTTCGCGGGAGCGACGATAGACGGAGTGGTTACGTATCCGACCCCGACGCCGAGGCTTCGAGCGCCTCGACCATGCGCGCAACGCGGGCGTCGAGGGCCTCGGTCGAGAGTTCCTCGCGAAACATCTCGACCAGCAGCGGAAACGCGAACGGCGTCGGTCGCGCGGGACGGGTCAACAGCGCGCGGCTGCCGCGCAGGCGCGTGAGCGCCCCGGCGATTCGCGGCGCCTCGAGCCTGCGCTCCAGCACCTCGCGCACGGTCTGCTTCAGCAACAGGTTGTCGGGATCGTATTCGGCGAATACCTCGTAGAGCAGCGCCGACGAGGCCTGCAGCTGGCGCGCCGGATTCGGTTCGCCAGGATAGCCCTGGAAGATGAGCCCGGCGATGCGCGCGATCTCTCGAAACTGTCGCCTCCCGAGTTCGGCGGCGTTCAATCCCGCGAGGATATCGGCGTCGATGCCCGGCGCCGCGAGGAGCTTGCCGAGATCGCCGAGCGTCAGCGAAACCGGGGTCGCCGACAGCAGGCCGAACCCGTAATCGTTGGCGGTGAGGCTGAACGTGCGCGGCGTCTGCCGCGACAAGCGGTACGAGAACAACGTGGCGAGGCCCAGGTGCGCGAGGCGTCCTTCGAAAGGGTAGAAAAACAGCGCGTGTCCCTCGCGCGTTTCGATCTGCTCGACGAGCCACTCGTTGGCGGCCGGTAGCGCGGACCAGCGCGCCTGGAGCATGAGCAGCGGCCGGACGAGTTGCAGTTCGGGCGACTCGTACACGCCGCGCTTCGCATCCGCGATCAGCTTGCGCGTCGCTTCGGCGAGCTGCGTGGACAACGCCATCTGGCCGCCCGACCAGCGCGGCACGAGCGCCGCTTTCGAGCTCGCCGGCTTGACCCAGGCCGTGAGCTCGCGCACGCGCACGAACTCGAGCATGCGGCCGGCGAACACGAAGGCATCTCCCGGCGCGAGGCGCGCGATGAATCCTTCCTCGACATGCCCGAGCGCCTTCCCGTTCTTGAACCGTACGGTGATCGACGCCTCGGAGACGATCGTGCCGATGCCGATCCGGTGCCGGCGCGCGATTCGCGCATCGGGCACGCGCGCGACGCCGTCGTCGCCGATCACGACACGACGATATTCCGGATAGGCGTTGAGGCTTGCCCCGCCGTGGAGGACGAAATCGAGCGTGAACTGCCACTCAGCGGCGGTCAGGTTCGCATAGGCCTGCGTCCCGCGGATCTCGATCGCGAGTTCGTCCGGCCTGAATCCGCCCCCTAGCGCGCAGGTGACGACGTGCTGCACCAGCGTGTCGAGCGGGGCGGCGAGGGGGACGCGCGCCTCGATGGCGCGCGCGGCGGCAGCATTGCGCGCGGCAGCTGCTTCGACGAGTTCGAGCGCCTGGGTGGGCACGATGAGCGCCCGCGAGACGGCACCCGGCTGGTGACCGCTTCGACCGGCGCGCTGCAAGAGGCGCGCCACCCCCTTGGGGCTGCCGATCTGCAGCACCTGATCGACCGGCGCGAAGTCGACGCCGAGGTCGAGGCTCGACGTGCAGACGACCGCGCGCAGCCGCTCGTGACGCAGGCCGTCCTCGACCCAGTCGCGCACATCGCGTTCGAGCGAACCGTGGTGCAGCGCGATCGTCCCGGCCCAGTCGGGGCGCGCTTCGAGGATCGCCTGGTACCAGATCTCGGCCTGCGAGCGCACGTTGGTGAAGACGAGCGTGGATCTCGCGCGCTCGATCGCGCGGATCACCTGCGGCAAGAGCTTCAATCCGATGTGACCGGCCCACGGGAAGCGCTCGATCGCCTTCGGGCGCAGGCTTTCGATAACGATCTCCTTCGCGTCGGCTCCCTTGACGATCGCCGCGCCGGCGACGTTGGCATGACCGACAAGGCAGGCGAGCGCATCGTCGAGGTTGGCGAGCGTGGCCGAAAGCCCCCAGATGCGAAGCCGCGGGTGGAGGCCGCGCAACCGCGCGAGCGCCAGTTCCGTCTGCACGCCGCGCTTCGTCCCCATCAGCTCGTGCCATTCGTCGACGACGATCGCCTCGAGGTTCGCGAAACGATCGCGCCAATCCGCCCGGGCGAGGAAGAGCGTGAGGCTCTCCGGCGTCGTCACCAACGCCGTCGGCAGGCGTCGACCCTGTCGCGCCCGTGCCGCCGTTCCGGTGTCGCCGGTCCGCACGTCGACCGTCCAATGCGGCGCCAACGTTGCGGCCGCTCGCGCGAGCGCGAGGCCGGTGTCGGCCGCCAGCGCGCGCAGCGGTGTGATCCACAGCAACGAAAGCGCCGGCGGGGCGTCGGTGGCGCCGACCGCGCTGCCCTGCATCGGCGGGAGCGCCGCGGCGTACGTCTTGCCCATCCCGGTGGGGGCATGGACGAGCCCGGACGCGCCGCGCGCGTAGGCGGCCCACACCGCCTCCTGAAACGGAAACGGGGTGAAGCCCTGCGCGGTGAGGAACGCGCGGGCCTTCGCCCCGGGGTTGCTGTCGTCCGCGTCCGCCACACAGGCCATGGGGTCAATTCTACGGTGCCCCGACGGGGCGCCCCGCGACGCTGCGGGGAGGGGGCCGCGAGCGGGGTCGGCAGCGGAGATAGGGCGTCGAACCGGGTTTGGCATGACTTATGCGCATCTACCTTCGAGTCATTTCCGAGGCAGTAGACAAGATGTTCGGATTCACGACCCCTGTGGGTGGCGACACGGCCGATCCGTTGGTTAACGTGGCGGCGGTGGACGATTTTTGGCGGATTTTGCCGCGTTTGGACCCCGTTCGTGCGCAGAAAGTCATCAGCAATGCGCTGGCCGACTTCGGGATCGGCGAGGATCCGAACGTCGATCGGCTCCGCGCGCTTTTGGTGCTCGACCGGCGCGCCCGGAAGCTCGGCGACGCGCTTCTGGTCAATTACACCGACGCGAGCGGGCTGACCCAGGCGCTCGAAAGGCGGTACTGGCAATCGGCCCGCGAGCTCTCCCAGAGCTTCGGCAGGGCCTATGGCCAGATTCTCCGGCAGCTCGAGCACGACGTCCTTCCCCGCGCGGCGCGCGACTACGCGCCCGTCTTCCTGTTGAGGCTGTTCCAGCACCGGCAGATCGAATTCCTGTTGCGCCCGTTGGACGCCGGATATGCCGACCCCGCCCTGTGGTCGGAACTGCACGAGGCGTATCAATTCGCGCACTCGCAGCGGATGCTGACGGTACCCCAGGAAATCCGCCGCTGCCACGACAACGCGACGGCCGAAACGACGATCGAGCGGGAATACCTTCATCTGCTGCTGCTCGAATTGATCAACGACGGCCATTTCTCGCCCTACGACGCGTTCTGGGTAAATCGGTGGATTCCGCGCGGTTGCGCATCGCTCAACTTGAAGTCCGTTCGATCGGCGGGGGGCGACGAGCACGCCTCCGGTCAATTCGTCGTCGACCTCGACAGCGCCGAAGGGCTCGTTCGGGCGCCAGCGTCCGGTGCCCTCCGATGCCTCTTCCTCGACCCGTCGCCGCTCCTCGCGATGATCGACCTCGACCTCGCGTCCCGCGGGTCCGAGCGCGAAGGTCACTCGATGTTCGGCATCGGTGGACGGACCAAGGTCTTGCGCAAGCTGCGCACCGTCTTTTCGCCGAAACCCGCGCGCGTCAATCGCCGCGGCGAGCGCAAACCGGTCGCCGTCATCGTGCAGGCGGTGGTCGGCTTCAACAACGTGGTGCGGATGCTGAGGAACGAGCAGCGCCGCGTGGCACTTGTCGATCCGTCTGTCGTGCCGGAGGTCGAGGAAATCACGATCACCGTCACCGGGGCGATCGTCGAATCCACGACGGTGACGGGTCCCGACGGCGAGCGGACCACGTCGGCGGTTTCGGTCGCGGAGGCGCCCGTGCCACACCTGATGTGGGAGATCCGGGACCGCAGCGAATCCGGTTGCCGGTTGCACGGCAAGGCATCGAGCATGAACGGCGTCGCGCCCGGCGCGCTGATCGCGATGCGCGAGCACGAGATGGCGCCATGGATCCTGGTGATCGTGCGCCGCCGCGGCAAGGCCGTCGGCGATCGCGTCGATCTCGGCGTCGAATATGTCGGCAAGGAACCGCGGCGCGTGATTTCCACACCGGCGGGTGACGAGGAATCGAACGACGAGAACGCCGCAAACCGCAACGCGCGGCGCTTTGCCGTGCTCTACCTGTCCGAGAGCGGCCGGCAGCCGGCGCTGCCGTTCAAGACGCTGATCATGCCGACCTGCGAATTCGAGCCCAATCGCTGCCTGACGTTGCGCTCCGGGCGCACTTGCCACACGGTACGGCTGAAGGAGCCGATCGAGGAGCAGGGCGACTTCAGCTGGCTGCCCTTCGAGGTCGTCCACCGCCACGCGCTGGAACCGGCGGTGTAGCGCCGGCACCGGTCAGTCGGCGGCGAGCGCGACTGTCTTCGGCTCCACGGGCTTCGCGTCATGGAACGACGCGAGCAACTCGGCCTGCCTGACCTTCGCGGCTTTCAGATGCCGCTCCTTCACGTGACCGTAGCCGCGGATCTGCTCGGGAATCTGCGCGAGCAGGACCGCCGCCCGATGGTTGTGCGGGGCAAGTGTGGCCAGCACTTCGGCGACCAGCATCTCGTACTCGCCGGGCAGCGCGCGCTCCATCTTTCTCTCGGCGGTTCGATTGAATACGTCGAGTGGCGTGCCGCGCAGCCGGCGCATTTTCGCCAGTACCCGGAACGCGCTCATCATCCACGGGCCGTAGACGCTTTTCTTCGCCTCACCCGTTGCGGCATCGGGTTTGTTGAGGACGGGCGGCGCGAGGTGGAACGTCAGCTTGTAGTCGCCTTCGAACTGCTCGGCGACGCGCGCCGCGAAGTCGGACTCGGCGTATAGGCGCGCGACCTCGTATTCGTCCTTCACGGCGAGCAGCTTGAAGTAGTAGCGGGCGACGGACTCGGTCAGCGCGGTTTGGCCACCGACCTTCACCGCTTCGGCCGTGCGCACGCGGGCGACGAAATCGGCGTAGCGCTTCGCATACGCTGCGTCCTGGTACGCGGTCAGGAATTCGATGCGGCGCGCGATGATCTCGTCGAGGGACTCCGAAAGGCGCTGCGAGGTCGGCTTGGCGGACGGAATCGCCGCCGTCGCGACGCGAGCCGGATCGACGGCGGAGAGGCGTCCCCAGCGGAAGCTCTGCTTGTTCGATTCGATCGACGTGTCGTTGAGCTCGATCGCACGGAAGATCGCCGCCTCGCCGACCGGCAGCAGGCCGCGCTGATAGGCGAAACCGACCATGAACAGATTCGTCGCGATCGAATCGCCCATGAGGCCCGTCGCGAGCTTGGTCGCGTCGAGGAACTCGGCGTCGCCGGGCGCGACCGCGTCCTCGATCTCGCGCTCCATCGAGCCGCGCGGGAACGCGAGATCGGGGTTGCGCGTGAAACCCGCCGGCATCACCAGCGCGCTGTTGACGAGCGCCTTGGTCACGCCTTTCTGCATTTTGGCGAGTTGCTCGTATCCGACGCCGGTCAGGATGTCGCAGCCCAGCACCAGTTTGGCTTCGCCGGCCGCGATTCGCGTCGCGTGCAACTGTTCGGGTCGATCGGCAACCCGCACATGGGAGACGACGGCGCCATTCTTTTGCGCCAGGCCTGCCATGTCGAGCACGCTGCAACCTTTGCCTTCGAGGTGCGCGGCCATGCCGATCAACGCACCGATCGTCACGACACCGGTGCCGCCGATGCCGGTCACCAGAATTCCGTAGGGCTCCGACGTCGCAGGCAGCACAGGTTCGGGAAGCGCGGGAAATTCACCGGCCACCGCCTTTTTCGGCTTCCTCAGGCTGCCGCCTTCGACGGTGACGAAGCTCGGGCAGAAGCCGTTCACGCACGAGAAGTCCTTGTTGCAGGAGCTCTGGTCGATCGTGCGCTTGCGCCCGAATTCGGTCTCGACCGGCGCAACGGACACGCAATTCGATTTGATCCCGCAATCGCCGCAGCCTTCGCAGACGAGTTCGTTGATCACGACGCGCTTGGCGGGATCCGGATACTTGCCGCGCTTCCTGCGCCGGCGTTTCTCGGCGGCGCAGGTCTGGTCGTACAGCAGCACCGTGCAGCCCGCCGTCTCGCGCAATCGGCGCTGGACGGCGTCGAGGTCGTCCCGGCCGTAGATCTCGATGTCGCTGGCGAAATACCCGCTCGGGTACTTGTCGGGCTCGTCGCTGACGACGACGATCTTTGCAACACCTTCGGCCGCGACCTGGCGCGCGATGGCGTCCGGGGACAACGGCCCGTCGAAAGGCTGCCCGCCGGTCATCGCGACCGCGTCGTTGTAGAGGATCTTGTACGTGATGTTGACCTTGGCGGCGATCGCCGCGCGGATCGCGAGGCTGCCGCTGTGGTAGTACGTGCCGTCGCCGAGGTTCGCGAACGTGTGCTTCTCGTCGGTGAACGGCGCCTGGCCGATCCATGGCACGCCTTCGCCGCCCATGTGCGTGAACGTCTGCGTCCGGCGATCCATCCAGATGGCCATCACGTGGCAGCCGATGCCGGCGGTCGCACGGCTGCCTTCGGGAACATTGGTCGACGTGTTGTGCGGGCAGCCCGAGCAGAAATAGGGGATGCGCTCGAGCGTGACCTTCGGCTTGGCGAGCGCCGCTTCCTTGGCGTTGATCCAGTCGACGCGCGCATTGAGCTTTTCGATGGCGCGCGGGTGGAGATCGAGCCGCCGTATGCGTTGCGCGATGACGCGCGCGATCATCGCCGGCGTGAGTTCCGACACCGCCGGCAGCAGCCAGTCCCCGTGCGGACGCGTCCACTCGCCCTTTTCATCGAACTTGCCGACCACGCGCGGGCGAACGTCGTCGCGCCAGTTGTAGAGCTGCTCCTTCAGCTGGTATTCGACGATCTGACGCTTCTCCTCGACGACCAGGATCTCCTCGAGTCCCTCGGCGAACTGCCGGACGCCTTCGGGCTCGAGGGGCCAGGTCATCGCGATCTTGTAGACGCGCAGACCGATTTCCGCGGCATCGGCGTCGGTGATGCCGAGATCGTCCAGCGCCTGCCGCACGTCGAGGTAGCTCTTGCCGCTCGTCACGATGCCGAGCCGTGGCTTGGGCGAATCGATGACGATCTTGTTGAGCTGGTTGACGCGGCAATAGTGGAGCGCCGCGTAGATCTTGTAGTCCTGCATCCGCGCTTCGGTTTCGAGAAATCCGTCCGGCCAGCGGATCGACACGCCGTCCGGCGGCAGCGGGAAATCGTCGGGAACGATGATCTTTGTTCCCGCCGGATCGACGGACACCGACGACGAGCTCTCGACGGTGTCGGCGACGCACTTGAAGCCGACCCAGCATCCGGAATAGCGCGACATCGCCCAGCCGTGGAGGCCGAGATCGAGGATTTCCTGCACCGACGACGGGTAGAGCGTCGGCATCAGCGCTGCCGAGAACTGGTGGTCGGACTGGTGCGGCAGCGTCGACGATTTCGCGCCGTGATCGTCGCCGGCCAGCACCAGCACGCCACCGTGCTTCGACGTGCCGGCGTGATTCGCGTGCTTGAAGACGTCGCCACAGCGATCCACACCGGGCCCTTTGCCGTACCACATCGCGAAGACGCCGTCGTATTTCGCGCCTGGATAGAGGTTGACCTGCTGCGATCCCCATAGCGCGGTCGCCGCGAGATCCTCGTTCAATCCCGGTTGGAACTTTATGTGCGCCCGGTCCAGGAACTTCGCGGCCTTCCACAGCGACTGGTCGAGCGCGCCGAGCGGCGAGCCGCGGTAGCCCGAAACGAACCCGGCCGTGTTGAGGCCGGCAAGCGCGTCGCGCTGCCGTTGCAGGATCAGCAGCCGGACGAAGGCCTGCGCGCCGTTCAGGTAGACGCGGCCGGACTCGACGGCGTACTTGTCGTCGAGCGAAACGTCGCGCAGGGATGTGGCGGCAGCTGCCATGAATGATGTCTCCGCAAAATCGTGTTTTGGGGGCGCGACGTCGACCGGGTAGGGTCTCCGCAACGCTCGCGTGGGCGATTGTGTCGCCGGTGCGAATCGGCGGGCAGTTTACGCCCGCGGCGCTCTGCCGGCAATGCGAGCGCTAGGAGAAAGTAGGGTCAGACTCGACTTTTGGCGTCTCGTTCCGAACCGACGGCTTTGAAGCGAAAGTCGAGTCTGACCCTACTTTTCGTAGCGTCATCTCGGCAACGGTCGCCGCGCGAGGTTCGGTCGTGGGCCGAATTCCGGCTTGATTTTCCCCACCGTTTCGAGCGATTTCAGCGCCGTGGACAGCGCGGTCTCGAGCTGGACGTCGCGATTTGCGGCCGCGTCCTGCGGCGCATTGTCGATTTCGATCTCGGGGTCGGTGCCGTAGTTCTCGACGCCCCAGCCGACGTCGGTGAACCAGAACGAGAACTCCGGCTGCGTCGTCTCGGTGCCGTCGGCCAGCGCGTGCCGCGGCCAGATGCCGATTACGCCACCCCAGGTGCGCGTGCCGACGAGCGGTCCGATGCCCATCAGCTTGAAACCGTGGGAAAAGATGTCGCCGTCGGATCCCGCGTGCTCGTTGGTGAGTGCCACGACCGGGCCGGCCACCGCCTCGTCCGGATAGGGGGACGGGCGACCCCAGCGCTGGAGTGCGTACCCGATACGCTTTCGCGCGACCTTTTCGAGCAGCAGTTGCGACACATGCCCGCCGCGGTTGTAGCGAATGTCGACGATCAGCGCATCGCGGTCGCACTCCGCGTTGAAGTAGCGGTGGAACTCGGCGAAGCCCGCGGACATCATGTCCGGCAGGTGGAAGTAGCCGACGCGACCGCCCGAGCGCTCGTGCACCCACGCGCGATTGCGCTCCACCCATTCGCGGTAGCGCGCGGGCACTTCGTCCTTGAGCGCCGTCACCAGCACGGTGCGCGTCGTCGCGTCGCCCTTGCCGGAAGCGAGCGTCAGTTCGATCTTCGAGCCCGCCTGATGCACGAGCATCGACTGCGGCGGCCGCTCGCGCGACACGCGCTGCCCATTGACCGCGACGATCCGCTCGCCGACCTTCGCCTCGACGCCGACGGCGTGCAACGGCGAATCCGCACCGGCGTCCCACGAGTCGCCGGCGACGATGCGCGTGATCTCGTAGCTCTCTCCGTCGTCGGCCAGCGAAAGGTCGGCCGCGAGGTGCCCCAGCGCGATCGGCGGCGGACGGCGGTGGTCGCCGCCCATTTCGTACGCATGCGAGGTGCCGAGCTCGCCCTGCATTTCCCAGATGAGATCGGAGAGCTCGGCGCGGGTCGCCACACGCGAGAGCAGCGGCTCGTAGCGGCGATAGACGGCGTCCCAATCCACGCCCGACATGTCGGCCACCCAGAACTGGTCGCGCTGCAGCCGCCAGACTTCGTGCAGCATCTGCCGCCATTCCTGACGCGGTTCGATCGAGACGCGAATGCGGCCGAGGTCGATCCAGCCGGTCTTGCGCGACGGCGCATCGGAGGAGGCCTCGGGTTCGGGCTTGCCGCCCCATTTGCGCGACGCGGGGACGGCGCGCAGGCGCTTTCCCTCGCGCGCGACGACGGTCAGGTGGTCGGCGGCGAGGGTGAATGTGTCCACCTTGTCCAGCAGGGTCTCGGTGCGCAGTGTCGCGAAGTCGAACGCCTCGAGGCGCCCGGGCGACTCGGTGTGCCCGCCGCGCCCGTGCGCGCCCATGATCGGCAGCGCCGTCCACAGCACTTTGTTGCCTGAAGCACCGGCGATCTGGCCGAAGCGGCCTTCGTGGACCGGGAACGGCGCGACGCGCAGCGCGATGCCGTCGACATCGACGCGCATCGGCGTGGCGTCGGCGGTCGGTTTGGCCGCGGTCGACGAGGGGTCATCCGCCTTCAATCCCTTCGGCACCGGATCGAATGGCGGACGTCCGCCGGCCTGCAACGCAATCAGGTACGGGCGCGCGGCGCGCGGAAAGCTCAATTCGAACTGCACGCTGTCGTACACGGGGTCGAATGTGCGGATCGACAGGAAGTAGAGGTAACGCCCGTCTGGATCGAATGCCGGACAGTAATCGCGGAACTCGGGGCTCGTCACGAGCAGGCTCGATTGCTTCGCGACGTCGTGGAGCTTGATCGCGCAGTGCCGGGGACCGGTCCAGAACGGATAGGCGAGCCACGCGCCGTCCGGCGACCACGCGAAATCCTCGGTGCGCCCGTCCTCGCTGCGGTCGGCGACGAACAGAACGCCGGTCGACAGGTCGCCGATCAGCACCTCGTTGCGATGATTGGCGATCGCGATCCTTCGCCCGCGCGGCGCGGCACGCATCGCGACGACGCGCCCGAGGTCCCAGGGCAACGTGCGTCCGACACCGTGTTCGAACACTTCCAGGCGTTCCTCGCCTGACCCGTCGCCGATCGCGACGACCGTGTCGCCGTCGTCCATCCATTGCGGTAGCCGATAGCGCACACCGTCGGCGGCGCCGAGTTGCCGAACGGCCCCTTCCCACAACGGAAACGTGAAGAGTTTTCCGCGTGCGTCGACGGCGATGCTGTGACCGGCAGGATGCACGTTGAACCCGCCGAGATGATCGGCGGCCGGGACGAACTTGCGTGCCGCCTGCGTACGGTGCGATGGAACCTCGATGGCGACGCGCTGCGTCCGGTTGGCGGCAACGTCGAACAGCCAGACATCGGCGCCGCATTGATAGACGATCCGCTCGCCATCGGTCTGCGCATGGCGCGCGTAGTAGTCATCGTGGCTCGTGTGCCGGCGGACGTCGGCGCCGTCGGGCTGGCACGAGTACAGATTGCCAACACCTTCCGCATCCGACAGGTAGTAGACGCGCCCGCCGACCCACATCGGGCTCGTCAGATTGCCTTCGAGTTCGGCCATGCGGCGAAACGTGCCGGCACCTTCCGTGTCGATCCAGAAATGGCCGGCCGTCCCGCCACGGTAGCGTTTCCAGCGCGCCGGATCCGCGGTGTTGCGCCCGATGACCTTCGCGTTGCCGGGGCCGAAGGCCAGGTGATTGACCTGCCCGAGCGGAAGCAGCCGAGGCATGCCGCCGGCCGGGCCGAGCGTGTGGGCGCGGTAGTTGCGAAAGAACGGTTGTCCGTACGTGGTGACGAACAGGATCTGCCCGTCGGGTGTCCACCCGCGCACGATGACATCCGGCCCGAGCCAGGTCATGCGACGCACCGGCCCTCCATCGGCCTCCATCAGCTGGATTTCCGGATGCTGTTCGTCGCGCCCGACGAATGCGATCCACCGGCCGTCCGGCGACAGGCACGGCGTCGACGGTTCGGAGAGTCCTGCCGTCAGCCGTCGGGCGACGCCACCGGTCGCGCCGATGCGCCAGAGATCGTCGTCGCAGACGAAGACGATCGAGTCGCGGTTGAGCGTCGGGTGGCGCAGATAGCCTTGATGAGCCATGGCGTGTCTTCCGAAGAGCGATTTCGAAACGGGATGGGTCGACGTCCCGAGCGCGGCGTGTGCCGGGCGAGCCGGGCACGGTGCGGACGGGCCGGGCATTCTCCCACAGTCGGCGCCGCCTTTGAGGCGACCCAAAGGTAAAATGCGCGACGCATCCTCCGTCGACGACAACACCTGCCGCCCATGACCACCGAACTCCTAGAATGCATCGAACGCGAAACCGGCGCGAACCCGAATGCCGCCGTGATCTGGCTCCATGGCCTCGGCGCCGACGGCAACGACTTCGTGCCGATCGTCAAGGAGATGCGAGTGCCGGGCTCGCTCGCCATCCGCTTCGTATTTCCGAACGCGCCGGTGCGGCCGGTCACGCTCAATAACGGCTTCCGGATGCGCGCGTGGTACGACCTCGCGGCTGGCGACATCACGACGCGTGCGGACGTCGCCGGCGTGCGCACGTCGCAGGCGCAGATCGAGGCGCTGATCGCGCGCGAGAAGGCGCGCGGCGTCCCGGCGCGGCGCATCGTGCTCGCCGGCTTCTCGCAAGGGGGTGTAGTCGCGCTGTACACAGGCGTTCGCCACAAAGAGCGGCTGGCCGGCATCGTCGCCCTGTCGACGTACGTGGTGTCGCCGGAAGCCCTCGCGGCGGACGGAACGCCGGCGAACCGCGATATTCCGATCTTCATGGCGCACGGAACGATGGACCCGATGATCCGCCTCGACTGGGGCGAGGCGTCGCGGCGCGCGCTCGTCGCCGCCGGATACCCGGTCGAGTGGCATACCTACCCGATGCAGCACTCGGTGGTCTGGGAGGAGATCGAGGCGATCGGCAAGTTTTTCGGCAAAGTCCTGGCGCCTGCCACGTGATTCGGTGTTGCACCCTCGGAGCGAACTCGTCAGGTGGGTGAGAAGAAACGGCGCCAGGCGGCCGGGCAGGGCGGACTGCCCCGGCACGACGGCCGCCTGATCGCCCGGGCGTTCGCGGCACTTGAGCGCGGCGATCGTGGCGCGGCGGCTGACGCGTTCGATGCGCTCCTGGCCGCGCCACCGAGCGAGCCGGACGCGCTGAACGCGGTCGGCGTCCTCGCGCTGCAACTCGGTGACGCGCCGCAGGCCGAGGCGCTGCTGACGCGTGCGACCGAGCGCAATCCGCGCGACCCCGCGTATCGCTGCCATCTCGCCATCGCCTACCGGCGTCTCGGCAAGACGGACCTCGCGATCGACGCACTCGGCGTCGCGCTCCTGCTCGATCCCCAATTGGCGGAAGCGCACTCGAACCTCGGCAACCTGCTGCGCGAACGCGGCGACAACGAGTCCGCCGCCCGGAGTTTCGGCCGTGCGCTGGCAATCCGCCCAGAATTCGCCGACGCGCTCAACGGCCTCGGGCAGACCGAGCTCGCGCGACGGAACTTCGATGCCGCCTGCGCCTCATTCGAGCGTGCGCTGGCGCTCGATCGCCGGTTCCACGAGGCCTGGTACAACCTGTCGCGAGCCCGCACCGATTGGGCATCGGCGATCGAGGAGGGCGCAGGCGACGAAGCGGCGCCCGCCGCGGCGGGCGCGAATGCGGCGGCGGGACGGGAGTGCATCCTCGCCGCGCTGGAGCTCGATCGCGACAATTGGTCCTACTGGATGCAGTTCGAGAACTGCGTGCGCAATCTCGATCTGCGGCAGCCGGTCGACCCGCGCGTCCTGCGCGCACTCGCGCGTGCGATCGATCATCCCGACGTCGATCCGACGCGGCTCATCCGGCCGATCGTGAGCCTCGCGACGAGCGGTGCCGACGTGCTCGGCGATCCGCTGATGCAGCGGCTCTTCGAAGTCACGGTGATTCCTAATGCGCCCGTCCAGGCGCTCGTCGCCGGCGCGCGGCGCGCGCTGCTCGACGAATGCTCGGCCGGCGCTCCTGGCGAGGCCTCGCTGCCGCTTCCGACGGTGGTGGCGATGGCGCACCAGGCGTTCAACACCGAATACTCTTACGAGGAGTCGGTCGAGGAGCGCGAAGGCGTCGCCGCGCTGCGCTGCGCCATCGCGTCGGCGCGCGTTTCCGGCGTCGCGGTACCGCTTCGTGCGTATGCAATCTACGCCTGCTATCGACCGCTCGACACGCTCGACGGGGCCGTTGAGATCGCAGCCCGGCTCGCGTCGTCGCCGCTGCGCGCGCTGGCGGCGCGGCAGATCGACGAGCCGCGGGAGGAGCGACGCCTGCGCGCGACGATCCCGGTCCTGACGGGGTCGGTCGATGCGGTTTCCGCCGCGGTGCAGCGCCAGTACGAGGCCAATCCGTATCCGAGATGGCAGCGCGTCCGTCGCGGCGCCGCGCACGCATCGGTGGCGGGCTACCTACGCGAGCGCTTTCCCGAAGCGGATCTCGCCGGGATCGCCGTGGCGCCGGCGCGCATCCTCGTGGCCGGGTGCGGCACCGGACGTCACCCGGTCGGCACGGCGCTCGCCTTTCCCGATGCGACGGTGCTCGCCGTGGACCTGAGCCTCGCGAGCCTCGCCTTTGCCAAGCGCAGAACGCAGGAACTCTCAATCGCCAACGTCGAGTACCGGCAAGCCGACATCCTCGCGATGGGAACGATCGTCGAGCGTTTCGACGTCGTCGAGTGCACGGGCGTGCTGCACCACCTGAAAGACCCCGTTGCGGGATGGCGGATCCTGTGCTCGCTGCTCCGCCCGGTGGGCGTCATGCGGATCGGGCTGTACAGTGAAATCGCGCGTCGACACGTCGTCCGCGCGCGCGAGTTCGTCGCCGAGCAGGGATTTGCGGCGACGTCGGACGGCATTCGCGCGTGCCGAGCCGCGATCCTCGCGCGGCGCGATGACGAGCGATTCGCGCGCCTCGTGCGCGGCGAGGACTTCTACAGTCTGAGCGGATGCCGCGATCTCGTCTTCCACGCGCAGGAGCAGCGCTTCACGCTGCCCCAAATCGCGAGGCTGCTTCCCGATCTCGGCCTGCGGCTGATAGGTTTCGAGCTCCCCGATGGCGGCGCGGCAGCCGCCTACCGCGCGCGCTTCCCGGACGATCGTGCGATGGCCGATCTCGATCGCTGGCACGAGGTCGAGACGGCGCGTCCGGACACGTTCGCGCTGATGTACCAGTTCTGGGTGCGCAGGCTCGATTGACGCTGTCCGTCGGGGACGCACGGCACGTACGCGCCGGAATCATCGCGTATCCGCCGGCGGAGTAGTCGACGACCGCTGTGGATCTGGGTCCCTGGCCCGAACTTCGCGCTTCACCGCTTTCTGTCCGGAGGCTTCGGCTTCGGCGTGATGCCGCGGCGCGACAGCGCGTCGCGGAGCAGGAATTCGATCTGCGCGTTGACGCTTCGCAGTTCCGCGTGGGCGAGGCGGTCGAGCGCGGCCCAAACCGCACGGTCGAGTCGCAGCAGGAAGGATTTCTTTTCGGCAATCACGCAGGCGAGCGCTCCGTCACGGCGACCGATTGGCGAGATCGCCGGCATGGGTGGCCACACGGGCCGGCAGGGCGCCGGTCGTCATGGCAATGAATGTGCCGGCGACGAGTAGAAGGACGACGAACAACAGCAATGGAGCGCGTTTCATGACGACTCTCCCGGAGGCGAAACGTGACCAGGACCGCAGGGGGACGACGGTAACGTCGCGGGAGGTCCGCAACGTGCCGTGCCATATTCGCCGGGGCCGGTGCCACGCGCCGCCCGGCAACTGTCGAGGCGACGCTAACGCCGGGTGAGGCAGCCGGCGACGATTCCTACGCCGAGACCGAGCAGGAGACCCACCGAGCCTGCGCCGAACGCGACGCCGGCGGCGATGCCTATGGCGGTGCCCGCCGCGATCCACAGTCCCCCATTGCGTGCCAGCGTATTCATCGAGTCGCTCCCTTCCTCGTGATGGATGGTCACCCGGAGCGTGGTGCCCCGCTATCAGGAGAATAGCATAATGATATCATTCGATGTCAAGCAGGACCACAATGCACGAGGTGCGTTGCGGGCCGAAACGGACCGCGCCGAGGTCGAAAAAAAGGCGGGCCCGAAGGCCCGCCAAACAGGGAGACACCAACGACCTCTAGCCGATCGTCACCGGGATGAAGATCCGTGCGTCCTCGCGTTGGACGAGAAGCGCGACGGATTTGCCGGCCTTGCCGATCAGTTCCTTCAGTTGCTCGGGGCTCTTCACCGGCGTCCGGTTGACGGAGACGATCACGTCGCCCGCGCGCACACCGGCCTTGGCCGCCGCGCCGGCCACGTCCTCGACGAAGACGCCGTCGGTCAGCGAGGCCGACTTCTTTTCCTCCGCCGACAACGACCGGACTGCGACGCCGAGCTTTCCTTGACCGGCGGCGTCCTTGGCCGAGGCCACGACGGCCTTGTCCTCGATCTCGCCGACCGTCGCCTTCACTTCGCGGCTCTTGCCGTCGCGCCAGATCTCGAGGGTCACCGAGGAGCCGGGTTGGAGCTTTGCGACCATCGGCGGCAGGTCCGACGACCGGGTGATCGCCTTGCCGTCGAACTTCAGGATCACGTCGCCGGGTTCGATGCCCGCGTTTGCCGCCGCGCTGTTCTTCGCGACGGTGCCGACCAGCGCGCCGCCGGTATCCTTCATTCCGAAGTTATCGGCCAGCGCCTGATTCACTTCCTGGATCGAGACGCCGAGGCGACCGTGCTGGACACGGCCGTGCTGCTGGATCTGGTCCTTGACGTTCATCGCCACGTCGATCGGGATCGCGAACGCGACGCCCTGGAATCCGCCGCTGCGGCTGAAGATCTGCGAATTGATGCCGATCACTTCGCCCTTGAGGTTGAAGAGCGGCCCGCCGGAATTGCCGGGGTTGACCGCCGCATCGGTCTGGATGAACGGAACCGCGGCATCGCCGGGCAGCGAGCGCGACTTCGCACTGACGATGCCCGAGGTCACCGTGTTGTCGAGCCCGTACGGCGTGCCGATCGCGACGACCCATTCGCCGACGCGGGTCGCGTCGGGGTTGCCTATCGTGACGACCGGCAGATCCTTCGCGTCGATCTTCAGCACGGCGACGTCGGTCGTCCGATCGCTTCCGAGCACCTTCGCCTTGAACTCGCGCCGGTCGGTGAGCCGAACGATCACCTCGTCTGCATCCGCGACGACGTGCGCGTTGGTCAGCACGATGCCGTCAGCGCCGACGACGAAGCCCGAACCCATGCCGCGCGACGGCGCGTCGGACGGGGCCTTGGGCATCGGGAAACCGCGGAACCACGGCGGTACCTGTTCGCCCTCGTCGTCGTCGTCGCGGGGGGCGTTGCGCGAACCGCGCAAGGCGACCTTTTTCGCATCGTGCGTGACGCTGATCTGGACGACCGCGGGTCCGTGTTTCGCGACGAGGTCGGCGAAGTCAGGCAGCGCCGTACCGGTTGTGGCGGGAGCCACGGCCACGACTGCCTGGGGCGTAGCGGCGGCCGTCGCCGACTTGAACGTCGCGGCCCGTTCGGCGGTGACTGCGCCGACGCCAAACGCGCCGACGACAGCCAGAGCGATGAGGCTTTTCCTGAATTTGTTCGTTTGCATCCGTGTCTCCTTCTTGGGTGGCGGAGTCGCCGAAATCCCGGCCTCCACGGTGTCCAAAGTAGGAGGGCAAACTTAAGGGAAACTTAAGGACCGGGGGCGCCTGCTGCCGAACGGAGAAACGCGCCGATCGTCAGGGCGTGCCGGCGCTCGCGCGAACGGGCAGGCGCACCGTGACGCCGAGACCCTGCGCGCCGGGGCCGGACAGCCCCGACTCGAGCGCAATGGTTGCGTCGTGGCGTTGCGCAACTCGCTTGACGATGGCGAGGCCGAGGCCGGTACCGGGTCGGCCACGGGCGCGCACGCCAGGGATGCGGTAAAAGCGGTCGAACACGCGCTCGCGTTCGCTGGCGGGTATGCCCGGGCCCGAATCGCGGACGGCGAGCACCACGTCGCCGGATTCGCGTTGCACGGTCACGTCGACGCGCCCGCCGCCGGGCGTATGGCGGATCGCATTGTCGACGAGGTTCGACACCAGCGCGCGGAGCCCTGAGGCGTCGCCGTCGATGACTGCATCGTGCGCCGTGGCGCCGTCACCGGGCATGCCGAGATCCACCTGGTGGTGCGCGGCGATCGGCGCGTATTCGGCCAGCACGTGGCGCACCAGTTCCGCGATGTCGACCGGCGCGAACGACCGGTCGCTGACGCCCGGCTCTTCGCGCGCGAGTGTCAGCAACTGGTCGACGACGTGCGTCGCGCGTTCGAGCCCCGCGCGCAACTCCGCCAGCGCCGCGGCGCGATCGGCGTCGGTGGTTGCGCGCCCGGCGAGTTGCGCCTGCAGGTGCACGGCGGTGAGCGGCGTGCGCAATTCGTGCGCGGCGTCGGCGATGAACGCGCGCTGCGCGCCGAGCGCGCTTCCAAGACGCTCGAGCAGGCCGTTCAACGCGTGGACGAGCGGCGCAACCTCGGTCGGCAGCCCCGCTTCGGGAAGCGGACGAAGCGCGCCGGGAGAGCGCTCGCCGAGCGCGACGGCGACGCGCTCGAGCGGCGAGAGGCCGCGCGCGATGCCGAACCAGACGAGCAGCACCAGGAACGGAACGACGGCGAGCAACGGCACGATCGTGCGCAGCGCCATGCTGGCGGCGAGCTCGCGCCTCGCGCTCATCGGCTGCGCGACCTGCACGATCCGGTCGCCGGCTAGCGCGCTGAAGACGCGCCATTCTCGGGTACCGCTTCGCACCGTGTTGAACCCCGGCTCGGCGTCGCGCGGCAGCGGTTGCTGAGGTTGCGACAGGTACACCTGAACGCCGCTCCTGTCCCAGACCTGGACGATCAGTGCTTCCGCGCCCGGCGCGGACCCCGGCGGCGCGCCGGCCAGCGGCACGCCGGTCAGCGATGCCGACATCTGCTTCAACTGATAGTCGAAGATGTCGTTGGCCTCCTCGCGGGCGCGCAGATACGTCGCGATCGCTGCAACCAGGATGGCGACGAGCATGCCGGCGGAAAGCCAGCCGACGAGTTGACGACGAATTGAACGGGTCGCCACCAGGATCACGCCGCGGCCTGAGGTTTAGCGATCATCCAGCCGACCCCGCGCACGTTGCGGATCGCATCAGTGCCGAGCTTCCTGCGCAGCGCATGGATGTGGACTTCGACCGCATTGCTGTCGATCTCCTCGTTCCATCCGTAGAGTTTCTCCTCGAGCTGCGCGCGCGACAACAGCGCGCCGGGACGCGCGAGCAGCGCTTCGAGCAGCGCGAACTCGCGCGGCGAGAGCGCAACCGGCTCGCCGGAGAGGCGCACCTCGCGCGTCACCGGATACAGCTCGATGTCGCCGAACGCGACGACGGGCTCCGCCCGGCCCGCGCTTCGGCGCAGCAGCGCGCGGACGCGGGCGGCGAGTTCGGTCAGCTCGAACGGCTTCACGAGATAATCGTCGGCGCCGGCATCGAGTCCGGCGACCCGGTCGGCCACCGCATCGCGGGCGGTGACGATCAGCACCGGTCGCGAATCGCTGCGCCGGCGCATCCCGCGGAGCACGTCGAGCCCCTCCGTTCGCGGCAGTCCGAGGTCGAGCACGAGGAGGTCGTGCACCTTCTCCGCAAGGGCGCGCTCGGCGGCCTTCCCATCCTGCACCCAGTCGACGACGAAGCCGTCCTGCTTCAGGCCGCGCGCGAGGCTCTCGCCGATCATCCGGTCGTCTTCGGCGAGCAGCAGGCGCATGGGGGAAGCGGGAGGCGAGGGCTGTGCCCGGTCGCGAACGGCGGCGGCGGGGTGATCCCGATGCCGCGCGACGGGGACGCAGGATGCCGGCTCAGGCCTTCGACTCGAACTTGAGCGAGGCCGAGTTCATGCAATAGCGCAGCCCGGTCGGATCGGGGCCGTCGTCGAAGACATGTCCCAGATGGGCGTCGCACGCAGCGCAGACTACCTCGGTGCGGCGCATGAACCAGCTCGTTTCTTCGATGTTCTTCACGTTCTCCGGCGCGATGGGTGCATAGAAACTCGGCCAGCCGGTGCCGGAATCGAACTTCGTCTCGGCCGCGAAGAGCGGCGTGGCGCAACAGATGCAGCGGTACGTGCCGTTCGCATGGTTGTCCCAGTATTCGCCGCTCCACGCGCGCTCCGTCCCTTTCTTGCGCGCGACCTTGAACTGTTGGGGTGTCAGTTGCGCACGCCATTCGGCGTCCGACTTCGTGACCTTGTCGACCATGTTGGCTTTCTCCTTGCCACCTTGACGAGTTGCAAAGTCGCGCAACCCTGCGCGGGCCATGCAATCCGCCGGGACGGCCCGGTCGGGCGCCGCCGATGCAGTATAGTGGAGCCTTTGCGTCGTTGCCCACCGCCTTGGATACCGTACATCCCAACTCGTTCCGCCGCGACGCGCGCGTCATCGGCGTCATCAGCCTCGCCCATTCGACCTCGCACTTCTTCCAGCTCGCGCTGCCGCCGCTCTTTCCGCTGCTCAAGGCTGAATTCGGCGTCAGCTACGCGCTTCTCGGCAGCCTGATCGGCGTGTTCTACGCGGCCAGCGGCCTCACGCAGTTCGCGGCGGGTTTCACCGTCGACCGCTTCGGAGCGCGCCCGGTGCTTCTGACGGGTATCGCGTTATTGGCCGGCGGAACGATGCTGGCGAGTCTCGCGCCCGGGGTGGGGTGGCTCTTTCCCGTCGCCGCGCTGATGGGCGTGGGCAACGGCGTCTTCCATCCGTCCGATTTTGCGATCCTCAATGCGAATGTCGAGCCGCGTCGCCTCGGACACGCGTACAGCGCGCACGGGATCGGCGGCAATCTGGGATACATCGTCGCGCCGATCGTGAGCTTCGCGCTGGGCTCGGCGTTCGGATGGCGATTCGCGCTCGCCGCCATGGGCGCGCTGGGCTTCATCGCGCTCGGCGTCATCGCGACGCAGCGCGCGCTGCTCGTCTCGCACCACGCGACGGACGCGCATCCGCACACGCTGAAGGGGAGCCTGGCGCTCTTCCTGCAGGCGCCGATCCTGCTGTGCTTCGCGTACTTCGTCATCCAGACGATGGCCGGTCTCGGTCTGCAGACGTTCCTGCCGACCGCGCTTTCGACGGGGCTCGACGTGCCGCTGCTGCTCGCCACTTCGGCGCTGACGGCGTACCTGTGCGGCGGCCTCGCCGGAATTCTCGCCGGAGGCTTTCTCGCGGCGAAGACCGAGCGCCACGACAAGATCGCCGCTACCGGCCTCTTCTCGGCGGCGGTGCTGCTGGCCGCGGTCGCGGCGCTGCCGCTGCCGCTGCCGCTGGTGCTGCCGATGTTCGCGGCCGTCGGCTTCGCCCTCGGATCCACGGGTCCCTCGCGCGATCTGATCGTCCGCAGCGCGACCCCCAAGGGCGCCGCCGGCCGTGTCTACGGTTTCGTCTACTCGGGGCTCGACGTCGGCGGCACGGTGGGTCCGGTGGTATTCGGCATCATGCTCGATCATGCGCTCGGTCGCGAGTTCTTCTACGCGCTCGCCGCATGCCTGGTGCTGGCGATCGCCACGGTCGTCAGGTTGAAGCGGGCGTCCGGCGCCCGTGGCATGCCGGCCCGCCAGGCCGGCTGACCATGGACCTGGGTATCGCCGGACGGCGCGCGCTGGTCTGCGCGGCGAGCAAGGGACTGGGGCGCGGTTGCGCGCAGGCCTTGGCGGACGCCGGGTGCGACGTGACGATCGTCGCGCGCACCGCAGATGAGGTGCGCCGGACCGCCGAGGAGATCGGCGCGCGCGCGGGGCGACCCGTCGGCTTCGTCGTGGCCGACATCACGACACCGGAGGGTCGCGAGGCGGCGCTCGATGCCTGCCGCGATCCCGACATCCTGGTCAACAACGCCGGCGGGCCGCCGCCCGGCGATTTCCGCGACTGGGATCGCGCGGCGTGGCTCCGCGCGATCGACGCGAACATGCTGACGCCGATCGAGCTCATCAAGGCGACCGTGGATCCGATGATCGCGCGGAAGTTCGGGCGCATCGTCAACATCACGTCATCGGCGGTGAAGGCGCCGATCGACGTCCTGGGCCTGTCGAACGGCGCGCGCTCGGGGCTGACGGGCTTCGTCGCCGGGGTCGCGCGCAAGGTCGCCCTCCACAATGTGACGATCAACAACCTGTTGCCCGGGTCGTTCGATACCCGTCGCCTCCGCGCGACCATGGAAGGGCGCGCCAAGGCCCAGGGCAAGTCGCTCGACGAGGCTCTCGAAGCGGCGCGCGAGGCGAGTCCTTCCCGGCGCTTCGGCACGATCGACGAATTCGGCGCGATCTGCGCGTTCCTGTGCAGCGTTCACGCCGGCTACATCGTCGGGCAGAACCTGCTGATCGATGGCGGCGCGTATCCCGGCACGTACTGATCAGCGCAGCGCCGACAAGGCCTCGCGGCACGCCGTGTATGCGGCCTCCGCGCGCCGAAGGGCCTCCTCGGGGATCGCGACCGCTTTGTAATCGCGATGCCGTTCGGCGGGACTCTTGACGACTCTGCCGGCTCGGATGTGCGGTGACGGGTCACCGTGCCCCGGTACGCCGGTCAACGGAAACGTCCGGTACTCGGGAGTCAATCCTGTGCCGAGTGCGAGCCATCGTGAGAGCCCGTCGAGGACGGCATCGGTCTCGTCGACCAGGCGTTCCGAATCGATGTAATACGCGTTGCCGGTCACCTGCGCGCTCTGGTTTTCCATCTGCTTCAGCCGGTTGACGTAGTAGTCGGTGACCTGCGCGAGATCGGCGTAGGGGCCGACGTGACCGAGCGCGTGCGCCATGTTGAGGATGCTCGCTAACGTGTCCTCGGCATGGCGCAGCAGGAAAACGACGCGCACGTCCGGCCGCGCGAGCATGGTCGGCGCGAACTCGACATGATTGTGCAGGACCTTGTCGACCAGAAACCTGCCCAGCGACGCTTCGCCCGTCTGTTCGCGCACGGTTCGCGCCAGCCGATTGAGATCCGTCCTGCCGAGATAGGAACGATGCGTCTCGCCGTAGCCCGAGATTTCCGGGTGGGTGCCCAGGATGTGGCACAGCAGGCTCGAAAAGCTGCGCATGTGGCTGACGACGAAGAGGTACGTGCCTCGGTACCGGTGCGAGACTGGCGAACCGTACTGAACGTCGTAGCGCATCGGGTCAGCCGCCGGCGGGTTTCGATTGGGGCGGCGCGAGTGCTGCC
>JBDTRG010000105.1:0-4232 GCA_039931775.1 Betaproteobacteria bacterium | reverse complement strand
CCGGCCTATTACGGCCCGCCCGCAGGCGCGTATTACCGCCCGCCCGTTGCGGCCTACTACGGCCCCCGGCAGGCCTACTACGCGCCGCGCCCAGTGCAATACGGCCCGCCGCAGAACTACTACTATGGCCAGTCGCCCACGCCCGGCAACTACGGCGGCCAGGGAAATTGAGCGCTCCGCGGGATGACGCGCTCGCCCCGAAGGAATCCGGTCGCGCGAATTTCAACTGAAACGCCGGCGCCGGCCGCAGCCGGCACGAAATCCGGCCGCGGCGGGCGTCCGTCGCGGACGCAGTCGGTCGAGCTCGGCGGGCGGATTCTCGACGCCGCGACCCACCTGTTCCTGTCGCAGGGGTACGGCGGCACGAGCATCGAGGCGGTCGCGCGGCGCGCGCGGATTTCCAAGCGGACCTTTTACCATCGCTTCGACGACAAGCCCGCGCTCTTCAGCGCCGTTGTCCATCGCATCATCGATCGCCTGCGCCCCCCGGCCGATGTGCCGTTGATCGATGGTGCCGACCTCCACGGGATTCTGCAACGGCTGGCGGGGTTCATGCTTCGCGGCGCTCTCGCGCCGCAGGCGATTGCCTTGCATCGATTAGCCGTCGCGGAATCGGCGAGATTCCCGAAACTTGCCGCGATCGTGACCGAGCAGGGACCGACTCAGGAAGGAATCCGGCTCATCGCCGGCATCCTCGATCGCGAAACGCGTGCGGGAAGGCTCGCGCTCACGAACTCGACATTTGCGGCTGAGAAGTTTCTGCACATGGTGATTGGCCTGCCGCAGCGCCGCGCGATGGGACTCGGCGTGCCGATGACGCCCGCCGAACTCGAAACCTGGGCGGGCGACGTCGTCAATCTGTTCCTGAACGGCTGCCGCGGCTGGGCGCGCACGGAAACCTCTCCCGCGAGCACGAAGCCCGCGGGTCGCTCGCGGTCCTAGCCCTTCTTGACCGCTGCCTTCAGATCGGCAACGGCTTCCTTCAGGTCGCCGACGCCTTTCTGCATCTTGCCCTTGGCTTGGTTCTTCAGCCCCTTGGCTTCCTGTTCCTTGTTGCCCACCAGCCTGCCGGCTTCTTCCTGGATTTTGCCGCCGATGTCTTTTGCCGCGCCTTTGACTTGATCCTTGTTCATCGTGAATTCCTCTGAGTTGATTTGAAAAACCTGCCGGGCGTACCGGAGTCGGTTCGCCGTTGATCACGCAATTGATCGGACGCGATCCCGCGGCGTTACCAGCGCTGGCGCTCGGAATGGGCAACCGCGTCGTCACGCTCGGCAGCCGGGAGCTCGATACGCTGCGTCACCTTCTTCACGGCGTTGTCGATGTCCTTGCCTGCACGTTCCAACGGCCCTTCCTTCTGGCAACCGGCCAACGCGCCGACAAGAGCGGCGAGCGATAGCGCGGCGACGACCGTTCTGCCTGTTGCAATCATGTTTGTCTCCTGCATTGAGGTGGGGTGACGCGTCCCATCGCCAAGCGCGATGGCGGGTGGCCACTGCGGGTCCCGGCCCGCGTACGCGACGCGTGCCGTAACGCTAGATCCGGCCCATCAGCAGCAATACGATCAGCACGACCACGACGAGCCCGACAATGCCGCTCGGACCGTAGCCCCAGCTTTTGCTGTGCGGCCAGGAAGGCAGTGCGCCGACCAGGATCAGAATCAAGACGATCAACAGAATGGTGCCGATGCTCATGGGCCGCTCCTTGGGTGTCGCCACCGTTGCCCGTCGTCGCCGCAAATCCGCGCGGAACGACGACGTTCGGTGACCGGTGTACGGCCTAAGGTTACGGGCATCGGAATTCGCCGTCTGTGCGCTTTCGCACATGACGGTGGATTCGGCCGGGAAATGCGCTCTAGTGGCTCGGCCGCCCGACCTTCGCCCCGGATTTGCCGACCAGGAAGTCGAGGTCGACGCCCTCGTCCGCCTGCAGCACGGTTTCGGTGTAGAGCTTGACCCAGCCGCGGTCGGAATGCGGCTTCGGCGCCTTCCATTGCGCGCGGCGGCGAGCAAGCTCGTCGTCCGGAACATGGAGGTGGATGCGGCGTTTCGCGACGTCGAGCTCGATGACGTCGCCGTTGCGGACCAATGCAAGCGGCCCGCCAGCCGCCGCCTCGGGGGCGGTATGCAGCACGACCGTTCCGTATGCGGTACCCGACATCCGAGCGTCCGAGATCCGGATCATGTCGGTCACGCCTTTTTTCAGCATCTTCGCCGGCAGCGCAAAATTACCGACCTCCGGGAAGCCGGGGTAACCTTTAGGCCCGCAGTTCTTCAGCACGAGGATGCAGGACGCGTCGACGTCGAGCGACGGGTCGTCGATGCGTTTGTGCATGTCGTCGATGTCCTCGAAAACCACCGCCCGACCCTTGTGTTTCAAGAGCTTCGGCGTCGCCGCGGACGGCTTCAGCACGGCGCCACGAGGTGCTAGGTTGCCTCGCAGCACCGCGATGCCGCCCAGCTTCTTGAAGGGTTTCGCGAGAGGCGTGATGACGGCGGCGTTGTAGTTGACCGCGTCCTTGCTGTTGTCCCAGATCGACCTGCCGTTGACGGTGAGCGCTTTCCTGTGCAGCGATTTGCCGATCTCCCTGATCACGACCGGCAGGCCGCCCGCATAGTAGAAATCCTCCATCAGGTATTTGCCGGAAGGCATCAGGTTGACGAGGCACGGCATGTCGCGCCCCAGCCTGTCCCAGTCGTCGAGCGTCAGCGTCACCCCGATGCGGCCCGCGAGAGCGATCAGGTGGACGACCGCGTTGGTCGATCCGCCGATCGCCCCGTTGACCATGATCGCGTTCTCGAACGCCTCCTTGACCAGGATCTTCGACATCCGGAGATCCTCGTGCACCATCTCGACGATCCGCCGGCCGGTGAACCGCGCCAGCACCTTGCGCCGCGAATCGACCGCGGGAATCGCCGCGTTGGTCGGAAGCCCCATCCCGAGCGCCTCCACCATCGAGGCCATCGTCGAGGCCGTGCCCATCGTCATGCAGTGACCGGCCGAGCGCGACATGCACGCTTCGACTTCCTCCATGTCCGAGAGCTGCATTTCGCCACGCTTCAGCATTTCCGTGAATTTCCACGTGTGCGTGCCCGACCCGATGTCCTCCCCGCGGAACTTGCCGTTGAGCATCGGACCGCCCGAGATGCCGATCGTGGGCAGATCGCACGACGCCGCGCCCATCAGCAGCGCGGGCGTCGTCTTGTCGCAGCCCATCATCAGCACGACGCCGTCGAACGGATTGGCCCGGATCGACTCCTCGACGTCCATCGCCACCTGGTTACGGTAGAGCATCGTCGTCGGCCGCATCACCGGCTCGC
This sequence comes from Betaproteobacteria bacterium, assembly GCA_039931775.1. GTDB lineage: Bacteria > Pseudomonadota > Gammaproteobacteria > Burkholderiales > Casimicrobiaceae > CAIWHR01. The sequence goes on along the minus strand of JBDTRG010000105.1, from coordinate 912 downwards.
CGAGGCCCATGACCGGAAACTCGAGCGGAAAGCCTCCCGCTTCGAGCACACCGGCCTTCACGTGCTCGGCAAGCTCGCGGAAGTGCGCGTTGCACGGCGTGACTTCCGACCACGTGTTGCAAATGCCGATCACCGGACGCCCGTCGAACAGGTCGTGCGGAAAGCCCTGGTTCTTCATCCAGGACCGATGGACGAGCGCGTCGCGGTCGTCGCGACCGAACCAGGATTGGGAGCGAAGTTTGCGCTTGGATTTCGGAGACTTTGTGCTCATCATCAAGCGGCCAGCCGCTGCCCGGTCGCCTGATCGAAAACGTGGACATTCGCCGGGTCGATCGCAAGGCCGACCTTGTCACCGGGATTCACGCCTGGCCGGCCATGGGTGCGCAGGTCGAACTGCGCGTCGCCGACCTTGATCAGGAACTCCGTCTCCGCGCCCGTCGGCTCCACGACGATGATCTCGCCGGGGACCGCATTGCCTCCCTGCGCAGCGAGCGTCAGGTGCTCGGGACGGATGCCGTAGGTCACCGCCTGGCCATCGGCACCCGGGGCCTGGTCGAGTGGCCAGCGGACGCCGCCGGGAACCTCGACGTAGGCGCCTCCCGCGCCGCGCCGTACCGTGCCGTTGACCACATTCATCGCCGGTGAGCCGATGAACTGCGCGACGAACAGGTTGTTCGGATGATCGTATAGATCGAGCGGCGTGCCGATCTGCTCGATGCGCCCGTCATGCATCACGACGATGCGATCGGCCATCGTCATCGCCTCCACCTGGTCGTGCGTCACGTAGACGGTCGTCGTCTTCAAGCGCTGGTGGAGCGCCTTGATCTCGGCTCGCATCGCGACGCGCAGCTTGGCATCGAGATTCGACAGCGGCTCGTCGAACAGGAACACCTTCGGATCGCGGACGATCGC
>JBDTRG010000104.1:0-7959 GCA_039931775.1 Betaproteobacteria bacterium | reverse complement strand
TTGTCCGGTTTGACGACGTTGTAGTACGCGCTGACCTGCGTGTTGACCGGCAATTTTCCGAGATGGAATATCTTGCCGACCCCGAATCCGAGCGGCACCGTCCATTGATTGCCGCTGTCGGCCTTCCAGTTGACTGTGAGGACGGGCGCGCTGGTGAGATAGGCGCCGCCCTCGAAGTTGAAGTTGAGGAAAGGCTGGATGAGACCGTTGTTGTAGGACGGCGCGCCCTCGCGGTTGCCGACCGACCAGACGTTGTTGACCAGCACGCCGTAGACCCACGGATCGCCTTTTTCCAGGCGCAGGACGACGAACGTCGGGCCGAGGCCCCAGTTGTCGTTGCCGAGCTCGGCGTTGCTGTGCGTCGGCAGCTGCGCGATCGCGCCGATACCCCAGATCACCTTGCCCGGATTTGCCGGCGAAAGAAACGCGCTGAACTGGATGTCGCCGACGCCGTTGGTGCGGTCGTCGCCCGGCGCCAGTGACGGCATCGAAATCACCGGAATGATCGTCCTCGTGATGACGTTCCAGTCGTCGCTGACGTGGATCGGGTAGACGGGCTGGATGTTGAGCACGTTTTGTGTGCCCTTCATCGGACCGAAGTTGAAATTCGCGTTGTTCTGGAACGGCACGCTGATCAGGTTGCCTACCGGATTCTGGGCGAGCTTCGCGAGCTCCTCGGCGGACATCTCGGCGTGCGCCGGCATCGCAAGGACCACCAGCAGCGCACAGGACGCCCAGCCACGTCGATGGATATCCATTGAGGGGGGTCAGTTGACCGCTCGACCCGCCATCGCAACACACCCGCCGCCGTCGGTGCAGATCACGAGGTAGGTCTGGCGTTGCCCACAACCGGCGACACCGATCGTGTACTCGGCGCGATTGGGCGGCGCGAAACGCGTGTACTCGAGTGGCGACGTCATCATCTGCTGCGAGAGGATCTGACCCGTCGCCGCCGGACAGTTGAATTCGAACTGGGCCCTGCGTGTGGCCGTCTGCACCGCCATTGGCTGCTCGACCTGGATGAACGGCGGGCCCGAGGCACAACCCGCCGCGATCAAGGCTGCGAACACACACAGAACTGCTCCACGTAATGCCATTTCGATTCTCCTCGTTGGGTGTCGGCGCGTTGCGGAGGTTGGTCGCGTGTTCGCCGACCACAATGTTTCGGAACGCGAGATTTTACCGTTTCAGTGTGAAAACACCAACATTCACACCGGCGGCCCGTGCGCATTTTCGATTGGAGCAACCCGCGCCATCGATCCATGTACGGGAACGGAGCCAGTCGACGCGATCAGCGCCTGCCAGCGATCGAGATCGGCCGGCTCGTCGATATCCCAGAGCGCGGGCAATTCCTCCCATGACGCGCGCTGGGCTTCGAGTTTCGCGCGAGTCGCGGCCATCGTGTCCGGCGCGCTCCATGGGACGCCCGTGAACGCATCGATGTGTCGGGCTAGGCCGACCAGAACGTATCCACCGTCCTCGGCGGGTCCGAACACCGCATCGTGCGCATCGAGTGCCGCGACCGCGCGTGCGAGATAGGCGACATCGAGCGTGGGGCAGTCGGTGCCGATGAGGATCGCGCGCGACCCCATCGCGAGCGCGCAATCCAGCGCGGCGAGCATTCGCGCGCCCAGGTCGACGCCGGACTGCGCCTCAAGCGAAATGCTGTAGCGATCCCTCCATCCGACGAAGGCCGCCGCTTCGATGTCCGACGCACACCAGAGCTCTACGCGATCGACAACGCCCGCCAACCGCGCCGCATTCGCCGTCGCGAGCGTCATGTCGACAAACTGGGTATAAAGCGCCGCGGCTGCGTCGTTGCCGATCGTCGCCGCAAGCCGGGTCTTCACGGCGCCGGCGACCGGGTTCTTCGCGAAAACCTGCAGCGTGACTGGCGTGGCGGTGCGCTCAGCCCGGTATTCCAACGCCAATCGCCCCGGATCGGCATGGCGCCAATACGCAAATCGCCAGCCCCACATCGCGACGATCGTTCGCCACGTGCCATCGCGTTCCCAGCGCCGACCCGATGTCGTGACGCGCTCGGCGAGGCACAGCGGCCGTCCGCCGGCGCGCTTCAATCGTTTCGACAGTTCGATGTCTTCCATCAATGGCTGGTCGGGGTAACCGCCGACGGCGTCGAAGAGCGCGCGCTCGACGAATATCGCCTGGTCGCCGGTGGCGATGCCGGTAAGCCGCGACCGGAGATTCATCATGGTCGCGACCGCCGCCAGCGCGGGGTGTGCGCCAGCGATCGTCACGTCGAAGCGCCCCCATTGTCTACCGGAACGGTCCAGTTCGCGGATGGCCGAGCCGAGACCTGCGGCGGGCAACTGCGAATCGGCATGCAGGAAGAGGAGGATCTCGCCGGCAGCGACGGCAGCGCCGGCGTTCATCTGGGCGGCGCGTCCGCGCTTCGCGACGAACGCACGATCGGCAAGTGGCGACGCGAGAGCCAGCGTCGCGTCGCTGCTGCCGCCATCGACGACGATGACTTCGTGTCCGGCAGCGCGCATCGATGCAAGGGGCGTCAGCGTGCCGACGATGCCACGCGCCTCGTCCAGCGCCGGAACGATGATCGAAACGCGCACGTGCGGGTGCTCGCCCCCCGAATCAGGCGAGCGCGCCGCCGCAGCTCGAACCCTGTCCCGCGGTGCAGCCGTAGCAGTGATCGGCGACGGAGATCGGTGCGTCGTCGAGGCTTTCGGTGAGAAGATCCGCGAGGTGCCGGCGCGGTTTGCCGGCGGTGACGAGCGGGATGCCGAGCATCTGGTTGAAGTCGCAGTCGTAGAGGTTGCCGCGATAGTCGACTGAAATCAGCGACCTGCACATGACCCCGTCGAGGTTCGCCGGGTCGTGCGCCGAACGCAGGAGCTGCATGTAGCTCGCGAACTTGCCTTGCGTGACGAGCGTCGAGCCGAAGCGCTTGATCGGCATGTTGGCGAGCGTGAAGAGCTGGTTGAACACGATGCCGAAATGCGCGGCGAGCTCGCGCTTGTAGTCGGCCTCCAGCTTGTCCTGCGCCGGCGGCAGGGTGGGCCCGAGCGGATTGTAGACGAGGTTCAATGTGAGCCCGGTGCCGTCTGCGCCATACCCCAGCGCATTCAACTTCTGCAGGCCCAGGACCGACGACTCGAAAACGTGGTCGCCGCGCTGCTTGTCGACGTTTTCCTTCGTGTAGCACGGCAGTGACGCCGTGATCTCGACCTTCTCGCGTGCGAGGAAATCGGCGAGATCCTCGAATCCCGGCTCGTTCAGGATCGTCAGGTTGCAGCGATCGATCACGTGGACACCGGAGCTGCGTGCGGCGTGAACGAGGTAGCGGAAATGCGGATTCAACTCCGGCGCGCCGCCGGTGACGTCGAGGGTGCCGATCCGGCGCGCCTCGAGCACGCGCAACACGTCGTCGACGGTCTCGCGCGCCATCATCTCCTTACGGTCAGGCCCGGCGTTGACGTGGCAGTGGTGGCACGCCTGGTTGCATTTGTAGCCGAGGTTGACCTGCAGCGTATCGAGCGCGCGGCGGGTGATCGGCGGAAAGTCGGTCGACTTGAGGAGCGGCAGCGTGGCGTGCATCGGTTACCTGGGGCTAGGCGGGGGATCGGGGGGCGCAATGGTCGTGCGCCGGGCAATGATACGCATCATGCCTTCTCTACCGGCGACGACCTGAATTTCCTGACCAGCACCGGCACGAGAGCGAGGACGCCGAGCAGGACGAATGCGCCGAGGGTTTCCGTCGAGAGGAGACCCGACAGCGAATCGATGCGGCCAAGCGCCTGCCCGAGGTTCACGATGACGAATGTCCCGGGAATGATGCCGATCAACGTGCCCAGTGCGAAGGTCCTCACGCTGATGCTCGTGAAGGCGGGTGCGAGGTTCACCAGGAAGAACGGGAACAGCGGAACGAGCCGCAGGAACAAGAGATAATTGAGGGCATTCTCGGCAAATCCGGTGATGATCTTCGCGCCGAGCTTGCCCATGCGCTGGCGTGCGGCGTCAGCGAAGAGATAACGGGCCGCGATGAACACGAACGTGGCGCCGATCGTTGCGGCGATCACGACTAGCGCGGTGCCTACCCAGCGACCGAACAGGAAGCCCATCGTAAGCGAGAGCACGAGCCCGGCTGGCAGACTGAACGCCACCGCACTGGCGTAGACGGCAAACGCTATCGCCAGCGCAGCGACGTAGTGCCGGTTCGTGAATTCGACCAGCGCGTCGCGGTTGGCTTTCACGGTGTCGAGGCTGAGGTGCCGCGGACCGCCGAGCGCGAAGAATGCGATGACGACGGATGCCAGCACAGCGGCGAGCGCGAGCTTGCGCCACGGAATACCGCCGGTCGCGGGTGCGTTGGGCTCGCTCACCCTCTTTCTCCGTGCAGGCCGAAAATCCGCTGGATCCACCGCTTCGACGAGGGCGTCAGGCCTTCCTTCAAACGCTGGTCCGCGACGCGCCGATTGATCTGCGCGAGCGTCGGATAGACGTGGATCACATTGGTGAGGTCGTTGGCGCTCATGCCTTTCGACAGCGCGAGCACGTATTCGGCGATGAGCTCGCCGGCGTGCGGGCCGACGATCGCGGCGCCGAGGAGCTTGCCCTTCGGATCGGTGAGGATCTTGGCGAAGCCCTCCGTTTCGCCTTCGGCGCGCGCGCGGTCGATTTCGGCGAACGGGAATCGGTAGACGCGGTGCGCGACGTTGCGCTGCGCCGCCTCCATTTCGGAGAGGCCGACGCGCGCGAGTTCCGGATCGGTGTACGTGCACCACGGCACCACCAGCGAGGGCTTCGCCCATCGCATCCGGAAGATCGCGTGCCGCAACAGGATGCCGGCGTGGTGTTCGGCCAGGTGCGTGAACTGCGCTCCGCCGGCGGCGTCGCCGATTACGTAGATGTCGGGGTTTGTGGTCCGCAGCCCCGCGTCGACGACGACATGGCCGTTGTCGACGCGCACGCCGGCGGCATCGAGCCCGAGTCCATCGATGTTCGTCGTGCGGCCCGCCGCGATCAGCAGATGCGTCGCCGCAAGCACGACCGGCGTCCCGTCGACCGTGCGGATGGAGACGCGTACGTCGCCCGTGCGACCCTCGCAGCCGACGATCGATGCGCCCAGGTGATGCCGGATTCCCTCTGCGGCAAACGCCGCGGACACGACGGCGACGAGGTCGGTGTCCTCGCGCGGAAGGATCCGCGGTGCGATATCGACGAGCGTCACCTCGCTGCCGAGCCGGCGGAACGCCTGCGCCATTTCACAGCCGATCGGCCCGGCGCCGACGATGATCAGCGAGGGGACCGGCTCGCGCAGATCGAACACGGTTTCGTTGGTCAGGTAGGGGGTGGCCTCGATGCCCGGGAAGCGTGGGACCGCCGGCCGCGACCCGGTCGCGATGACGAAGGTCTTCGCGGTCAGCTTCCGGCCGCTCACCTCGAACGCGTCGGGGGCCACGAACCGGCCGTCGCCGAAAACGACGTCGACGCCAAGGCCGCGGAACCGTTCGGGGCTGTCGTTGGGCTCGATGTCCGCGATGACGCCGGCGATCCGCTCCATGACCTTGGCGAGGTCGGGCCTGGGTACCTCTGGCGGCAGCGCCCAGCGGTCCGCGTGGCGCATCTGGTGGGCGATCCGCGCGGACTTGATCAGCGTCTTGGACGGCACGCAGCCGTACCAGAGGCAATCACCGCCCAGCCGGTTCTTCTCGACAAGGGCGACCTTGGCGCCGAGCGTCGCGCCGCCGGCGGCGGCGACGAGCCCGCCCGAACCGCCGCCGATCACCACGATGTCGAATTCGGGTTTTGCCATGATCCGTAGTACCGAGGTACAGAGTCGTCGTACCGGATCGCCGAATCTTACACAGGGTCGGTCCGGGACTGAGGAAATCGGCCTGAATGACCGTCAGTGAAAGTCCCGGGACCGGATCTCGAGATCGCCCAGCAGCGGGGAGAGGTCCCCGAGCCGCCCGGCGAGCAGATGAACGACCTGCCCCTCGCGCTCCACCTTGCCGAAGACGGCGAGGAGCTTCGCGCCGAGCAGCTCGCGGCGCTGGCGATCGCCGACGTCGCGCCAGACGATCACGTTGGTCACGCCGGTTTCGTCCTCCAGTGTGACGAAGACCACACCGCTCGCGGTGTCGGGCCGCTGCCGACCGATGACGATGCCGGCGGTGCGGACGATGCGGCCCTGCGGCGCTTGCGCGATCTCGGCGGCGGTCGCGAGCCGGCGCTTTGTGAGCGCGTCGCGCAGCAGCGCCAGCGGATGCCGTCGCAGCGTGAGCGACAACGTCCGGTAGTCGGCGACGATATCCTGCCCCTCGGTCGGCGGCGGCAGGGTGGGATCCGCTTCGTCGAATGCGCTGCCGGCGATGAGCGCTGGGAGCCGTTCGAAGCCGGCGACGTCCCATGCCGCGTCGTGTCGATGGCCGGCAAGCGACGAGAGCGCGTCGGCCTCGGCGAGGCGGGCCAGGTCGCGCTTGTCGAGGTGCGCACGGTGCGCGAGATCGGCCACGCTCTCGAACGGCTGCACCCGCCGCGCAGCGACGATCCGCTGCGCGCCGGCCTCCGAAAGCCCCGCGACGAGGCGCAGACCGAGGCGCAGGGCAGGAGAAAGTAGGGTCAGACTCGACTTTTCTTGCGGCGCCTTCGCAATGGGATGTGCTTCACGAAAAGTCGAGTCTGACCCTACTTTCTCTACTTTCTCCAGCGTGCACTCCCACGCGCTCACGGTTACGTCGACGGACCGAACCTCGACGCCGTGCCGACGCGCGTCGGCGACGAGCTGCGACGGCCCGTAGAACCCCATCGGCAGCGAGTTGAGCAGCGCGCCGCAGAACGCCGCCGGCTCGTAGCGCTTGAGCCACGCCGAGATGTAGACGAGCAGCGCGAACGACGCCGAGTGCGATTCCGGGAAGCCGTACTCGCCGAAGCCCAGGATCTGCTGGTAGATCTGCCGCGCGAAACCTTCCGCATAGCCGCGGGCGCCCATGCCGTCGACCAGCCTCTGCTCGAACTTCTCGAGCCCGCCCTTGCGCCGCCACGCCGCCATCGAGCGCCGCAGGTGGTCCGCTTCGCCCGGCGTGAAGCCCGCGGCGACGATCGCGAGCTGCATCACCTGTTCCTGGAAGATCGGAACGCCGAGCGTGCGTTCGAGCACGCCTCTCACCGCTTCGCTCGGATACGTGACGGGCTCGAGCCCCTGCCTCCGCTTGAGGTACGGGTGCACCATCCCGCCCTGGATCGGGCCCGGTCGCACGATCGCGACCTCGATGACGAGATCGTAGAAGCATGCGGGCTTGAGACGAGGCAGCATCGCCTGCTGCGCGCGCGACTCGATCTGGAACACGCCGACGGTGTCGGCACGCTGGCACATCGCGTAGACCTCGGGATCCTCGGCCGGGATGTCCTGCATCGTGAGCTCGCGGCCGCGATAGCGCGATACCATCGCGAGCGCGCGCCGGATCGCCGACAGCATTCCCAGCGCCAGGCAATCGACCTTCATCAATCCCAGCGCGTCGAGGTCGTCCTTGTCCCATTGGAGGACCGTGCGGTCGGCCATCGCCGCGTTCTCGACCGGCACCATCCGCTCGATCAGGCCGCGGGCGATGACGAAGCCGCCGACATGCTGCGACAGGTGGCGCGGGAAGCCCATCAGCTCGTTGGCGAGCCCGATCAGCCGGACGATCGCCGGGTTGTCTGGCGCGAAGCCCGCTTCGCGAATCCGCTCGGGCATCACTTCGCGGCCGTCCCACCACGCGAACACGCCGGCGAGACGGTCGATCTGCGCGAGGTCGAATCCCAGAGCGCGACCCACGTCGCGTACCGCGCTCTTCGGCCGATAGGTGATGAGCGTGGCTGCGATCGCCGCGCGGTCGCGGCCGTATTTCGTGTACACGTACTGCATCACTTCCTCGCGCCGCTGGTGCTCGAAGTCGACGTCGATGTCGGGTGGCTCGTTGCGCTCTTTCGAGATGAAGC
>JBDTRG010000103.1:0-5379 GCA_039931775.1 Betaproteobacteria bacterium | reverse complement strand
CTCTTCGATCAGCGAGGCGCAGGGCGTTCCACGCCGGTCGCCGACGTGACCGACAACACGACGGCGCACCTCGTCGCCGACATCGAGCGGCTGCGCGAGCATTTGCGCATCGACAAGTGGATGCTGTTCGGCGGCTCGTGGGGATCGACGCTGGCGCTTGCCTATGCGCAGGCGCGCCCGGAGCGCTGCCTCGGTCTCGTGCTTCGCGGCATCTTTCTCGCGCGTCCGGTCGAACTCGACTGGTTCATGCACGGGATGCGCATGATCTTTCCCGAAGCGTGGCGCGCGTTCGCCGAATTCCTGCCGCCCGCCGAACAGGGCGACTTGCTGGGCAGCTACTACCGTCGCCTCACGCACCCCGATCCGGCGATCCACCTGCCGGCGGCGCTGGCGTGGGATCGCTACGAAGGCGCCTGCTCGAAGCTGCTGCCGCCTCCCGACGCGCTGCCCGGTCTCGACAACGACGCGTCGACGCTCTCGATCGCGAGAATCGAGGCCCACTATTTCGTCAATCGTGCCTTCCTGCGCGATGACGAACTCGTCGCGAACCTCGGCCGGATTCGCCACCTCCCGTGCTCGATCATTCAGGGCCGCTACGACATCATCTGCCCGCCGGTGACGGCGGACATGCTTGCGCGCGCCTGGCCGGAGGCCGAGTACATCGTCGTTCCCGATGCCGGCCACTCGGTGCGCGAGCCGGGGATTGCGCGCGAGCTGATCGCTGCGGTGAAGCGGATGCAATCGCGTGTGCGCGCCTCGCGCGCCTGATGCGGCGACGAACCGGGTGGCCCGGCGTTTGCATCAGTTTCGGATGCGAACCGCCGTCACCGCAAAGTCGAGCGCGACTTCATCGCCGATGAGCGGATAGGCGAACGACATGCCGAACGCGCGTCGCGAGACGCGCCCGGTGACGAAGGCGCCGCAGCCGCGCACTTCTGGCGGATTGGAACCGCATTCGATGCGCGTGACGTCGAGGCGCACCGGCCGGGTGATGCCGTGCAGCGTCAGATCGCCATCGACGGCGACGAGTCGTTCGCCGTCGAAAGCCAACCGCGTCGAACGAAAGCGTATGGCCGGATAGCGCTCGACGTCGAACATGGCGGCGCTCTTCAGGAACGCGTCGCGCAAATTCCATCCGGTGCTGACCGACCCCGCGTCGACGACGAGATCGATGCTGCCTGCGTTCGTTCCGGCTTCGAGGACGATCGTTCCCGACGTTCGCTCGAACCGGCCACCCCGCGTCACAATGCCCAGTTGCGTGACGGCGAACTCGACCGTCGTGACTTCGGGAACCACGCGGTAGGTCGACGTGTCGGCGTCGGCGGCGCCACTGAGCGTCGCGAGGGCGAGCATCGCAACGGCGCATGGGGTTCCGATCCAGGCCTCGTTCGAGGCGGGAGTTGATGCTGCAAACAATGCACTACCCCGAGGGCGGCGGACAGGCCGATGTTGACGTCCGCTGCTGCAAACAGGCGCCGCGGAGCGGTCATTCCATCATTGCGGCAACGGCGGAAGCACCATCCGGACGCGCACGACCACTTCGTCCGCCACGGCGGCGGTATCGGCCCACATGCCCTCGCCGATCCGGAATTCGAGCCGCTTCAGCGTGAACTGTCCGGTTGCCACGGCATTGCCGGCGGCGTCCTTCGCAAGCGCGACCGGGATGAGGACCCCCTTCGACGTGCCTTTCATCGCCAGCGTGCCGGCGATTTCGAATCGGTCGTCGGCGAGTTTGCGCATCGCGCTCGACGTGAATCTTGCGACCGGAAATTTGGCGGTGTCGAACCAGACCGGCCGTCTCGTTTCAGCTTCCGACTCCTCGCTTGCGAGGTCGATGCTCCCGAGCTCGATCTCGAAGTTCGCCTTCGATTTGTCGAGCTCGAGAGGGCGAAAATCGACGTTGGCCTTCCACTTTCGAAAGCGGCCCTCGATGCTGGCGCCCATCTGCTTCGAGACAAACCGGATTTCGCTTTTGTCGATCAGAACCCCCTGTGCCCAGGTTCCTGGGGATGCCGCCATCAGCATGGCGGCAAGCGGCGGTACGAACGAACGAAACGGCTTCACGAAACGGGCTCCTTGTCCGGGCGCGGCCCTGCCGGCAGCATCCGCCAGAGTGCCAAGTCACGGGCGACGAAGCGGTGCCACAGTGCGGCGCCCGTATGGATAAGGACCAGTGCGAGCAGCGTAAAGTTCAACGTGTAATGAACGGACTTGAGGAGCGTGGCCAGCGCCTTGTCCTTCGGCAAAAGGTTGGGAAGCGGCACGAGGCCCAGGTAGACGACCTGCACGCCCGACGCCGAGCTGTAAATCCATCCGGATACCGGGATCGCGAACAGCAGCGCGTAGAGGGCGACGTGCGATGTCGCCGCGGCACGCCGTTGCCAGCGGGGCATCGTCGCGAGCAGCGGCATCGGATGACCGAATCGCCAGGTCAACCTGAAGAGCGTCACGAGGAAGACGGTGACGCCGATCCATTTGTGATACGAGTAGATCGAGAGCGTCCGCGGCGCGATGGGCAGATCCACCATCCATCGGCCAAGCGAAAAACCGCAGACGACGAGCAGCAGCGTGAGCCAGTGCAGCGCAATCGCCGTCCGCGTATACACGGGGTCGGCCGGTATAATCGGGCGGACTTCCGCCATGTCTGCCCCTCTGGATTCATCCACTCCGCCGTCGCGCTCTCCGCCCTGGCGGAATCGATGGTTTCAGCCGTCGCTGTACTCTGCTAACAATAGGCGCGCGATGCGCATTCCACAACTGCGCCGCATGGCGGGCGTCGTCGTCATCGCCGCGGTGCTCTCCGGCGTGGCGACGTTCGCTCGGGCGGACAATGCGCCGGCTCCGAGCACGGTCGCGCCGATGCCGGCTCCGTTGTCGACGTTTCCTTCCAAGCGCCCGAGGATCGGCGTCGTGCTGTCGGGCGGCGGCGCCCGCGGGCTCACGCACATCGGGGTGCTGAAGGTGCTGGAGGAGCTGCGCATACCGATCGACTACATCACGGCGACGAGCATGGGCGCGATCGTCGGCGGCCTCTATTCGTCAGGCATGTCGGCGAACGAACTGGAGCGCCTCGTGACATCCCTCGACTGGCCGGCGTTCTTCTCCGACCAGCCGCCGCGCCGGGAACTGTCAGTCCGGCGCAAACGCGAAGACGCGGTGTACACGATACCGCTCGAGCTCGGCTTTCGCGACTTTTCGCTCAAGCTGTCGACGGGCGCTTTGACCGGGCAGAATCTCGAGATACTGCTGCATGGGCTGACCTGGCGCGACGACGACATCGGCAGCTTCGACCGGCTGCCGATTCCATTCCGCGCCGTCGCGACCAATCTCATCGATGGCAAGGAGGTCGTCTTCGACCGCAGTCCCCTGTACGTCGCGATGCGCGGCAGCATGTCGGTGCCCGGGATCTTCGCGCCGCTCGACGTCGACGGCAGAATGCTGGGCGACGGCGGCCTGGTGAAGAACCTTCCGGTCGATCTGGTCAAGGCGATGGGCGCCGAGGTCGTGATCGCGATCAACATCGGCACGCCGCTGATGACACGCGCGCAGCTGTCTTCGTTCTTCGGCATCGCCGAACAGTCGATCAACATCCTGACCGAGCAGAACGTGCGCGCCCAGCGCGCGCTGCTCGTTCCCGAACGAGACGTGCTGATCGAACCGGATCTGGGCGACCTGTCGGCCGCCGACTTCAACCAGGGCGAGCGCTTCATCGCCGTCGGCGAAAAGGCGGCGCGCGCCGCGGCTGGCGCGCTGTCGCGCTATGCGCTGCCCGCCGACGCCTACGCCGTCTATCAAAAGTCGCTGCGACGCCCGCCGGGAATCTCCGATCCGGAGTTGACTTACGCCGGGATCCAGGGGACCGAGATCACGAACCCCGAAGTGCTGCAGGCCCAGGCGGGACTCAAAGCTGGCACGAAGGTCGAACTCACGGCCGCGCAACTCGACATCGCCACCCTCTATGGCCGCGGCGACTTCGAGCGCATCGACTATCGGCTGATCGACGTCGATGGAAAGCGCGGCGTCGAATTCGTCGTCGCCGAAAAGCCCTGGGGACCGAACTACCTGCTGTTCGGCGTCGGATTTTCGTCCGACACGCAGGGCGACAACACATTCGGCCTTCGGATGCGGCACAAGCGCACCTGGCTCGATTCGCTGGGCGGTGAGTGGATCAACGACGTCGAACTCGGCACGTCGAACAGCCTGCGCACCGAGTTGTACCAGCCGCTCAACCTCGCGCAGACGCTGTTCGTCGCGCCGTATGCTTCCATCGGCAGCTCGACGGAGAACTTCTTTGCCAACAGCGCCAAGGTCGCCGAGTACCGCGTGCTCGACGAGCGCGTCGGCGTCGACCTCGGCATCGTCTTTGGCAGCTGGGGCGACGTTCGGGCGGGACCGCAATATATCCATCAGCGTTCGGATCCCACGGTCGCGACGCCGGCGTTTCCGGTGACGACGCTGGACGAATGGGGATTGGCGCTCCTCGGCCGCGTCGATACCCAGGACAACGCCTTCTTTCCGCGGCATGGCTTGCGCGCCACGCTGGCGGCCTTCTCAGGAACGCAGCGCCAGAACGACGTGGACCGCAGCGTGCAGCGAGCCGAACTCGACGCCCACCAGTCGATCCCGATCGGCGACCGCGACGCGATTAATCTCGGCCTCCGCGTCGCCGGGACCACCCTGTTCCGGCCTACGCTTCCCGGCAATTTCCGGCTGGGCGGATTTCTTGAGATCTCGGGATTGCGCACGCGCGAACTCGAGGGCGCCTACCTCGGCCGGGCGCGTGCCGTTTTCCTGCATCGGATGGGAACGCTGCCGGTGTTCGGTAACACGTATTACGCCGGCGGCTCACTCGAGATCGGCAACGTTTGGCAGCAGCGCAGCGACATCTCGCTCGACGATACGATCAAGGCCGGCAGCCTGTTCTTCGCCGTCGACAGCCCGTTCGGACCGTTCTACATCGCGTGGGGACACACGTCGCGCGGGCAATCCACTTGGTATCTGCAACTGGGACGCCCATGACCGCCAATGCCGACTGGCTCGAACGCAGCCGACGCGCGGTCTGGCATCCGTGCACGCAGATGAAGGCGCACGAAACCCTGCCGATCGTACCGATCGCCCGCGGGGCAGGTGCGTGGCTCTACGACTTCGACGGTCATCGCTACCTCGACGCGGTGAGCTCATGGTGGGTGAACCTGTTCGGCCACGCGAACCCACGGATCAACGCCGCGGTCATCGATCAAGTCGGGGCGCTCGAGCACGTGCTCCTCGCCGGATTCACGCACCAGCCGGTGATCGAACTGTCCGAGCGGCTGGCGGCACTCGCCCCGCCCGGCCTCGGCCACGCGTTCTACGGCTCCGACGGCGCGTCGGCGACCGAAA
>JBDTRG010000102.1:0-15196 GCA_039931775.1 Betaproteobacteria bacterium | reverse complement strand
CGACCACGCCGCGCGCGTCCACGCGAATCGCGCCGGCATCGTGGCGATGATCGGCGCGATGGCTTGCTTCATCGTCAACGATGCGCTGGTCAAATACGCGAGCCAGACGGTACCGGCCGCGCAGCTGATCTTCGTGCGCGGAATCATGGCGTCGACGCTTGTGCTGGCCGTCGCCCGGGCGATGGGCGCGACCGTGAGAATCGGGGAGATCGCTCGCGGCTGGGTGGCAACGCGGGCAGTCGTCGATGCCGTCGCGTCGATGCTCTATCTGGTGTCGCTGTTCCACCTGCCGATCAGCAGCGCCACCGCGATCAACATGACCTCGCCGCTCTTCATCACGGTGCTCGCGGCGATCTTCCTCGGTGAGCGGGTCGGAGTGCCGTCGTGGTTCGCCACCGCGGTCGGCTTCGTCAGCGTGCTGCTGATCGTCCAGCCGCAGTCCGACGGATTCAACAACAGCTACGCGATCCTCTGTTTTCTCGCGACGGTTCTGCTGTCCGTTCGTGACCTGCTGACGCGCCGGGTGCACGTCGGCATTCCGTCGATCCTGGTGACGCTGTCGACGACGGTCTCGGTCACCGTTTTCTCCGGCGCATTCACGCTGCTCGAAGGCTGGGCCCCGGTGGGCGCGTTCGAACTCGGCCTCCTTGCCGTCGCCGCGGCGTTCCTCGCCACCGCCTACTACCTGTTGGTGAGCAGCACCCGGAAGGGCGACCTGTCGCTCGTCGCGCCTTTCCGCTATTCGGGCCTGCTGTTCGCGGCGGTCATCGGCTTCGTCGTCTGGGGGGATGTCCCGAACGGGCTCGCGTGGTCGGGCATCGTTCTGTTGATCGGTTCGGGGATCTACGTGCTCCGCGCTAGCCGCCGCGCCCGCGCCGCACCTCCGGCGCTGGATTGACGGTGCCGATGGCGCGGCCGTCAACCTCGCCTATCCTGGTTTGCCATCAAGCCGTGCGCGGGACAATACCGGCCAATACCGTATCGCGAACAATGCGAACCCGCACGACCAGCAGACTCCGGACGCGATGACCGTCGCAACGTAGCCGTTTGGCAAGGCCATCCCGCCGAGCACGCGGATAAGGGCGGCGCAGAACACGAGCAAAAAGCACACGACCTCGAATCGGTCAGCCTCCAGTGGGCGGGCGGTGTGGCCACGCGCGGTTCGCGTCATCATGCCGATCGTCATGCCACCGATGGCCCCAATTGTCAGGGCGTGAACGGCGAGTGGCTCGGCAACCACACCGAGTGCGGCAAGTCCCCGCAGAACGAGGTAAACGACGATCCAGCCATAAGCGGCGTGCAGCACCCACACGAGTGGAGCGCGGAGCGTTCGCCATGGTTGCCAGAAATAGAGCCGTGCGGCATGCACGACGGCGCCCAGCAACGCAACTGCGGCCAGAACTGCGCCTGAAGCCCGAAACAAGTCAGCCACCAGGAGCGCCCCAACGCTCCCGATTACGAACTTTTCGACGAGAGCATGACGAGTCGCATGGGCGCCCGGGACGCCATTGTTGGTGAACATCGGGATGACGCGCCCGCTTATCGCTACCATGATCAACAACACGAGGTCGAGCCCGACCTGCAAACTCGCCAGCTCCGGCCAGTCCAACATGCGGAGGTAGGAAAGATGCAAGGCCAGGCTGACCAGGGCAAACAGCAAAAGGAGCACGACGAAGAAGTAGTTGCGCCGGTTACCGCTCCTGGCGAGCGGGATTCCGATGCCGACCGCCACGGCCACCGGGAACGCCGCATTGACCATGGCTGACGCAAGTTCGTAAGGCGTCAGAACCAGGATTCGTCCCGCAATCCAGAGCACGGCAAACGCCACCAGCGTTGCACCTGTCGGCGTAGGTTGGCCCGTCCAGTTACGAACCGCCGTGAAGAGAAATCCGGTGATTACCGCCAGCGTGTAGCCAAACAGCATCTCGTGTCCATGCCAGACCAGGTTCGGCAAATAGGGAATGGGCAAGTACCCCGCGTATTGGCATACCCACAGTGGAACCGACAACGCCGCGAAGATACTGGCCAGCAAATAGAAAGGCCGGAAACCCAAGCTCCAAAGCGCAAAGGCGGATCCGGAGGAGCGCGCACTCATGAAAAGCTCAGGGGCGCCCCGCGTGCGTCGTACGCCGCGTAACGACCGGTGTTGCCGCGACGTACGGCCTCGACCATTTCGTTCAGTGCCTGCTCGATCTGAGATTCAGTGGGTACGCTCCGCCCGTGCCCGGACAACCCGGCGACGAACACCACGCGCCAGTCCTGCCCGGTTCCTCCCGATTCAGCCGCCAACGCGTCGAAACTGGTCAGCAGGTCAGGATCCTTGGCCACGCACATCACAGGATCGAGTTCCCCTCCTTCGCCCGCCTGAAACCGTACTTTCTGCTCGGCGCTCGCGTCTGCGGGCAATGCGGCAGCCGCAAATACGAACAGAAGGCGCTGCGGTTCCGGCTGCGACCTTGCGGCATGAAGCAAAAGCTGGAAATGGGATTCGGTCATGATTGTGCCGGCACCAAACATTATCGTCCCGCGCGAAAGTCGGCAAGGATCGCGTCCATCACCCGCGCGGTGCGGGCGCCGGACTCGCCGGTGGGCGGATCGGCACCCTTCCCGTTGAGTTCATTGACGATCCTGACCCGCGCTCCCATTACGACTGCAGACCATGATACCGCCCTGGGAGGGCGCGGCCAGGAAACGGGGCGGTCGCAACGATCGTGGCGTCGATCCCCGCCAGGAACCAAAGATTTCTGCCTCTGCGACGGATTGATTGCTTTCACCCGGTTTTGGCGCTAGCCTAGACATTCCAACGTCATAAAAGGCCTCCGCCATGTCCCTCTGGAAAGACAATACGAGCCCCCGGCAGACGTTCGCGCCTGCTCCCGAAGCGAAGGAACCCGCCCGCTACGACGTGACGCCGAAGCCCGAGCTTACCCCCGCACCCGCCCTCGCCCCCGCGCCCACACCCGTCGCTGCTACTACGGCACGCGCCGGCACCGCGGTTCCCCGCAAGGAATCGCTGATCGCCGCTGACATCACCATCGAAGGCAAGATCGAAGGCGGCGGCAGCGTTCGCATCGCCGGAAAGTTCAAAGGCGACGTCGCTGTCCAGGGTGATCTCACGATCGAGGCCGGCGCAAAGCTGACCGGCGGCGTGCGCGCCGACAAGGTCACGATCAGCGGGGAGCTCGAAGGCAACGTCGAGGAAGCCTCGCACGTCGATCTGCTGCAGACCGGCGTGATGATCGGCGACCTGAAGACGGGTTCGCTGACGGTCGCTGCCGGCGCGCGCATGCGCGGTCACGCCGAGTTCGGCTGGGATGACGGCAAGGGCGCGAAGGCCGGCAAGCTCGGTAACGGCGCCGGCAGTTGAGAAGCGCCGGCGCATGAGCAACGTGCGCCCGGGTGGCCCCGGGGCGACGCGCGCCTGCCCGCATTGTCGGGAGACCGTTCTGGAAAGCGCGGTCGTGTGTCCCGTCTGCCGGCATTACCTTCGCATCGGCGCCGCCACCGATCCGTCGGAGACGCCGGCGCTCACGCCGCTGCGCATCGAAGGGAGCATCAGGCATCCCGCCGATGGCGAGCCCTGGGAATACACCGTCGTCGTGTCGATATTCAACGATCGCGGCGAAGAAATCGCCCGCAAGCTCGTCGGCGTCGGCGCGATGAATCCGAACGAACAGCGTACGTTCACGCTGTCCGTCGAAGCCGTGTCGGCGAAAGCCAGACTCCCCGGGAAGGTCGGCACGCCTCACTGAGTACCTGAGGTCGACCGGGGTCGAGGGATCGGCGAGCGCCGACGGGATCTCCTCGAGGTTTCGTTCGCGACCCAGGGAAGTCGGCAAACGGCTGCGCGCACGCGACACTGCGTATGCTGTCGCGATGCAGATTCACGATCTCGATCCTGCGAGCACCGGCTCCCAACGCGCCACCGCGAATTTCCGGCTTGCGGTAAAGCTTGCCCTTGGCTTCGTCGCCCTCGTCTGGCTCATTCAACTCTCGAACTGGGCGCTGGACCTCGGCCCCGGCGAACTCGGTGTTCGGCCGCGCGAGTGGTCGGGACTGTTAGGGGTGCTTGTGGCGCCCCTGATGCATGGCGGGTTCGAACATCTGCTCGCCAACACGCCGCCACTGGTGGTGCTGGGCGCCACCATGCTTTACCTCTACCCTCAGTCGTCGACTCGCGTATTGCCCGCCGTTTATGTCGGGCCGGGAATTGCGGTCTGGTTGTTCGGCAGATCGTCCTTGCACCTGGGTGCGAGCGGGTTGGTCTATGGCCTCGCCAGCTACATCCTCATCGCGGGCGTGATCCGGCGAGACCGGCGTGCGATCGCGGCGTCGCTGCTGGTGTGCTTCATGTACGGGACCCTGGTCTGGGGTGTCTTCCCCATTCAGAGCGGCGTTTCGTGGGAGACGCATCTGGCGGCTGCGGTGATCGGCGTTGCGATGGCGATTGCGCTGCGGCGCCTCGACATTCCGCCGCGGCGCCGCTATACGTGGGAGGACGAGGACGACGGGGACGACGACGCGCAGGACGAAGAGACCCCTCCCGATCGGCCTAAAGGCGAAGAGTCAGTTCGAACCGATCGGCGCGATTGAGTCGAGGCGAGCTTCCATAGGTTCCGTATCGACTTGCGCGAGCTGGCCGTTGACGAAACGCCACTGCCGGGTCGTCTCACGCCATTCGCGCGGTGCTCGGGTGCGCGCAATCTTCGCAGGACGTCCCCATCCGGAAAGGTGCCCGGGCCGAGGACTACGTCGGCGCGTCAAGCCACGCCAGCGCCTCAGCGAGCGCGGTAGCGAGATTCAGCGTGCGCCCCCGTTCGTAGGCGAGGGCGTATCCGTCGGCGCCGAGCATCGCGCGCGGCTTCCCTTGCAGCGCGGCCAATACGGAATCGTCGAACCAATTCCGCACGCCCCCGGCCATGTCCACGGCAGCGTCGGATGCGCCCTGAAAGCTTGCGGCGGGCTCCCAGCTGCCGCAGGCAGCGGCCAGACGCGAAGTGGCATCGAGGGCGAAATGTCCGCGGTAGGTCGTTCCCATGTTCATGGCCAGATCGATCGCCGTCGCCAGCGCGCGGCGGGCGCGTCCCTGGTCGCCGCGCGCCACCGACACGCGCGCCACATTGACGAGCGCGTTGTACCGGTTGTGCACATCCTGTTCGTCGTCGAACAGCGCAAGCGCCCGCTCGTAGGCGTGTGCGGCATTGTCGAAGTCGCCCTGCGCGCGGAAGACGCCACCTTTGGCAGTCAGCGAGAACGCAACGAGGCGTCGCTTTCCGGTCCGGTTGGCCACCGCCAGCTCTTCGTCGCAATACGTCACCGCACGGGACGTGTCGCCGAGCCAAAGGCACGCGAGGCAGATCCTGTCCAAGCAGAACACGACCCACTCGTCATCGCCGTGCTCGCGCGCGATCGACAGCGCCTCTTCAGTTGGCGCGACGGATTCGCTAAGTCGACCGCGAACATACTGGTGTTGCCCCAGCGCGTACAGCGCCTTGCCGCGAAGCATCGCGCGCGGGTCGACGCCCGGCCGGGCCAGCGCTTCGTCGTAGACGAGCTGGCCGTATGCGAACAGACCCCGGCCGAGCCAGTACGTACGCAGATTCGTCGCCAGGTCGAGGCCGCGATTCCCTCCGTTCGGGGCGCGATCGCACCAGGCGTGCGCTGCGAGCAGATTCGGCAGCTCCGCGTCGATCGCTGCCAGCCAATGCTTCACCGCTTCCGAGAACAGGTTTTGCTGGGCGGTCTTCGCGAATTCGAGGAAATACGCGAGGTGCCGCTCCCGGACGACGTCGATCGTCCCGGACTCTTCGAGCCGATCCTGCGCGTAATGTCGCACCGTCTCGAGCAGATTGTAGCGATGGGCGCGAGGGTCGGTCCGGTCGACTAGCACGAGCGACTTGTCGACGAGGCGTCCGAGTCGTTCCAGCGTCTCGTTGTCGTCACCGTTTCCTGCGATCGCGGTCGCCGCCTCCAGGGTCCAGCCGCCAGCGAATATCGACAGCCGCTGCAGCCAATGCTGCTCGATCGCCGCGAGGTGATCGAAGCTCGACTGCAGCGTCGCCAGCAGCGTCTGGTGACGGGACAGCGCGCTCATATTGCCGGTGAGCAGTCGAAATCGATCGTCGAGCTTCGCGCGAATCTGCTCAACCGAGAGCATCTTCACGCGCGCTGCGGCAAGCTCTACGGCGAGCGGAATCCCGTCGAGACGACGACAGATATCGACGATCGTCGCGGCATTGCCGGTATCGAACGCGAATTCAGGAACCACCAGGCGGGCGCGATCGCAGAAGAGTTGCACGGCTTCCGACGCGAGCAGCTCCTCTGCGGTCTGCGCGCTCGTCGGCGGTAGGGACAACGAGCGGACGGGAACGACTTGCTCGCCGTCGACGCCGAGCCGCTCGCGGCTCGTCACCAGCACGCGTACCCGCGGAGCAGCTGCCAGGACGCGCTCGACCAGCGCCGCGCACGCGTCGACCAAGAGCTCGCAGTTGTCGAGCACAAGCAAGGCGTTCCGGTCTGAGAAGTGCCGGGCGAGCATTTCCTCGACAGGCGCGTCGGCTCGTTCTCGAACGCCGACCACCGCCGCTACGGCGAGCGCCACGCGCTCGGGTTCGCTCACCGACGCAAGGTCGACAAAGCGCACGCCGTCGGGGAACGAGTCCAACATCATTTCCGCGAGCTCGATCGCGAGGCGCGTCTTGCCGCCCCCGCCGATGCCGACGAGACTGATCAGGCGCCTCTGCGAAAGGGAGTTCGAGAGGACCGCGAGGTCGGACTCGCGACCGATGAAGTGCGTCAACGGCTGCGGCAGATTGTGCGGCGCCGTCGTTCGTGGCGCCCCGGCGTTGAAGGAATCGGTGCTCGCCGAGAACCGGTAACCGCGTCCGACGACGGTTGCGATGGCGTCGTGACCCACTGCCTTCCGCAGCGCCGAAACGTGCACGTGCAGGTTGCCCTCTTCGACGACCCTGCCCGGCCATATCCTCTCCATCAGGTCGTCCTTCGTGACGAGCTCGCCCGCGCGCTCGACCAGCGCAGTCAGGACGTCGAACGCGCGCGGTTCCAGTGCCACGACCACGCCGTCGGCGAGGAGCTGTCGCTCGCCGGGTCGCAGAACGAACCGGCCGAAGCGAAAGGTCGCGGCGTTTCGGTCGTCAGTCATGGTGTAGCCGCACACCGCACGCCGCATTCCTTCCCGTCGGTCGCTACCCACTTCGCGAATCCGGCGAAGAATTGAGGCGTCCTTTAGACAATCTTAAGGACAACGGGCCGCACAGGGAAGATATTTGACGTCGGGATGACCGATCGCTCTACCCGCGCCAAACCCATCGAGTTCGCGATGTGGCCACGTACCACCTGCTGCCTTGGAGCCAGGTTCGGCATTGCCGCGCTCGCGCTCCGCACACTCTCTATCCGACGCTGAAAGGGCTAATAACGTGAAAATCAACCGTAATCGCGCATTCAGGATTGCAGCACCGGTAATCGGATGCGCGCTGTTGGCCATCCTCCTCCCGCTTCGCGCGGCCGCCGATGGCGAGCGGGCCGACAACGAAAGCCGCATTCAGCGCGGTTTCGAGATTTCGCCGATTCCCCCATCGCAGCTTACCCTGAGGAAGAAGAATCGAGCGCTGGTGGGTTTGGGGAGCTATATCGTCAACACCACAGGGTGCAACGACTGCCACACGCATCCGGCGTACGCGCCGGGCGGCAATCCGTTCCTGGGGCAGCCAGAGCAAATCAATGTCGGTGAATACATGGCAGGTGGCCGGACCTTCCCGCCTTCGCCGTTCGTGGCCGCCAACATCACGCCGGATGCGATCGGCAAGCCCGCGGGCCTCACGTTCGAGCAGTTTCGCGCGACGATACGTACGGGGCACAACCCGCTTGACGCACCGGGCCTACCGCTTCAGATCATGCCCTGGCCCGTCTTCGGCAAGATGACTGACGGTGACCTGCGCGCGATTTACGAATACCTGAGCGCAATTCCTTCGCTGCCGGACAATCCGATCCACAGCCCCGAACCCTGACCTTGCCGGTGGAACGCCGGGTGCGGGCAGCGAGCGGCCGGAGGCAATACGCATTGCAAATCGTCGGGACCGGGTCGGAAATTGCAGACGTCGTGCGCGAGGCAACGCGCCAAATGGTCGATGCGCGGTTGCCAAGTGGGCTCGCCCACTGAATTTGGCTGACTCGTGCCGAGGCGTAATGCCTTGGCTTCCGGGTTTAGACGAGGAGTTCCCGCATGAATCCGGAACCAGGCGCGCCGTAATCGGGCGGCGAGTGATCAGGCGTGTGAACCCCTCCTGCGCGGTTGTTGGGCGCGGGCGCTCGTCGCGGTGGGCTGCGTTGTCATCGCGGCGGGCCTACTCCCAACTCCCCCGGTAATCGCCCCCGCGCCTGGAATATCATCTCGATTCCCAAGACCGACTACAAGCCGATTTCCGGAAATTGGGTAGGTCGGGGGTTTCGAACGCAGGTAGAACATGCGCTACTGGTTGATGAAATCCGAGCCCGACGAGTTCTCGATCGACGATCTCGCCGCGGCCAAGAACCGGACAACGTCGTGGTTCGGCGTGCGCAACTACCAGGCGCGCAACTTCATGCGCGACCAGATGCGCATGGGCGATCGCGCGTACTTCTACCACTCGAGCTGCCCGGAGCCGGGAATCGCCGGCGTCGTCGAGGTCACCGCGCAAGCGTATCCCGACGCCACGCAGTTCGACCGCAAGAGTCCGTACTACGACGCCAAGGCGTTGCGCGATGCGCCGCGCTGGGTCAGCGTCGACGTCAAGCTGATCGACAAACTCCGATTCGTGCCGTTATCCGAACTACGCGAGCATGCCGAGCTAGCCAACATGCGTGTCCTGCAAAGGGGCAGCCGGCTGTCAGTGACGCCCGTCGATCCCGCCGAGTGGGCGTTCGTGCTGAAACTCGCAAAGCGAAAAGCCTGACGGGATGGACCCGGCGCTAGTCGTCGCGTTCCTCGTCCTGGGCGCGGTCGTCGGCTTTCTCGCCGGGCTCCTCGGCCTGGGCGGCGGGATGACGATGGTCCCGCTGCTGACACTGGTATTCACGCGCGAGGGGTTCGCGCCGGAACACATCGTGCATATGGCCATTGCGACGGCGACGGCCACAATCCTGTTCACGTCGATTGCGTCGATGCGCGAGCATCAGCGGCACGGTGCGATCCTGTGGCCGGTGGTCGCCGGACTCGCGCCGGGAATCATCGTTGGCTCGCTCGTCGGTCCTCAGATCCTCGGCGGCATGTCGACCGCCGTTGTGTCGGCGTTCTTCGGCGTGTTCGTCATGCTGGCAGCGACGAACATCCTGCTAGACCGAAAGCCGGATCCCACGCACGTGCTGCCGGGCCGGGTAGGGCTCGTCGCCGTCGGCGGCGGCATCGGCCTGATTTCGAGCATGGTCGGCGCCGGCGGGGCCTTTCTGTCGGTCCCGTTCATGACTGCGTGCAACATCAACATCCGCAACTGCGTCGCGACGTCGGCGGCGCTCGGGTTGCCGATTGCCGTGGCGGGCACGATCGGCTTTGTGGTCGCCGGGCTTTCCCAGACCGGCATGCCGCCGCACTCGATCGGGTACGTCTACTTGCCAGCGCTGCTGGCGATCGTCGCGGCGAGCGTGATCTCGGCACCGATCGGCGCGCGAGCCGCCCACCGCTGGCCCGTCAAGGCGCTCAAGCGCTCGTTTGCCGTCGTGCTCTACGTGCTCGCCGCCTACATGCTCTGGAAATCGTTCAGCAGCTGGCAGCGCTGATCGATTCGGCCCGCGATTGCGGCCGTCAGTCGCGGGCGACGGATTCCCATCGTCCACTCGTTTCGGATCGGAACAGCGCGTCGATGACCCGCATGTTGGCGATCGCGTCCTCGACACCGTAGGGAAGCGCAATCTCGCCGCGTACCGCACGCGAGAACGCCTCGCCCTGCAATTGGTACTGGTCGCTTTCCGGAAGCGTCTCGGTCACGATACCGGCTCCGTCGAGCGACGAGCAATCGTCGATGAAGATGCGCGTCGCCGCGCCCTGCGGCGCGTTGACCGGGATGGGGAGCTCGATCCTGCCTTTGGTGCCGCAAAGCTGGATGCGTTGGTACGGGGCGACCTGCGTCGATACGCTGAAATCGAGGCGTCGCCCATCGCCGAAGTCCAGCAACGCACTGGTGAGGCGATCGGTGCGAAAAGTCGGATCGCGGTCGATGAGCGCGATGCCGCGCGTGGGCTCGGCGGCCAGGAAGAAGCGCCCGGCCACGATCGCGTAGCAGCCGATGTCATAGAGACCACCGCCGCCGATGTCGGCCTTGTTGCGGACGTTGCCGGGATCAACATTGTTATAACCGAAAAACATCTGAACGGCGCGCAACGTGCCGATGCGACCTTCGCGCACGAGTTCACGGGCGCGCAGCCACTGTGGATGGAAGCGCACCATGAACGCCTCGGCGATCAGCACCTTGCCTGCTGCCGCGCGAAGCTCCAGCGCCTCGTGCGCCGTTAGCGCGATCGGCTTTTCGCAAAGGACGTGCTTGCCTGCCGCGACGGCCTGCAGCGTGAGCGGCACGTGCAGGTGATTGGGTAGCGGGTTGTAGATCGCCTCGATCTCGGGGTCGGCGAGCAGGGCGTCGTACGAGCCGTAGGCTTTGGGAATGCCCAGCCCGTCGGCCGTCCGGCGCGCGCGGGCCTCGTCGCGCGAAGCGATCGCGCGAATCTCCAGCAGGCTGCTTTTCTTCATGCCAGGCAGCACACGCTCCCGCCCGATCTTTGCCGTGCTCAGCACACCCCAGATCACCTTCTTCATGTACGCCTTTCGCGCTATCGCGGCCGCGGGATTGTTGCCGTGATCTCCTCCGCACGCAGGAAATCGAAGTCCACACCCTGCCCGGCCTGGGTGACGCTTTGCAGGAACAGCTTGCGGTAGCCGCGCGCCGCGGAGGGTTGCGTTCTCCCGGCCGCGCGCGATCGCTCGAGGAGTTCCTGTTCCGGCACGAGCAGCGACAGTTCGCGGTTCTTGACGCTCAGGCGAATGCGATCGCCGTTCCTGACCAGCGCAAAGAGACCGCCGGCCGCCGCCTCCGGCGAGACGTGCAGCACGATCGACCCCGCCGCCGTCCCGCTCATGCGCCCATCCGAAATGCGCAGCATGTCCTTGACGCCGCGACGTGCGAGCTTGCGCGGGATAGGCAGGTAGCCTGCTTCCGGCATTCCCGGCGCGCCGAGCGGTCCGATGTTCTTCAGCACCAGAACGTCGTCGGGTTCGACGTCGAGGTCGTCGCGGTCGATGCGCGCCGCCAGATCGTCGATGTTCTCGAACACTACCGCCCGGCCCTCGTGCTCCATCAACGCAGGATTGGCCGCCGATTGCTTGATGATCGCGTGATCGGGCGCGAGATTGCCGCGCAGCACCGCGATGCCGCCCTGCGGATGGATCGGATTGCTCAGAGGACGTACGACATCCTGCGCAAACGCCGGCGGCGCCGCTTCGAGCTCCTCGCCCAGCGTGCGGCCCGTGACGGTGAGCGCATCGAGGTGCAGCATCGGCGCGAGCTCGCGCAACAGCGTCGCGAGCCCTCCGGCCGCGTGCAGGTCTTCCATGTAATAGCGTCCCGACGGCTTCAGGTCGATCAGGACCGGGGTCTCGCGGCCCATGCGGTCGAGTTCCGCCATGTCGACGGCGATGCCGACGCGACCTGCGATCGCCGTCAGATGGATGATCGCGTTGGTCGATCCGCCGATCGCCATCAGCACGCGGAACGCGTTCTCGAAAGCCTCGGCGGTGAGGATCCGGTGCGGCGTCAAACCCGACGTCGCCAGACGTGCCGCGGTGGCGCCTGTTTCCTCGGCGATGCGAACGCGATCGGCGGTCACGGCCGGCGGCGTCGCTCCGCCGGGCACCATGATGCCGAGCGCCTCGGCAACGAGCGCCATCGTGCTCGCGGTGCCCATCACCGAGCAGGTTCCGACACTCGCGACCAGCTTGTCGTTGACGCTCGCAATCTCGTCGGCGTCGATCTCGTCCGCGCGGTAGCGGCCCCAGAAGCGGCGGCAGTCGGTGCAGGCGCCGACGCGCTCGAAGCGGTGCGACCCGGTCAGCATCGAGCCCGTCACGAGCTGGATTGCCGGAATGCCCGCCGACGCGGCGCCCATCAGTTGCGCGGGAACGGTCTTGTCGCAACCTCCGATCAATACGACCGCGTCCATCGGCTGCGCGCGGATCATCTCCTCGGTATCCATCGACATCAGGTTGCGCAGATACATGCTGGTCGGATGGACGAAGCTTTCGTGCAAGGAGATCGTCGGAAACGGCATCGGCAGGCCGCCCGCCAGCATGACGCCGCGGCTCACTGCCTCGACCAGGGCGGCGGCATTGCCGTGGCACGGGTTGTACGCGCTCGCCGTATTGGCGATCCCGATGATCGGGCGATCGAGCGCGTCGTCGGTGTACCCGGCGCCCTTGATGAACGCCTTCCGCAGGAACAGCGAAAATGCGGCGTCGCCGTAGCTCGTCAGCCCACGACGCATGCCGCTTGGCGGCGGAAGTTTGGTAGCGTCGTCGTCGTTGGTCGCATTCGGCATCGCAGGTCCTTGTGATCGGTTCGAACGGTCAGGAGAGCGGCACCGCGTTGACCAGCGCCTCGCCCCGGTAGAAGCGCTCGACATTGGCGAACAGCGCATGCATCTTGGTCTGCAGCGCGTCCCGGGTGCCCGCAGAAATGTGCGGCGTCGCGACGACGCTTCGCAGCGCCAGCAGTGGATGGGAGGCTGCGGGCGGCTCCTTCTCGAAGACGTCGAGCCCGGCGCCGCCCAGGCGGCCCGCCTGCAACGCCTCGTGGAGCGCCTGCTCGTCGATGAGGCCACCGCGAGCCGTATTGATGACGATGGCGCCCAGTTTCATCTTCGCGATGGCCGCCGCATCGACGATGTGGCGCGTTGCCGGCGTCAATGGAAGGTGCAACGTCAGCAGGTCGGAGCGCGACAGCAGCGCGTCGAAGCCGACGCGTTCGAGCCCGAGCTCGCGCTCCCGATCGGCGGTCAATGGCATCTGGTCGTCGCAGTAGAGGCCCTTCGTGTCGAATGCCGACAGGCGCCGCGCGACGGCCTGGCCTATCCGGCCCATGCCGAGGTAGCCCACCGTCATTCCGCAGAGTTCCCGCGACTCGGGGCGCAACGCGTTGATGTGCCAGTGGCCCTGGCGGAGTTCAGCGTCTGCATAAGGCAGGCGCTTGCACACCGCGAGCGCGAGCAGCACCGCGTGCTCGGCGACACCGATCGACGTGCCCTCGGGTGTCAGCGCAAGGGGAATGCCGCGCGCTTTGAGCGCCGCGCAGTCGACGGTGTCGTGGTAGCCGACGCCCTGGTGGTGAACGAGCCGCAGCGCCCCGGCGGCATCGATCACGTCGCGCCGCAGCGGCGTGGCGGCGACGATGACGACTTCGCAATCGGCAACTTTGGCGCGGCGCTCGGCGTCGTCATCGGCGTCGAGCGTGACGAGCTCGAACCCCGGCGGCAGCTCGCCGCGGATGATGTCGTAGACGGACGGCGTCGCGTGGGACAGGTAGAGTACGCGCGGCATGCAGGCCTTAGTCGATCACGCGCACGCCCTTGGCAGCCAGCGCGGATTGCAGCCACGCAGGTTCCTTCGCGCCGGCGAGAACGGCCTCGTCCATCTGGGCCTCCTTTGCGGCCACCGCTTTCAGATTGGCGATGACCTCCGCTACGCGTACACGCGGCACCACCGCGACGCCGTTCTTGTCGCCGACCAGGACGTCGCCGGAGTGGATCGTGAGTCCGCCGATCACGATGGAAAGACCGATCTCGCCCGGCCCATCCTTGAAAGGCGAGTTGGGAGAAAGGCCGCGCGCGAAGACCGGCATCCCGACCTTGTTGATGCCGTCGATATCGCGCACGACGCCATCTGTCACGCAGGCGACGAGTCCCTTGTTACGGGCCATCCCGAGCAGGAGGTCGCCGACGACCGATGCGTACTCGTAGTTGCCGGTTTCAATCACCATGACGTCGCCCGGCTGCGCGTAGCCGATCGACGCCCACGGCGCCAGATTGTCGCGCGCCCGCGTGCGTACCGTGCACGCGACACCGGTGAAATCCGTGTTGACGGTCAGCGGCCGTATCCGGTGGTCGATCGCGCCCTGCCGGCCCATCGCGTCGACGACCCAGCCGACGGGAATGCCGGTCAGCGCCTTGACGTGAGCAGGATCGGGCCGGGGGAATTTCGGGCGTACCGAGATTGCGGGTTCAACTGCGGCCATCGAAGTCTCCGTGGATTGAGCGGGCGCGGACCGGCCACCGCTCGGTGGGAACGCTATCCTAGCGCCATGCCGGTTGCTGCGTCGAATAGTCGCGCCCGCGCGAAGTCCGGACGCAGGCAGAGGCGTTCCCCCACCCGGACCTCGGCGTCGCGGCCGAGCCGGGCATTGAGTTCGCCTTCGCTGCCGTCGATCGAGAGCGTCGCGATCGTCTCCGCGCCGAGCGGTTCGACCGCCGTGACCTCGGCGGCGAACGCATCGGGTCCGGCCTCCGACCGAGCGAGATCCTCCGGTCGGATGCCGAAGACGATGCGAGCAGCTGACGCCGCGGTGGCCGCCATCGATGCGGGAAGAGCGAGCCGCGCGGCGCCGAGCGCCAGGCGGCCATTCTCCAGGGCCGACGGCAACAGGTTCATCGGCGGATTGCCGAGAAAGCCCGCGACGAATACGTTGGCGGGACGGCGATAGACCTCGAGCGGGGCGCCGATCTGGACGACCTTGCCGTGATCCATGATGCAGATCCGGCTGCCCATCGTCATCGCCTCGACCTGGTCGTGCGTCACATAGATCATCGTCGCGCCGAGCCGGCGGTGCAGCTTGATGAGCTCGCCGCGGGTCGACACGCGCAGCGACGCGTCGAGGTTGGAAAGCGGCTCGTCGAACAGGAAGACCTTCGGGTCGCGAACGATGGCGCGCCCGAGGGCCACGCGTTGCCGCTGCCCGCCCGACAGCGCATAGGGCTTGCGCGCAAGCAACGGCGTCAAGCCCAGCGTGGCGCCGACATCGGTGACCCGCTTCGCGATTTCCGCCGAATCGATGCCACGGCGGCGCAGGCCGAACGCGAGATTGTCGCGCACCGTCATGTGTGGATAGAGCGCGTACGACTGGAACACCATCGCGATGTCGCGGTCCTTCGCGGGCACGTCGTT
>JBDTRG010000101.1:0-13550 GCA_039931775.1 Betaproteobacteria bacterium | reverse complement strand
CTTAGGCTATGTCGCCGCCGCGGCGTTGGCGATCAGCGTCCGCGACCGCAGCATCCGGACGGACCTGGAAACCTAGGGGCCCGCGCTGATCTGCATGGCCGTCAGAAACGTGTCGATCCGGGGCCGAAACGTGAGAT
Source organism: Betaproteobacteria bacterium (assembly GCA_039931775.1). GTDB lineage: Bacteria > Pseudomonadota > Gammaproteobacteria > Burkholderiales > Casimicrobiaceae > CAIWHR01. The sequence continues at coordinate 13,413 of JBDTRG010000101.1, read as the reverse complement.
CGCTGCGTACCGCATAGGCATAACGGTGACGAATGATCGCGAGCACCGGCCGGTCTTCCTGCATGGCGATCTTGCTGGCCTCCTGAACGAGCTTCGCCCGCGAGTCGTCCTTGATCGTGCCGAACGCCTGGGTCAACAGCGCATCGATCTTCGGATTGGAATACGTCGACACGTTGATCTGGCCGTTGCCCTTTTCCATGTTCCTCGTCATCGCCAGAATCCGCAGCGAATAGGACATCTGCCCGATGTAGGGACACGCGTTGGTCACGTACGCGCTGTACTCGAGCTTGTTGCGGCGGGAGTAGAACGTCGAACCGGGCACGGCCTCGACTTCGGTGCGCACGCCGGCGCGGGTCCACATCGACGCGATCGCCTGCGCGAGCTGCGCGTCCGATGGAAACAGCCCCTTCGGCGAATGCAATGTGATGCCGAATCCTTTCGCGTAGCCTGCGTCGGCCAGGAGCTTTTTCGCCTGGTCGAGATCGAACGGATCGGGCTTGGCGTCCGGCGTCGCGCCGAAGAGCGTGGGGGCGCCGAGCTCGGCCGCGGGCTCCGCCAGGCCGGACATCACGCGCTCGGCGATGGCCTGCCGGTTGATGGCGAGCGAAAGCGCCTTTCGCACCCGCGGATCCCTGAGCGGATTCTTGCCGTCGGTGCCGGTGATCGTCGGTGACGGCTCGTGCTGGTCGAGCGCGAGATAGGTGAAAAAGCAGGCATCGGCGACCACGACCTTCACCTTCGGATTGGCCTTGAGCGCATCGACGGCCTCGCCCGGCACGATTGCCGCATTAATCTCGCCGGTCATCATCGACGCGGCCCGCGACGAATCCTGGGCGATCACGCGCATCGTCACCGTGTCCCAGGCGGGCGCCTTGCCCCAATAGCCGTTGTTGCGAGTCACCACCATGCGGTCGTTCGGAACGAAGCTCACGAAACGGTACGGGCCTGTTCCGGCGAGTCCGTCGCCGGCGTTGAGCTGTGCGGTGGTCTTGCCTTCCGGCGCCGGTCCACCCGCCGCCTTTGCCGACAGAATGAACACCTGGGAGAGGCTGATCGGGAGCTCGGCGTCGGGCACCTTGGTCTTGAAGCGAATCGTGTACGGGTCGACGACGGTCGTCGTCTCGATGCTCTTGACGAAGATCGCATACGACGACGGGCTGTTCGGCACGACCAGCACGCGCTTGTAAGAGAACACGACGTCCGCTGCGGTGAAATCCGAACCGTCGTGGAATTTCACACCCTTGCGAAGGCTGAATTCCCACGTCGTGTCGTCGATCGCCTTCCACGACGTGGCAAGTGCGGGGCTCAGCGTGCGGTCGCCCTCCATCGCCACCAACGGCTCGAGAACGTGCGACAGCGGGCTTCCGTTCTGCGACACATAGTGGAAATGCGGGTCCATGCTGGTCGGCGTCACGTTGAGCCCGATCGTGAGATCGGCCGCGCATACCGCGGCGGATTGCAGCGCGACGGCGAACGCCATCGCGGCGACCCGCCGCCACGCTCCTCGTACCGAAATGCGCGCAACCCGCGCGGATGAACAAGACTCGCTGATCATGACCGAACCCTTCTCGCCGATGCGTGCCGCCCCGCTGAAAATATTTGTCCGTACAGCGGATGAGCGTCCATTTCGAGGCTAACGATTCCGCGTGCGCGTGTCAACCTGACGCGAGGCGGCGCCCGCACGATCGGACGCTCGCGTGCCGCCGCGCGGCGCAGGCCCGCGCCTTCCGCCTCGTGACGCACGATGCTAATATCGACGCGGGCAGTTGTCCGCATCGTGGTCGAACATCCCGGGTTCGCGATGCGATGCCGCGCCGCGCCGACTCGGCGGTTTCGATCTACCTCGAGGACAGCCGATGTTCGCCGCCGTGGTCCACTTGTCGTTGACCACCCTCACCGATCCGACGAAGCATCGCGCGCACAATGCGTGGCGCCAGCTCGACTACGATCCCGAGCTCTTGCTGCAGCCAGGCGTTGCATGGAGCGACGCGTGGGTGCGCTCACCCGATTGCGTCCGCGCCTCCGCGCCCGATATCGAGTCGGCGATCGCGGGGTTTCACTACGCCGAACTCTGCTGGCTCCGTGCGCCCGGGTATTCGAGCGCGCAGTCACTGACGGATTTCTCAGAATGCGCATTTCAGATGGGCCGGCGCCCCGACGGAGCGTGGGCGACGCAGGCGCTGTCCGCCTACTTCGTCCCGCTCAAGGGCTACGTCAATGCCAGGGTCCTGGTTTCCGCGGAGGCCCTGCCCTTTCGACCGATGACCGGCATCCATCTGACGCTGTCGAGGCTATCGGCCCACGACGCCGCGGCCGAGGCGTCGTTTCGCTGGCACGACCAGGTGCGGATTCCGCGGATCCTCGGATGTGCGGAAGTCGCGGGCGCGTGGACGTTCGCGACGCGCGACTTGTTCAAGCCTGAGCGAGACCTGTCTGCACCCGCGCTGCGCCTTGAAGTCGTGTACCTCGACGGCGATCCGCTGGCATTCGCCGCGGAGCTCGGGAGCCACGAGCAGGCGTGGCGGAAGGTCCCGGCTAACCCTGCGATGACCGGTGTCGAGGAGCGGCTTCTCGCAGGACCGCTGCGCACGATCATTCCCTGGCGATGGGACTGGTTCGACGTCGCCGGGATCGAAAGCGATTGAGTCCCCGACCCGACGCCCGACTCGCTCCGGATCCGCCCGCCATGCACGCCTCCAAAGCCTATTTCAGCCTGACCGAGATCCTCGACCCGGCGCATCACAAGACGCACAACGAGTGGCATCAGCTGGATCACCGACCGGAGAACCTGCTGCTGCCGGGCGTAGCGTGGGGCGATCGCTGGGTGCGCTCGCCGGATTGCGCGCGTGCCTCGTCGGATCTGGCGACGAAGTACGCGAACGTGCATTACGCGATCATGTACTGGTTCCGCGATCCCATCCAGCCGACGCTCGACGAGTTCTTCATGCTGTCCGAGCGCTCTTTTCAGTGGGGGCGCTCGCCGCAGATCGGCTGGACCCGGCGCCCGTTGCGCGGATTCTTCACGCCGATCAAGGGCTACGTCGCACCCCGCATCCGCGTGTCGGTCGATGCGCTGCCACGGCGGCCCGTAAAGGGCATCTACGTGAGCATTTCGCGATTGAAGCGTCACGACACCGACACCGAGGCCGTCTTTCGCTGGTATGACGAAATTCACCTCCCGGACCTCCTCCAATGCCGGGGCGCCGCCGGTGCGTGGACGTTCGCCTCCGACGATCTCTTTCCTCCCGCCTGGGACGACGGCGCGCCGCCCGCCTGGTCGTTCGCCGACCGGAATTCGCGCGAGACCGAAGCGTTTCCGCTGCGCATGCAGATCGTCTATCTCGACGAGGACCCGATGGATTTCCTCGCCGACGTCGCGCGGCACGAGCCGGCCTGGCGGGCGGCCGGCCGGCTGCTCGATACGTCGCCCGTAGAGGAGGTTTTCTTCGCGAGTCCGTTTCGAATGATCGTTCCGTGGGAATGGGACTGGTTCAACGACAACAGGAGCGAATCGTGAAACTCTATTTCTCGCCCGCCTCGCCGTACGTGCGGAAGGTCCTGGTCTGCGCGAACGAACTCGGTCTCGACGGTCGCATCGAGCGGTTGGCATGCGCGGTCGGCGTCGTCAACCGCGATCAGGACGTCGTCGCCCGCAATCCGCTCGGTCAGGTGCCCACGCTCATTGCCGACGACGGCAGCGAACTCCACGACAGCCGGGTCATCTGCGAGTATCTGGACGTCATCGCGGGCGGGGGACGCCTCTTCCCGGCGGCCGCCGCGCCGCGCTTCCGCGCGCTGGTCGAGCAGTCCGTCGCCGACGGTCTGCTCGACGCCGCGGTGCTGGGCCGACAGGAAGTGACCCAGCGACCGAAGGAGAAGTTCTGGGACGCGTGGCGCAATGCGCAGCTCGCCAAGATCGCGAGCGTGCTCGACCACATGGAAGCGTCGTCGCGCACGTTCAGCGATCGATCCGACATCGGACCGATCACCACCGCCTGCGCGTTGAGCTACCTCGATTTCCGATACGCGGATTTCGATTGGAGAACCGGGCGGACGTCGCTCGCGACGTGGTTCGAATCGTTCTCCACGCGTCCTTCGATGGTGCGCACCGCACTCAAGGACCGCGCCGCCTGAACGTGCGCCGATCGCGTTGGAGAACGCGGTCGGTGCGGCTGAGCGCTTGTACGATCCCCCGAGCGTCGCTGCGCTCCTCTCCCCCCAGGGGGCGAGCGCCTTGGGGCGGCCCGGCAGCGCTTATGAGTGTGCGATCACCTTCTGCGCAATCGCGCCGAAGATGCTGGCGCCATCGGCATCGAGCATTTCTATCCTGAACGTGTCGCCGACGCCGAGGTAAGCGGTGCGCGGCGTGCCGAACTCGAGCGTCTCGATCATGCGCCGCTCGGCGATGCACGCCGAGCCGACCGCGCGGTCGCGGTTCGACACCGTGCCGGTGGCGATGATCGTGCCCACGCCCAACGACCGCGACAACGTCGCGTGACTGACGAGGTCGCAAAAATCGAACGACATGTCCACTGCGGCGTTGGGCCGACCCAGCAGCTCGCCGTTGACGTGACAGACAAGCGGCAGGTCGATGGTGCCGGCGCTCCACGCGTCGCCAAGCTCGTCCGGCGTCACCGCGACCGGGGAAAAGGACGCCGACGTCTTGCCGAGATAGCCGGTCTTGCCTTCCGCCATCTCCTTCGCGAAGATCGTGCGCAGGCTGGCATCGTTGACGAGCGTGACGAGCTTGATATGTCCGCCGGCCGCCGCGAGCGACGTGCGGGCGGGCACCGCGTCGACGATCACCGCGACTTCTCCTTCGATGTCGAGGCCGACGTCGCCCGGCGGAAGGACGAGGTCTTCGTGAGCACCCAGAAACGGTGAAGGCATCCGCGGGCTCATCAGCGGTTCGCGCCGATAGGCATCGGGCACCGTGGCGCCGCGTAGCTTTCGCGCGAGCTCCATGTGATTGAGGTAGACACTGCTGTCGATCCAGCCGAATGCGCGCGGCAGCGGCGCCGCGAGTCGGGCGAGATCCAATCGAAACGGCTGCGGAGCCTCACCCGCCTGCAGCGATGCGTAGAGCGCGGCGAGGTCGGGCGCCTTGCACGCCCAATCGTCCAGCGCCGCCTGCAGAGTGGGCGCGATGCCGTCGGCGCGTACCGCGCGTTCCAGATCGCGGCTGACGACGAGCAGCACCCCGTCCGGCGTCCCGTCCCGGAGCGTCGCAAGCTTCATCGTGCAGGTTCGAGCGCCGCCGTTCGCGCGTCCGGAGCGCGCGCGATGGAAGCGCGCCAAGTCTCGGCGTACCCGACGACTTCGGTACCGGCCGGCAGCGGTTCGATCTCGAGATTGTCCAGCGCATCAACCATCACCGAGTAGTTCTCGAACGACTTCGCCGGATGCGTGTGCATGAACGGCAGCACCTCGGGATGTGGCCCGTGGGTGATGCCGGACGGATGGAACGTCATCATGCCCGGGCCGACGACCTTGCCGCGGCTGCCCATTTCTCCCTTGTGGAAGAAGATCACTTCGTCGTAATCGTCGTTGCTGTGGAAGAACGGCAGCTTGATCGCGCCGGGATCGGTCTCGAGCGGCCGCGGGACGAGCGTGCACACGACGAACCGCTGGCTGACGAACGTGCTGCGTACCGACGGAGGAAGGTGCAGGCGCGCGCTGATCACCGGCCGGATGTCCGCCATGTTGAGGCGTATCGGGTGCAGGTCTCCCTTCCACCCCATCGCGTCGAGCGGATTGAACGGATAAGCGATGCGTCCCAGCTGCCCACCGCGTTTGACCGCAACTGTCCAGTGGCCGTCGGTCGGCTGCGCCCGGAAGCGATCGTCCAACGCGGGGCGGTCCAGCACCCCCGGGTCGAAGATCGCGTGCCGACCCAGTATTCCGCGGTCGGGCAAACCATAGTTGCCGCCGGTGGCCTCGACCATGAGCAGATCGGTGGGGGACTCCGGTTCGAGTCGCCACATCGTGCCCCGCGGAATCACCAGGTAGTCGCCGTCGCGATAAGACAGGTGGCCGTAATCGCAGAAGAATTCGCCGTCGCCTGCGTGTACGAACAGAAGGTCATCGCCGTCGGCGTTGCGCACCAGATGATCCATCGCGCGCACGGTGCGCCAATACCTCATCTTGAGGTGCGCATTCCCAAGGAGCGCCGTCGCGTCCCACGGTGACGCAGTCACGGTGGCGACCTGCGCAGGATTGAGCGCCCGCGGGCAGATCGGACCGCTCACGCTCATCCACGCCGTCGGCGGATTGCGGTGGTACATGTGCGTGGCGGCGCCGTAGAAGCCGTCGCGGCCGATTTCGCGCTCGAAGGAGTTTTCGGGGATGTCGGCATGCGCCTGGCGTGCGGCCAGGCCCTCCACCTGCGGCGCCAGGAAATTCCAGCTCATCCTAAACCTCCGTTTCGAATCGGATCACTTCGGGCGTGGCATGCTGAACACGCCGCCGATCACGCTGTAGTCGAGATAGCCGAGTCTCGCGAGCGGATTGAGCAGCATCGGGTCGACCCTGCCGTTCACGATCACCGAGTCGTCGATGTGCACGCCGACCACCTCGCCGATGACGATCGTCGCGGGATGCGCGACGCCGTCGCTGCTCGAGAGCCGCACGCTCGTCCGGTACAGGCATTCCAGCGCAACGGGCGAGCGCTTGACGCGCGGCGGTTTCACCGCCACCGACGCGATCATCTCCAGCCCCACCAGTGCGGCCTCGTCGACACCTGGCGCCGCGACGAGCGACGTCGCATTCACTTCGACGCGCAGGTCCCAGGTCGCCAGATTGGCGACGAACTCGCCGGTCTCCTCGGCGTTGCGCTGCGAATCCTTGCGCGCGCTGCTGCTGAACATGACGAAGGGCGGCCGGCCCGAGATCGCATTGAAGAAACTGTAGGGCGCGAGGTTGACGTTGCCCGAGGGGTCCAGCGTCGAGATCCATCCGATCGGACGCGGCACCACCACCGCCAGGAACGGGTCGTGCGGAAGGCCATGATCCTTGAGGCGCGGATCGTAGTACATGGACTTATTTGCGGCGCGGCCGGACGGACGTCGGAATATGGAAGCCACCGTCGACGTAAATGTGCCCGCCGGTGGAATAAGGAAGCACTCCCGAGGCGAGCGCGCTGACCGTCCTGGCGACGTCGTCCGGAACGCCCAGGCGGGGAATGGGAAACTGACCCTCCGCGACCAGCTCTTCGTACATCGCCCACGCGGTGCGGCTCATTTCCGTCTTGTTGATCCCCGGGCGGAGTTCATAGGTGCGAATGCCGTGTTTGCCGAGTCGCAATGCGAACATCTGCGACATCAGCGCCAGGCAGGTCTTGGAAAACGCGTACTCGGGCGAATCGAGGCGGGCGCGCCCCACGGCGGCCGACGAAATCGTGACGATGCTGCGCTCGACCGGCCGCTCCACGTCTCCTTCGGCAACCATGCGCCGGGCAATCTCCTGCGTCAGGAAAAACGTGCCGCGCAGGTTCACCGCCATCACGTTGTCGAAATCGGTGGCCGTGACATCCAGCAGGTCCTGGCCCCGCGTGCCCGACAGAACGCCGGCATTGTTGACGAGGCAATCCACGGTGCCGAACGCCGAGAAAATGCGGTCGACGAGTGCGCCGCGGCACTCGATGTCGGCAATGTCGCCGACCACCATCTCCGCGCGCGCGCCGCGCTTCCTGACTTCTGCGAGCGTCTCCGCGGCGTCGTCGGCGAGATCGACGACCACGACGTCGAAGCCGTCCTCGGCCAGGGCGACGGCGCACGCCTGCCCGATCCCGCGTCGGCCGCCGGTGACGATGGCGACGGGACGACGGCCCGCACGAGTGTTGTCAGGTCGCATCAAGGTCTGGCGCTCCCGCAATATTTTGTTGGAAAGGCTGCAGTCGAGCAGCCGGCGGATCGGTTCAGCGAGGGATTCCGATCGTGATGCCTCCGTCGACCGGCAGGTCCATGCCAGTGATGAAGCGCGATTCGTCGGACGCGAGAAAGAGCACGGCATCGGCGATCTCGGCAGCGGTGGCGACGCGTCCCATCGGGGTCTTCGTGCCAGTCGTCTCGACGTACGGTTGCCCGGCATTCAGTTCGGTGGGAACCACGCCCGGGCAGACGGTGTTGACGCGAATGCCGGCTGCGCCGAATTCCAGCGCGGCCACTTTGGCGAGCCCTCGCACGCCCCACTTGCTCGCGCAGTACGCCGCCGAACCGACACCGCGCAGCGCCGCGTTGGACGCGATATTGACGATCGAGCCTCCCCCCCGCGCCCGCATCACCGGCGCAACCGTCTTGATGCCCAGCATCGGTCCCGTCAGGTTCACCGCCATCACGCGGGTCCAGTCCTCGAGATCGACGTTTTCGATGCCCGTTCTGACGTTGATGCCGGCGTTGTTCACGAGGATGTCGATCCCGCCCTTCCACGCCTCCACCTGTCGGGCCATCGCCTGCCATTGGGAAAGCGAGGTCACGTCGAGATGGACGAACGTCGCCACACCTCCGGCTTCGGCGATTTCCTTCGCGACATCGTTGCCGCGATCGTCGAGCAGATCGCAGACGACCACGCTCGCCCCTTCGCCGGCCAATCGCCTGGCGGTCTCCGCGCCGATTCCCCTGCTTGCGCCGGTGATGACGGCGATCCTGCCCGCTAGGCGCCTCATGGTCGCATCCCATCCGGTTCCAGGCCCGTTTCAAAAGTCCGTGATACGGACGAAAACCCAGCCTGCGGACAATGGTAGGCAAACGGCGATGCCGGGTCAAGGCACGTCCGCCCGCCGTCGCCGACGGTGGTTACGACGTGCGCTTCCCGCTGTCCGGCAGGTGCAGCCAGCCGGGATGATCGGTGCGCCCGAGTATCTCCTCGATCTCGCGCGCCCGTTGCTTCAGCACCGGCAGCACCGTCTTGATCATTCCGGCCTTGTTGACGCGGCCGGTGTGCGCGCCGACGCTCAATCCGGCGGTGACCCGGCCCGAACCGGTGCGGATCGGGACGGCGATCGCCCGCAGCCCCACCTCGATCTCCTGATCGATCAGCGCATAGCCCGACTGGCGGACATCCTGCAAAACGCGCCGCAGTGTCTTTTCGTCGGTCAACGTATTGGGCGTGAACGCGCGCCGTGCGCCGTGCCTGAAGAACGCGTCGAGTTCGGCGGGCGGCAATCCGGCCAGCAGTACGCGTCCAATCGACGTGCAGAACGCGGGCAGCCTCGAGCCCAGGTTCACCTGCAGGCTCATCATGTGCCTGGGCGCCGCACGCGCGACGTACACGACGTCGCCGCTGTCGAGAACGCCCATCGAGCACGACTCGTTCAGCGTGTCGACCACCGCGCGCATGCTGGGCTGCGCGGTTTCCCAGATGGAAAGCGACGACAGGTAGGCGTAACCGAGATCGAGCGTCCGCGGCGCCAGCCAGAATCGCTTGCCGTCCGTATTCACGTACCCCAGCGATTCGAGGGTCAGCAGAAAGCGTCGCGCCGTCGGGCGGGTCAACGCCGTTCTCTCGGCCACCTCGGCCAGCGTCAGATTCACGGCGTCCTTGCCGAAGCTGCGTATGACGGACAATCCTCGCGCGAGGGCGGTGACGAAATCCGGGGCGTCCTTATCGATGGGCATCTTGATCGGCAATTGCCTGCATGGCCATGGACGTGATCATTCGGCGTGGAATTTCGGTAGTATGAACCGGGACGTCCCCGACCGAGGAACCCGATGAGAACGCCCACGAACCTCATGCGCAAAGGCATCGCGATGATAGCGCTCGCCGCCGCCACGCACGCGCTCGCGCAGGCCTATCCGACCAAGCCGATCAGGGTGATCGTGCCGTTTCCGCCGGGAGGCGCGGTCGACTTCTACGCGCGCGTCGTGCAGCAGCCGGTGTCAGAGATCCTCGGGCAATCGGTGGTCATCGAGAACAAAGCCGGCGCGAGCGGCATGGTCGGCGCCGAGGCGGTGGCCCGGGCAGCGCCCGACGGCTACACGCTGCTGCTCGGCAACATCGCCTCGCTCGCGATCAATGTCGGAATCTATCCGAAGATGTCCTACGATCCGCTGAAGGATCTCACGCCGATCGTGCGCACCGTCGATGTCAACTATGTGCTGGTCGTGCATCCGTCGCTCTTGGTGAAGTCCGTGCCCGAACTCGTCGCGTACGCGAAGGCCAATCCGGGCAAGCTTTCCTACGGGTCCGCGGGCAGCGGCAGCCTGCCGCACCTTGGCACCGAACTCTTCAAGGCGCAGACCGGCATCGACATGGTTCACGTGCCGTACAAGGGCGGCGGACCGATGGTGACGGATCTGCTCGGCGGCAGCATCCAGGTCGTGCTCGGCGATCAGGCCAACCTGATGCCGCACGTGCAGACCGGCAAGCTCCGCGCGCTGGCCGTCGCGACGACGAAGCGCTCGCCGAACGCGCCGGACCTTCCGACCATCGCCGAGGCAGGCGTGGTCGGGTTCGAGGCCACGGCATGGCAGGGTCTCGTCGGACCGGCTGGCATGCCGCCGGACGTCGTCAGACGCTTGAACGAAGCGTTCAACCGGGTGATGGCCATGCCCGCGGTGCGCGAGAAATTGCTGGGCGGCGGTCTCGATCCGGTCGGCGGCACGCCGGAGCAGTTCGGCCGCTTCATCGGCGCCGAGATCGCGCAATGGACAAAGATCGCGAAGGACGTCGGCGCGAAGGCGGAATAACCTCTGTTGCTGCAGCCGGAGACCGTTCATCCGGCAGCGGTTTCGGCGGCATAGACAGGAAGTGACGATACGGAGGGCTCGATGGACACGACCAGGAATATTGCATCGCTGATGGTTGCTCTGATTTGCGCGGTGTCGGCCGTATCGGCATTCGCAAAACCGGGCGACCCGGTCCCCGACATCGATGTCTTGATCGGCAGGAAGCCGGGCGGCCAGCCTGTCAAACAGGTGAAGTCTGACGCCCAGGGGAATTTCACCTTCGGCGTCCTTCCGCCGGGCGAGTATGCGATCACCATGCGTTGGTCCGAAAACAACGCCAAGAGCTTCTTCGAATCGCGTTCGAATGTGCGCGCGGGGGCCGCGGGAGTTCCCGGCGCCGGCGTGCTGACGAATCGCACGGCGGGTGGGACCGTTCAGCCGCCCAAGACCTCGCGCGCCCTTCGCGTCGAGGTGTCCGTCACCGGCGGCGCAAGTCTGGTCGTCCGACCTGCCACGCTCGACGTCCAGGATGGCGACGCGATCGCACTGACGGTCCCGAGCCCGAAAGCGATCGGCGGGAAAGTCGTCAGCATGGAGTGATCCGCGCTCGTCGCGCACGCTTCGGCAAGAGCGTTATGTTACCGGGCGCACGGACACTCCGGCCGGCCGGTACTATCGTGCTTTTTCATACCGTCGGATTGGCTTCTGCCATCGGGCCAACGACGCAGCAATGCAAAAGGTCCGGTGCGACGCCATGCGGGTTGGAAATGACAAAGCGTAGACCATGAACCCCGCGAAGCTGCCTGCTGCATGTCTGATCATCCTGTCGGCGCTGATGGGGGCGGAGGCTGCGTCCGCGGAAGAACCCGACAGCTCGATCGCAAGTTGCCTTCGGACGTGGGGCACGCATCCTTTCGGCGCCAGCCCGAGCTACAAGACGATGTCGACCTCGGTGAAGGTGTTCGGGATCGGAAAACAATCGGGCGACACCCAGCGCACGAACGCTCCCGCACTCGTGTTGGTCAATCCGGGCGTCAATGTCATGGGCGACACGACCATGGAGCTCCTGAATCCGAATGGGTGGTACTGCTTCCGGTCCAAGGTCAACGTGATGGGAAACCTGAGGATCAGGGCCGACTGCAGAGCCCACCTGGCGTCAGCCCAAGACGGGGTCGCAATCCTTGGGTCGAATCAAGACGTGAAGAGCGTGACAGTGTTGGGCACGACCCGCGTCGAGTTCGTCGGGTGCGAATAGCCGATTGAAAAGCGAGAACGCCTTCGGCCCTGCAGTTCGGGGCCGGAGACGTTCCCTGCAAAGTACCCAGTCGCCGCAGTGCACCTTCCGACGACGTGACGGGTTACTTCAGCTGACCGCGCAGTTCCCCGCCCGGATTCGCCGCGCTGTGCACGTTGACGTAGAGCTCGCCGGCCTTGAACGCCTTTATCTGATCGGCGTTGAGCTTGGCCCCGGCAGGCGCCTTGTACGTGTCGCCATCCTTGGTGAAGGGGACGATCACGGGGCCGTTCTTGCCCGCCGCAGCAATGTGGATGTGCGCGGCCGTGCCCTGTATGCCTTTTGTCATCACGCTACCCGAAACGGCGCCGTCATCGGCGATGGAGATCGTGCCCTCGCCGCTGGACGATGTCGTGACAGGCGGCACTTCGTTCGCGCCGGACAGCTTGACCTTGACGTCCGCGGCAAACGCCAAACCACTACCGAATGTACCCAACGCGAAGATCGCGGCCGCGAGTTTCGATTTCTTGAAATTGATCATGATTTCTCCTGATGTTTGGCTTCGACAATTGACAGGGGCGCCACACGGGGATTCCGGCACCCGCCTTGCCGAGCATAGGCGCAAGAGTACGCGCGGACCGTTTGGTAGCGCACAGAAGCGGCGGGCCGTCCCCCGGGCGATGTTCACCCTATGGCCGCGCGCGGCGCCGTGCGACAATCCCGCGAGGGCCTTCCGCTTTTCGCGGCGCCCCAAATCGAGTCGGAGGAGATCGCCTTGAAGCTCTACTACGCCGTTGCATCGCCTTTCGCGCGGAAGTGCCTCGTCGTCGCCCACGAAGTCGGCCTGCGCGAGCGCATCGAGCTCGTTCCGGCCGCAGCGCATCCGGTCAATCGCGACAAAGGCGTCGTCGCGCACAACCCGCTGGGCAAGATCCCCACGCTGATCACGGACGACGGCACCGACCTCTACGACAGCCGCGTGATCTGCGAATACCTGAACGCGCTGGGCAACGGCCGCCTCGATCCGCGCGAAGGCAGCGCGCGCTGGCGCGCACAGGTGGACCAGGCGCTCGCCGACGGCATCATGGATGCCGCCGTGCTGGTCCGCTACGAAACCGTCGTGCGGCCCGAGGCGCTGCGCTGGAACGACTGGACGACGGGTCAGATGGAGAAGGTTGCCTCCGGGCTCGCCGTGCTCGACGCAGCCGCCGCCGATTTTGGCGAACGCGTCGACGTCGGCACGATCGCCTTCGGTTGCGCGCTGGGATACCTCGACTTCCGCTTCGCGTCGCTCAACTGGCGCGACAGGCATCCGAATGCCGCGGCGTGGTTCCAGTGGTTTGCAGGGCGCGACTCGATGGTCGCCAGCAAGCCCGTGGCGTAGGCCGGGCGCTACCGCGTCCCGTGAAATCGGGTGGCCAAGGGCGCAATCTCGATCCGGCCGATTTTGCGCGCCGCTACGCGTCCCGCGAAATCTGGTGGCCAAGGGCGGAATTGAACCACCGACACAAGGAT
>JBDTRG010000100.1:0-6419 GCA_039931775.1 Betaproteobacteria bacterium | reverse complement strand
AGCAGGTAGCGGTCGAAGTAATCGGTGAGCACGAACGGCACCAGATAGGCGGCGACCAGCGAGACCGCAAACCAGGTCCTTGCCCGGACGGCCACGGCGTCGGCCGCCATCGATCGCGCGGCGCGCAGCATCGCGATCGCGAGCGCGGCCACGCCTACTGCCGCACCTATGCCGGCAACACGCCATAGCACGCCGGGAGAGCGATCGAGCGGGGAGAGCCCCGGCGGAAGGGCGGCGTAGAGGGTGTACGGACCGATGCCGGCGGCGTCGACCACGTTGTCAGGGCGGTAAGGGGGCCACCAATCGAACGCAAAACTCGCCATCGCAACGCCGGCTGCGACAACGCAGGCGAAGACGCGCGTCGCCCTGCCGACTGCCGCCGTTTGCCAGATCGCCCACGGTGCCACGAACAGCCCGAGATAGCCGATGATGGTAACGAGGTTCGACAGAACCCAGCCGCGGTAGCCGGCCTCGCCGACGACCACGCTGCGCACGGCGTCGACGACGCGTCCGGTTAGGTATCGGTGTGCGTCGGGAACTCCAGGACCGAAAGCGAGATAAGCGTTATACGCGAGCTCCGCAACGACGACCGCGACGAGCGGCGCGGCCGCGATGGAGACCTCCCGGAGCTGCCACGGACGCCGCGTCGCCAGCGACGCGACGAGGAACGCCGCGGGAACCACGGCGACCACCTGTCGCTCGAGCACGCCCGCAACGGACAGGAGCGTCGCCAGCGCGATCGCCGGAAGCATCGGACGGGTCAGCGCCGCGAGGAAGAGCGTGGCCGCGGGGATGGCGAAGACCATCCCGTAGAGGTCCGTCATGTAGGAACTCGACAGGACTCCCCAGAATGGCGTCGCGATGACGACGACCGTCGCGACGAATGCGTCGCAACGCCCCAAGCCGAATACCACGAACCATCTGAACGTCGCGAGCACGACGAGGACCGATACCAGCTGCGTGACCACGCGCAGCGTCGGAAACGAAAAGCCGAAGAGCAGGCTCGCCGCGCCGCCGAGCAGGGTTTGCGGCAGCAGGTTCATGCCGATCCAATCGGAGAGCCGGATCTGGTGGTCCTCGAGAAGCCAAAGCACGCTGTGCGCATAGGACCAGTCGTCGTTCACCGGAAAATTGCCCCGGGGGAAGGCGATCGCGAACACCGCCAATTCGAGCGCCACCAACAGCAGCGGCGCATAGCGGTCGATCGCCTCGCGCGATGCGACTGCCGTCCGGCGCGCGAAGCATCCCAAGGGCTACCGGAAGACCCAGAGCCGGTAGATGGCGTAGGTGGCGAACGTCAGGACCGCGGTCGTCGCGATCTGTGCGGGCCACACGCTCAAGCCGGATTCGAGCAGCAATGCGAGCATTCCCGTGTTGGCGAGCGCCTGCAGCGCGATGGCGACGAGGAAACGCGCGCCGGCGCGGCGCATGCCGCCCGTCGGGGCGAAGACCCGAAAAAACGACAGCGCGAATCGGGTCGCTGCACCTGCGGCGAAACCGATCGAACTCGCGACCAGGGGATCCGTTCGCGCGGTGAGTAGCAGATACATCGCCGCGTAGTGCATCGTCACCGCCAGGACACCGGTGGCCACGTGCAACGAAAAGCTGTGCATCAGGTGGATGAATCCGGGCCCGCGCGAGGCACGCAGGCGCAGCAGATCGCGCAACATCTGCGCGAGGTCGACGGATTGTCGTTCCGGCGCGGGCATCAGCGCGGCGGTCGCGACAGGACGCCGTCGAAGAGCCGGTGACGATAGAGGCCGGTGCGCGCCAGGAACGCGAGCAGGGTGGTGCCCACGACGCCGAAGCCGTATTGCACCGAACGCGCGAAGTCGATCGAGCTCGCTTCCGCGAAGTACCGGGTCGGCACCGAGACCTCGCCTATCGAATACCCGCCGACGATGACTTGCGCCAGAATCTGGTTGTCGAACACGAAGTCGTCCGAATTCTGCTGCCACGGCAGTGCGTCGAGCAACGCGCGCGAATACGCCCGGAATCCCGTGTGGTACTCGGACAGCTTCGCGCCGAGCAGCAGGTTCTGGAAAAGCGTGAGCAGCCTGTTCGCGACGTATTTCCATACAGGCATGCCGCCGCGAAGTGCGCCGCCACCGAGTATGCGCGAGCCGATCACCATCTCGTAGACGCCCGACGCGATCATTCCGGCCATCGCCGTCGTCAGGCGCGGATCGTACTGGTAGTCCGGGTGAACCATCACGACGATATCCGCGCCGCGCGCCAGCGCCTCGGCGTAGCAGGTCTTCTGGTTGCCGCCGTAGCCCCTGTTGCGGGGATGAAGGATGACATCGAGCCCCAGCGAACGTGCGACCGCAACGGTGTCGTCGTCGCTCGCATCGTCGACGACGATGATGTCGTCGACGATGTCCCGAGGAAGCGCGCGACATGTCGCCTCCAGCGTGCGGCCCGCGTGGTAGGCGGGCATGACGACGACGATGCGCTTACCGCTCAGCACTGGGCGCTGGCGGCGGCACGCGGGGGAGGCGGAACGCGACAAGGAACGCGTCCTCGTAGGCCGGAGGACCGAACTTCATGCGCAGCGCCGCTTCGCAATGCGTCGTATCGGAGCCGACCGGCGTCGGATTGGCAGGGCTGGCCTGCAGGTAGGGCTTTTGCCAGACAACGTAATCGATGCCTTTCTGGCGAAGCGCCGCGTCGTCGGCGAGATGCACGGCGTTGCGAAGTCGAAAGGCGGGGCTTTGCGGCACCTCGCCCCAGCGCTTGTCGACGCAAAGTCCGGTGAGGAAGCCCGGCAGCACCGCCTGACGGCCGAGGCGCTCCCAGCGCGGTGCGTCCCAGTTGTAGCTCTCGAAGTGGAACGGGGCCGCGGCAATGCGCACGCTTCCGGGCGGCAATGCGGAAAGGCCGGACCAGAACGGCGAAACCGGGATGACGTCCAGCAACGGTACATAGGGGTGATGATCGGAGCGGAAGTCGAAGTAGTACCAGAAATGCAGCGTTTGCGTATTCGGGTGTCGGAGCATCGGCAGGAGCGGGGATTGCGTCGCGAGCACGACGACGGGGGTGGCCGCCAACGCCGCGAATGCCGCCCCCCATCGCCGGGTCGTCGGCCGGGCCAGCGCATCGGCGACGCGACCCGCGATCCGAACGGTACCGGCCGCCAAGGCGAGGAGCAGCAGTGGAACCATCGGAAGGAGATACCGCGCAAAGGTGATCGAATTGAAACTCCACATCGGTCGCGACAGCAACACCGCGGCAATCGTGAGGGCGACTCCGAGCGTACCGCTGCGCGCCGCGGGCAGCCGTTGCCAGACGTCGCGCGCGCCGTAGGCAGCGAGCGCGACGCCCATACCGACCGCCACGGTGGACGGCGTGCCGAGCCAGGAGTGGAAGGCGCCGACGAGCGTCGACAGGGTGGGCAGGTCGATGCGGCCTTTTGCCGTCAGCGCCTGCGGGTTCGCGACGATGGGCGGGAGCAGCAGCGTCGCGAGCATGGCGGCCGTCGGCAGCGCCAATGCGACCCACCGGACGAACGCCGCGCGTCGCGAGTCCGGCGCCGCGTGGCGCAGTTGGGCGAGCCCCCAAAGGAGCGGGGCGAGGGCGAACGGGGCGACGATCGGGTGCATCCATATGGCCATCGTCGCGCAGATCGCATACGCGGCCCCTGCGACAGCCCGCCGGCGCGGCTCGACGTGATAGCGTTGGTAAGCGGCGTGCGCCAACCAGCCCAGCAGCAGCGTGATGGCATAGGGTCGGGCCATCCTGCTGTAGATCACGAGCAGCGGCGAGATCGCGAGCAGCACGGCGAACAGCGCCGTGACGGCAGGCGGGAACCTTCGCGCGATGTAGAGTGGCATCGCGACGAGGGTTGCGAGGCCGCAGACCGCCATCGGCCAGCGCATCGCCGCCTCGGAGAGGCCGAATCCCTGCGCTTCGAACCAGTAGAGGATGCCGAGCGGGATGCTGTAGTCCGCGTATCCGAAGTCGAAGAACATCGAGGCGGGTCCGCGCTGTATGACCTGGTGGACCGCGTGCCACTCGTCGTCGATCAATACCTGCGCGGCGATCTGGTCGAGGCGAACATACACGCCGACGAGTACCGCTGCGCCGCAGACTGCGATCGCCGCCGACCGGGCCGACCAGCGGAGGTGCCGGGTAGTCATCCAGGCGCATGCCGCTGCGCGAGCGCTTCAGCCACGGCCGCGTACCGTCAATGCAATGCGCCCTTGGGCTCGGTCGAAGGCATCGAGGGGGCGGGAGAGGCGTGGTGCATCACCATCCGCCAGCCCGACGGCGTGCGCAGGAAGACGTTGGTGCATATCGCCGCGCCGCGCGGGCTGCCGTCGCTCCCAAGGCTCACGTGCTCGACCGCGCTTTGCATCGCAAGGCCGACGGTCTCGATCATCACGACCTGGTCGATGCGAAACGTGAGGCGTGCGTCGCCCGCGAAGAGCTGCTCCCAGCCGGCGCGCACGGCGTCGAAGCCGACGAGACGCGTGCCGCCCGGATGGACGCAGACGATTTCCTCGTCCTCGGCCCAGGTCGCCATCATCGCCTCGACGTCCTTTGCCTCGAACGCTTCGTAAAACGCGATCGCCGCGTCGGTGGGCGTCGTGTAGATCGGCGGGGTGCGTACCTTGGCCATGGCGGCTTGCGTCAACTGCGAGGCGGGATATCCCGGTTTGTCGGCTCCCGGCGCAAGACCGAGCGCGCCAGATCATACACCGCCCCCGGCGCGAGTTCGCGCATGCATTTGAAGTGCCCGAGCGGGCACTCCCGCTTGAAGCAAGGGCTGCACTCGATCTCGATGCGGGCAATCTTCGCGTCGGCCGACATCGGGGGCGTGTAGACCGGTGACGACGAGCCGAACAGCGCGACGAGCGGCACGCCGACGGCTGCGGCCGCGTGCATCAGGCCCGAGTCGTTGCTGACGACGACCGACGCCAGCGACAGGAGATCGACGGCAGTACCGAGATCCGTGCGGCCGGTCAGGTTCTTGATCTCACGCCCCGCTTCGCCGGCTTCGCGCATGATCGCCTCGCCGGCCAGCCGATCGTTCGGCGACCCGATCAGCCAGACCTCGAGTCCTTCGGCGAGAAACCTCTGCGCGAGCGCCGCGAAGTGCTCGGGGGGCCAGCGTTTCGCGGGACCGAATTCGGCGCCGGGGCAGAGCATGGCGATTGGGCGATCGCGGCGCAGTTCCAGCGTCACCATCGCGGCTAAGCGATTGGCCTCGTCGGCAGCGAGGTGTGGGACCGTTGCGGCGAGCGCCACTGCGCCCCGTGTGGCGGCGAGGGCCGCATAGCGGTCGACGAGCCGCGGCAACGCTTTCTTGTCGAGCCGCCGCGCGTCGTTGACGAGACCCCAGCGCATTTCACCGACATAGCCGGTCCGGTGGGGTATGCCGGCCATGAAGGGCACGAGCGCCGATTTCCAGGAATTCGGCAGGATCACGGCCCGCGTGTAGCGTTGTTCGGACAGCGTGCGGGCAAGGGAACGGCGCTGCGCCCAATCGACCTTGCCGTGGCCGATCGTCGATTCGAAGATGCGCCGGACGCCGCGCATCCGCGCGTAGACCGGAGCACACCATCCGGGTGTCACCACGTCGACGTTCGGCTCGCTTTGCCTCGCGTGGAGGCGCGCGATCAGCGGCTCGGAGAGAATCGCATCGCCGACCCACGAGGGTGCGACGACCAGCAGGCGCTCGCCCATCGCTTTACGGTTCCGCTCAGCGCGGCGCTTTCAGCACTGGACGCACGATCATCGCGACGCAACCGCGTGCGCCGCAGGGCATCAGTGGCCGCCGCCCTTCAGCGGCCCGCCGACGAGGCGGTATTTCGTTCCGCAGTAGGGGCACGATGCGACGCCGGTTTCCTCGATGTCGAGGAATACGCGCGGATGCGAGGACCAGAGCGGCATCTGCGGATTCGGGCAGAACACCGGCAGGTCCTTCGGGTCGATGGCGACCGCGGCGACGTCTTGGGCCTCGGCCATCGTCACACCTTCGTCAGCCATTCCCGCTTCGACGCGTTGCGGCCGTTGACGGTGTCGAAGAACAAGGTCTGCAGCTTGGTCGTGATCGGACCGCGCCGGCCTTCGCCGATCGTTCGATTGTCGTATTCGCGGATCGGCGTGACCTCGGCGGCGGTGCCGGTGAAGAACGCTTCGTCGCAGATGTAGATCTCGTCGCGAGTGATCCGCCTTTCGATGACGGGAATTCCAAGCTCGTTCGCGAACGTGATGATCGTGGCGCGCGTGATGCCGTTGAGCGCGCCACCCGAGAGGTCGGGCGTGTGCAGCTTGCCGTCGCGGACGATGAACACGTTCTCTCCGGAGCCCTGGCAGACGAATCCCTGCGGGTCGAGCAGCATCGCCTCTTCGTAGCCGTCGTGCGTCGCCTCCTGGTTGGCCATGATCGACACCGCGTAGTTGCAGACCGCCTT
>JBDTRG010000099.1:0-11932 GCA_039931775.1 Betaproteobacteria bacterium | reverse complement strand
CTGCCTTCGAGCACGTGCGTGACCTTCAACTGCCGCGCGACCTGGGCGATTTCGGTATGCTTGCCCTTGAACGTGAACGCCGAGTTGCGCGAGACCACCGCGAGCGCCGAGACCTTGGACAGGTCGGTGATGATGTCCTCGGTGACCCCGTCGCTGAAGTACTCCTGCTCGGGATCGCCGCTCATGTTGGTGAAAGGAAGGACGCATATCGACACGCGCTGCGGGCGTTGCGCTGAGGGAACCGCCGCCGCCGTTGCGGACCGCAACGCGAAAACGTGCACGGGGCGCGCGATGTTCTTGACGGTGTGCTCGCCGAGATCGTCGAAGTCGGCCGGTACCTTGCCGGCGACCTGGTCGCGCACCGTTCGCGACACCGCAACGCCGCCGGGCGCAGCGAGCGCCTGAAGGCGGGCCGCGACGTTGACGCCGTCGCCGTAGATGTCGTCGCCGTCGACGATCACTTCGCCGAGGTTGATGCCGATCCGGTAGCGAATGCGCTCGGCTTCGTCCTTCTCCGCCGTGGCTTCCGTCGCGTGCTGGATCTCGTGCGCACAGGTGACAGCGGAGACGACGCTCCCGAACTCGACCAGCGCGCCGTCGCCCATCAGCTTGAACAGGCGTCCTCCGTGCAGCGCGATCTGAGGATCGAAGACGGTCTTGCGGTTCGCCTTGAGCCTCTCGAGTGTGCCCGATTCGTCACGCTCCATGAGGCCGCTGTAGCCGACGACGTCAGCCGACAGGATGACGGTCAGTTTGCGTTGCATCGAAGCCGCCGGAGTAGCGTCGGCGTGGGCGCGACGTCCGGGCCCTGGGGTCAGGGCGCCGGCACGACCTTATAGTAGACCCCGTTCGCGCCAAAGGCCGGCTGGAACCAGGTGTTCCCATCGAGGTAATACGTCGTTCCATTCTTGTTGATCGACATCGAGCCTGCGGGCAGGTTCGAGTAGTCCATGCCCATCACCCACGTTCCCGAGGCCGGCACGCTCGACAGCGCGGCGCCGGTTGCGACGCCCGCAGTGTAGGCGGTCGCGGTCGCCGCCGCGGTGTTCGCGCTGCCGGTCGCAACTCCCGCCGCGTAGGCATTCGATGTCGCAGCAGCCGTGTTGGCGGACGCCACCGCGGCGCCGGCCGCCATGCCGACGATGGCACCGGCCGCGGCCGCACAGCCATAACAGCCCGCCGAGTAATACGGCACCGCGACCGGCGGGTGATAGGCCGGATAAGCGGGATACGCCGGGTATCCCGGCGGGTGGTAGGCCGTCGCCCCCGAGGGGTACGTGTGGTAGGCGCCTCCGCCATATCGCCCGTAGGTGCTGCCGCCGTACATGTTGGTGTGCGCGGTGCCGCCGCCGTAGGCGTGCGCCGTGCCGCCGCCGTACGCGTTGGTGTGCTCGGTGCCTTGGCCGGCGGTGTGCGAAGTGCTGCCGCCCCAGGCGTTGCTGTGGCTGGTCGAGCCATAGCTGTGGCTGGTGCTGCCGCCACCGCGATTGCCACGGGACCAGCCGTAGGACTGCCCGGTCCATGCGACGAGAGCAAGGAGCACGACGGCGCCGGAAACGATCTTCTTCATGGCATCGACTCCCTTCAGTTGGCCTTGGCCGGAACTTTGGCGGGTGCCGCCGCCTTGCCCGCGGTCAGCGGTTTGACTCCTTTGGGCGGCGGTGCCGGCGCGGCGAACGCCATGCGCCCGGCCGTCTGCACCTTCGTTGATGCGAACGCGTCGGCGGGAACCACCGGATCCAGTTGCCAGTTCGACAGCTCCAATTCGTGGTGCAATGCGAGCGGATCCGCGGCGAACATCGCACGGATGCGGCGCGGCAGCTTGTCGTCGGCGCCGATCCAGATCTGCATGAAGACGTCGCTGTTCGCCCACGCGACCATGTCGGTCTTCACACCCCCAACCTGCGAGGACTGGCCGATGTAGAAGGCGAGGATCGCACCGTCCGTCAGCGCCTTATACGGGTCGGCGGCGATCAGATCCTCGAACGGGTAGAACAGCGCGGCGTTCTTGTACGCGGCCGACAGCATCGCGTCGATCGTCGGGGGCGCATCGGCAACCGCGGCCAGGTTTTCGACGGGGGCGTAGGCGGTCATCGTTTTGCCATCGTAGTAGAACTCCGACGACGGCCCATCACCCGGCGAAACGATCCTGAGCTTGTCCGGACGCTGCATTGTCACGTCGTAGCGCGTCGTGTAGACGAGCGGCGGACCGAGCTTGCTCGGGTACTCGTAGCCCACCGTCGCCGTGAAGGTCATCGATTTCGCGGCGGCGAGCTTCGAACTCACGGCCTTGAGGAGGTCCATGGCGCGCGGCTCGAGGATCAGTTTGAACTCAGACGAGGCGTTTCCTTTCGCGGCCGGTTTGGCCGGCTTCGCCGCGGCGGCGGGCTTTGCGGTTGCGCCCGGCTTGGTGCCGGGGTTTGCGGTCTGCGCGTCGGCGCCCGCGGACGCCAGCATGCAGAGCACCACGGCCAGCGCAAGGCGCCGCCGAAGTCGATCGATCCGTGCGTTCTCCATTGGGCCGCTCCTCGGAATGCGATCGTTACGGAATCATCCCGCATTCGAACATCTTGTTGACGATCGGCGCCGAGATCCTGTTGAAGAACGCAGCGCGCATCTGCGGATCGCTTTGCAGCGCCCTGATGGCGCGCTGTTCCATCTCCGGCTTCGGCTGCCCCTGCTTTTGCGCCTTTTCCTGCCAGAGCTGCTCGCAGCTCGACGTCTGGTATTTCTTGACGACCTTGTCTGCGACGGCGTCCATGATCGGGTACTGCGCATACGCGACGCCGGCGATTGCGGCGGCCGCGATGGCGACGAACAGCCAGGAATGCTTGCTCATGGTGATTTCCCTTGGAGTGATCGGTCGGCGTCGGGGTTGGCGTGGAAGGAAGGAGCCGAGCCGCGCCGCCCTCGACCCCTCCCGAATCGCCCGTTACTCGCTCATCTTGTTGTTGCGCATCGCTGCTTCGAGCTTCTTCGCGTCGGCGGGCGACAACTTTGGCCGGTCCATCTTGATCGTCAGCTTGTTGAGCTTCGCGGTGAGCACGAACGGCGGCTTGTAATCGGCATCGTTCACGCCGGTCAGCGTGTCGGAGCCGATGTCGAAGCTCTCGTCCCACTGCAGGATCATCGGCAGCGTCTTGGGCATCGCCTTGGTATCGACGACCTTGCCGTCCACCTTCAGCGTGCCGACGCCGGGGCGACCGACACCGGCGAAGCTGTTGAAGGCCAGCGTGCCCGCACCCATGCCGTCATATTTGAAGTCGAACTCGACGACGTGTTTGCCGGGTGCGAGCGCGTCCGCGCCCTCCCACTTGATCCGCTCGAGGTCGACCAGGTTCCACAGCCACACCGGTTTGCCCTTGAGCAGGTAGAAGCCGTAGCCGGCGAAGCGCCCGCCCGAGGTCAGGATCATTCCCTCCGCTCCGCCTTGCGGCACATCGATGTCGGCGGTGACGGTGTACGACGTGTTCAGCAGCAGCGGCGAGTCGCCCTGCGGCAGACCGACCATCGGTCGCGTGTAGACGAACTCACTGCGCCCGGCCGTGATGTTCGGGCGCGGTGCGACGATGCGCGCCGCCACCGAGGCATCCAGCGGGAAGACCTGGTACTTCTTCGCCTCGGCGACGAACTTCGCCCTCATCGCCTTGACCTTCTGCGGGTGCTGCGCCGCGATGTCGTCGGCCTGGCTGAAATCCTTCGTCAGGTCGTAGAGTTGGAACACCTGGTTGTTCAGCGGATCGGGATTGGCCGGGCCGAAGGCTTCCCAGGGTGCGCGGTTGACCTTGGTGCTCAGGAGCCAGCCGTCCTCGTAGAGCGCCCATTGCCCCATCATTTCGAAGTACTGGGTCTTGTGGCGCGAGGCGACCTTGGCGTTCTTGGCGTCGAACGTGTAAGCGAAGCTCGTGCCCTCGATCGGCGCCTGCTTGATGCCGTCGATCATCTCGGGGGCCTTGATTCCGGCGGCTTCGAGGATCGTCGGCACGACGTCGATCACGTGGATGAACTGCTCGCGCAAGCCACCCTTGTCCTTGATGCGCGCCGGCCACGACACCACCATGTTCTGGTTGATGCCGCCGAGCCGCGACGCGTTCTGCTTGAACCAGTCGAACGGCGTGTCGAACGCCCACGACCAGCCGGCCGACATGTGGTTGTAGGTCTGCTCGGTGCCCCAGACATCGTAGAACTTCATCTGCACGTCGACCGGCACCGCCACGCCGTTGAAAAAGGCGACCTCGTTCGGTGTGCCGTTCGGTCCGCCCTCGGCGCTGGTGCCGTTGTCGCCGTTGATGTAGATGATCAGCGTGTTGTCGAGCTTGCCCAGGTCCTCGAAGGCCTGAATCACGCGCCCGATCTCGTGGTCGCTGTAGGCCGCAAAGGCGGCGAAGACGTCGACTTGCTTGAGGAAGAGCTTCTTCTCGTCGGCCGTGAGCTGATCCCAGGGCTTCAGCATTTCCTTCGGCCACGGTGTCAGCTTGGAGTCCTTCGCAATCACGCCGAGTTTCTTCTGGTTTTCGAAGATGCGCTCCCGCACCTTCTCGTAGCCGTCGTCGAAGAGATGCATTGCGCTGATCTTGTCGACCCACTCCTTGGTCGGGTGGTGCGGCGCGTGCGTGGCGCCCGGCGCGTACTTGATGAGGATCGGCTTCGACGGGTCCGTCTGATGGATCCGCGTCATGTAGTCGATCGCATCGTCGGCCATGCCGGTGATGAGGTTCCAACCCGGCTTGCCCAGGAACGGATAGATCTGCGTCGTGTTGCGGAAGAGATTCGGCTGCCATTGGTTGGAGTCGCCGCCGACGAAGCCGTAGAAGTATTCGAAGCCCATCCCGGTCGGCCACTGGTCGAATGGCCCGACCTGGCTCGCGGCGAACGCCGGCGTGTTGTGGTCCTTGCCGAACCACGCCGTCGAATAGCCATTGTCGAGCAGCATGCGGCCGATGGTCGCCTTGTCCTTGGCGATGATGCTGTTGTAGCCGGGGAAGCCCGTCGATTGTTCCGAGATCACACCGAAGCCGGCCGAGTGGTGGTTGCGCCCGGTGATCAGCGCAGCGCGCGTCGGCGAGCACAGCGCGGTCGAGAACACGCGGTTGTAGCGCAGGCCCGCATTGGCGATGCGGTCCATCGCGGGCGTCGGAATGACGCCGCCGAAGGTGCTCGGCACGCCGAAGCCGGCGTCGTCGGTGATGATCAGCAGCACGTTCGGCGCGCCCTTCGGCGGGACGATGCGCGGCGCCCACCAGATCTTCGACTGCAGCGCATCGTCCTTGATCACGCCGCCGAACTTCGGATCGGGCGGCGGCAGCTGCTTTGGACTGACCGTGGTCGTGGCACTCGGCGAGCCGAGCGTGCCGGTGACCTGCTGCGCGTCGGCACACGCGGGTGCCAGCGCCAACGCCGATACCATTCCGGCGAGCGCAACCCATTTGCTCGCCCGCCGCACCTCGATACGCTTCGCTACGCCCATTGCAAGTCCCCTGTGGTTTCCCTGTGCCGCGTCAACAAACGCTCTGGCGAGCCATCGATTTTACGATGAATCCCCTGTTACACTCAATCTTCAAGCGCGTCCGGCGCAATCCCCGTTGAATCGGGTCCGGAGAAAATGGGGCGAGGATGAAGGTCTGCATTGTCGGCGCCGGCGCGATCGGTGGATTCCTCGGCGCCCGTCTTGCCGCAGCGGGCGGGTCGGATGTCAGTGCCCTCGCGCGCGGCGCAACCCTCGAAGCGTTGCGTACGCACGGCTGGCGTTTGCAGCTGGGTGGGGCGCTGGTGCAGGCGCCGGCGCGAGCGTCGGACAAGGCCGCCGACCTTGGTGTTCAGGATCTCGTCGTCATCGCGGTCAAGGGTCCCGCCTTGACCGGGGTGGCGAAGAGCATTGCGCCCTTGATCGGATCGCAAACGGTCGTGCTGCCGGCGATGAACGGCGTGCCGTGGTGGTTCTTCGACGGCGTGACGGGTCCGTATGCGGGCGTCAGGCTCGACAGCGTGGATCCGGGCGGAGTCATCGGACGCGCGATTCCCACAGCGAGCGTGATCGGCTGCGTCGTCCACGTAAGCGCGGCGACGTCCGAACCCGGTGTTGTTGCGCATGGAATCGGCGATCGGCTGATCGTCGGCGAGATCGATGGCCGCGATTCGACGCGGCTCGCGCGACTGGTCGAGCTCTTCAGCCGCGCCGGAATCACGGTCAAGACTTCCGCGCGAATTCGCACCGACATCTGGTACAAGCTGTGGGGCAACCTGACGATGAATCCGGTGACGGCCCTCACCGGCGCCACCGGCGATCGGGTGCTCGACGATCCGCTCGTCCGGGGATTCTGCGTGGCGGCGATGGAGGAGGCGGCCACGATCGGCAGGAAGATCGGGTGCGACGTCGGTCAAACGCCCGAGGATCGGCACGTGATCACGCGCAAGCTGGGTGCGTTCAGGACGTCGATGCTGCAGGATGTCGAGGCCGGCAGGCCGCTGGAGATCGACGCTATCGTCGGTGCGGTCAGGGAAATCGGCTTGAAAGTCGATGTGGCCACGCCCAACATCGACGTGCTGCTCGGTCTCGTCCGGCTCTTTGCGCGGGTCCGAGGGCTGTATCCGCTCGATGGCGCAGCCCCGAGTCCCTCCGCGCAGAGCGCCTGACGCGCGACGTGACGCTATGATAAGGAGGTCCCGATGAAAAAGCTCGAACCTAAAATCGCGGCGAAGGCGGTCGCGACGCTGCCGCTGTGGCGATTCGACGAGCGCGCGGGTTCGCTCACGCGCAAATTCGTCTTCGGAGATTTCGCGAACGCGTTTGCATTCATGACCCAAGTGGCGCTTGCCGCGGAGAAGCACGACCATCACCCCGACTGGTCGAATGGCTACAACAAAGTCGAGATCATGTGGACGAGCCACGACGCCGGCGGGTTGACGGAGCGTGACATCGCGCTTGCGCGCGTCTGCGATACCGCGTTCGAGCGGTTCGCATCGCCGGTGTAACGGGCAGGAGGAGGATCGGATGACGACTGCAAACCGCACGGTCATGGTGACCGGCGCCGCCGGAAACCTGGGCCGCGCGATCGCCGCCGCCTTTGCCGAGCGCGGAGCGAACCTGGTGCTGCTGGGACGCAAACGGGACGAACTCGCCAAAGCCTTCGGAGCCGAAGACGCGCGGCGCCTCTTTGTTGCGGCGGATCTTCTCGCGCAGCAGGACGTCGACGCGGCGGTACGGCTCGCACGCGAGCGTTTCGGTCGCATCGACGTGCTGTGCAACATCGCCGGCGGATTTCGCATGGGCGAGGCGGTGCACGAGACCACCGACGCAAACTGGGACTTTCTGTTCGACATCAACGCGCGCACCTTGCTGCACGCGGCGCGGGCCGTCGTCCCCCAGATGATCGAAGGCGGCGGCGGCAAGGTCGTCAACGTCGGCGCGTTCGCCGCGCAGAGGGGCGCCGCGAAAATGGGCGCCTACATCGCCGCCAAGAGCGCAGTCATCCGCCTCACCGAAACAATGGCTGCCGAACTTCGCGAGAAGAACATCAACGTCAACTGCGTGCTGCCGACGATCATCGACACGCCGGAAAATCGCACGGCGATTCCGGCCGCCGACCCGTCGCGCTGGGTGGCACCCGAGGATCTCGCGAGCGTGATCGCGTTCCTGGCGTCCGACGGGGCACGCGCGATCCATGGCGCGGCCATTCCGGTCACCGGATTGAGCTGAAGCGAATTCGCGTTCGCCGTATACACGTCCAAAGGATTTCGAGCATGCCAATCTACCGGCTCGGCGCATTTGCGCCGCACATCCCGCCGTCCGCCTGGGTGTCATCGGAAGCGGTCATCATCGGCCGGGTGAGCCTCGGCGAGAACGCGTGCATATTGCCGTGCGCGGTGATTCGCGCCGACAACGAAACCATCGTGGTCGGCGACAACAGCAACGTGCAGGACGGCGCGGTGCTGCACGTCGATCCGGGGTGTCCGATGTCGATCGGCGCCAACGTGACGATCGGCCATCAGGCGATGTTGCACGGCTGCACGATCGGAGATGGGTCGCTCATCGGCATCCAGTCGATCATTCTGAACAAGGCCCTCATCGGCCGCGATAGCCTCGTCGCGGCGGGGGCGGTGGTGCTCGAGGGCAAGAGTTTTCCCGACCGGTCGCTGATCGTGGGTGCTCCGGCACGATTGCACCGCGCATTGACCGACGACGACATCGCGTCGCTGCGCCGCGCTGCCGGTGTGTACGTCGAGCGGGGCAGGGCATTCAAGGCGGGCCTGGAGAGGATCGGTTGATGCCGCAGGCAACTCCCGACCCGATCGTCACGGTCGCGCCGCTCGGATTTCCGTGGGCCACGGTCGACCCGTTCCTGTTCTGCGTCTACCACGACGACGCGTATCCGAAGGGCAACGCCGAGATGGGGCCGGCCGCGTCGCTCGCGGGGCGTGATATCGGGCAGGACTTCGCCGGCAAAGACGGATGGCGGATGTACCATGGCAGCACGGTGCCGGGATTCCCGTCGCATCCGCATCGCGGATTCGAAACCGTCACGATCGTGCGGCGCGGCCTGATCGACCATTCCGATTCGCTCGGCGCCACCGCGCGCTTCGGCGGCGGCGACGTGCAGTGGCTGACCGCAGGGCGCGGCATCGTGCACGCCGAGATGTTTCCGCTGGTCGACGAAACCGGCGCGAATCCGCTCGAGCTCTTTCAGGTCTGGCTCAATCTGCCCAAAGCGAACAAGATGGTCGAGCCCCACTTCACGATGCTGTGGTCCGAGGAGCTTCCGCGACGCAGCTTCGTCGATAACGAAGGCGCAACGACGGAAGTCGTCGGCGTCGCCGGCACCGTCGGCGGATTCTCCCCGTTGCCGCCACCCCCGAAGTCGTGGGCCGCGAGCGCGCAATCCGACCTCGCCATCCTGACCGTCAGGATGACGCCGCGCGCCCGCTGGACGCTTCCCGCTGCCGCGAGCGCCGGTACGCGCCGCAACCTCTATTTCTTCAAGGGATCGGACATCACCCTCGCCGGCCGGCGCGTGCCCGTGGGGTCGTCGATCGAGCTTCGTGCCGACGCCGAGGTCGAATTGAGCAACGGCGGGGAAGTGGCCGAACTCCTGATGTTGCAGGGTCGGCCGATCGGCGAGCCGGTCGCGCAGTACGGTCCGTTCGTCATGAATACCGAGCAGGAAATTCGGCAGGCGTTCGACGACTATCGGCGCACGCAATTCGGCGGTTGGCCGTGGAAGCGTTCCGACCCCGTTCATCCGCGCGAGCAGGGCCGTTTCGCGCGGCACGTCGATGGCAGGATCGAGAACCGCTGAGAAGAGCGCCGAAGGTCGCGCGCTCGTTCCGCTTCCGGTCGCGGAACCGGAGGGCGTCCGGATCGCAGCGAGCCTGACGGGAAGCGCATGAATCTCAGCGAGTGGATCGGCAAGTCGGAAACGGCGACCGATGTCGCAACGGCGACGCCCTACGCCGCGCTGTCGGCCATGCTCGACCGGCCCGTGTCGCGGCCTCCGATCGGAACGCAGTTGCCGACGCTGTGGCACTGGCTCTACTTCCTGCCGCTTTACCGCCAATCGGAGATCGGCGCCGACGGTCATGCACGGCGCGGGGGCTTCCTGCCGGCGATTCCGTTGCCGCGCCGGATGTGGGCAGGCAGCCAATTCCAGTTTCATGCGCCGCTATTCATCGGCGATACGCTGGCTCGCGTTTCGACGATCGAGGACGTGACCGAGAAGCTCGGCCGCACCGGGCCACTGGTCTTCGTCAAGGTCCGGCACGAGATCCGTCGCCAGAACGAACCGGATGTCGCGCTCAGGGAATTTCACGACATCGTGTTTCGCGAGACGCCGAAGGACGGCGACGCGGCGCCGCCGCCGAAGATGGCGCCGACGAGCGCCGCGTGGGAACGCCGGTGGGTCCCGGACGACGTGCTGCTCTTCCGCTACTCGGCGCTGACGTTCAACGGCCACCGCATTCATTACGACCGCCGCTACGTGACCGAGGTCGAAGGCTACCCGGGCCTCGTCGTTCACGGCCCGCTGCTTGCGACGCTGCTCCTTGATCTGTTCCGCCACGAGCGACCCGAGGCGAGCGTGGTCCGTTACGAGTTCCGGGCCGTGCGTCCGCTGTTCGACCTCTATCCGTTCTTCGTCTGCGGCGAGCCGCAGCCGGACGGCAAGACCTTCCGGCTGTGGATCCGCGATCACGAAGGCGCGCTTACGATGGACGCCACGGCGGTAGTCGCTTGACCGTCGCAATGCCCCGCGCCGTTATGGCCGATCGGCGAGCAAGGAACTAGACCGCTCCATTCGCTCTCAGGAGACTTCACACCATGGCTGCAACCGTCATCGACTCGGGAATATTCGGCAACCTCTTCAGCAGCGAGGCGATGCGCCGCGTCTGGTCGGACGAGAACCGCACCAAGAAGTACGTCGACATCGAAAGGGCGCTCGCCGTCGTGCAGGGCCGGCTCGGCATCATCCCGCAGGAGGCCGCCGATGAAATCGTCCGCAACTGCGACATCGGCAAGATCGACATGGAGAAGCTCGGCAAGGCGACCGAACGCATCGGCTATCCGGTCATGGGTGTCGTCTCGCAGTTGAACGCGTTGTGCCGCGACAAGCTCGGCGAATACTGCCACTGGGGCGCCACCACGCAGGACATCACCGATACCGCGACCGTGCTGCAGATCCGCGAGGGCCTCGCGATCGTCGACGCGGAGCTCGAGGCGATCGCGCGCGCGCTCGCGAGCCTCGCCAAGCGCTACCGCGACACGCCGGTCATCGGGCGCAGCAATTTGCAGCAGGCGATTCCGGTGACGTTCGGCTACAAGATGGCGACGGTGCTCGCTGCCGTGCTGCGCCACCGCGAGCGGCTCGCGCAGTTGAAGCCGCGCGTGCTGGTCGGCGAGTTCGGTGGCGCCTGCGGCACGCTCGCGTCGATCGAGAAGGGTGCGATGGAAACGCAGGCCGGCCTGATGGCGGAACTCGGCCTGGCACAACCGGTCATCGCGTGGCACACGGTGCGCGACAGCATCGCGGAAGCGGGCGCGTTCCTGGGCCTCGTCACCGGTACGCTCGGCAAGGTGTCGATGGACGTCAAGCTGATGATGCAGACCGAGGTGGCGGAAGTCTACGAGCCGTTCGCGCACGGTCGCGGGGCGAGCAGCACGATGCCGCAGAAGCGCAATCCGATTTCATCGCTCTACATCCACGCCGCGGCTTCCGTGGTGCGCCAGCACGCGGCGGCGCTGATGGACGCGATGGTCGCCGACCACGAGCGCTCGACAGGCCCGTGGGAAATCGAATGGATCGTGCTGCCCGAGGTGTTCTGCCTGACGGCGGGCGCGCTGAAGCAGACGCGGTTCATCCTAGAAGGGCTGGAGGTCGACGCGGCGCGCATGCGCGCCAACATCGACCTCACGAAGGGCCTCGTGATGTCCGAGGCCGTGATGATGGGTCTCGGCCGGTACATCGGTCGCGAATACGCGCACGATCTCGTCTACGACCTCTGCCGCGAGTCGATCAAGCAGGACCGGCCGCTGATCGATCTCCTCGCCGAGCATCCGGAGATCAATCGTCACCTCGACCGGGCGGCGCTCGCCAAATTAGTTGACCCAGTCAACTATCTGGGCCAGGCCGGCGTAATGGTCGATCGGGTCCTGGCGGCCATGGAGACCGCCCCGGGCCGAATGTGATATATTTTCAGGTTCCCGATGCGACAGGGCGCCCGTAGCTCATTTGGATAGAGCACCGGCCTTCTAAGCCGGTGGTAACAGGTTCGAGTCCTGTCGGGCGTGCCAATTTCGGCGTGCGCGGCGCTCGTTCGATGCTCTGGTGTCCGAAGGGTCGAGCGGTCGGCGCGGCGCAGGATCAAGTTCTACGGTGGCTGTAGCTCAGCTGGTAGAGTCCCGGATTGTGATTCCGGTTGTCGTGGGTTCGAGCCCCATCAGCCA
>JBDTRG010000098.1:0-82815 GCA_039931775.1 Betaproteobacteria bacterium | reverse complement strand
GCCCACTTCCGCGGCGATGGCCTCGCGCGATTGAAAGGCGGTCCAATGATCGTTCTCGATCACGGTCACGATGCCAATGCTCGGCTGCAACAGAGCGAGCGGTTCGTCCATCGCTCCGGGGCGCTGCTCGTCCAATTCCGCTATGCAAAAGTCATGGTTTCGACGCACGCGCAGAATGGTATTCGCCACCTCTACATCCGAATTGAGAGACAACGGGTTGCCTATGACGCGTCGCTGGCGAGCGAGTATTCCGACCGCGAGTTCCTTGGTCGTCGTCTTGGCGGCGCTCCCCGCGATGCCTACGAAAAGTGCCTTGTTGACCAGCGGTCGCCAGCGCCTCGCCATCTCGATGAAAAAGCGATCGGAAGCCTGATCGCCGATCAGACGCTTGAGCCGCCAGCCGATGCCGTCCCGCAGAAATCGGAAAGTGCGTCGCAATGCGGGATCCATGGTCTTTTCGTTGTCCTTCACCACATTGGCGGTACCCCCGGGCCGAGACTGTCGCAGGGATGTCGCACCGTTCAGAAAAGGTGAACTTTTGTCTGTATCCGACAGCTTGAGCAAGTACCATGCCCGCGAACGGCACACTGCCTTGGATTGGAAGCGTGTTGCATGCGGACCCACGTTCAGGCAATGCCACCTTGGATGCGGCGCGAAAGTTGGCCCTGTGCACAGGTCCGGAGCATATGTAATCGACGCATCCCGTACAAGTACGACCGGGCACAAGGACCACCAACAGGTCTGTTGCTGCCGAGGCAAGGATTTGCAACGCCATTCGTGGGTCGGGCGGCTTGGTCGCAATCGTTGGGTTTGCTCGCGCCGACCATGGTCGGCCCGTCACCGATACCGGGCCTTGGCAAGGTGATGGGTCCTCGACCCCGGATGAATCCCAATGTCGATTGATGACGTTTGCACATGTCCTCCAGGGAAACGACCCGTACTCGGACCAAGGCTCGACGTCGCGCGATTACCGCATTCGATTGTGTCCCACCGCGCCGGCTCGACGCTTGGCCGCCGAGCCGGCTTGATTTTTGAATCATCACTGTTATCATTGGCATGCAAGTTGCTTTCATGCTATCCGTATCCAACGAACCGACTGGGTCTCGGTGGCTCCAAATCTGTTGAGAGCCCGCGACTTGGCGAGGATCCATCGACCACCTTTTCCCATGGGATTTCAGTTCGGTTATGGTGTCATGCAATCCTTGGTACCCTAGGATCAGTTGTGCCGGCCGTCCAATGAGTCGTCAGGAAGGGGGATGTATGCACCCACGAGTAAAGGGATTCGTCAGCCGCGCTTTCCGTTTGGCGACAATTGGCATCGCCGGCTTGATTATTTACGGTTGCGCTTCAACCAGTTATCCGCCGGCGCCGGTAAACGCAGCGTCCCCCGATTACAACTGGATCATCGGCCCAGGCGACTCGGTCAATATCGTCGTATGGCGCAATCCCGAGCTTTCCGCGACGGTGCCCGTGCGCCCCGATGGCAAGATCGCCACACCGCTCGTCGAGGACCTTCCCGCCCTGGGCAAGGATCCGACCACCCTTGCAAGGGACATCGAGAAAGCCCTTTCCAAATATATCCGCGATCCGGTCGTGACGGTCATCGTCACGGGGTTTGTCGGGCCTTACAGCGAGCAGATACGCGTTGTCGGCGAAGCGACAAAGCCGCAGGTCCTTCCGTACAAGCAGAAGATGACCGTGCTCGACGTGATGATTGCGGTCGGGGGGCTTACGGATTTCGCCGATGGCAACAAGTCGACGCTGCTGCGCACGTCGGACGGCAACAAGCAATACAGCATTCGCCTGAAAGACCTGATCAAGCGTGGAGATATCACTGCGAACGTCGAGATGAAGCCGGGCGACGTGTTGATCATCCCGCAGAGCTGGTTCTGATCCGGACAACCCCAATTCGCGCCAGGGCTGCGGGTCCTGCAGTGCGGCAAACATTAGGCGAACAGCGGCATGGATGACCTGATCCGACAAGCAGTAGCGCTTCTCCAAGGGATGTGGCAGCGGCGCTGGATTGGCCTCTCCGCGGCCTGGATTGTCGGGATTGCGGCTGTGGTCGCCGTCCTGCGCCTGCCCGACGTATACGAGGCCTCGGCGCGCATCTATGTCGACACGCAGTCCGTGCTGAAGCCGTTGATGCAGGGCCTTGCCGTGCAGCCCAACGTCGATCAGCAGGTGATGATCCTCTCGCGCACGCTCATCAGCCGGCCGAACGTCGAAAAGCTCGTGCGGATGGCCGACCTCGATCTTTCCGTCAAGTCCAAGGCGGAGCAGGACGGGATGATAGACGCGCTGACCAAGGGGCTCAAGATCGAGAGCCTGGGTCGCGACAACCTCTACACGCTTTCCTATCGCGACGCCAAGCCCGAAAAGGCGAGGCGCGTCGTCCAGTCGCTCACATCGATTTTCGTCGAATCGAACCTCGGGGAAAAGCGCAAGGACTCCGACTCCGCGAAGAAATTCATCGACGAGCAGATCAAGGCCTACGAGAAGAAGCTCGAGGACGCCGAGAATCGTCTCAAGGAATTCAAGATCCGGCACATGACGACCAATGACTCGGTCGGCAAGGATTACTACACGCGGCTTTCCGAGTTGACCGCGGTGCTCGGCCAGGCGCGCCTTGACCTGCGCGAAGCCGAGCAGTCGCGCGATGCGTTGAAGCGCGAGATCTCCGGCGAGGAGCCGATTCTGCTCCCCGAGGATGGAACGTCGGCAGCCGCGGCCTCGTCGCTGGCGTCGGTCCCTGAAATTGACGGTCGCGTCGATTCCCTGAAGCGTTCTCTGGATGGACTGCTGCAGAAGTACACCGAGCAGCACCCGGATGTCGTCGGCACGAAGCGCGTGATCCACGAACTCGAGGACCAGAAGACTCAGATCCTGGCGGCTCGCAGGAAAGCAGCCGTCGCGAGCGCCAAGCCCACGTCTTCCGTTTTCAGTAATCCGGTCTTCCAGCAGCTGAAGGTTTCGCTCGCCGAATCCGAAGCGAACGTGGCGTCGCTGCGCGCCCGGGTCAGCGAGTACGAGGCCCGCTACGCCCGACTCAAGGATTCCGCGAAGGTGATGCCTCAGATGGAAGCGGAATTGTCGCAGCTCAACCGCGACTACGACGTATACAGGCGGAACTACGAGACGCTGGTTTCTCGTCGGGAGTCCGCCGAAATGTCGGGTGAAATGGATGCGGTGTCGGGCGCCGATTTTCGCCTGATTGACCCGCCGCGCGTGTCGCCGCAACCGGTCGCGCCGAATCGCATATTGCTGCTGCTGATGGCTTTCGGCGGCGCGCTTTCGGCGGGGTTCCTGGCGAGCTTCGTGGCGAGCCAGGCTTGGCCCACGTTCTTCGACGTCCGGTCGGTCCGCGAGCTCACGAGTCTGCCCGTCCTGGGAACCGTGTCGATGATCGTCGGTGAAGCCCAGAAGCGCCGGGAGCGGCGCGGGCTCATCGGATTCCTTTCCGGCGTTTTCGCGCTGGTCGGCTCGTACGGCGCGGGGCTGCTCGTGCTGTTTCTGCTGTCGACCCGCGCAACCTGAGTGAAGAGCCATGAGCCTTATTGAACAAGCTGCCAAGCGACTCGAGGAACTCCGTCGCGCCGGGGTCGACATTCCGGAAGCGGGGAGCAAAGAGGCCGGCCAGGCGGCGGAAACGCTGAACACTGTCGAAGCGGCGACGGCAAAGCTGCAGGCGGCGACGCCTGCGCATTCGCAGAAACAGCGATCGAACCTCGGTGCGGTGCCGTCGGGGCCGCGTAAGGCGGAACCGCGCATCCACGAAGATCCGCGCCTCGTCCATCTCGACCTCGCCCATCTGGCGGCGAAGGGAATTGTCACGCCCGACGCGCCCCGGTCGCAGATGGCCGACGAGTTCCGCGTGATCAAGCGGCCCTTGATCACCAATGCCACCGGCAAGGGCGCCGCCCCGATCAAGCACGGCAATCTGATCATGGTCACCAGCGCGCTGCCCGGTGAAGGCAAGAGCTTCACGGCGGTCAACCTCGCGATGAGCATCGCGATGGAGTTGGACCACACCGTACTTCTCGTCGACGCCGACGTGGCGCGGCCGGCGATACCGGGCATGCTGGGCATGCCGGCCACTCGCGGGCTTCTCGACGTGCTCGTCGACGAGTCGGTCGAGCTGGGTCAGGTGATGTTGAAGACGGATGTGGAAAAGCTTTCCGTGCTGCTCTCCGGTACGCAGCATCCGCGGGCGACCGAACTGCTGGCAAGCGACGCGATGAATCGGCTGCTGGAAGAAATGGCGAGCCGGTATTCCGACCGCATCATCGTCTTCGATTCGCCGCCGTTGCTCG
Source organism: Betaproteobacteria bacterium (assembly GCA_039931775.1). Classification (GTDB taxonomy): domain Bacteria; phylum Pseudomonadota; class Gammaproteobacteria; order Burkholderiales; family Casimicrobiaceae; genus CAIWHR01. Next base: position 78,502 of record JBDTRG010000098.1, on the reverse strand, counting down.
TTACCACGGAATCGCGCGTGCTGGCGACGCACATGGGACAGGTCGTCGTCGTCATCGAGGCGCAGAAAACCGCGCAGTCGGCGGTAAAGCAGGCGCTCGCCGCGATCGACGCATGCCCCATCAAGCTGATGATGTTGAACAAGGGACGATCCGCATCGAAGGGCAGCAGCTATGGCTATGGTTACGGCTATGGTTATGGCTATGGGAATTGACCGACCTCTTGGCCGCCCGCATGACGCGAACTTCCGACTCCGCTCCCTGTTGATTTCGGGGTTGGGTTTTGCCGCGATCGCGGCGCCTGCCCATGCGGAAAACTGGCGCATCACTCCGTCGGCGTCGCTGACGGAGACCTACACGAGCAACGCCAACTACGCGAGCCAGGGGGCTGCCCAGAGCGACTGGGTGACCTCGGTCACGGGCGCGATGCAAATCAGCGGCGAGGGAGCCCGGCTCAAGGTCAATGGCTCGATCGCCGCCACCGGCTGGTTCTATGCTAACCAAACGCAGAACAACAGTTTTGCGCCGACCGTCACCCTGGCGAGCACGCTCGAGGCTGTCGAGAAATTTTTCTACATCGAAGCCAATGCAAATGTCACCCAGACCTTCCTTTCGCCGTTCGGGCCGCAGCCGGGCAGCCTTGTCAACACGACGGCCAATCGCTATACGAGCCAGACCTACACTGTGGCGCCGTATATCAAGGGCGTGATCCCGGGCACGTATCTCACTTACGACATTCGCGACGACAATATCTGGACGATCGCGAGCCAGTATGGCGACACCTCGCTTTCGGTACCGAACACCTACCTCAATCGTCTGCACGCGAGCCTCAACTCCACCGCCTCTCCACTGGGATGGACGGCGGAATATATCGGCACGCGATACGAGCCGACGGGCGGCGAGGTAGACACGGTCGGCACCTACACGATCCAGGTCGGCCGTGGCATCGTCTACTACCAATTCGATCCGCATCTGCGACTTGCCGTGCGGGGCGGCTATGAAAACGAACAGTTTCCGCTGACCGGATCCGAGGGCGTCATTTACGGCCTCGGCGGAACTTGGGCTCCGACGGATCGCATGCTGATCAACGGGTTCTGGGAACACCGGTTCTTCGGCTCGTCATACTCGTTTCAATTCACCGATCGGATGCCGCGGGTGGCGGTGAGCGCGAATTTCTCGCGCGGCCTCGAAACCTACCCGCAGAATGCGCTGTCGATTCCGGCGGGAGCCAACGTGGCGGCGTTCGTCGAGGCTGCATTCACGACGCGCATCCCCGATCCCGCCGAACGGGCGCTTGCGGTCCAGCAGTTCCTTGCGTCGAGTGGACTGCCCGCGACGCTCGCAACCCCGGTCAATTTTTTCGCTGCGAACATTCTGCTGCAGAACTCGGCCTCGGCGACCGTCGTTCTGCTTGGCGTGCGCAATTCGCTGGCCTTCAACGCGTTCTACCTGAAGAGCGAAGCGATCGCAGGAACCGGCTCGGCACTCCCCCCGGCGCTGCAGTTCGGCGAGAACAATACGCAGACGGGCGGCGGGGCGTCGTTCAATCACCAGATTTCGGGGATGACCAACCTGACCGCGAGTGCGACGTACTCGACGACAACCAGCAATGCGACTCGAGGTCTTTTTGCCGACCTGCGGACGACCAACGCCTACCTGAACGTCGGCATCGGTACGCGGCTCGGTCCGAAGACGACGGCGACGGCGGGTGCCGGCTATACGCGATTCGTGCCGAACGGAGAAATCGATGCGCAAACGTCGTCGTCGTACAACATTTACGCCGGCATCAACCACACGTTCTAGGCGGCTATCGTGTACGAATCCTTCTACGGCCTGACCGGAAAGCCCTTCCAGCTCAATCCGGATCCGTCGTTCTATTTCGGCAGCCGGCAGCACCGGCGCGCCATGGCTTACCTCGAATACGGTTTGCACCAGAATGAAGGATTCATCGTCGTCACCGGCGAGGTCGGTGCCGGCAAGACCACCATCCTGCGCAGCCTGCTAGGAAAGCTCGACCCGACCCAGGTTGTCGCTGGGCAGCTCGTCAGCACGCAGCTCGACGCGGAAGACCTGTTGCGCCTCGCGGCATCGTCGTTCGGTCTGAAGACCAAAGGCGTCGACAAGTCGGACCTGCTGCTGTCGCTGGAGGCGTTCCTGGTCGCGACGAGCCAGCAGGGCAAGCGCGCGCTGCTCATCGTCGACGAGGCGCAAAACCTGACGCCGCGCGCCGTGGAAGAGCTGCGGATGCTGTCGAATTTCCAGCTCGAAACGCATGCGCTGCTGCAGAGCTTTCTCGTCGGCCAGCCGGAGTTCCGGCGCACGATGCAGAGCCCGGAAATGTCGCAGCTGCGCCAGCGCGTGATCGCCGCCTGCCATATCGGCCCGATGGATCTGGAGGAGACCCGCGGATACGTCGAACATCGGCTCACCTGCGTCGGATGGAAAGGCGATCCGCAGTTCCTGTCGGGGGCCTTCGACGCAATTTTCCAGGGAACGGCCGGCGTCCCGCGGCGCATCAACGCGGTATGTGATCGCTTGATGCTGTCGGGATTTCTCGCCGGCAAGCACGAGTTCACTCGCGCCGACGTCGAAGCCGTCGCCCACGAGATACACGACGAGACGATCGACGCGAATGGCGGGGTCCAGCCTGACGCCGCGCTTTCGGCCGACGCGGCGAAGGAAGGTCCGCGGCGCTTGCGTCCGGTGGACGTATCGACCGGGCAGCTCGATGCCAAGTCCATCGACGAGGCGGCACGCCTGCTCGCCAAGGCTCAATCCGATCCGATCGAAGAGCGCCTGACGCGCATCGAGCACCGGGCGGACACCATCGTCGCGTTGTTGCAACAATTACTGGAGGCGTTGCGGCCCCAGGCGACCAAGAAACAAGTCAAGCCATGATCCGGGACGCGCTTTTCTCGGCATCGGGTCCGGTGCTGTGCGTTGTCGGCGCGCGCCCGAATTTCATGAAGATGGCGCCGATACTGCGCGCCTTTGCCGCGCACCGGCCGGCTTTGCCGTCACTGCTCGTCCACACGGGCCAGCATTACGACGCCGACATGAACGATCGGCTGTTCGTCGACCTGCGACTGCCGGTCCCCGACATCAACCTGGAGGTGGGCTCCGGTACCCACGCCGTGCAGACGGCCGAGGTGATGCGCCGCTTCGAACCCGTGATGGACGCGAACAACCCGTCCTGCGTCCTCGTGGTCGGCGACGTGAACTCGACGCTGGCCTGCACGCTGGTCGCAGTGAAAAAAGGCGTGCCTGTCGCCCACGTCGAAGCCGGCCTGCGCAGCTTCGACCGTTCGATGCCCGAGGAAATCAACCGGCTGATGACCGACCAGATCGCCGATTTGCTCTATACGACGGAGCGCGCCGCGCTCGATAACCTTGCGCGCGAGGGCATCGATGCGTCGCGCGCCCGGTTCGTCGGCAACGTGATGATCGACTCGCTGCTCGCGAACCGGTCGCTCGCGGTGCCACTCGAGGAAACGCTTCGTCGGGCGGGTGTCGCGTCGACGGACTTCGATTGCACGCAAGGCTACGGTGTCGTCACGTTGCATCGTCCCTCCAACGTGGACCATGCGGATGCCCTCGGGCCACTGCTCGCCATCCTGCGCGATGTCAGCGTACGCGTGCCGCTCGTGTTTGCCCTTCATCCGCGCACGCGCGCCAATGTCGACCGCTTCCGATTGGGCGACCTTTTGTCCGGCAAGCGAATCGCCGTGTTGCCGCCCCAGGGCTATCTCGAAATGCTCGGAATGATGTCGGGCGCGACGCTGGTGCTCACCGATTCGGGCGGCATGCAGGAGGAGACGACCGCGCTCGGCGTCCCCTGCCTCACGTTGCGCGAGAACACCGAGCGCCCGATCACGATCGAGCAGGGCACGAACACGCTCGTGGGCCGGGATCCGGGCGCGATTGCGCACGAGGTCGGCGAAATCCTCGCGGGGCGCGGCAAGCGCGGCCGCGTGCCGGAACTCTGGGACGGGCATGCCGCCGAGCGGATCGCCACGCATCTGTCCGATTGGCTCGCGCGCCGCCCGGCACGCGTCGGGGCCTAGATGAAGCGCGATTCGACCCCGATCCTGCCGGGTATGGCGATGTGCAATGCCCTGACGATCGACGTCGAGGACTACTTCCAGGTCTCGGCGCTGGCGCCTTACATTCCTCGCACCGAGTGGGACGCCCGCGAGTGCCGCATCGAGCAGAACGTCGAGCGCATCCTCTCGATGCTCGAAGACTACGGTTCGCGCGCGACGTTCTTCACCCTGGGCTGGGTTGCCGAGCGCTATCCGAACCTCGTCAGGCGAATCGTCGAAAACGGCCACGAGCTCGCGAGCCATGGCTTCGCCCATCGCCGGGCGAGCGAGCAGACTCCCGAGGCATTTTTCTCCGACATCCAGCTCGCGAAGATCGTCCTCGAGGACGTCGCCGGCGTCGAGGTGCGTGGCTATCGGGCGCCAAGCTTCTCGATCGGAGAAGGCAACCTCTGGGCGTTCGAGTGCATTGAACGCGCGGGGTATCGCTACAGTTCCAGCGTCTACCCGATCCGGCACGATCACTACGGAATGCCGGATGCCCCGCGTTTCACGCATCCGGTTCGCGAAGGGTTGATCGAAGTGCCGCTGACGACGATGCGCCTGTTCGGGCGGAACTGGCCGGCCGGTGGCGGAGGGTATTTTCGACTGATGCCGTATTCGATGTCGCGTTGGCTTCTGCGACGCGTCAACCGGGTCGACCGGCAGCCGGCGATCTTCTATTTCCATCCATGGGAAATCGACGCCACGCAGCCGCGAGTCCCGGGCATCGATGCGAAGACCCGGTTTCGACACTATCTCAACCTCGACCGGATGGAACAACGCCTGCGCAAGCTCCTGTTTGATTTCGAATGGGGGCGCGTCGACGAAATTCTCCTCGAAACCGCCTGAAGGCATGAACGGTTGCGACGATCTGAACCACCGCCACGCCGGCGATGCGCGAGACGATGAAACACCACTGCTGCGAAATGGGTTTGATGAACGCTGCGACGTCGGAGCTGACGGTCGGCTCGCTTCAATCGGGTGACTGTGCCGCGGGCGCTCGCTGGGATGCGTTCGTCGCGCAATCCGGTAGCGCGACCTTCTTCCATCGGTCGGGCTGGCAGCGGATCCTCGAGGAGGTCTTCCGACATCGCACGCACTATCTTTATGCGCACCGCGACGGACGCATCGAAGGCGTTCTTCCGCTCGCGCGCGTGAAGAGCGTCGTATTCGGCGATGCGCTAGTTTCGCTGCCGTTCGCAGTTTATGGCGGTGTCGCCGCCGATACGGCCGAAGCCGCGACCGCGCTCGAACGCGAGGCTGAGGCCCTCGCTGGCTCGCTCAAGGTCGATCATCTGGAACTGCGCAACATCGACGCACGGCATCCTGACTGGCCGACGCAGGATCTCTACGTCACGTTCCGCAAGGCAATCCTGCCGGAGACCGACGCCAACATGCTCGCGATTCCGCGCAAGCAGCGGGCGATGGTGCGCAAGGCCATCAAGAATGGATTGACCGGCGAAATCGACGCGACGCCCGATCGGTTCTTCGCGCTCTATGCCGACAACATGCACCGGCACGGGACACCGGCGCTGCCGAAGAGCTACTTCGCGGCGTTGCAGCGCGAATTCGGGCCCGATTGCGAGGTGCTGACGGTCAGCACTCCGGAGGGTCGCCCGCTGAGCAGCGTGCTCTCCTTCTACTTCAGGGACGAGGTGCTGCCTTACTACGCCGGCGACGATGTCGCGGCGCGCGAGCTCGCCGCGAACGATTTCAAGTACTGGGACCTGATGCGTCGCGCTTGCGAGCGCGGTCTGAAGGTCTTTGATTACGGCCGCAGCAAGCAGGGCACCGGTTCCTACGCATTCAAGAAGAACTGGGGCTTCGAACCGCGGGCGCTCCACTACGAGTATCGGCTCTTCCGCGGGGATGCGATTCCGCAGAACAATCCGATGAATCCGAAGTTCCGTGCGTTCATCGCGCTGTGGCGCCGCCTTCCGATCGGCGTTGCCAACCGGCTCGGGCCGGCGATCGTTCGCAACCTCGGCTGACCGCCTCGATGCGCAATCTCCTCTACCTCGTCCATCGCCTGCCGTACCCTCCGAACAAGGGCGACCGGCTGCGCTCGTTTCACTTGTTGAAGCATCTGGCAACTTCGCATCGCGTATTTCTGGGCACGTTCGTCGACAGCCCGGATGACTTGGTCCACGTCGATGCGTTGCGACCGCTCTGCGCCGAGATCCACGTCGAGCGACTCGACCCGACACAGGCGCGGCTCCGCAGCCTGACCGGGCTTGCCTGCGGGGAGGCGCTTACGCTTCCGTACTACCGGAACCGCGGCCTCGAGGCGTGGGTCAGGGCAACGGTGGAGGAGCAGCGAATCGACACCGCGCTGGTGTTCTCGGGGGCGATGGCGCAATACGCGGACGCGCTACCACAGCTGCGGATGCTGGTCGATTTCGTCGATGTCGATTCGGCGAAATGGACCCAGTACTCCGCATCGCGCCGCTGGCCGTCGTCATGGCTATACCGGCGCGAAGGCGAACGCCTGCTCGCCTTCGAATCCGCGGTCGCGAGGCGCGCGGCGCGTTCGTTTTTCGTCACCGAAGCCGAAGTCGAACTCTTCGGGCGCCTTGCCCCCGAATGCAGCGGAAAGATCGAGGCAATCGGCAACGGCGTCGACGCCGATTTCTTTTCCCCGGCAAATGAGTTTTCCAGCCCGTTTCCCGTGGGCGAGATGCCGGTGGTCTTCACCGGGGCGATGGACTATTGGCCGAACATCGACGCGGTTACCTGGTTCGCTCAGGACATGCTCCCGGAGTTGCGTTCGCGATGGCCCCGGCTGCGCTTCTACATCGTCGGGATGCGTCCGACGCCGCAAGTGCAGGCGCTGGCGGGCGACGGTGTGGTGGTGACGGGTACCGTTCCGGACGTCCGGCCCTATTTGCAGCACGCGTCGGTCGTGACTGCGCCGCTGCGGGTCGCCCGTGGCGTCCAGAACAAGATACTCGAGGCGATGGCGATGGCGAGGCCGGTCGTGATCTCGCAAGCGTGCGCTGCCGGAATCGATGCCACCGCCGGTCGCGACTTCGACGCCGCGCCGGATCCGGGCGCGTTCATCGCGGCCATCGATCGACTGCTGCGCGAGCCCGGGCCCGCCGCCGCCATGGCCACCGCCGCGCGTGAACGGGTCGTGACGCGCTACAGCTGGTACGCTCACTTGTCTCGCATCGACCGGCATCTCGATGCGCCGGCCGCGGGAGCCATCCATGCGGCGTGAGCGGGCATCCTCATGATGCATGAACCGACGCAGCGGCTCGCGTTCCCTGGAGGGGACGCCACATGGACGGTCGCCGGGCGCTCCTGGCAGGTCGCGTCGGCGACACTCGTCGTCGTCCTCGCATGGATCGTCGGCTGGTACTGGAGCACCGGCGCCACGATGGTCGGAATCTGGGCGCGCTCGGATACGTTCGCCCACGGCTTTCTCGTCGCGCCGATCAGCCTGTGGCTGATCTTCCGCAAGCGCAGCGAAATCGCTCGCATCGCGGCGCACCCTTCCTGGTGGGTTCTGGTGCCGATCGCCGGCGCGGGCCTCGCCTGGTTGCTGGGAGTATTGGGCGCGGTGAATGCGCTCTCGCAGATCTCGTTCGTCGCGATGCTGGTGCTCGCAGTGCCGGCGGTGATCGGGGTGCCGGCGGCGCGAACCATCGCCTTTCCGCTGGCCTTCCTGTTCTTCGCCGTGCCGGTCGGTGAATTCGTCATGCCGCAGTTGATGGAGTGGACCGCGGACGTCACGGTCAAGGCGATCGCCCTCACCGGCATTCCGGTCTTTCGCGAGGGGCAGAACTTTGTCATCCCTTCCGGTCGCTGGTCGGTCGTCGAGGCATGCAGCGGCGTCCGCTATCTGATCGCTTCGCTCGTCATCGGGACGCTGTATTCGTATCTCACCTATCGATCTCTGACGCGGCGGCTTGTCTTCGTCGCGTTTTCGATCGTCGTCCCGATCGTTGCGAACTGGGCCCGCGCCTACATGATCGTGATGATCGGCCACCTGTCGGGAAACAGGCTCGCCGTGGGTGTCGACCACCTGATCTACGGTTGGGCGTTTTTTGGCATCGTGATCCTCTTGATGTTCTGGATAGGCGGGTTCTGGCGGGATGACGAGGTTGCGCAGGTCGCCGGCGTTGCGGTACCGACGCAGTTGACCCTGGCGACGTCGCCGAGCTGGTTCGTCCTGGTCGCCGCGATGATTGCCATCGCCACCGCGGCATGGCCGCTCGGGGAGCGTGCGCTGCAGTCGATCGACGCGGCGTCGAGCCCCGCGCTGCCGGCGCTTGCAGCCACCGGCGCGTGGAAATCTTCCGCGGGTCCCCTGTCCGACTGGCAGCCCCATTTCCAGAATCCCTCTGCGGAGATTCATCAAGCGTTCGATCGCGGTGATGCGCGCGTCGGTGTATACATTGCCTACTACCGGAATCAGAACAGCGGGCGAAAGGTCGTGAGTTCCGAAAACGTCCTGGTCCTGAGCAAGGACGACCCGTGGTCGCGGATAGCGAGCGGGATCCGGAGGATCGACGTCGATGGCCAGACAGTGGATGCCCGGACCGCCGAGTTGAAGGCTCGGGCGGACGAGCGGCTCGTCCTGTGGCAGTGGTACTGGATCGACGGGCGGCTCACCGCAAGCGATGCATTGGCCAAGGCCTACACGGCGCTTTCGCGGCTCATGGGGCACGGCGACGACGGAGCGATCGTCATCGTCTATTCGCCGAACGAGCAGCCCGGGGCCGCTAATGCGGCGCTCGACGATTTCATGCGCGACGTCGGGCCGAGCCTCGCGGCCGAGCTGAGGCGCACGGCGGGTCTGCGATGACTCCACAAGACGATCCTCGTCCGCTCATCGCCCACGTCGTCTATCGCTTCGATGTCGGCGGGCTCGAGAACGGCCTCGTGAACCTCATCAATCACCTTCCCCGCGAGTCGTTTCGGCACGCCATCATCGCGCTCACCGAGATCACCGATTTCCGCCGGCGCATCGCGCATGACGACGTGCAATTCGTGGCACTCGGCAAGCCGCCCGGCCACGCATTCAAGCTCTACCCCAGGCTGTACGCGCTGTTCCGGGAGTTGCGCCCCGCGATCGTTCACAGCCGCAATCTGGCGGCGCTCGAGACGGTCGTGCCGGCCAGCGCGGCGGGAGTGCGGGTGCGCATCCACGGCGAGCACGGACGCGACATGGGCGATCTCGACGGCTCGAGTCGCAAATACCAGTGGGTGCGTCGAGCCTACCGGCCGTTCGTCTCCCACTACATCGCGCTGTCGCGGGACCTCGAGCGCTACCTCTGCACGAAGGTCGGCGTTGCGCCCGAGCGCGTCGCGCAGATCTACAATGGCGTGGATGCCGCGCGATTCCGGCCGCCGGAATCGTCGCGCGTCCCGATCGACGGGTGTCCGTTCCGGAACCGGGAGACATGGCTCGTCGGTACCGTGGGGCGAATGGAGGCCGTCAAGGATCCGCTCAATCTCGTCCGGGCATTCATTCAGGCGCTGCAACTCGCTCCGTCGAAGAGAGCTCGCATGCGGCTCGTGATCGTCGGCGATGGGGCACTCTACAGCGACGCGCGCGCGATGCTGGAATCGGCCGGCGTCGCCGACCTCGCCTGGCTGCCCGGCGAGCGTGCGGATGTTCCGGCGATCCTGCAGGGTCTCGACTGCTTCGTGATGCCATCGCTCGGCGAAGGGATATCGAACACGATTCTCGAGGCGATGGCCACGGCGCTGCCGGTGATTGCGACCGACGTCGGCGGCAACCGGGAATTGGTCGATGCCGGTCGCACCGGCGAGATTGTGCCGGCAACGGATCCCCAGGCGTTGGCCACACGCATGCTCGCGTACGCGCGGGATCCCGACGCTGGGCGCGCGGCCGGCAGGGCCGGGCGCTCGCGGATCGAGCGCGAATTCAGCCTCGAAGCGATGCTCGGCCGGTATCGCGCGCTTTACGATCGGCTCCTCGCGCGCAATGAGCAGCGCGAAGCCCGGGTGAGCGAGGCCTGACCATGCGGACGGATGCGACCGGAAAGGACGAAACATCGTGTGCGGAATAACCGGCATCTTCGACCTCTCCGGTCGCCGCGAGATCGATCGCGATGTGCTCGCGAGGATGAACGACTCGCAGCACCATCGCGGCCCGGACGAGGAGGGCGTTCACGTCGAGCCCGGCGTGGGCCTCGGCCACAAGCGACTCGCCATCATCGATCTGTCGACGGGTCAGCAGCCGCTGTACAACGAGGATCGCAGCGTCTGCATCGTGTTCAACGGCGAGATCTACAACTACCAGGACCTGATTCCCGAGCTCGTCGGGCTGGGCCACGTTTTCCGGACCAAGAGCGACACCGAGGTCATCGTTCACGCGTGGGAGGAGTGGGGTGAGCGCTGCGTCGAGCGCTTTCGCGGAATGTTCGCTTTCGCCCTCTGGGACCGCAATCGGGAAACGCTGTTCCTGGCTCGCGACCGCCTCGGCGTGAAGCCGCTCCATTACGCTCTTTTGCCCGACGGGACGGTTCTGTTCGGGTCGGAGCTGAAATCGATGCTCGCCCATGGCGGACTGGCGCGCGAGGTCGATCCCTGCGCCGTCGAGGAATACTTCGCGCTCGGCTATGTCGCCGAACCGCGGACGATTTTCCGACAGGCGCGAAAGCTTTCGCCTGCCCATACGCTGACGTTGCGTCGCGGCCAGCCTGCCCCGGAACCCAAGCGGTATTGGGACGTGCGTTTCACCGGCGACGCCACGCTGTCCGATGCCGAGGCTTGCGAGGAACTGGTCCTTCGGTTGCGCGAGTCCGTCAGGCTTCGGATGATCTCCGAGGTGCCGCTCGGCGCGTTTCTATCCGGAGGGGTGGATTCGAGCGCTGTCGTCGCGATGATGGCCGGGTTGTCCAGCGGGCCTGTCAACACGTGCTCGATCGCTTTTTCCGATCCGGCGTTCAACGAATCCGAATTCGCGAAGATCGTCGCGGATCGCTACCGCACCAATCACCGCGTCGAACAGGTGGAGAGCGATGATTTCGACCTCATCGACACCCTGGCGACGATGTACGACGAGCCGTATGCCGACAGCTCGGCGATTCCGACCTACCGCGTCTGCCAGCTCGCGCGGAAGCACGTGACCGTTGCGCTCTCCGGCGATGGTGGCGACGAGAGCTTCGGCGGGTACCGGCGTTATCGGCTGCACATGATGGAAGAGCGGATGCGGGCCTCGCTGCCGATGGGCATCCGCCGGCCTTTGTTCGGCCTCCTCGGACGCACCTATCCGAAGCTCGACTGGGCGCCGCGCGTATTCCGCGCCAAGACGACGTTCGAAGCGTTGGCGCGCAATTCCGTCGAGGCGTACTTCCATTCGGTTTCGATCCTGCGCGACGAGATGCGCCAGCAACTCTTCAGCAACGCGTTCCGTGCCCGCCTCGGCGGATACGGCGCCGTCGAGGTCTTCCGCCGCCACGCCGGACGCGCCGAAACGGACGATCCGCTCGCGCTGATCCAATTCCTCGACCTGCAGACCTACCTGATCGGCGACATCAACACGAAGGTCGACCGGGCGAGCATGGCGAACTCGCTGGAAGTGCGCGAGCCCCTGATGGACCACAAGCTGGTCGAATGGCTGGCAACGCTTCCTTCATCACAGAAGATCCGGGGGCAGGAAGGAAAATATCTGCTGAAGCAGGCGATGGAGCCGTTCCTCCCCGCCGAGGTCATGTACCGGCCAAAGATGGGTTTCGCGGTGCCGCTTGCGCGCTGGTTCCGTGGTCCGCTCAAACAGCGCGTGCGCGACGCGGTTCTCGGGCCGCGTCTCCTCGAGACCGGGTGGTTCAACCCCGGTTACCTGCGGCACCTGGTCGATGCCCATCAGTCGGGCGTGCGCGACTACAGCGCTCCGCTGTGGACGATCCTGATGTTCGAGGCGTTCCTGCGCAATGTCGCTGGCGAGGTGGCGGATCAACCCGCCCAGAGGATTGCGGTTTGATTGGGCTGCGGCTCCGGCGCGCGCCCTTGCGCAGCCGCAACGTGCGGGCGTAGCGTGCGCGTCCTGCACATCCTCGATCACTCAATACCGTTGCACAGCGGGTACACGTTTCGCACCCGGGCGATCCTGCGCGAGCAGCGGGCGTTGGCCTGGGAGACGTTTCACCTGACGAGCCCGAAGCACAAAGGAGCCACCGCCGACGAGGACGATGTCGACGGCCTTCACTTCTTCCGAACGCGATGGTCGCCGTCCGGACTTGCGCGTATCCCCGTCGTTCGAGAATTGGCGCTGATGCATGCGCTGGAACGACGCCTCGACGACGTCGTGAGGCGGGTGCGTCCCGACATCATTCACGCTCACTCGCCGGTATTGAATGCGGTGCCTGCCATTCGCGTCGGGCGGCGCCATCGCATTCCCGTCGTCTACGAGGTCCGCGCGTTCTGGGAAGACGCCGCCGCCGATCACGGAACCGCCGTCGAGGGCGGCCTCCGGTACCGTGCGACGCGCGCCCTCGAGACGTGGGCGCTCAGACGGGCCGATGCCGTCACCTGCATCTGCGAGGGCCTGCGCAACGACATCGTCGCCCGCGGCATCCCGTCGGGTCGAGTGACGATCATCCCGAACGCCGTCGACGTCGAGGCCTTCCGATTCGGCGAGAGGGCCGACCTCGAGCTCACCGCGCGGTTCGGTCTCGACGGCAAGGTCGTCATTGGATTCGTCGGATCCTACTATGCCTACGAGGGCCTCGACCTGTTGCTCGAGGCGTTGTCGGTGGTGGCGGCGCAGATCCCCGACGTACGACTGGTGCTCGTCGGCGGTGGCCCGCAGGAGCAGGCGCTAAAGGCGCAGGCGCAGCGTCTCGGCATCGCGGATCGGGTGATTTTTGTCGGTCGGGTCCCGCACGACGAGGTCGCGCGGTACTACACGCTGATGAACATCATGGCGTACCCGAGACACCCGATGCGCCTGACCGAGCTCGTGACTCCGTTGAAGCCGCTCGAAGCGATGGCGCAAGGGCGACTGCTGGTGGCGTCCGACGTCGGCGGGCACAGGGAGCTGATTCGCGATGGCGAGACGGGCATCCTGTTCAAGGCCGGCTCCTCGCGCGAGCTCGCGAGCTCCATCCTTCGCTTGCTCGGAATGCGCGACCGCTGGGAGGAGATCCGCGCCAATGGCCGGAGCTTCGTCGTGGAAGAGCGCAATTGGCGAACGAGCGTTGCGCGATACCGGCCTGTATTCGAGGGACTCGGACAGCCGGGCTCGACATGATCTGGCGAGGATTGCGCATCGCCATCGTCGGCCCGCTGCCACCCCCTGCGGGCGGGATGGCGGGCCAGACGCAGCAGCTCGCGGATCTGTTGCGCGGTGAAGGCGCGGACGTGCTGCTGGTTCAGACCAATGCGGCTTACCGTCCGAAATTCGTCGCCGGTATTCGCGGACTTCGGGCGCTGTTCCGGCTGTGCGGATACGCAGCGCGTCTGTGGAACGCCGCCGGCAAGGTCGAGATCCTCCACGTCATGGCGAACAGCGGATGGTCGTGGCACGTTTTCGCGGTCCCCGCGATCTGGATCGGGCGGCTGCGCGGCCGGCGCGTCGTCGTCAACTATCGAGGCGGAGAGGCCAGGGCATTCCTCGAGAAATCGGAACGCTGGGTTCGGCTCTCGCTTTCGGCCGCGTCGGCGCTGGCGGTGCCTTCCGGTTTCCTCGAGAAGGTGTTCGCGGAGTTTGGAATCGGCAGCCACGTCGTACCCAACATCGTCGACCTCTCCCGGTTCCGCCCCCCGGATGCGGCTGGGTCGGATGCGCGCTCGATGGATCGCAGCCCCTTGCATCCGTCGATCGGCCTGGTGAAGCGTACCGTTCTCGTCGCGCGAAATCTCGAACCGATCTACGACATCGCGTCGGCGCTGCGGGCCTTTGCGCTCGTGCAACGGGCCTTTCCCGGCGCGCGGATGGTCGTCGCCGGTTCGGGGCCGGAAGAAGGAGCCCTCAAGTCCCTTGCCGGAACGCTGGGTATCGCGGCGTCCGTCGAGTTTCCCGGCCGGCTGGATCGCGACCAGATGGCGGCGCGGTATCGGGAGACGGATGTCGCACTCAACTCGAGCCGCGTCGACAACATGCCGAACTCGGTCCTGGAAGCGATGGCGAGCGGGGTGCCGATCGTCAGCACGAACGTCGGCGGCGTTCCGTATATTGTGACGCACGAGCGCACGGCGCTGCTCGTGCCGGCGGGAAACGCGGAGGAGATGGGCGCGGCGATCATTCGACTGTTGCAGGATCGGGAGTTTGCCGCGAAGCTCGCGGGCGCAGCGCTGGTGGAGGTGCAGCGGTACACCTGGCCGCGCGTCCGGGATACGCTGGGCAGGCTGTACCAGGCGGTTCTACACCTACCGTCGACCACAGCGCACAGTGCCTGATCGCCATGGCGAGAATCTATACATCGCTGGCGTCGAGCGTGATCTTTCCGATCCACGAAAGGCTCAAGGGACACACGACGGTATCCGTTCGGCGGTCGCTCGAGAAGACGCAATGGTTGGGCGCCGACGAGTTGCGCGAACTGCAATTGCAAAGGCTGCGCGGATTTCTCGCCGACGTCGAGACGAACGTACCCTACTATCGCGATCTCTTTCGGCAGACGGGGTTCGCGGCACGCGAGGTGACTTCGACGTCGGATCTCGGCCGGCTGCCGCTTCTGACCAAGCCGGCAATACGCGCAAATTCCGAGAGGATGAAGGCGGGAAATGCGCGCGGACTCGCGCGCTTCAACACCGGCGGATCCAGCGGGGAGCCGTTGATCTTCTACATCGGCACCGAGCGCGTGAGTCACGACGTGGCCGCCAAGTGGCGCGCGACCCGCTGGTGGAATGTCGATATCGGCGACCGGGAGTTCGTCGTGTGGGGGTCGCCGATCGAGCTTGGTGCGCAGGACTGGGTGCGCCTGTTGCGCGACCGGATCCTGCGTACCGAACTCCTTCCCGCGTTTGCGATGTCGGCGGACACGCTCGACGCGTTCGTCGCGCGCATCCGGCGAAGGCGACCCAGGATGCTGTTCGGATATCCGTCGTCGCTGGCGCTCATCGCGCGGCATGCCGAAACCCGCCGCTTCAGGATGGACGATCTCGGCATCCGCGTCGCGTTCGTCACCTCGGAGCGCCTCTATGACGACCAGCGCGAGGTGATCGGCCGCGTGTTCGGTTGCGCGGTGGCCAACGGATACGGAGGGCGCGACGCGGGATTCATCGCGCACGAATGCCCGAGCGGGGGCATGCATCTGACCGCCGAGGACATCATCGTCGAAACGATCGATCGCGATGGCGCGCCGAGCCGGCCGGGGGAGGCGGGCGAGATCGTCGTCACGCATCTCGCGACCCGGGACTTTCCCTTCATCCGGTACCGGACAGGCGACGTCGGCGTGCTCGACGCCGGTACGTGCAGCTGCGGGCGTGGACTGCCGATGCTTAAGGAGATCCAGGGAAGGACCACCGACTTCGTCGTGGCTCACGACGGAACGGTGATGCACGGGCTCGCGCTCGTCTACGTCGTCCGCGATCTACCGGGAATCGAATCGTTCAAGGTCATCCAGGAGAGCCGCGAGCACACTCGCGTCCTGGTCGTCCGGGGACCGGATTACCACGATGACTCGGCGCACCGGATTGTCGAGGGATTCAAACGCCGGCTCGGTCAGGGGGTGAGGGTCGACGTCGAGCTGGTCCGCGAGGTTCCGGCCGAAAAATCCGGAAAGTTCCGGTACATCGTCAGCAACGTGCAGGCGATGCCGGCATCGATCGACCGGTGATGGCCGAGCGCGATCCCCTCCGCGTGTTTGTCACGGTCGACACCGAGCTCTGGCCGCTGTCCGGGAACTGGCCGCGCACGCCCCTGCCTGCCGGCCGCAAATCGATCGAGCGCGAGCACGACCTCTACATCCTCGGGCGCACGGCCGGTCGATCCTACGGCCTGCCGTTCATCCTGGAGACGTTGCAGGCGCACGAACTGGGGGCGACGTTTTTCATCGAATCGCTGCATGCGCTCGCCGTTGGCAACGAAAGCCTCACGAGCACGGTGGCGCTGGTCCGCGATGCGGGTCAGGACGTGCAGCTCCATGTGCACACCGAGTGGCTGGGGGATATCGACGCGGAGGGCCTTCCGAAACTGTACGGGCCGGCCCTCGCCGGCTACGAAATGGCGGAACAGCGGGCGATCGTCACAAGTGCACATCAGGCGTTGACAGCGGCAAGCGGTAGCGCGCCGCGCGCGTTTCGCGCTGGTAGCTACGGCGCGGGCCGTGAAACGCTGGATGTGCTGGCGGAGATCGGTATCGCCTTCGACAGCAGCCACAATCAGGCCTTCAGCGAATCGCCATGTCGACTCGCCGCGACGGATCCTCTCGTTCAACCGGCGCGATTCGGTTCGGTCGACGAGTTCCCGGTTTCCTGTTTCGAAGACTATGCGAATCACCTTCGCCATACGCAAGTCTGTGCGACGTCCATCGCCGAGATGCGATGGCTGTTGCGCGCGGCGTGGACAGCGGGCTGGAACTCGATCGTAATCGTGCTGCACAGCTCGGAGTTCATTCACAAGGAGCGATTGACGGAATCAGGGGGGACGGCCAAGGCAAATATGCGGCTCGCGCGCCGGTTCGAGGCGCTGTGCGCGTTTCTGGCGGCGAATCGCGGTTGGCTCGATGTCGCGACCTTCGGCGGACTTCCGGTCGATCGTCGAGTCGAATCGGCAATCCAACCCGCGACCCTGCGTTCGGCGGCCTGGCGGACGATCGGCCGCACCGCCGAGCAGGCGCTCAATCGGATCGAGGGTCGCTGGGCGTGATGTCCGCGATCGATCGCAGGATCGAACCGCGGTACGCGAGCTTCAGAGGCTGGGTCCGCCTGCGGCTCGCGAACGCCGAATTTCGGGCGGGCCGGCTGAAGCGTTTTGCTTCGATTGACTTTTCGAAAGTCGAGCGTCTGGTATTCGTGTGCCAAGGCAACATTTGCCGCAGTTCGTTCGCCGAGTTCGTCGCGCGTCGGTCTGGCGTTTCGACGGCATCCTTCGGCCTCCAGGCGGCCACCGGCGAGCGAGCGTTCCCCAGGGCCATCGCGACGGCGACCGCATTCGGAATCGACCTCGATCGGCATCGGGTTACGGACATCGCCGATTTCGAATTTCGGTCAGGCGATCTGCTGGCGACGATGGAGGTCCGACAGGCGCGCCGGCTTTCGTCGATCGTCGCCGATCCCGGCGTTCAGATCACGCTCGTCGGGTTGTGGTCCACGCCGTTTCGCCCGCACATTCATGACCCGTATGAGCACAGCGACGCCTACTTCGCCACGTGCTTTCGAACGCTCCAAAGCGGCGTGCATGGCCTGGTCTCGCGGTGGCGGCCCGACATGGCGCGCGAAGTCTCGGACTGAGGCAGGCGATGCGCGGCGGCTAGGCCCCTCGCCGTCCAGCGCGCACGATCTTTTTCAGTCCGTTCCATACGTCCATCAGGAACGGGAGTGGATCGTCCAACCGCCAGACGAAATAGCGCATTCGCGGACTGACCATCCCGACGAAAAAGTCCGCGAGCTCCGCTGCGCGATCGAATCGCAACGTACGATCCTGGATGCGCTCGGGTCGAAACACGATCGTCAGCAGGCGCTTGAGATCGGGAATGCCGAAGCGGCACTGGAGATCGGATCGCGGCTCCGGAAGGACCGGAAGCGTCCCGAGGCCCAGAACCGAATACGTCAGCCAGCAGAAGCCCGCGCCGCAGTGAACCGCCAACGGCAGGCTGCCCCAGAAGCGCCCGTTCACCTCCATCAGCACCGCACGACCCGTTGCATCGTCGTATCGGTACTCGACCATCGCGGCGCCTTCCCAATTCATGCTGCGCAGCAGTGCGATCGACCTTTCCATCAGCGGCGCGTGAGCCGATGCGGGCAGGCTCTCGCACAGCGTCGAGAAGCCCCCTTCCGGAGGCCATTCGTGCAGGCGCCGGTGCTGGAACGTTCGAATCGGCTCGCCTCGATGCATGAAGACGAACTGCCCGAGTCCACGACCGGCGCAGTATTCCTGAACGATCGGAAATTGCCCGAGCGGCGCGTATCGGCGCAGTGCGGCGTCGAGTTCTGGGAGCGAATCGCAGTACTCGGTCTTGAGGAGCTCGATGCCATGGCTCACCAGCACGCCGGAAACCGCGGCGGGGTCGCTCCATTTCAGGACCAGCGGAAACGTGCATTCGCGGGCGACGCGCGCGGAATCGTCCGGCGAATGTATGTCCCAGGCGCGCGGCACCGCGATCCCGAGGCCCGCCGCGAGCTCGAGGGTCCGGCGCTTGTCCGTGGCAAGCATCATGCTCTGCGCGGACGGAACGAGGCAGCGCAGCGGACGAAGCGCCTCGCGATGCGCATTGACCCAGGCGATGTCTCCTTCGGATATCGCCATCAGCATCCAGCGCTCGGGAGCACCGGTGAGGCTCACGACCTGCTGCAACAATTCCTCCGCGGGCGCGCGGACGTGTGCCGCGGCAAGAAAGCGCGAGTGGCTTGCCAGGGCGCCGTGCGACCGGCCGATTCCGTGGACTTCGACGCCATGCTTCCCCAGTTCCCGTACGATCGCGAGGCCGATCGGCGTGTCGATTCCAAGAAGCAGAACGCACGGCTTCATCGGGCGAACGGCTTCGACATCCGGAAACGCGGCTCCGTTTGGTCCGCTCAGCTCGCGCCGAGCCGACGGAGGATCGGCAATCGCGCGAGCTTCGGCAACTCGGTGCGCAGCTGTTCGCGCAGCCAGAATCGCCGCTGCTCGGTCAGCCAGCCGAGGATCCAGATGCTCGCGACGGTGGCGCTGATCACGCCGGCGTAGAACGCATAGCCGCTCGGGGATCCGTTGATGACCGCCGCCCAGAACAGGATCAGTGGCTGGTGGTAGATGTAGGCGGAGAACGTGTACCCGGCGCAGGCCTTGATCGGTCGTTGCGCGCCGAGCAGGAGCCAGGAAAAGCGATGCGCGATCCGGCGCATGCCCAGGAAATTGACGTACACGATCGGGCCGAGCAGATAGTCGCCGAGAAAGAACTTCGAGAACGTCAACTCCTTGAGCGCCTGGGCGCCAATCGCCGCCTTCAGGGTGTCGGTAAGGACATCGGTAAGGTCGAAGTGCTCGAACAGGACGATGGCGACGATCGATCCCAGCGTGCAGACCCAGCCGAGCCACTCCGGCATCCGCTCGGGCGCCTTCCACCGGTACAGGACCACGCCGAGAAACCACAGCGGCGCGAGCAGCAGAATCTTGGGGCCGAGAAAGAGGGCGATCAAAACAAGAACCGCAACGCGCCGTCCGCCCTTCATGAACGTCAGCACCGAAAACATCACGTAGTACCACATTTCGTAACAAAGCGACCAATACGGCACGTTCGAAAAGGCCGTGATCGAGATGGTCCAGATCTCGTTGATGAACAGCCAGCTCGTCGCCGCACGCAGCAGGCCATAGTCGTGCGTCGTCGCACCCTGGTAGAAGGACGGCTCGATGCGCTCGCCGACGTTGTCCAGAATCACCGAGAGCAGGATCGCCGGGATCGCCAACGAATAAATGCGGGAAAGGCGGCTCGCCCAATACTCGACCGGTGTGTTCTCCTTCCGGTCGGTGATGAAGGCGATGACGTAGCCCGACAGTACGAAGAACACGATGACCGCCGGGTGCCCATAATTCGACGCCGGCAACACCGGCTCGACCACGGCACGTAGGTTCGAGTGATAGACGACAACGAGACACGCCGCAAGGAAGCGAATGAGATCGAGGTAGATGGAGAATTCCTTGCGCATTTCCTGGTCCCGGTTTCTGCCGTCATTATCCTATAGCGCGGCGATCGCGGAGCCCCGACCCCGGGGCGTCGAAACGGATCGACAAAGCTGGCGATCGGAAGCTCGAATCCTCTGGCGCAGAATTTGCTCAATGAGGCAAGATGCGGGCTCCTAGGCACTAGGCGCGACCTCCCCGATCTTGTAGGGTTCATCTTGTAGGCGGGTTTGCCTGATCGAGGCAGGTCGGCGGTCCCGTCGTGGTCATGTGCCTGGAGTTGGCAGTACTCGGATAATAGTTGGATCGTCGATGCGCGACCTGGTTTTCATTCCGTTGATCATTGTGCTCTGCGGACTTGCCTTCCGGCATCCGTGGATGGGCGTGCTCACGTGGACTTGGCTGAGCTTGATGAACCCGCACGCCTATACCTGGGCTGCAGCCACGATGCCTTTGGCGGCCGTGGTCGCGGGGTCGACATTCATCGGGATGCTGACTTCGTCCGATCCGCGGCGACTACTGGTCACTCGCGAGGTGGTCGTGCTGGCGCTGTTCATGTTTTGGGTAACGATTACCTATCCGTTTTCATTTGTGCTGGAAGGCAGTTTCGACATGTGGTCAAAGGTGATGAAGATCGATGTCATGATCCTTGTCACCCTGGTGCTGCTCCAGTCCCGGCGGCAGATCGAGCTGCTTGTCTGGGTAGTCGTGATTTCGCTCGGATTCTACGGCGTCAAGGGCGGGATCTTCACCATCCTGACCGGCGGCACGCATCGAGTCTACGGGCCGGGGGGATTCATCGGCGGAAACAACGAGGTCGCCCTGGCGCTCATCATGGTGATTCCACTGATGCGTTTCCTCCAATTGGAAGCACGGAACACCTGGATGAAATGGGGTTGGGCCGCTGCAATGATCCTTACCGCCACGGCGGCGCTCGGCAGCCAATCCCGAGGCGCATTTCTGGCGATCGGGGCGATGGCGATCTACCTTTGGATCAAGAGTCCCCGCAAGCTCGTCTTCGGTGTCGGCATCGTTCTGGGCGGCTTTCTCGTCCTCGGCCTGATGTCTGACGCGTGGGACGTGCGAATGGGGACGATCGCGAATTACGAACAGGATGCATCGGCGATGGGGCGGATCAATGCCTGGTGGATGGCATGGAATCTCGCCAAGGACAATGTGATGGGGGGCGGATTCGATATCTACAATTCGGCTGTCTTTGCTCGATATGCCCCGGATCCGCTGAGTATCCATGCGGCGCACAGCATCTATTTCCAGGTACTCGGTGAGCAGGGCTTTATCGGGCTCTTTCTCTTCCTTCTCATGGGGGCCTTTGTTTGGCGATCGGCGAATTGGGTGATGAGAAATGCCGGTCAATCGGAGGACACGAAATGGTGCCGGAATCTCGGCGCGATGTGCCAGGTGAGCCTGGTGGGGTTTGCGGTCGGCGGCGCGTTCTTGAGCCTGGCGTATTTCGACCTGCCCTACGACGTCCTTGCGATGGTTGTTCTTACCAAGCGTTGGCTTCAGGAACACCTCCTGTCCGCACCAACCGTTGCGCCGCGCGAAAAGGGCGGGATTGCGCACGGTTTTGGTTCCGTTGAACACGTGCAATGAATCGTGGCCGCCACGGGTCGGTTGCTCGATGCACGATCGGCATCAGACTGGGTGATCGGCGCCGTGATCGCTGACGCTGACATTGCGCGACTCCCGCCGTTGGCGCAGGCGGCGGGCGCTCCCGCAAATCGTTCATGAGTCCGTGGCGGGCGCTGTTCGGTCGCTTGGCTCCGGCAGGATCTGGTGGGCGCCTTACCGTGCTCATCTTTCATCGCGTACTGGAGTCGCGAGACGCTCTTTTCCCCAGTGAACAGTACCGGGAAAGCTTTGCGGCCCGAATGAAGTGGGTGCGTGACCGCTTCAACGTACTATCGCTTTCGGAAGGAATCCAGCGCCTCGAATCGGGTTCGTTGCCGGAGCGGCCCCTATGTATAACCTTTGACGATGGATATGCCGATAACTATTCCGTCGCCTTGCCGATCCTTGCGGATCTCGGACTGACCGCGACGTTCTTCGTCGCGAGCGGCTACCTGAACGGCGGCAGGATGTGGAACGACACGATAATCGAGGCTATCCGGCTGACGTCGAGCGCGGCCCTGGATCTCGGACACGTTGGCCTGAGCGAGATGCCGGTTGCCGCCGTTTCGGAAAAGCGGGAAGCCATCTCCTCCATTCTGGCAAAGGTCAAATACCTGCCTGGCGAGGACCGGCTGAAAGCCGCAGAACGGATCGCCCGATCGGCCGGAGTCGCGCTCCCTGACCGTCTCATGATGACGGATGCCGAGGTTCGCGCGTTGCATGGCCATGGCATGGAGATCGGGGCGCACACGGTAAGTCATCCCATCCTGTTGAACCAATGCGCGGAAGATGCCCAGACGGAAATCGTCGATGGAAAAAATGCGCTTGAAAAGATCATCGACGCCGCCGTACGGCTGTTCGCCTATCCGAACGGCATACCCGGCCAGGACTATTTGGCCGACCACGTCCGGATGGTTCGTGCGGCCGGGTACCGTGGTGCGGTTTCGACCGCCTGGGGTGCGGCACGGTCGGGCGACGATATCTTCCAGGTTCCGCGATTTACGCCGTGGGACACCGCGATGTGGCGATTCGGTCTGCGGCTCGCGCAAAATATTCGACGGGAGGACTATCGGATCGTTTGAGATGGCCGAGATGCCGGAGCTGATCCCTCGTCTCCGGCGCCACCGCGCAAATATTTCCGCGTCGTTTTCACGGTCTGCTTTGCGCCCCGGTGAGTCACGTTCCGACCGAAGCTCAAGCATGCGCGCTCCATTGCAACTGAACGTCCATTTCGTACTGCCGCTGGCATCCCATGACTGGCCATCACAGGTCGACCCCGACTTGCTTGACGACGTGGTTCGCAACGCGGGAAGACTCGACATCATCATCGACGATGGCAGTCATCTGAACGAACACGTGCTGACGACATTCCATCATCTCTTTGCGAAACTGGCGCCAGGAGGACTTTACCTTGTCGAGGACACCCAGACTTCCTACTGGCCCGGCTATGCGGGTCGCGCGACGATTTCAATCGACCGGATACTTCGATGGGGTTCCTGAAATCGCTCGCGGATGGCATCAATGCGGGAGAATTCGACGAGAGTGGTCGCAAGGAAACCGATTATGATCATCAGATCTCGGCGATGCACTTTTGTCACAACATCGTGTTCATCGAAAAATGCGATGAAGCCAGCGCCGAGCTTCGATCCAGACGACTTGATTGATGTTTCGCAACCCTTCGACGTTCCGAGGCTCGGGAAACAGCCGGCTCGCGCCCGAGACCCGCGGCGATCGTCGGTGTTGAGCAGGCCAGCCGCCTGATTGGGCAATCCATGTCTCTCGTCCGCAATTCGTTGGCCTGGTCGTTCGCGCAGCGTTATTTCAGCCTCTTCATGAATATTGGAGGCACGATCGTCATCGCGCGCCTTCTTACTCCGGCCCAGATCGGCGTGTATTCGCTGTGTGCTGCGTTTGTGAGCCTGGGCAGCTCACTCCGCGACTTCGGCATAAGCGAGTATCTGGTCCAGGAAAAGGACCTGACGCCGGCGAAGATGCGGGGGGCGTTCGCCGTCGCGATCGCCGTTGCATGGCTGGTCGCTGCCCTATTGTTCCTGGTTCGCGGAATCATATCGAGTTACTACCAGGATCCAGGAGTGGCCGACGTTTTGGCCGTCCTTTGTCTCTATATCACCCTGCTTCCGCTTGCCTCACCGGCATTCGCGCTGCTCAATCGCGAAATGGCCTTCCGCGACATCTTCGTGATTCAGTCGACGAGCCTCGTCGTGCATGGGGTGACGAGCATATCGAT
This sequence comes from Betaproteobacteria bacterium, assembly GCA_039931775.1. Classification (GTDB taxonomy): domain Bacteria; phylum Pseudomonadota; class Gammaproteobacteria; order Burkholderiales; family Casimicrobiaceae; genus CAIWHR01. Next base: position 54,807 of record JBDTRG010000098.1, on the reverse strand, counting down.
GGCATTGCTTGGCTACGGCTACATGAGCCTCGCCTGGGCAAACGTGACGAGCACAGTCGCGCTGGTATTGGTGGTGACGTATTTCCGACCTGCGAGCTCGATGCTCTTGCCCAGCTTCCGCGACGCACGCGGAATCTGGACTTACGGCGCGCTGTACAGTGCGACGGGACTGATGAATTCGCTGTCGGGCAACATGCACGAGTTCGTCATCGGCAGGCAATTCGGATTCGGCTCGCTCGGTATCTTCAGCCGTGCGATGGGCCTGGTGAACCAGTTCTACGAAAACATTGCATCCGCGATCCAGAGAGTGGCAACGCCGGCGTTCGCCGCCGACCATCGTGCAGGCCATTCCCTTCACTACGCTTATGGCCGCGCCATGGCGATTCTGACGAGCGTTGCCTGGCCGTTTTTCGGCTTCGTCGCAATTTTGGCGCCCGACTTGATCCAGCTGCTCCTGGGTTCACAATGGGGCGCCGCTGCGCCAATCGCAAGCATCCTCGCTGTCGGATCGCTCTTCGCTTCCTTGTGGGCGCTCGCGCCCAACCTGCTGGCGGCCACCGGGCAGATCAGGCGCCGGCTGAGGGTGACCATCATAACGTGCCCAATTAACGTCCTGAGCGTGACAATCGCTTCGTTCATCGGGTTGGAAGCGGTGGCCATTGCAATTTCTATTACCTGGATGGTGCAACTCGTTCTATACACGATCCAGGTTCGCAAGGTGCTCGAGTTCTCGCCGCGCGACCTCTTTCGCGCGACCGCCCCGAGCCTGAAGGTCGCGATTCCGACTATCCTGGCGCAGGGGATCGCTGCCATCGTCGCCCACAGGCTGGGCTTTCCCGGATTTGCCGGGCTCGCGCTCGCGGCGCTGTTGAGCGGTGCCGTCTGGTTCGCCTGCGTCTTCGGCTTTCGCCATCCGACCCGGGATGAGCTCGTGCGCGCATGGCGGGCATTCCGCGCCAGCCGGGCTGGATAGCGCGCGGCCGGAAGGGGCCTCTGGTTTCTTCGGGAGCCGTTTCGTTTTGCTGCGGCTGGTGTGTGTGACTGCCTCATTCGAAGCGGTGCGCTGGTTGCTAGACGACGCCGGCTCGGAAAAGGTCGTGCATGTTGAACGCGCCAAGCAGCCTGCGTCGGTCGTCGACGACGAGGAGGCCGTTGATGCGATATCGGTCCATGTATTTGACCGCCTCCGCGGCGAGCTGGTCGGGGCCGATCGTGTGCGGTTCCGCGACCATTACGTCGCCGACCCGCACATGCCTGATATCGACGCCCTTCTCGATGATTCGGCGCAGGTCCCCATCCGTGAACACGCCGAGAAGCCGACCGTGGACATCGACAATGATTGCCATCCCCAGTCCTCCGCTCGAGATTGCGGTCAACGCGTCGGGAAGCAGCGTGCCGAAATCGACCTTCGGGAGCGTGTTATCCACGTGCATGACTTCGGAAACGCGAACCAGCAATCTACGCCCGAGGCTTCCCCCGGGGTGCGAGCGGGCGAAATCGTCAGCGCAGAAACCACGCGCGTTCAACAATGCCAGGGCCAGCGCATCGCCCAGCGCGAGCGCGGCAGTCGTGCTCGACGTCGGCGCAAGTCCGAGCGGGTCGGCCTCGCGCTCGACGTTGGCGTCGAGGTGGACATCCGCCTGTCGAGCGAGTCGCGACTGTACGTTGCCCGTTACCGCGATGAGCTTGGCACCATGGCGCTTGAGAAGCGGGACGATCATCAGCAACTCGTCGCTCTCTCCCGAATTTGAGAGGGCGACCACCACGTCGTCCGGCAGGATCATCCCGAGGTCGCCGTGGCTTGCTTCGGTCGGGTGCACGAAGAATGCCGGCGAGCCCGTACTCGCGAGAGTCGAGGCGATCTTGCGGGCGATATGCCCCGATTTGCCGACGCCGCAGACGACGACTCTTCCTTCGGCAGCGAGAATCATGCGGACCGCCGCGATGAAGTCCTCACCGAGCCGATCGACGAGCGCATTGACGGCTTCGGCTTCGGCCACGAGAACCGCGCGCGCAACGGCGAGTATTTCGGCGCCATCGAGACCCGGTTTGTTGGGGGTGCGCGCCATGGCTAGGTCCGTGGGATGTGGGCGGAGGACAGCGCCGGTTCCGGCGTCGTCATATCCGATGCGTGCGCCGCGCCGATCGGTGCGCTCATCCATGCCCGCGGACACATGCTATGGGGCACCATGTGGCGGGGCATCAGCGCGTGCCCGGTCGGGCGGCGGCGCTCGGAACTTCGTCGAGCAGGGTGCCCAAGGTCTCGGCGCTTCGCGCCCGGGAAAACGAATCCACGCTGGCGGGCGAGGCAAGGGGCGCCGTCCCGGCGACAACGCTTTGGAGGAATTCGGCCAAGGCGTTCTCGATAGCGGAGTCCGATTCCAGAGGGGCGATATGCCGGTACCCGGCCTCGCGCATGACGGCTGCGCAGTCGCCCCGCGCATCGGTCAAGCCAAGGATGGGTCGCCCTGCGCGAATATACTCGTAAAGCTTCGCCGGCACCTGATTGTTGCAATCACGTGATTGAAGCACGACGAGGCCGTCGGCTCGCATCATCTCGACCAGCGCATCCGAGTATCGCACCGGAGGCAGCATTTCGACCGCGGTGCCCAAGCCGTGCTTTGCAGCGAGATCGAGCACGAACCCGTCATGGACGGCCGCGCGGAAACGCAGTCGGAACTGCTTTGGCTGAAGGCGCCCCGTCTCGAACAGGCGTCTCAGTGCGATGAATAGATGCTCCGGACTTCGCCATTCGGGATAAACGACTCCGCTGTGAACGAGCGTAATTGCGCCCGGGTTGAGTGGTTCCGACGTCGCATGCAAAGAAGCTTGCGTGAAGGCGCGTTCGTCGAAGCCATTTTCGATGACGGAGATCCGCGAGGCGCGATCCGGGTACCGCTCCCGATAAAATCGCGCCGCGCCCCGTGTGGCAAAGACACAGCGATGCGCCCGGGAAAATGTCCTTTCCTCCACGCGCTTGTAGCTTTTCCAGATTCGCGGATCGGTCGGGTAGCCCTCATGCGCCATCGGATCGCGAAAATCCGCAAACCATGGCAGCCCGCTCTGGCGAGCGAGGACGCCGCCGATGACGTGTGCGGTTGCGATCGGGTAGGTGCTCCACAATGCGTCGGGACGCAACTGCCGGATCATGCGCAGTCCCAGAGGAATGGCCCCCAACAGCCACGAAAACCAGCGATCAGGACGCGCAAGCCAGCCCGGATAGCGCTTCAAAACCGACAGATCCCGCGCGGCGTCAAGCGCAAACGCGCGGCGAACAACCATACCCGCTGGAATGTCGGTCAGCAGATCGTCGCTAACCTGTTCATAGGCGCTAGCCTTGACGGTGAGCACCGAAGGCTCCCAGCCGAAACGGGGCAGGTCCGTCGCAAATCGAAGCGTCCGTTGAATCCCGCTGCTCCCGGCCAACGGCGGAAAATGGAATGCGATCATGAGCACACGCCTCATCGTCCTATAATAGCAAGCGATGTCGGGCGAGTGTCGGACCCGGCGCGCTTCGACGGAGCGATCGACCCGTTTGCGCCACGGACGGATCATTCATTCGCCGGTAGCACCGGCGTGTGCGACTTCGGGTCGATCGACACGCATACGTTGCTGGTTCGATCAAGATGCCTGAAGTTTCCATTGCAGTCCGGGTGTCGCGCGAATACCAGTTTATGAAACTCGCGCAGCCGGTGGCGCTGTATCGGCAGCATCCGCTGCAGACTTCGAGGACCGTTGAGGTCAGGGAACGCCAGAGTGAATATCGCGAGCACACCCTCCGCAGGTTCGGCATGACAGGCCCGGACGGAAGCCGCGTCGATATGGAAGCGGTCAGGGAACGCCAGTTCAGCCATGCGGCGCTCCATTGTGCAAGAGGCGACCCGAGCGTCGCGGTATCGTCGCTGCACAAGGCACGTTCGCTGCGTCCGTTGGCTCCAAGAGCCTGGCCATTGTATGTTGAGGCGTGGGGAAAACGACTGACCGGCGGGTCGCTCCAGCGGGCAATCGAGCGGCGCGACGGCGAAAACCGGTGATCTGGCATCGAAGTTGCATGCGGACGGATGGGAGGGTGGACATGGCGAGTCGGTCGTTGCGGAAGCATTGGATGGTTGCGGCGTTGGCCGTAGTCGTGGGCGGGCCTGCGCATGGCTTCTATGCGTCGATGGGGCCGGGAAAGGCGGATTGCGGGGAGATCGGAGACGGCTATGGGCCTTTCGATTACCGAACAGCCCCGATGACGGAGCGGAAGCTGGTCGAAGGGGCGCACTTCACGCCGCAAGTTGAAAATCTGATTCGCGGCCAGACGAGTGGTACGCCTGCTGGCGACATCGACTACACGTTGCGTGCGTTCCCCAATCACCATCGCGCGCTTTTGTCGATGATGAACGCCGGATTGAAGGCGAAGACCGACAAGCCGCGAGGATCGCGATATACCGTCCAGTGCTGGTTCGAGCGGGCCATCGTCTTCAGGCCCGACGACGGCAGGGTGTACATGCTGTTCGGGATCTACCTGCTGCGCACCGGCAGTCACGAAACCGCGGTCCGTGCTCTGACCAGGGCTCAGGAACTGTCGGAGGAAGATGCGAATCTGGAGTACAACCTCGGCCTCGCCTACTTCTCGATGAAGGACTACGACAAGGCCCTCCACCATGCGCAGGAGGCTTACCGCCTGGGCTTCCCGCTGCCTGGGCTGCGCGATATGCTCAAGCGTGCGGGCAAATGGCAGGATCAACCCACGCGGGCGCCGGCTCCGACTTCATCGGAGAGTTCGCCATCCGCCAGCCCCGGCTCGACTGCATCGACCGAGTCAAGCCTCGGCACCGCGACGACCAAGTGACGCCGCCTGCGGTCGGGCGAGCCACTGCTCCAGCATCATAAGCACCCACACCATCTCGCCGTAGTAGCCGGGGTGGCCTGGCAGGTGCTCGTCGACCAGCCGGCGGAGAAATTCCCGGCGAACGATCCCTCGCTGTGCAAGCGAGTGAAGCGACCCCGTGGCCAGCGTCTTGAGCCCTTCGTGGCGGTTCACCCACACGCCGAAGGGCAGTCCGAACCCGTGCTTTTTCTTGGTCAGGATCTCGTCGGGCAGAAATCCGCGCAGCGCTTCCTTGAAGAACCAGCGCAACCGAAAGCCCTTCAGCTTCAGCTCGGGCTCGAGCCTCAACGAAAAATCGACGAGCGCATCGTCGAGCAGCGGGAAGCCGACCGCGATTCCCGCCAGCGAGGTCGCTCCGATCACCTTCGGAAGATCGTTGTCGGCGAGCGTGTAGCGCCAGTCGAACGCGAGCATCCTGTTGATCAGCGCGTGGTCGGCGCTCGCCGAATAGACGTCGCGCTGCTGGCGGGCGGGCGTTTCGGGGTCCACGGATGCCAGGAAGTCGGGCGTGAGCACTTCGCTCAAGCCGAGGCGCGTCAGCAGGTTGTACATCTGCAGCCGGTCAGGCATCGGTACCTTCGCCTGCTCGACGTAGCTTGACGCCTTGCGCACGCCGGGAAGCCGGGTCAGGGGGCCTGCGCCCAGCATCGGTTCCAGCAATCGGCGGCGGGCGGCAGCCGGCACGTGGCGGTAGATGTCGAACATCCGCTGTTTCGCATAGCGTGAATTTCCGCCGAAGAGTTCATCCCCTCCGTCGCCGCCGAGGATCTTCGCAACCCCCGATTCCCGCGCGAACTTCGCGCAATAATAGGCCGGCACTACCGACGAATTGCCGAACGGCTGGTCGTAGGATGCGGCGACCGCCGGGATTGCGCTGACCAGATCGTCCGGCGTGACGTAATACTCGTGATGATCGGTACCGAAATGGCGCGCCGCGATTCGCGCGTATTCCATTTCGTCGTAGCCTTCGGCATCGAATCCTATCGAGAACGTCTGCGCGGGCTTGCCGGTGGCTTCACCCAGAAGTCCGGCAACGGTCGAGCTGTCCGTCCCTCCGCTCAGGAAGCAGCCGACGACCTCGGTGCCGATCTCGCGGCCGATCGATTCGGCAAGGATCCGGCGGAATCGCGACTTGAGCTCCGCGAACGGTACGCGCTCCGACTCGACGAAGATCGGTGTCCACCAGGGCGCAACGGTCAGTTTGCCGGCCTGGAGGTGCCCGACGTGACCGGCCGGCAACCGCAGGACGTCGCGGAAGATCGTGTTTGGCGCGGGGATGACGTGGAAGTACAGGTAGTTGTACATCGACTGCGCGTCGAAGTCGCTCGCCGGTCCCGCGAGCTCGTCGGCACGCTCGGCGAATTCGAGCTGTCCCGCGCGCAACCTGTAGCACAGCGTGCAACGCGCAAACCGGTCAACGACGAGAAGCGCATTGCCGCGATCATCGCGAAAGGCGGCGGCGAAATCGCCGCCGACTCGCGAGGCCACCGATGGTCCGAAACGCTGGTATCCGGCGCGCCACGCGGCCTCGACACCGTGGCGCTCCGCAACATCCGCGAGTTCGGAATCGTGAAACCGAGGATGGCCGAGAAACAGCGCGCGCGGACCAGGCAATCTCACGGGCTGTGCATCGTTCGCTTCGGAATTTTCTGCGCTCGCCATGCTCAGACGAGAATCTCGATGGGCAACGGGTGGCTCAGGAACCCATGGGGGCTCGCCGTGTATCCGTACGCCCCCGATTGAAACACGACAACGAGATCGCCGGGCTGCGCTACGGCGAGGTCCATCCCTTCGGCCAGCAGGTCGAGTGGCGTGCACAGCGGGCCGACGACCGACGCTTTCTCGCGCTTGGTCCCGCGCATCCGGTTGCCGATGGCCACCGGGTAATTCTTGCGTATCACCTGACCGAAGTTGCCCGACGCGGCCAGGTGATGATGGAGGCCGCCGTCGGTGACAAGGAAAACGTGTCCGCGGGACACCTTGCGGTCGACGACCCGGCAAACGTAGATGCCGGCTTCGCCGACGATATAACGGCCGAGTTCGACGACGATCCTCGCCTGCGGCAGAGCCTGCGCCGTGCGAGCGACGAGCTCGACGAGATTGGCGCCGATCGGAACGATATCGAGCGGCTGCTCGCCGGGGAAGTAGGGAATGCCGAAGCCGCCGCCGATGTTGAGGACCCGCACCGGCGAAGGTGCTGCGGCCGCGAGCCGGATCGCGAGCTCCACCGTCTTCTGCTGCGCTTCGCAGATCGAAGCGGGCCGCAGGTTCTGCGAGCCCGTGTAGATGTGGAAGCCCTCGAAGGCAAGGCCGAGACGACCGATCTCGCGCAGCAGATCGGGCACCACCTCCGCGTCGACGCCGAAGGGCTTCGGACCTCCGCCCATTTTCATGCCCGACGACTTGAGCTCGAAGTCGGGGTTGACGCGAACGGCGACGCGCGCCGGCCGTCCCAGCTCGCGCGAGTGGCGCGCGAGAAGCGCGACCTCGCGCGCGGATTCGACGTTCAGGAGTATCCCCGCGGCGATCGCCTGGACGAGTTCGGTTTCGCTCTTGCCGGGACCCGCGAAACTGATTTCTCGTGGGTCGGCCCCGGCGCCGAGCGCGACCTCAAGTTCGCCGCCCGACGCGACGTCGATGCCGTCGACCTGCGCCGCGACATGGGCGACCACCGCAGGCATCGGATTGGCCTTCATCGCATAGTGGAGCTTCACTTCCGGAGGCAGGTGCCGGCGCAGCAACTGGACGCGTTCATCGATCAACCGGCGATCGTAGGCGTAGAACGGCGTGCGGCCGATGCGCTCGGCGAGGCGCATGAGCGGCGTGCCACCGATCACGAGACAGTCGTCGGCGACGGGCCAACCGGCGAGCGGCGAATGCGAGGGCGCTGTCATGCCGGTGCCCGGTCAGATCGGGCCATCGCGAGCATGCGGGCACGACGCACGCAATCCCTCGGCGATGAAATCACGCACGCTCCCCGGTTGTGGGTGGCATCGATGATTCTACCCATTCGGCTTTTCAAAGAGGTCCGCGAAGCCGGCGCCGATGTTCTTGCGATCGATCTTCCCGTTGGGGTTGCGCGGCAGCGGTCCAGGACGGATCTCGATCCTTGCGGGCACCATGAACGCAGGCAGGCGGGCGCGGCACGCTGCGAGAAGCGCCGCTTCATCGAGCGAATCCGGGCCCTTGGGCGTCACCACGACGACGACCGCCTGTCCCAGCGCGGGGTGCGGGACGCCGAAGGCCGCAACCTCGCCTACGAGCTGCGTGCCATAGACGACTTCCTCGATCTCGGTGGGGCTCACGCGATAGCCGGACGTTTTGATCATCTCGTCGCGCCGGCCGATGAAATAGAGAAATCCATCCTCGTCCCGGCGCACCGTATCGCCGGAAAACACCGCCAACTCGGGAACGACGAGCCCGGATTCGCGACCCGGCAGCGGCTTGTATCGTTGCGCGGTCTTCTCGACGTCGTTCCAATATCCCATCGCGACCAGCGCACCGCGGTGCACGAGCTCGCCGGGTTCGTCGACGGCGCAGCGCGAGCCGTCGTCGCGCAGCACGAGGATCTCAGCATTCGGAATGGCCTTGCCGATGGAGTCGGGGCGGCGGTCGACTTCCTCCGGTGGGAGATAGGTGGAACGGAAAGCTTCGGTGAGCCCGTACATCAGGTACGGCTTCGTCCGTGGGAGCCTCTGCCTCAGCGCGTTCAGCGTTTCGAGCGGCATCCGTCCCCCCGTATTGGCGAAGTAGCGCAGGTGCCCGGCGATGGATTCCGGCCAGTCGAGCTGCGTCAGCTGGATGTAGAGCGGCGGCACGGCCGTCAACCCGGTGACGCGTTCGGCGACGAGCGCATTGACGACGTCGCGCGGCAGCAGGTAGTTGATCAGGACGACCCGCGCGCCGGCATGGAATGCCGTCGTGAGCTGGCTGAATCCGGCATCGAACGATAGCGGCAGCGCGGCGAGCAGCGTGTCGTCGGGGCTGTTTTCGAGGTACGACGCGACGCTCTTGGCGCCCGCCACCATGTTGCGATGCGAAAGCACGACGCCTTTCGGATTGCCGGTGCTCCCGGACGTGTAGAGGATCGCCGCCATGTCGGCGTCGATCACTCGATGCGCGGGTCGGTCGGGTGCGTCCGACAGCGAGTCCCACCGGTGGCAGGGCGGCCCCGACGAGGACGGATCCTTGGGTACCGACGCAGACGTGACGACGACGTCGCGCAAATCCGGGCATTCGCCCAAAGTGGCCCCGAGCGCGGCGCGGCGCTCCGGCGAGGTGACGAGCACGCGGACGTTGCAGTCGCGCATGATGTAGCCGACCTGGGCCGGCTTCAGGAGCGGGTTGAGGGGGACGAACACCGCGCCGGCTGCGGCCGATCCGAACGCGGCGACGACGGTTTCGGGCCGCTTGTCGAGGTAGATGCCGACCCGCTCGGAACGTTCGATCCCGAGAGCCATCAGGCCACCGGCGAACCGGGCTACGTCCGTGGCGAGCGACGCATACGTCGATCCGATGCCCCCGAACGTCAGCGCAATGCAGTGCGGCGCCCGACCCGCGGCGACGGCAATCAATTCGTGCAGGAGCGTGGCTTCTCGGCTCATCGGCGATGCGGCCATTCGGGAATTCGAGTCATCGATTTCGTTGTCACGATTGCGGCAGGAGCCGGCGATGGGTCGCATGGCGCGGCGGGCGACGCATCTTGGCGGGTGCGGAAGGTAGGAAAAGCAAGGATTGGGCCATGATGCGCAGATGAAGTATCAAGCGCCCATCGCCGGACGCGTTGTGCGTGCCGCGCCGGGCAGGCCCCGGCCCTCGCCCGGATGTCGCCGACCGTCGCACAAAGTCCCCGGGAAAGACCGTGCCAGATGCGATAATGCCCGTTGGCTCGAGAGCACCTTGCCTGGCAGTGTACTGGTTTGGGACGGGTTGTCGAAACCCGACCGCTCCCGGGGAGTTGCCGATTCGTCGCATGGGATTCCATTGCGGTCTGCCCCTGTGTGACCCGCGCCAGCGGCGCTTGCACGCGTCGGTGATCATGAGCCTCGACACAGCCTGGGAGCAGAGTCGTCATGCGCTGGCGCGTCCATCCGATACGCGAGTTCGACCGATTGGCGCCCCGATGGAACGCGCTCAATGCGGCATCGGGGAACCTGCCGTTCCTGCAATCGGAATTCGTCGTTCCGGCGTTGCGCGAATTCGGCACAGGAACCGAGTTCGTCGCGGCTTTCGGTACCGATCAGGATTGGTCCGCTATGGGCGTGTTCAGGCAGCGTCGCGCCGGGTTCTGGGAAACCTTTCAGCCATCGCAGATGCCGCTCGGCGCGTTCCTGAAGCGGCCCGGCATGCCGGTGGACGACCTGCTCGACAGTCTCCTCGGCGCGTTGCCGGGGGTGCCGGTCGCGGTTGCGCTGACGCAGCAGGACCCGTCGATCGTCGAACGCCCGCAGGAATCCGCGGTGCTCGAAACGATCGATTACATCGAGACCGCGCAGGTCGCGGTGACCGGCACCTTCGAAGAATACTGGGCGACGCGCGGCAAGAACCTGCGTCACAACGTGAAGCGGCAGCGGGCCAAACTCGCTGACGGGGGGACGACGCTGCGCCTGGACGTGGTCGATTCCGCCCAGGCCGTCGCTGGCGCGATTGCCGATTACGGTCGCCTCGAGAGCTCGGGTTGGAAGGCCCAGGAGGGCACGGCCGTCGCGCTGCAGAACGATCAGGGGCGCTTCTACCGCAGCGTGTTCGAATCCTTCTGCTCGCTTCGTTCCGGCCGCATCTATCGGTACTATTTCGGCGATCGCGTGGTCGCGATGGACCTGTGCCTCGAAAGCGCGGGCGTGCTTGTCGTGCTGAAGACCACCTATGACGAGACGGTGAAGGTGGTGTCGCCGGCGACGCTGATGCGGCACGAAATATTTCGGTCGATCTTCGATGAAGGGCGCATGAAACGCGTCGAGTTCTTCGGCAAAGTGATGGAGTGGCACCTACGCTGGACCAATGAACTGCGGACGTTGTACCACCTCAACCGGTATCGCTGGCCCGTCCTGAAGCGACTGCGCATCGCGTTGGGTCAAGTCAAGAGCAAGGCGTCCCCGGGCGAATCGGTCGCAGGCACTCCGACGGCCGGCTCGTAGTTCCGCAAGCGTTTCGCCTGCCCCACCTACCAACGCCCGGGACTTCGATCAGCCGAGGCCGACGCCCCGGAACGGCCGCATGATCCGGCGCGACAGCGTGTGCAGCGCGGCGAGGACCGGGCCGCGATAGAAGTTGGCGTGGTACATTTCGCGCGTCCCGGTCAGCCACGGACGCTGCGCTTCGTTGACGGATCCGTAGATCTCGACCCTGCGCACGCCGGACTCGTCGGCGTATAGCGATGCGATCAGGTGCTGCCGGAGAATCATGCCGGGCGCCACGCTGCGCAGCCCTTCGTTGTGCGTCGTCTTCAGGAGGTAGACGGTTTCCCGCGCGACGACGACCAGCGACGCGGCAGCCACCGAGTCGCCGAATCGAAGCACATAGATGCGGCCCTGCCCGATCCGGCAGAAGGTTTGCATCGCTTCCATATAGAACCGCCATTGCACGTTGCCGCGGGCGAGCGCGGTACCGAGCCTTGCTTTCCAGCCGGCGCTCTCGAGGTCGGAATACCGATCGATGCCCGCCGCAACGTCTTCCGCCCTGGAAATGACCTGCAGCGACACAGGCCCGTGCTCGCGCTCGATCTTTCGTTGTCGCCGCCGGAGATTGGCGCGCAGGTTCTCGCTACGACCGGCGATGTACTCGTCGAGCGTCGCGGGCAGCGCGATCGTCCCTGTCGAAATGAACGGAAGCGTCCCCAGCAATGGGCCGTCCGCAGGACGCGGAATCAACAACGGATCGAGCTGGGTCAACGATGCGAGGACGATCGTCCCGGGCAAGTCCTGTATCAAGGATCCGGCGAGATCCGCGACAGCAAGGTCCGGTCGTTGCAGCCATGGACCGACCGGGAACTGCGACGGTTGAAACGTTGAAATGGCCGTCGCGCCATGCATCGCCACGACGCACGCCGCCGCGATCCCTTGATCATCCGAGGCGATGGCCAACTGCTCCGAACCATTGCCGAAATGCAGCAATCCCGTCCGGACGAACGCCGCGGAAAGCAGCGGCAGTCGCAGCGTTCGATCATTGAATTCGTCCCAGATCGTCCCGGACTCGTCGAGGTGTCCGGCCGGTTGAAACGTCCAGCGAACGCTATCCATGGCGGCGCCCCATGCATCGCGCTGTGTATTCGCCATCCCTGGACCGGATGTATGCACGCGGGTCGATGGCGCCGGGCGCCGAAGCGATCGAAAAGCCAACGCCTGTCCGTCGGGAATTGTTGCCTCCCTTGGGAACCCGGGTTCGTGACGCTACGACAACGCGCTCGATGTTCATGTTTCCGCTGCGGCAAGGATGTCGCGCAGAGTATCGGCCATGCGCGCAAGGTCGTCCAGACGAAGATCCTGGTGACATCCAAGCTGGAAAAGATGGACCGACCAGTCCGACCCACAGTCTCCGGCGATCATCGGAACACCCTGCCAGACGTCATCCCATCGGAACACGGGAATGCCGGCATTGCGCACCCGCTGATAAATGCGCGCCGGTGCGTCCACCCACAGGGGAAAGACGTACGGCGCCGCGAACTCCGGAAGGTCCGGCCGCAACACGCGGGTCCCCGGAAGGTTGGCCAGGAGCGCGGCGAGATGCAGGTAGTTGCGCCGGCGGGTCGCGACGATCCGCTGCCGATGGGCGGCGCCGGCGATCCATCGGGACCACGCCGACGCGCTTTGCCAGACCGGCCCTTCCGGTGCGAACTCGGCGAGAAGCTGCGCCGCGGCGCGCGGCCGATCCGTCGCGTATTCAACAGGCGCGGCCGGCAGGGGGTTTCCACCCCGGAGGCGAGCAGCAAACGCGAACGCCGAGGCCAGCGGCCGATTGACTCCGCGGAGTCCGCCGTGCCGTGCTCCGATCTCGAGGGAATTAGCGGCGATTCGCAGCTCGTCGGTCATCGATCGCTGCCGCAACTGCGGCGGATTTGCGGGCCGTCGCGCGAAGATCAGACACCCGCCGTCGGTGGTCGGCAGGAATTTTGTGAGGCTCGCGATTGCGTAATCGCCCCAGGTTCCGATCGGCCGTCCTTCCGCCTGGCCGAACATCGCGTGCGCGCAGTCCTCGATCAGCGCGACGTTTCTGTCGTCGCAGAATTTGCGAATGCGGGCCATCGGCTGCGGAATGCCGAAATAGTGCGCCGCGATCATCGCGCGCACATTCGACAAGTCGAGGGTCGCGAGCACGTCGATTCGCGGCGTTCCGGCCGCATCGAGGGGAAAGAACAGCGGACGCGCGCCGACGGAAACGATCGGGGCAATCATCGTCGGGCAGTGGTAGGTCGGGACCAGCACCGAATCGCCACGGCCGACCCCGAGATCGCGGAGCGCCACGGCGATTGCGGCGCGGCCGCTGCTCGTGTACACCTTGTTCGGCTGGTCCAGAATGCACGGGAGATTCGCCTCCTTCGCGGCCGCGAAGGTGGACCACCCGAAAACGGGCAGTCGCGGGAGTCCAAGGCGCGAGGCGACGCTTTCGTTTATCGAACCATCCAGAGGCAGAGCGGACATCGAGGTTCGCATGAGGTAACGGACGAAGCAAATTGCGTTCCCGGCCCGTGTCCGGAGCGCGCGGCCACGCGTCGCGGTGCAAGACCCGAGCCAGGGTCGATATACTTGCGGCCGGAAGGGCAGCCTCGCGATGGTACCGGATATCGCAACCCGCGCCGGGCCGCCCGAAATGCCTGCAAACCTGTGGTCGACAAATGGGGACGCGAATTGGATACGGGCGCTGAAGTGGTGAAAATTCTGCGAGAGACCCTGAGTCTGCAGGGTGCCGGCGCGCGCCTGGGTGCCGCATCCCCGCTGCTGGGGGCGGTTCCCGAACTCGATTCGATGGCCGTGGTCACCGTGATCACGACGCTAGAGGAGCGCTTCGGATTCTCCGTCGACGATGACGAGATCGATGGGTCGATATTCGCGACGGTCGGGTCGTTGGTCGATTTCGTCAACTCGAAGCTCGTTGGCTGATTTCCCTTCCGCTGTGCCGGGGACCGAAGCATTTTTCCTGCCGCTCGCCGGCGGAGGGCGGTTTTGCCTCTTCCATCCGGCCGTGGGTGCGGACGCCCGTCGCGGCGCCATCGTGTACGTGCACCCGTTCGCCGAAGAGATGAACAAGTCGCGCCGCATGGCTGCGTTGCAGTCGCACGCGCTTTCGGCGGCGGGATTCGCCGTACTGCAGATCGACCTCCATGGCTGCGGGGACAGCGCCGGCGATTTCGGTGACGCGTCGTGGCAGGCCTGGGTGGACGATGTCGTCGCGGCTGCCGGCTGGCTTCGCACGCGAACGGGTATCGACCCGGCGCTTTGGGGTCTGCGCGCCGGATGCCTGATCGCCAGGGAAGCGGCGCAGCGAATTCATCCCGTGCCGAGCCTGTTGATGTGGCAGCCGGCGGTCTCCGGTACGCAGCATTTGCAGCAGTTTCTGCGCCTCAAGGTCGCTCAACAGTTCGGCGCGGACGCGCAACAGCGCATCGGCACGAAGGAATTGCGCGCGGAACTCGACGCGGGCAGGACGGTCGAGGTTGCAGGCTACGCGCTGGCGCCGGCCCTGGCGCAGGGCCTTGCTGGCGCGGAGCTCGCGCCGCTCACGAGCACGACGCGCGTCGCGTGGATCGAAGTCGCCGGCAGCGCTCCGGCCGATCTCTCGCCAGGCGGGCGATTGCGCATGCAGGCCTGGGCTGCCGCGGGCCACGAAATGGCCGAGCACGCGGTGGTCGGCCTGCCTTTCTGGCAGACGCAGGAGATTGCCGAATGCGTCGCGCTGATCGACACCACCTGCGCGGCTGTCCGGCAATGGCATCCATGAAATTCACCGAACGCGCGCTGACGTTCGCTTGCGACAGCTTGGAGCGGGTCGGTGTGCTGGCGGAACCCGAAAATCCGGCCCCGGTCGGCGTACTTGTCATCGTCGGAGGGCCGCAGTACCGCGCCGGCAGTCACCGGCAGTTCGTGCTCCTCGGACGCGCATTGGCGGCCGCCGGTTTTCCCGCGATGCGCTTCGACAGCCGCGGCATGGGCGATTCTGAGGGCGACGCGCTGACTTTCGAGGAAAGCGATGCCGACATCGCGGCCGCGATCGAACGACTGCTCGCCGAGTGCCCTGGCATCGATCGCGTCGTGCTGTGGGGCCTCTGTGACGCCGCATCCGCCGCGCTCATGTACTGCCACGCCCGCAGGGATGCCCGCGTCGCAGGCCTGGTCCTGCTCAATCCTTGGGTTCGTTCCGAGGCGTCGTTCGCGAAGACGCATATCAAGCACTACTATGGCAAGCGCCTGCTGGATAAGGCTTTCTGGGGAAAGCTCTTCGGCGGCGGAGTCGATATTGGGAGATCGCTGCGCGACGTGGTCGCGGCCGCCGCCCGCGTGGCAACGCGAAGCGGGCGAAGGGGCGATGGCGTGACGGTGGCATTTCAACGGCGGATGGCACTTGGACTGGAATCATTTCCCGGCCAGGTGCTGCTGGTACTCTCCGGCCGCGATCTCACGGCCAGTGAATTTCTGGAGTACACGCAGGGCGACGCGATGTGGCGCGCCGCGCTGCAGCGACCCAATATTCGGCGTCACGACATTCCCGACGCCGATCACACGTTCTCGTCGGCTCCCTGGTCGCGGGAGGTCGAAGTCGCGACGCTGGGCTTGCTCGTCGCGACAGACATGGCGGCACGGCGATGAAAAAAGTCTTGATGATTGCGTACCACTTCCCGCCCCAAACTGGCAGCAGCGGGATCCAGCGCACGCTTCGCTTTGTGCAGCAGCTGCCGGAATTCGGCTGGGAACCGATCGTGCTGACGGCACATCCGCGCGCCTACGAACGGATCAGCGACGACCTGCTGAGTGATATTCCAGGACGCACGGTCGTGAAGCGAGCCTTTGCGCTCGACACCGGGCGGCACCTGGCGGTGCGAGGGCGATATCCCGGATTTCTCGCGCGGCCGGATCGCTGGGTGACGTGGAAATTTGGCGCCGTACCCGCGGGCCTCGCGCTGATACGCAAATATCAGCCGCAAGCGATCTGGTCGACGTATCCGATTGCGACAGCCCACGCGATCGGAATCGAATTGTCGTCGCGCTCCGGGCTACCCTGGATCGCCGACTTTCGTGACCCCATGGTACAGCCCGGGTACCCCCCGCATCCCACGACGTTGATGAAATTCCAGCAAATCGAGGAGGCGACCATTCAGAAGTCGCATCTCAGCATATTCACGACCCCGGGGGCGGCGCGCGAGTACCGGCGGCGTTATCCGGCCGCCGCCGATCGAATCGTCGTGCTGGAAAACGGATTCGACGAGGCGAGCTTCGCGGGGATCGTATTTGACCCGACGACCGCGGCGCCATTGAACCGGAATGCCATCACGCTGCTGCACAGTGGCGTCGTGTATCCGTCGGAGCGCGATCCGACGCAACTCTTTGCGGCGATAGCGCGTTTGGTCGCGCAACGACGACTCAAGCCGGGAGAGTTCCTAATCCGGTTCCGAGCTGCCGGCCACGACGAGTTCCTGCGCGAGCTCGCGCACCGAAACTCCGTCGACGCCTTTATCGAGGTGATGCCGCCGATTTCCTACGGCGCTGCGCTGGAGGAGATGCATGCTGCTGAAGCACTGCTGGTCCTTCAGGCGGCGGATTGCAACGACCAGATACCGGCAAAGGTCTACGAATACCTCCGCGCGGGACGGCCGATTCTTGCGTTGACGGATCCAATCGGCGATACCGCGGGCGTAATGCGCGACGCCGGAATCGACATGGTCGCGCGCCTCGACTCGGTGGACGAAATCGCCGAGACGCTCGATCGGTTCATCGGATTGATACGTTCGGGGCGGGCGCCAGTCCCGGATCCGCAGTACGTGGCCGATGCTTCTCGCCGTGGCCGCGCGCAATCGTTGGCCAGCTTTCTGGACCGAGTCGCTCCGGCGCAATAGTTCGAGGACATCACGGAGCCCACGGACATGGCCAGGCATGCCAATGGGAGCGTTCCCGCGGCACCACTTCTGTGTTGCAGCCGTCGATGATGCCCCTCGCAGCATCGGTCGTCTGCGCTGCGCTCGGCGCAACTTTGTGCTGGCATTACCCAATCGCCGCGCCGGCCTTGCTCGGCGCGTTTGTCGCCTGGTCCGTAACCGTCTACTTGCGTTCCGGACTTTGGCTTGCCGTCGTGCCGGCGCTGCTGCCGATCATCGGCTTCGCGACGTGGACGGGCTGGTTGATTTTCGAGGAGTTCGACATTCTTGTGCTGGGTGCTGCCGCGGGAGGCTATGCCCGATTGGGGCTCGACAGGATTCGATTTGGCGCGGTTCGTAAGCAAACGGACCGCGGCGATCCCCGGACCGGTCTTTCGGTCGTCTCGCTGGCCCTGGTGGTTCTGTTCGCCGCATCGGCCGCGGTGGCGCTCTACCGCGGTATCGCTGACGCCGGCGGATTCCAGTGGGGATGGTTCCAAGGGTATTACGATCCGCTCAACAGCTTGCGCGTTCTCAAGGGTTTCGCGCTTGCATTGCTCATGACACCCCTGTTGCTGGCGGACCTGCGATGCTCCGGCGACCGGGCGTCGGCGCTCCTGTCGACCGGACTCGCAATCGGCGCAACGGCCGCGGCGGCCGCGGTCATCTGGGAGAGGGCGGCGTTCACCGGAATCCTCAACTTCTCGACCGACTACCGTAGCACGGCCCTGTTCTGGGAAACGCATGTCGGCGGGGCAGCGCTGGACGGCTTTTTTGCGTTGACTGCGCCGTTTGCCGTCCGAGTGCTGCTGCGCGCGTCCACGCCGCGACAAGCGGCGATCGGCGCAATCGTGGTGGGCACGCTTTGCTACGCGTGCCTCACGACGTTCTCGCGTGGCGTCTACCTGGCGGTGCCGATTGCGTTCGGGGCCCTCATGGTGCTCGTCAGGGCGCAGGACAAGACGCTGCGACCTATCGGATTGTTGCGCATGGCCGGGATTGCCGCGCTGGCGGTCATCGCGCTGGCGGTTTTTCACCTGACATTTCGTGCTGGTGGGTATCGGACGCTCGCCGCGATCCTTGGTGCCTTCGCGGTGTCCGTCCCGCTTTCCGAAGTGGCAAGGAATGCCGGACTTCGGCAGTGGGCCTACGGTATCGCCGGGGGTGTGGTGCTGGGCGCGGCGGGGATTGTCGTTTCCGGCGTGCTGCCCAAGGGGGCTTATATTGTCTACGGGGCGGCGTTCGCATTTTGTTGCGGACTCGTTTGGCGGCACTCGCAAACGGAAGCCCACGTGCGCGCGCCGGCCGCGGTGGCAGCCTACCTCTGGATCCTAGTTGCGGCGGCCCATGTTGCCCGGTATTGGGGGGGCGCATCGGCGCTGGCGGACGCCCTGGTGGCCGATTCGGTGCTGATGGCGTTTCTGGTGGTCAGTGCGCTGCGTTCGAAGGCGCGCGGTGGGAGCAGGGTGCAGGCGCGTGGCGCGATCATCGGTTCCGCAATGTTGCTTGCCGCCATTGTGGCGACGTTTTCGGGCGGCGCGTACATGGGTGAGCGCTTCGCAACGGTCGACAACGATCTTGCCGACCGGATTCGGCACTGGTCCGATGGTCTCGGCTATCTGCAAGGCCCCGCCGACTGGACGCTTGGCAAGGGGCTCGGCCGCTTTGCCGCCAGCTATTTTTATGGTGCGAGGGACAGCATTCATCCGGGAAGCTACCGGCTCGGTGACGAGGACGGAAAACCGTTTCTCGCGCTTTCAGGACCGACTTACCCGATCAGTTTCGGAGACGCGTTTCGAGTGTCGCAGCGCGTGTCGGCGACACCTGGTGCATACGTTGCATCCTTCGACGCGCGCGCGTCACAGGATCTCCGGGTACATCTGGAGGTTTGCGATAAACACCTCCTTTACGGCGAAAACTGCGCGATCTCCAACGCGGAGGTCAAGCCGTCACCATCCGGGTGGGAGCATTTCACCGTTCCGCTCGACGGGGCTCGCCTCGATGGTGGGCCTTGGTACGCGCCTCGCCTCGCCTTTTTCTCGGTCGCACTCGAAACCAGCGGCAGGAGGGTCGACCTACGGAACCTCGCGCTCGTGGGGCCGGATGGGCGCAGGCTGGTCGCGAACGGCGACTTCAGCAACGGAATGGCGCACTGGTTCTTCACCAGCGACCGATACCACCTGCCGTGGCACATCAAGAACATGGCGCTGAACGTTCTTTTCGATCAAGGCGTGGTTGGGTTGGTACTGCTGACAATGCTGATTTTCGTCGCGTCGTGGCGCCTTGTGTTCGGCCGTGCCAGCGCTCATCCGTTGGCTCCCTATCTTGCCGCCGCGCTGGCCGGATTCCTGGTCGTCGGGCTATTCGACAGCTTGCTGGACGTCCCCCGCGTTGCGTTTCTTTTCTATCTGTTGCTGTTCGCAAGCCTCGCGTTGCGCGCACATCCACAAGACGCAAGCACTGCGCCTCCCGTCTAGGAATTTCCGCGCGGGTGGCATCGCGGTGGGAACCCACACACACCGACGTCAATCCGACGTGATCGCCCCTTTGGGTACAATCGGGTCTCGAGTTCAACGAATTTCCATCGCGCGATACCGCCTATGCCCATCGTCCTGCTCACCGGCGGAACCGGCTTCATTGGCTCGCACGCCTGCGTCGAGGTAATGGCGGCCGGATGGGCACCGGTCATCGTCGACAACCTTTCCAACAGCAGCGCGGCGGTGCTGGATCGCATCGAGGCCATCGCCGGACGCCGGCCCGCGTTCGTCGAAGCGGACGTGCGCGATCGGAGCGCGCTCGACAGGATCTTCCGCGGGCACGCGATCGACGCAGTGATTCATTTCGCCGGTCTCAAGGCCGTCGGCGAATCCGTGGCCGATCCGCTGCGCTACTACGACAACAACGTCGTCGGGACGATTGCGCTGATCGAAGCCATGCAGGCGCACGGCGTCACGCGCATCGTCTTCAGCTCGTCGGCCACCGTGTACGGAACGGCCGAAACGATGCCGTTGCACGAGGACTCGCCGCTCGGACCGATCAACCCTTACGGCCGGACCAAACTGATGGTCGAGGAGGTCCTCCGCGACGTCGTCGCCGGCGATCCGGGCTGGCGGGCGATGCTGCTGCGCTATTTCAACCCCGTCGGCGCGCACGAGAGCGGACTCATCGGCGAGGATCCGACGGGGACGCCGAACAACCTGATGCCGTTCGTCGCGCAAGTGGCGATCGGACGTCGGCCACACGTCAACGTGTACGGCGGGGACTATCCGACGCCCGACGGAACGGGCGTGCGCGACTATATCCACGTCGTCGATCTCGCGCAGGGGCACGTCGCGGCGCTCGCGACGATCATGGAAACGGGAGCGCCGCGCGAGACCACCGTCAACCTGGGCACCGGACGCGGTCACTCGGTGCTGGAGGTCCTCAGCAGCTTCGAAGCTGCATGCGGGCGGGCGATTCCTTATGAAATCGTTGCCCGCCGACCGGGCGACGCCGCCACCTGCTATGCCGACGCGACGCGGGCCCGAATACTGCTGGGTTGGACCGCGGGACGCGGCCTCCATGCGATGTGCGCCGACGCATGGCGGTGGCAGTCCACCCATCCGAAGGGGTTTCGGACCTGAACGGGCCTTCGGTCGGAAGCCGGCGCCGTCCCGCGCGGCTCCCGAGGTAGACGGCACCGCGCACGCGGCATCCGCCGGCAATCGGCCAGGTGGTTTGCTACCACGCAGCAGCCCGGGGCGGACGCCGGTCGGCGCCTCCTGAGCCGCTCGCGATCCTGGGTGCAAAGTTTGCCGTTGTCCGGCGAACATCGCTTTCGTTCCATTGCGGGTCTGCGCACAAAAGTTAATCAAAAACATCGCGTTAGTGCCGTCCGGCGGGATGCAGCCCAATTTGGCACGCTTTGTGCAGTACCGATCGTAGCGCCTCGAGTGGCAAAACGAATCCGAACGGTCACGAACCGCGATCGCTAACGCAGCGCAAACATGGTCCGCCTCTTCAATCATTGGTTCGCGTCGAACACCCTGCTGCAGGTCGTGTTCGACGCGATCCTGCTATTCCTGTCGGTCGTGCTGGCGGTCGTGTTCCTCGACCGTGGCCAGATCACGTCCCTCGAGGCCGTGGTTCCCGACGCGCTGTTGTTTGCGTTGACGATGGTCGCGCTCAACACGGTCGTCGGGCTGTACCAGCGAAACCCAGGCCGCACGATGGCGCAGACCACGGCGCGAATCGTCCTTTCGCTGCTGTTGGCGGTGCCCGTCGCGTGGTCGATCTTCACGTTCCTGCCGCGCGCGGCGGCGTGGGACCAGACGCTACGGCTTGCCGTGCCGCTCGCGTTCGTCGCGTTCGTCGCGATCCGCGCAATCGCGGCGCACAGCGGGATGTCACCGATGTTCGCGCGCCGGACGCTCGTGCTGGGCACCGGCGTGGAGGCGGTCGGCGTCGAGCAATCGATCGGGCACCTTGGCCAGGCGGTCAAATTTCTCGGGTTCTTTCCGGCGAAAAAGACGGATGCCGCTCATCAGGTTGCCGGCACGCGGGTCCTCGGTAGCGGCATGGATCTGGTCGACGCCGCCCGGCGATACAAAGTGGACGAGATCATCGTCGCGGTGCGCGAGCGGCGCGGCGGCGTCCTGCCGCTCCGGGAATTGCTCGATTGCAAGCTGATGGGCGTGCGCGTGCTCGATCTGTCGAGCTACTACGAGCGCGCGGTCGGTCAACTGCGGCTCGATTCGCTGCATGCGAGCTGGCTCATTTTCGGCGACGGATTCCGCCAGGGCTTTACGCGCACGTTCGTCAAACGCATATTCGACATCGGGGCCGCGATGACGCTGCTCGTGCTCGCGTCGCCGGTCATGCTGTTAACGTGCGTGGCGATCGCGCTCGAGAACGGATTTCCAATTATCTACCGGCAGGAGCGGGTCGGGCAGGGTGGTCGGCTCTTCAACGTGATCAAGTTTCGCAGCATGCGCCGCGATGCCGAGATCGACGGAAAGCCGCGTTGGGCGGTGAACAACGACGATCGCGTCACGCGCATCGGTCGCGTCATCCGCAAGGTCCGCATCGACGAGCTGCCGCAGCTCATCAACGTGTTGCGTGGCGACATGAGCCTTGTGGGTCCGCGGCCCGAGCGTCCGTATTTCGTCGACCAGCTGGCGCGGGAGATCCCGTACTACGCGGTACGCCACAGCGTGAAGCCGGGTGTCACCGGTTGGGCGCAGGTCCGCTACCACTACAGCGCTTCGCTCGAAGATGCGGTGCAGAAACTGCAATTCGACCTGTACTACGTGAAGAATCACACGCTGTTCCTTGACATCGTCATACTGTTCGAGACCGTCGGCGTGGTCATGACCGGCGAGGGCGCGCAGTGAAGCCGGGGCGCGATCGAGCGCCTCGAATCCGCCCCTCGAACGTTCCCTCGAAAAACTATTGATCGGTCGCGGTGCCCCATGCTCGGTTTGCGCGGATTCGGAGCGGTGCGAAGCCACGGAGTCCCGCTTTTTCGGGCCCGTGCCGGCGCGAATCCCGCGTCGGGCGGCTTGCTTTGCGTAGTTGGCAAAGGCCGGACCGAGCCTGCCTTCGATGACGCCCGGAACCACCCCGGCGTCGAGACTCTCACCACCCTCGCGCGTTTCGCGGGACAATGATTTCTTTCGGAATGAACCGGTCCCGCCCAATCCATGAACCCGAACCTCACGATCGTGGCCGCCTGGAGCTACGGAATCGCGGGTTTCGCGTACGCCGCGTTCGCGATCTACCTTGTTGTGGGCTGGCGCGGCGGATTGCGCGGCCTGGCGCTGATCGTCGCTGCCGGGATCACGGCCGTCTGGGCGCTTCTGGGCCTGACCTTCGCCCTCGAGCCGATTCAGATCTTCTATTCGCTTGCCTCGGTGGTCGACGTGCTGCGATTTGGCGCGTGGATTGCGTTCCTGCTGCTGATCGTGGGGCCGCGAACGGGCGAGGTCAGCGCCGACTTGCGGCACGGATCCTGGCTCGTCCCCCTGGCCGCGGCGCTGGTCGTGATCGGCTTGATCGCGCAGGTCGCGGCAGGGCTCAAGTGGAATGGATGGGGCGAAGCCGGACGCCTGGCGGTTTTCGACGGAATCGCCCTGATCGTCCTTGGTCTCGTCCTCGTGGAGCACGTTTTTCGCAACGTCTCGGAGGACGCGCACTGGAGCATCAAGCCGCTCTGCCTGGGACTCGCCGGCGCGTTCGCGTTCGACCTCTACCTCTTTTCCGATGCGCTGTTGTTCAGCCGAGTCGACGCGGACGCGTGGAGTGTGCGCGGATTCGTCCATGCGCTCGTGATACCGCTCGTGGCCATTTCGACCAACCGCAATCGCGAATGGACGTTCGGCATCGCGTTGTCGCGCCGCATGGTGTTTCATTCCGCGGCACTCATGGTGGCCGGCTTCTACCTGATGTTCATGGCGGGGGCGGGTTACTATGTCCGGTACTTTGGCGGCAGCTGGGGGCGTGCGCTGCAGGTCGCGGTCGTATTCGCGGCGCTGCTGGGCCTCTGCGCGATGGCGTTTTCGGGTTCCATCCGGGCGAAGCTGCGCGTCATCGTCAGCAAGAACTTCTTCAGCTACCGCTACGACTACCGCGAGGAGTGGCTCAGATTCACACACGCATTGTCGGCTCGCGGCAGCCAGACCCAATTGGGCCAGGATGTCATCAAAGGCCTCGCCGACATGCTGGAAAGCCCTGCCGGAAGTCTGTGGCTTCGCGATTCGGCGGGCGCCCGGGTCGCGCAGGCCGCGCGGTGGAACATGCCGGCGGACCCTTCGATCGAGCCTGCCGGCAGCGGATTCGTGCGGTTTCTGAGCGAGACCGGGTGGGTGGTGAACCTCGAGGAATTTCGCAGTTCGCCGGAGCGCTATCGCGATCTCGAGCTTCCTCTCTGGGTGTCGGAGTTGCCGAATGCATGGCTGATCATTCCGCTCGCCAATGGCAGCGATCTGATCGGATTCGTCGTTCTCGCGACGGCGCGCACGCGCGTGGACGTCAACTGGGAGGTGAACGATCTGCTCAAGACGGCGGCACGCCAGGCCGCGACGTTCCTCGGCCAGATGCAGGCCACCGAGGCATTGCTCGAGGCCCGCAAGTTCGACGCGTTCAACCGCATGTCGGCGTTCGTCGTCCACGACCTCAAGAATATCGTCGCGCAACTGTCGCTGATGCTCAAGAACGCCGAACGCCATCGCGAAAATCCGGAGTTCCAGAAGGACATGCTGATGACGGTCGAGCACTCGGTGGAGCGGATGAAGCAGCTGATGATGCAGTTGCGCGAAGGCACGACTCCGGTGAACGCACCGCAGGGTGTCGACCTCGCGTTGGTGATCGGCCGCATCCAGCGGGCCAAATCGAGCCAGGTCCCGGTCCCGGAGGTCCGATACGACGGGAACCCGATCGCGACGGGGCACGAAGACCGGCTCGAGCGCGTCATCGGGCACCTGGTGCAAAACGCTATCGACGCCACGGATGCGGTGGGCCGCGTCTGGGTGAGGCTTGCGGTGCAGGATGGGCTGGCGATGGTCGAGGTCGGCGATACCGGTCACGGCATGACGCCCGAATTCGTGCGCGATCGGCTGTTCAAGCCGTTCCAGACGACGAAGACCACCGGTATGGGAATCGGCGCCTACGAGAGCTTCCAGTACGTGCAGGAGCTTGGAGGACGCGTCCAGGTCGACAGCACGCCGGACGAGGGTACGCTGGTGCGGTTGCTGTTGCCGATCTTCGAGTCCGGCGAACGCGCAGTCGCGCCTACGGTTCGCAGGGAGGCGGCGTGAGAGTACTCCGGGGGCCCGGACATGCGCATGACGGCGTCCCGAGCGGGACCGCCGCGACGCTCCACGCACATGCGGGAGACCCGCGATGAGCGAGAAGGCGCGGCGCCTGCTCATCGTCGAGGACGACCCGGCCCTGCAGAAGCAGATCTGCTGGGCCTTCGATCAGTACGAGACGCTGCCGGCCGCCGACCGCGAGTCGGCGCTCGCCCAGCTGCGGCGCCACGCGCCACCCGTCGTGACCATGGATCTCGGACTGCCGCCCGACCCGGATTCTGTGACCGAAGGATTCAACCTCCTTCAGCAGATCATCGAATTGGCACCGGACACCAAGGTGATCGTGCTGACCGGCCAGAACGACCGCGCCAACGCGGTGCGCGCGATCGGCCTTGGCGCCTACGACTTCTTCGCGAAGCCGTTCGAGCCCGAGCTCCTTGCGCTCACCATCGATCGCGCGTTTCGCCTTTACGACCTCCAGCAGGAGAATCGACGCCTGCAGACGATGCGCCAGCCCGACGCTTTCGCAGGGCTCCTGACACGCGATCCGGAGCTGTTGCGGATCTGTCGGTTGATCGAAAAGGTCGCCGGTACCGGTGCGACGGTGTTGCTGCTGGGTGAAAGCGGCACGGGCAAGGAACTGCTCGCACGTGCGCTCCACGACCTTTCGCCCCGGAGCGGCGAACGTTTCGTCGCGATAAACTGTGCCGCGATTCCGGAAAACCTGCTCGAAAGCGAGCTTTTCGGATATGAGAAGGGCGCGTTCACGGGGGCGGGGCGCCAGACGATCGGAAAGATCGAGACCGCTAATCGCGGCACGCTGATGCTCGACGAAATCGGAGATCTTCCGTTGGCGCTGCAGGTGAAGATCCTGCGCTTCCTTCAGGAACGCGTCATCGAGCGCCTTGGCGGCAGGGACGAAATCGCGATCGACGTGCGCATCGTCTGCGCCACACATCAGGACCTCAAGGCGCTGATCAAGGAGGGCCGTTTCCGCGAGGACCTCTACTACCGGCTGGCGGAGATCGTCGTCGAGATTCCGCCGCTTCGCGCGCGTCATGGCGACGCCGCGTTGCTGGCGCATTCCTTCGTCCAGCGCTTTGCCGCCGAGCAGCGCCGGCGCTCGATCACGCTGCGCTCCGACGCGGTCGCCTCGATCGAGGCCCACACATGGCCCGGCAATGTCCGTGAACTCGAGAACTGCATCAAACGTGCGGTGATCATGGCCGAGGGAAATCAGATCACGGCCGCCGACGTCGGTCTGCGCACCGACGTCGATGAAAACCTCAACGCCTTCAACCTGCGCCGTGTCCGGGACGAGGCCGAGAAGCGCGCGGTGATCACGGTCCTGTCGCGCGTGAACGGGAACATCGTCAAGGCGGCCGAGATCCTCGGCGTGAGCCGCCCGACTCTCTACGACGCGATGCACAAATTCGGTCTCAAGTAGAAACGGAATTCGAAACCATGTCAGTGAAGGGAATACAGATGCGCACCGTGATCCGGAAGCTCGCGTCGGCGGGCTTTGTCGCCGTCGCACTTCTCGCCGGTTGTGGGGCGGACGACCCCGCATCGCTGGTGGAGTCGGCGAAGAGCTACCTCGCCAAGAACGATCGGGACGCGGCGGTGATCCAGCTCAAGAACGCGTTGCAGAAATCCCCCGACCTCGCCGAGGCGCGGTTCCTGCTCGGCAGGACACTACTCGAATCGGGTGACTTGGCCGCGGCCGAAAAGGAGCTTCGACGGGCGTCCGAATTGAAGTACCCGTTCGACCAGGTTGCCCCCTCGCTCGCCCGGGTGATGGTATTGCGCGGCGCGAACAAGAAGGTGCTCGACGAATTCGCCAAGGCCGAAGTCACGTCTCCCCAAAGCAAGGCAAGCCTGCAGTCCTCGATCGGACATGCATGGTTTGCCACCGGTGACGCCAAGGCGGCAAGCGGCGCGTTCGACGCCGCGCTCGCCGCGGTTCCCGGCTTTCCGCCGGCGCTCCTTGGCCAGGCGAGGCTGAAGGCATCGGAAGGCGACGCGGCCGGCGCCCTCGCGCTTGCGGACGCTGCTGTAGCAAAAGTACCGACGTACATCGACGCTTGGCAGTTCAAAGGCGACCTCGCCGGCGGAATGGGGCAGTTCGACGAAGCGATGGCCGCCTACCGCAAGGCATTGGAGATCCGCCCGGCGAATGCCGCCGCCCATGCGCGTGTCGTCGCGCTACTGCTGCGGCAGGGGAAGTCCGAAGCGGCCAACGAGCAACTCGAGGCGATGAAGAAGGTCGCGCCCAGGAACCCCCAGACGCTTTACCTGCAGGCGCTCGTCAACTTTCGCGCCAAGAATTACGCCGCCGCGCGTGACGCGATTCAGCAACAGCTGCGGGCTGCGCCCGACAATTCGCTGGGCCTCGTGCTGAGCGCGGCCATCGATTTCCATACGGGATCCTATGCCCAGGCGGAAGCGAGCCTGCAGAAGGTATTGCAGCGCGCCCCCAGGGAAAAATTTGCGCGCACCATGCTCGTCAATACCTACCTCCGCACCGGTCAACCGGCGCGTGCCCTCGACGCGTTGAAGCCGCTGCTGCCGACCTTCGACACCGATTCCGATGTCCTGGCGCTTGCCGGTGAAGTCTACGTGCAGAACGGCGACACGGCCCAGGCGGGAAGCTACTTTGCGAAGGCAGCGGCGCTCGATCCCAAGAATCCGGACAAGCGCACGGTACTTGCGATGTTGCGAATTTCGGCAGGCGATGGCGAGCACGGATTTCGCGAGCTCCAGGATATCGCGGCCGTGGACTCCGGCATTCGAGCCGACATGGCGCTCATCGCCATCAACACCCGCCAGGGCAAGTTCGACGCGGCGCTGGGCGCGATTGCCGCGCTCGAAAAGAAGATGCCGGACAAGCCTCTCCCGAACGACTTGCGCGGCGCCGTCCTGATGTCGAAGGGCGACCTGGCCGGTGCGCGCAAGAGCTTCGAGCGGGCGGTCGCGCTGGATCCCGCCGACTTCACGGCGGCGACGAATCTCGCCAAGCTCGATGTCGCCGACAAGAAGCCCGCCGACGCCAGCAAGCGATTCGAAGGAATCCTGGCAAAGGATCCGAAGAACGTGCAGGCGCTGATCGCGCTGGCGGAGCTGCGTCTGCGGGCAGCGGCGCCTCCCGACGACGTCGTCGGCCTCATCGGCAAGGCCATCGCGGCGGACCCGACGAATGCGGCGGCGCGCCTGGCGCTGGTAACCTATTACGTGGGCGCCAAGCAGCCCGGAAAGGCGGTCGCAGCGGCACAGGACGCGCTTGCAGCAATGCCGGACCGCGCGGAGTTGCTGTACGCGTTGGGCCAGGCCCAGCAGGCGGCCGGCGAGCCCAATCAGGCCATCAAGAGCTACAACAAACTCGCGCAAGCGCGGCCGGGGTCACCGGTTCCGTATCTGAAGGAAGCCGAGGCGCAGATCGCGAGCAAGGACTACGACGCGGCGCTGCAGAATCTCAAGAAGGCCATCGCCCTCAAGCCGGACTCGCTCGAGGCACAGCGCGCTATCATCGGCATCTACTTGGCCAAGGGCGGCGTCGCCGAGGCATTGACCGTTGCGCGTACCGTGCAGAAGCAACGCCAAAAGGAGCCGATCGGATACGTGATGGAAGGTGATATCCATGCCTTACAGAAAGCATGGAAGGAGGCGGCGGACGCGTATCGAAAAGGCCTCGCGAATGTCGCGGCGACGGAACTTGCCGCCAAGAACGTCGCCGCGCTTCGCGCGGCCGGAAACACGGCGGAAGCGGACAAGTTTGCTTCGACGTGGATCAAGTCCCACCCGACGGACCGTGAATTCCGAAGCTTCCTCGCTGAGTCGGCGCTGGTAAAGGGAGATTTCGCTGCGGCAGCGCAGCAGTACAAGGCCATGCTCGAGGATCGCCCAGACGACGCGGTGTGGCTCAACAACCTGGCATGGGCCTCGGGCCAGCTCAAGGACCCGAAGGCCATCGAATATGCCGAAAAGGCGAACAAGCTCGTCCCGAACAACGCCGCCATCCTCGACACGCTGGGCGTGCTGCAGGTCGACAAGGGCGAGGTGAAGCGCGGTATAGAGTCTCTGCAGAAGGCGACCGCGCTCGCGCCGAATGCCCCCGGCGTCCGCCTCAATCTGGCCCGTGCATTGATCAAGGACGGCCAGAAGGACGCGGCGAGAAAGGAACTGGAGGTCCTCGCCAAGCTCGGCGACAAGTTCTCGGGCGCCGCCGAGGTGACGAAATTGATGCAGGGATTGTGATCCGGGAGCGTCGTCGCGCTCCGATCGCAACGACAGCACCCTGACATGGCCGGAACGCCGATCGTCGATCGAAGGGAACCAAACAAAAATGACAACGGTTGCAGTTGTGGGTCTCGGTTACGTGGGGTTGCCGCTCGCCGTGGAATTCGGCAAGGCGCACCCGACCATCGGGTTCGATCTGTCGACGGAGAAGATCGCGAGTTATCGCCGCCATGTCGACCCGACAGGCGAAGTGACGACCGAGAATCTGAAGGCGGCGATCCATTTGACGGTCGGCAGCGATCCGGCGGCCTTGGCGGAGGCCGACTTCATCATCGTCGCGGTACCGACGCCGGTCGACGAAGCGCACCAACCCGATTTCGGCCCGCTGCTCGGCGCGTCGAAGTCGGTGGGCGCGAACATGAAACGCGGCGCGACGGTCGTCTACGAGTCGACCGTCTATCCCGGCGCCACCGAGGAGATCTGCATTCCCGTGCTGGAGCAGCATTCGGGGATGAAGTGGCTGAAGGATTTCAACGTCGGCTATTCGCCGGAGCGCATCAATCCCGGCGACAAGGATCGCACGCTGACGAAAATCATCAAGGTCGTCTCCGGCGACACACCGGAGACGCTCGAGCGAGTCGCGCAGATCTACGGCAGCGTCGTGACCGCGGGCGTGCACCGTGCGTCGAGCATCAAGGTGGCCGAGGCCGCGAAGGTCATCGAAAACACGCAGCGCGACTTGAACATCGCGCTGATGAACGAGCTCGCCATCATCTTCGACCGGCTCGGGATCAATACGGGCGAAGTATTGCGCGCGGCGGGCACGAAATGGAATTTCCTGCCGTTCCGGCCGGGGCTGGTCGGCGGGCATTGCATCGGCGTCGATCCCTATTACCTGACGCACAAGGCAGAGATGGTCGGGTATCACCCGGAGGTGATTCTCGCTGGGCGGCGCATCAACGACGGCATGGGAAAATTCGTCGCCGAACAGACGGTGAAGCACATGGTGCGCAACGGCTGGCAGGTGAAGGATGCGCCGATCATCGTGCTCGGACTCACGTTCAAGGAAGACTGTGCCGACCTGCGCAATTCGCGCGTGATCGACGTGATCCGTGAACTGCAATCCTACGGTGCCGACGTGATCGTTCATGACCCCGTCGCCGCGCCGGCGGAGGCGCTGCACGAATACGGCGTCGAGCTCGTTCCGTGGGGTCGGCTGCCGAAGGCCGGGGCCATCGTGGCGGCCGTCGCGCATCGCGCATTCAAGGCGCGCTCGACATCGGACTACCTTGCGCGGCTTTCACCGAAGGCCGTCCTGATTGACGTGAAGAGCCAGTTCGCCGCCGAAGAATTCATCGAGAAGGGCGTGTCGGTGTGGCGACTCTAACGCAGGTGTCTCGATGACCGCTATCGAACGCGTGCGCGGCGAACTGGCGGCGCGGCCGCTCTCCTGGCTCGTCACCGGCAGCGCAGGCTTCATCGGGTCGCACCTGGTGCAGGCGCTGCTCGCGCTCGATCAGAACGTCGTCGGGCTGGACAATTTCGCCACCGGTCACCGGCGCAACCTCGACGACGTGCGCGGCGCGGTCGGCGCCGACCGCTGGGCCCGACATCGATTCGTCGAGGCGGACATTTGCGATGCGGACGCGTGCCGACACGCCTGTCGCGGCGTCGACATCGTGCTGCACCAGGCGGCGCTCGGCTCGGTGCCACGCTCACTCGCCGACCCGGTCGCCACCCATGCCGCCAACGTCGACGGATTCCTCAACATGCTGGTCGCGGCGCGCGACGCAAACGTGCGGCGCTTCGTCTATGCGGCGTCGAGTTCGACCTATGGCGACCACGAAGCGTTGCCGAAAGTGGAAGACAAGATCGGCCGGCCGCTGTCGCCGTATGCCGTGACCAAGCTCGTCAACGAGCTCTATGCGGACGTCTTTGCCCGCTGCTACGACATGCAGTCGATCGGCCTGCGCTACTTCAACGTCTTCGGCGCCCGGCAGGATCCCGACGGCGCTTACGCCGCCGTCATCCCGCGCTGGGTGCGCGCGATGGCGCTCGGCGAGAGCGTCGTCATCAACGGCGACGGCGAGACGAGCCGCGATTTCTGTTATGTCGACAACGCGGTGCAGGCCAATCTTCTCGCGGCCGTCACCGACGATCCCGCCGCGATCAACCAGGTCTACAACGTCGCGGTCGACGAGCGCACGTCGCTCAAACGTCTGTTCGAGCTGCTCTGCAGCGCGGTTGCATCGCGCCTGCCCGATCGCGCGGCTCTGGTTCCGGTGTACGGCGATTTCCGGCCCGGCGACGTTCGCCATTCGCAGGCGGACATCGGCAAGGCGCGGCGCCTGCTGGGTTATTCGCCGACGCATCGCCTCGTCGATGGCATCGATATCGCGATTCCCTGGTATCTTGCGCAGCGCGGCTTCACCGCGGCGCGTGAGGAGCGGACCACCGCCCGTGCATCATGACGTTTCGCGGGTTCCTCGCACGGACCACGTTCGAACGCTGGCGGCGCCGGGCCGGCGTGGTGGCCGCGGTCGCGCTACTGGGGGGCGCCGTGCCGCCGACCTACGCCGCTTTCGACGGTGATGCGTCTCGCCTCATCGAGATCCTGCGCACCCAGGCACGTGCCCTCGAGCACGGCGAGCAAGGTGCGCTCAAGGATCCGCTGCTTGCGATCAACTTCTACTGTGAAGCGGCGCGACTCGGAGATGCCGAGTCCCAGTTCAGTCTCGGCTGGATCTACGCCAATGGTCGGGGCGTGCCGCGCGATGACCGGCTGGCGTCGATCTTTTTCGGCATGGCCGCCGAACAGGGCCACGAGTACGCGCAAAAGATGGTCGGTGTCGTCGGGCCGGCCATCGTCGATCTCCCTGACTGTATGCGCGAGCCGGAAGTACCGCCGGAACGTACGATCGTTGCTCCACGGGATCCCCGCATCGAGGTGGACACGTTCGTCGCCGTCACGCCGGAGCAGAAAAGGGTTGCCGCCATCGTGCGCAAGCTGGCACCGGAATATCGCGTGAATCCGCAGTTCGCGCTCGCTATCATTCGCGCCGAGTCCAACTTCGACGTGAACGCGCGCTCGCCAAAAAATGCGCAAGGGCTGATGCAGCTCATCCCCGACACGGCGGCGCGTTTCAATGTGAAGAGGCCGTACGACCCGGTACAGAACGTCCGCGGCGGACTCGCCTACCTGCGGTGGCTGCTGGCCTATTTCCAAGGCAATGTCACGCTGGTCGCGGCTGCCTACAATGCGGGGGAAGGCGCGGTCGAGCGGTACGGCGGCATTCCACCCTATGCCGAGACCCGGGCGTACGTGCAGAAAATCCGGCGATACTTCCGCAAGAACGACCACCCGTACGACGCCGCGGTCACCGATCCGTCGCCGGCACTGCAGCGCATTCGGATCGTCCGGGTGCCCTAGGGCCTGCCGTGTTTACGTTCAAAATGCACTCCGCGTGCCCCATGGTGAGGGCCACGCTGGTGGTCGCGACCGTCGCGGCGTGCGCGGTTCCGTGCGCGAGGGGAGGACTGCCGGAGGCCATCGAGCGCGTCAAGCCTTCGGTCGTGGCGGTCGGAACGTTCGAAAAGACACGCAGCCCGCCTTTCACCTTTCGCGGCACCGGATTCGCAGTCGAAGACGGCACGCTGATCGCGACCGCGGCGCACGCGGTGCCGGAAACGCTGCAGGCAGACGGCCGCGAGACCATGATGGTCCTGGTCTACGCTCCCGGAAGGTCCGAGCCGCAGGGACGGGAGGCGAAGGCCGTCGCCGTCGACAGGCAACACGACGTCGCGCTGCTGCGCATCGTCGGCGCGCCGCTTCCGGTGGTATCGTTCGGGAATTCGAGCGCGGTGGTCGACGGGCGCGCGATCGCCTTCACGGGGTTTCCCATCGGCAATGCGCTCGGGTTCCAGCCGGTCACGCATCGCGGCATCATTGCGGCGCAGCCGCCGATCGCGCTGCCGAGCGCGACGGCCCGGCAACTCGACAGCCGCGTCATCCGCAGCGTGAAAGCCGGCGCATTCGTGCTGTTTCAGCTGGACGCGACCGCCTACCCCGGTCACAGCGGAAGCCCGCTCTACGACGCCGACACCGGTGATGTGATCGGCGTCGTCAACATGAAACTCAAGCTGACGAAGGATGCCGCGGTCGGGCAGGCGACCGGCATCAGTTTCGCGGTGCCGGCGCAATATCTGCAGGAGCTGATCCGCAGCTCGCGGTAGTCGAGTCAGCCGCCGAGAAACAGGCGGCCGATGGTCGGGTCCCGAAGCAGTTCGTCGCCGGTGCCCACCATGGCG
Source organism: Betaproteobacteria bacterium (assembly GCA_039931775.1). Classification (GTDB taxonomy): domain Bacteria; phylum Pseudomonadota; class Gammaproteobacteria; order Burkholderiales; family Casimicrobiaceae; genus CAIWHR01. The sequence goes on along the minus strand of JBDTRG010000098.1, from coordinate 21,539 downwards.
ATCTCGCCCGCAACCACGACGCAGCCGATGTCGGCGAGTTCCAGCCCCTTTTGGGCATTCTGCTCGACCATGACGATCGACAGGCCATCCTGGTCACGGAGGTCGCGAAGCATGTCGAATATCTGCGCGATGTAGATCGGCTCGAGTCCGATCGAGGGCTCGTCGACAAGCAGCAGCCGCGGTCGCATGACCAGCGCGCGCGACAGTTCCAGCAATCGGCGTTCGCCGCCCGAGAGCACGCGCGCCGGTTCGTCGCGCCGCCGCGCGAGAGATGGGTAACGGTCGAAGACACGCTCGGTCGCGCGCCTCGCGTCGGCACGCTGGCTCATCAGATAGCCACCCAGCCACAGGTTTCGTTCAACGGTCATGTCAGGAAACACGGAGCTGTCCTGGAGCACGTACGCGATGCCCGCATCCCGCAACTTGGCGTTGGGACCGAGCCGGGTCACGTTACGGCCGCCAACGTCGATGCGGCCGCCGCTAATGTCGGCCAGGCCGAAGATCGAATGCAGGATGGTCGACTTGCCGGCGCCGTTGGGTCCGATCAGGCAAAGCGATTGGCCCGCGCGTACCCGCAGATCGATGCCGTGCAGAATCTCCCGCGATCCGAAGCCGGCGATCAGCCCGTCGACGCGAAGCAGCGGTTCGTCACCGGCGAGCGTATCCAGGCGCTCGCGAATTTGAGCTGTCCGCGCGGCACGGTCGAGCGAACCGTTGGCGCGAGTGGCCGCGAGCGCTGTCGCGCCGTCACCGGAGCGCATCGGGGCGTCGCCTTGCGCTGCAGTCTGATTGTGCATGTCCATCAACGTGCCCCCAGGTAGGCGTCGATAACGCGGCGGTCGTTTCGGATCTCGTCGGGCGACCCCGCCGCCAGAACTTTGCCGTGGGCGAGGCAATAGATATGGTGCGCGAGGCCCATGATCACGCGCATGTTGTGCTCGATGACGAGCAGCGTGATGCCGAGCGACGCGTTGGCGCGCTGCAAGCGGTCGATCACGCTGTTGATCAGCGTCGGATTGATCCCCGCCGTCGGCTCGTCGAGGAGCAGCATCTTCGGTTCGTTCATCAGCGCCATCGCGAGCTCCAGCAGCTTGCGCTGGCCGAACGACAGGTTGCCAGCGACTTCGTCGCGCATGGCGGCGAGGCCGACGAACTCGAGCAGGTGGAGCGCCTGGTCGGTCACTTCGGCCGGGAATCGGTGCAGCATCGCCGCGATCGGCTCGCTCGCGTGCGATGTGCTGATCTGCATGTTCGCCAGCGATGTCATCCCGTCGTAGACGTGGGCTTGCTGGTAGGTGCGCAACAGGCCCAGCCGCGCGACCTCCGGCATTCCGAGATGCGAGAGGTCCCGGCCGTCGAATCGCACGGAACCCGAGTCGACCCCATGTGTTCCGACGATCGAGTTGAAGAGCGTCGTCTTGCCTGATCCATTCGGCCCGATGAGCCCCACGATGCCACCCCGTGGCACGTCGATGCTGATGGCGTCGTTCGCGACGAGCCCACCAAAGGTCTTGCGCACGTCGCGCACCTCGAGCAGATTGGCGCTCGACATCATTGGCGCAGCCCGACGACGACCCCCGCACCCAAAACGGCGACTGGATCGATCATCGACGGCAACCCGTTATTGCCCAATTGCAGAAGGAATCCGGGGTGCCCTGCCAATGGGCACTTCGGGCAACGGGAGGCGTGCGGCCTCGTAGGCGCGGCCGACGCGCAGGACGCCTGCGTCGTCGAAGCGCTTGCCGACGATCTGCAGTCCCACCGGCAGGCCGCCGGCGGTAAAGCCGCAGCATAACGACAGCGCGGGTTGCTCCGAAAGGTTGAACGGAAAGCAGAACGGATTGTGCCGGGTGCCGCCTTCCGGCCAGGGCAACTCGGCGGCATAGGCCTCAACCGCCATCGTCGGACTGATGACAAAATCATACTTGGCGCACGCAGCGATCACACGCCGGCGCGTGTCACCGATGCCGATCGTCGCGTGTATGAACTCGGCGAGCGACATCCGGGCGCCGCCTCGGCACCACTCGGCGATCACCGGCAACACGAGCGCCTGGCGATCCGGCGGCAGGGCGGAGAACGTAGGCGCCGAATACGCCTGCACCATCCGGTCGAAGTCGGGTTCCGGGTCGGCGTCGGCGTCGAAGATCGGCGGCATCGGTTCCACGTCCGCGCCGAGCTCCGAGAGCAGCATCGCCGCTGCCTCGACCCGCACAAGAACGTCGGATTGCGGCGGGAGACCGAAGCCGATGTCGGTCATGAGCCCGATGCGCAGCCCGCACACGCCTTCGTCGAGGATTTCGAGGTAGTCGCGATCGTCCCAAGGCAGCGCCGTGTAGTCGGAAGGGTCGGGCCGGCTGATGACGCCCAGCAACATCGCGGCGTCGGTGACCGAGCGCGCCATCGGACCGGCCACGAGCGCCGGCCATGGATCCGCGATCGGGACGCGCCCGTAACTGGGCTTGAGGCCGACGATGCCGCAGAGTGCCGCCGGTATGCGCACCGAACCGCCGATGTCAGAACCCACGGCAAGCGGACCGAATCCGGCGGCGACCGCGGCACCGGCGCCCGAACTCGAGCCCCCGGGGTTGCGCTCGCGGTTCCAGGGATTGCGCGTCACGCCGTGCAGCGAGCTCAATCCCGACGCGATCATGCCGAGGTCGGGCATCGTCGTCTTGCCGAGTATCACCGCGCCGTCCTCGCGCAAGCGGGCGGTGACGGGCGAGTCGATGGCCTCGTGCGGTGCGCCGGCGAGCGCGCCGGTGCCGATGGGCGCCGGCATGCCGGCCACGCGGATGCTGTCCTTCAGCGTGACGGGAACGCCGTCCAGTGCTCCCCACGGCGCATTTCGGCGCCAACGTTCCTCCGAGCCGCGCGCGCTCGCCAGGGCGCCGTCGGCGTCGACAAGATAGAGCGCGTTGAGATGCGGGTTCGCCTCGGCGACGTGCGCGAGGATTGCGCGCGTCACCTCGACCGGCGAGATGCTGCGCGAGCGATAGCCGCGTACGAGTTCGTGCGCGGTAAGGAAGCACAATTCTTCGGCCATGATTCACCCGGATTTTGGGACGGGGGAGGGCTCGTTCGATCGCCGACGGGCCGGCGGCTCCTGGGCGCGTGGCCGGAGCCCGGCCCCAGACGACCTACAAAGCAAATCTCGAGCCAGAGGGGCGTGGCGCCGAGCAGGGATTTGTCCAAGCCAGTGGCCTTAGGCATGTCGCGCGCTACGGTGTTTGCCCAAGCTCGGCAAACCGAGCGCGGAGCGCGTTCTTGTCGACCTTATTGGTCGTGTTGCGGGGGAGGCTCTCGACGAAGCACACGTGGCGCGGCTTCTTGTAGCTCGCGAGGTTCTCGCGGCAGTGCGCGATCACGCGCGCGGCGTCGAGCGCGCCGTCTGGCGCCTGCACGATGACTGCGACCACTGACTCGCCCCACGTCGCATCGGGAACGCCGATCACACCGACCTCGACGACTCCGGGCAGCGCGGCGATCACCTGTTCGACCTCGATGGGATAGATATTTTCCGCGCCGCTCTTGATCATGTCCATGCTTCGCCCCGCGATGAAGATGAAGCCCTCCTCGTCGCGCCACGCAAGGTCGCCGGTGTGCCACCACCCATTGCCGGAGCTCTCGGCGGTGAGTTCCGGGCGGTTCCAATAGCCAGGGGTCACGAACGGGCCGCGCACGACGACCTCGCCGACTCGCCCCGATGGGAGCGGTCGATCGTTGTCGTCCGCAATGCGCACTTCCTGCCCGAAAGCCTCCTGGCCGACCGACCCGATTTTACGCAACCAGTCGCGAGGCATGAGCCGCGTGGTGATCGGCCCGACCTCGGTGCTGCCGTAGGTGTTGACGAATGCAGCGCCGGGAAGCCGTTCACGCACACCCCGGATGACGGACAGCGGCGCGGGTTCCCCACCGGTGAGGATCAGCCTCAGGCTAGAGAGGTCGTAGATACCGAAGTCCGGAATTTCGTGCAACAGGCGCCGGAGCATCGTAGGATAGATCTGGATCAGGGTCCCGCGCTCGGCGGCGACCGTCGAGAGCAATTTCGCGGGGTCGAACTGCCGCGAAGCGCCGAGGGCCAGACGACCGCCGCACAGAAGCAAGGGTAGCGCCAAGTCCAGCAACGGACCCGCATGGAACAGCGGGCCGAAGACCACGACCGCGTCCGTTGACTTGAGCTCGAAGTCGATGATCTTCGCCATCGACGAGGCCAGCGTCGTCGCGTGCGTGTAGACGATCCCTTTGGGAAGGCCCGTCGTACCGGAGGAATGCATCAGCATTTGCGGGGCGTCCCGCGGCACGACGCGCTCCGGCGCGTCGGTCCGCTGCTGCGCGAGCCACGCTTCATAGGGGTGCGCGTTATCCGGGATCGCCTCCGCAGGCAGCCGATCGTCCACCCGGATCCGGGACGCCGGAAAGTGAGGACGTGCTTCCAGGGTCGCAATTACGTCGGCAAAACCTTCCCCGACGAACAGCACCTTCGGGCCGCATGCCTCGAGCAGTGCGCCGACTTCGCGCGCCACCAGCCGGAAGTTGATCGGAACGAACACCGCGCCGAGCTTGGCGGTCGCAAACAGCGCCTCGAGGAACGGGGTGCAGTTGTGGAGCAGCGCGGCGACGCGGTCGCCGTGCCCGACCCCCAGCGCTGCCAAGCCGTTGGCCAGGCGGCACGCGCGTTCCTCGAGCGCGGCGTAGGTCAGTTGTCGGGCTCCGAAAGCGACGGCGACCGCGTCCGGATGCCGGGTGGCGTTGAGGCGGAGCTGGTAGCCGATCATCCTGTCGTTCCTCGTAGCGATCCGATGCAGCCGGGCGAAGCCGGACACGGATTGGTCAGGGCGATCGAAACGGTGTGGAGCCCACCGGCGATGGTGCCGAAGCTTACCCGATAACGGCGATCGCTAATCGGCGAGCTGGGGGATGGAACTGCAGTCGTATGGAATATGTTCTTCGACGACGAGCGCTCGGATCTTGCGCAGGTAATCGTACGCCATCTCCACCGTGATGTCCGGGCAGCAGCCCAGGATGAAGTCGCTGAGCATGTCCTGCGGAACCAGTTCGTCCTCGTCCGCGTACTTTCGATGCAATGTTTCCAGATAGCGATCGTCGACATTAAGTCCCAGCGCATCCGCCCTCGCGCGAGCCATGCCGGGCCGGCGCAGGTAGTCATACGCGAGCGAGCCCGGCAAGGGACCGAGCAACTCGAAGTCGAGCTCCATGAACAAGTTGGGATATTGCCTGATGACTTGCCCCAGCGTTCGATAGTTCGTTTCCAGCATCTCAGGGGTGATTCCGATGTGCGTTATCACCGCGCCCGCCGAAAGCCTTCCCCCTCGCCGCGAGATCTCCCGGCAAGCAACCAGGTTGTGATGCAGGAGATCGTCCGTATCGTTCGCAACGCGGTTGATTCCCTTGTTGATGGCGCGCAAGGAGGCGGATGAAAATCCGTCCAAACCAACGAAGAAATGGTCGAACCGCAGCGTATTCATCACCACGTCGATGCGATCCTTCAGGCGCTCGCGAAAGGCGTCAGCACGTGCGTAACACATCATGCGGGGCCTGTCTTCGGGCAGGAGGTCGAGGTACCAATCCGGCATCCGGTCCGCCATGTCCCGCAACAGCGGCCAGAACGTGGTGGGAAGCTCGTCGGCCGTAACGAAGAGGTAGTTGTAGCCATGCTCGAACGCGTTGCGGATGATCTGCCACGCCCGTTCTGCGTTCTGCGCGGTGATCGCTTTGCTGCCGGGAATGATCGCGCAGAAGTCACAGGCATTGAGCGGAACGCCGCTTTCGCTGCGCTTGCCGGTGAACTTGACGCAGCCGCGGGCGATGTCGATTACGGTGGTCCGTAGACCGTCCTCACGCATGTAAGGATAGAACGCCTGCTGTTCGGCGAGGTAGCGCTGCGAGTGGGGAACCAGGGAATCGAGCAGTGCGTAGTCCGGGGGCGGCAGCCTTTCGAACTCGGCAGGATTTTCGGGGAAGCGCGTAACGCCGGTGGCGGATCGTGAATCCCGAAAGACGAGCCCTGGATAGGACGGTGGCTCGGCGAATGTTCCGGTCAATAGGTCGACGACGAAATCGGTGAAACCCTCGACGACGTCATTGCCGTAAAAGCCGTAATCGAAAACGCCTTGCCGGCGTTTCATGATCTCCTGATACAAAGCGGAAAAGTGGTCGTTACCGATGACATTGACGATCCGCGGATTGCAGGCTTTCGCATGGTGCGCCAAGGCGAGACACGCTCCGTAGTTGAGCGTGTAGGCGCTATAACCGACGATGGACAGACAGTCCGCATTCTGGGCAATGTAATCGTGGATGAAAACATCACCGAGCAGAGCGCCATCGTAATAGAGCACTCGACCCGGTACGTTTCTTCGATGCAGTGCGCGCTGGAGGGACGTCGCCAGCGTCAGCAAGCCCAGGTTCGGATAGATATTCGGTTCGAACGCCTTATGGGGAGCGGCCGTCGTTGCCGGATTCAGCAGCAGGATCTGAGGAGCGAGTTCCGGGCGCGATTGCTGGGCGCCGCCCAATGTATGCGTCACCATGGCAAAGGGTCCGATCGGTCATGTCAAGAATCAGAATCAAGCACAATTCGCGCCAAATGCAGATTACTCCCACTTGACGGATCGGCGTCCTCGCCCTCAATGTATTTCGAATGAACATCGCACCTTGGCTTGCGCGAATGTCGGGGCGAGCTAGCGCTCCGTGGGGTGAACTGGGTTGTGACGATTTGCTGGAACGCTCGCTGCGGAACGACCCGCCGGCGGTGAAACCGGTCCCCGAGGTGACGCTTCGCCAGGCCGTCCCGGCGGACGTCGACGAGATTACCCGGCTGTATTCGTCGGATCCGTGGCTGTATATCGGCGAACCGACGCCGTCGCCGGGCAGCCACGAGAAAGCTCGCGAGATGTACCTTGATCGCCTGCGCCGCGGCGAAACCTGCTTTCTGGCGATGTGCGGAGATGCGATCGCGCACGTGAACTGGATTTGCTACCGCTGGGGGGACGCGCTGCCCGAACATCCGCTTCGGCTGCGGGCCGGGGAGATCTACACGACCGACGCCCTTACGCCGTCGCAGTTCCGGGGCAAGGGACTGCATGTCTTCGTGCTGCGCACGATGCTCGCGCATGCTCGCGCGCACGGCTATTGCCATGCGTACACGCTCGCGCGGGTGGAGCGTCCGGATGTCTACAGCGGTCTCTTCCATGTCGGCTACAGGAAATGCGGGCGGGTGATCTATTTCCTGCCGCGCGGACGGAGCAAGGCCTGGTTCTTGTGGCGACAGGGTAATCTGGAGCCGCTGTTCCGGCCGGACTGACGGATGCAGGACATGCACCAGCTCCTCTGTGACGTTCCCAATCTGACGCCTCCATCCGGACGGACGACAATTCTCGGCCAGAGGGTTCGTCCGGCCACGTTCGTTACCGATGCCGCCGGATTGAGTCCGGCGCAAAAACTGTGCGGCTTTGCGAGGAGGGTCGCAAGTCGTTGAGGTAAAAGCCCATTGACGTTGCCCGGGCCTTCCGCCTTACCCGACGGCAAAGAAATTCCGTCGGAAGTGTAAAAGTCTTCGACGTTTGGCCGGAGCGGGGGCCCAATCGGATTGCATGTTGAAGCGAGTCAGAACAAACGGTATAGAATCGCCAAACCGGGCCAGCACAGGCTTGGCAGTCCCCCAAAATGGATTGGAGTTTTCAAGCCGCATGCACTCATCGAGACCGGTGATTCCGCCGTTCGCCACAGTCATCGACTGATCCGGCGAACGGGTCGGTTCCAGTCAATCCCACCTTGGCGCATTCCGTTGGCGAGGCGGCATCTCGCCCGGCCGCGGCAACTCGTTACGCCCAAACCATCCACAACTGGCACAAGCATCCGAGGAAACCATGACATTCAATGTGAAGCAGCGATCATCGCAAAAACGCAGTTTCTTTCCGGCCGCATCCGTCGTTTCATTTCTCGTGGCCGGCGTTCTCGGCTTTGCGATGCCAGCGCAGGCTCAGGACGTCATCACGTTCGGCGCATCGCTTTCGCTGACCGGCGGCACCGCGACGGAGGGCCGGCTCGTCAAGGAAGGCTACGATTTCTACGTCAAGCACATCAACGAGAAGGGGGGCATCAAGGTCGGCGACAAGACCTACAAGGTCGCGATCAAGTATTACGATGACGCGAGCACCGCCGCCACGTCGGTGCAGCTCTACGAGAAGCTGATCAACGAAGACGGCATCAAGCTGCTGCTCGGTCCGTACTCGAGCGGCGTCACTTTCGCAGCCAGCGCCGTGGCCGAGAAGTACCAGTTGCCGATGGTCGCCGCGCATGCCGCGTCGCCCGCAATCTACGATCGCGGCTTCAAGTACATCTTCGCGACGCTGACGCCGCTCGCGGAGTACACGGGCAACTCGATCAAGATGGCGGCAGCAGCGAATCCCAAGGCGCAGCGTGTCGCGCTGATCAGCGAAAACGCGCTTTTCCCCAAATCCAGCGGCGAAGCCGCCGCACTGCAGGCCAAGGCGGCTGGGCTCGAGGTCGTCTACAACGAGATCTATCCGACCGGCACGAAGGATTTCTCCGCGATGCTTGCGGCGATGAAGAGCAAGAACCCGGATTTGCTGCTTTTCGCGGGCTATACTGGCGACGCCACCGTGATCGCCCGACAGATCGCCGAGGTGGGCGTCAACTTGAAGATGTTCGGCGTGTCGCTCGGGCCAACGCTGCCGGGCTTCATCGAGGCACTCGGCCCCAAGGCCGAAGGAATTCTCGAGCCGATCCAGTGGGCCGCGAACGCGCCGTGGAAGGACGAGATCTTCGGCTGGACGGCACCGCAATTCGCCGAAATGTTCCAGAAGGAGGTCGGACACTTCCCGGACTATCATCCGCCGCAATCCGTCGCCGCCCTGGAGGTCTATCAGCGCGCGCTGGAGAAGGCCGGATCGCTCGATCCGAGGAAGGTGCGCGACGCGATTGCCGAGACCAACATCATGACGATGTACGGTCCGATCCGCTTCAACGAGAAGGGCCAGAACATCGCCAAGGGCATGTCGGTGGTCCAGGTCCAGAACGGGAAGGCGATGGTCGTGTATCCAGCCGACGGAGCACAGGCGAAATTCATCTATCCGCTTCCGCCGCGCTGACGGATCCCGCGCCGGGCGGCCCGACGGCCGTCCGGCGGCTCCACCTGCGCCCGGCGGCGATGTGCCGGGCTTGCTGACGGAGCAGGTCCGTTTCCGCCGTGCTGACGCTTCAGGTCATCCTGTCAGGCATCCTGTTGGGCGGACTGTACGCCTGCATGGCGATCGGCTTTTCGATCATCTGGGGCGTCACGAACCTCATCAATCTCGCGCATGGCTCGATGATCATCATCGGGGCCTATATCACCTGGATGCTGTGGACGAGGTTCGGCATCGACCCCTTCCTGCTCGTGCCGGTCGCCGGCGCCGCGCTGTTCGCCTTCGGGTACGTGCTCTACCGCGTGCTGCTCCACCGCGTTGCCGTGAAGTCGCTGTTCATGACGCTGATCCTGACGTTCGGACTGGACAGGGTCCTCGTCAACATCAACCTGCAGCTCTTTAGCGCGGACGTACGCGCGATCACCCTGCCGTACGCGAGCGAGGCGCTAGAGCTCGGCGGGATCCGCCTTCCTTACATCCGGATCGCGGTGTTCTGCGTGGCGCTGCTGCTGACCTACCTGCTGCACCTTTTCATGAATCACACGCGCATCGGCGACAGCATCCGGGCGACCGCGCAAAACGTTCGGGCCGCGAAGGTACTCGGCATCGATACGGCGCGCGTCTACGCAATCGCGTTCGGCATCGGGGCAGCGATGGCCGGCGCAGCCGGAGCATTGATCGCCATGCTCTACTCGTTCACCCCGGTGACTGGCGACAGCCTCACCATGAAGGCGTTTGTCATCGTCGTATTGGGTGGTCTAGGCAGCATGCACGGGGCGATTGTCGCCGGCATCTTGCTTGGCGTTGCCGAGAACATCGTCTCGGGCCTGATCGCGCCGGGCTATCGCGACGCCGTCAGCTTTTTCCTGCTGTTGCTGATCCTACTGGTCCGGCCTCGCGGACTTTTCGGAAATCGCTACCTTGCCGATGCCAAGATTTGAACGCGGCGAACGTGCGAAGCGCGGCGGCGGACGGTCGACGCGGCGAACGCAGGCCGGGCGCGCGATGGGACCGATTCTCCTCGTGCTCGGCGCGCTTCTGTTGTTGGCGGGCCCGGCTCTCCTGAATCCGTATTGGCTGCGCGTGCTGGCGAGCGTCTTCATGTACGCAGTGCTCGCGCAGGGGATCAACATAATGGCCGGGTACACCGGGTACCCTGCGTTCGGCAACGTCGTCTTCTTTGGGCTTTCCGGCTACGTCACAGGCATTCTCATGGTCAAGGCGGGGGCGCCCTTCGCAGTTGCGATGCTTGCCGGCGTCGCTTTGTGTCCGCTGCTGGTGCTGGCGATCGGACCGCCGCTCCTGCGCCTCAAAGGGCACTACTTCGCCATCGCCACGCTAGGTCTCAACGAAGCCGTAAAGGAAGTGGTAAGCAATGCGGCGTCCCTTACCGGCGGCGGCATGGGCTTGTCGCTGCCGCTGCCCCCCTGGGGACCCGTGGAAGGCGGCGCGATCTTCTACTACCTTTTCCTGGGTGCGATGCTCATTAGTACATGGGGGACATGGGAGTTCGGCCGGCGCCGGATCGGCGTCGCCTGCGGTGCGATACGCGACAACGAGGAGAAAGCCGGCGCGGTAGGTCTCCACACCACGCGGTACAAGACCACGGCATGGATGATCAGTGCGACGATGACCGGCGTGGTCGGCAGCATAAACGCCTACCGACTCACTTACATCGATCCGCCCTCGGTGTTCGACCTGGCGATCTCGGTCAAATCGTTCGTGATATTTCTGCTCGGCGGCGCTGGCACGGTCTTGGGTCCGATCGCGGGCGCATTTTTCGTCGAGATGTTGGCCACCTATACGTGGAGTAAGCTCCTCAACTGGCATCTGGGCGCGATGGGAGCGCTCATCATTCTGGTCGTCATGCTTGCGCCCAACGGATTCCGCGATGCGCTGCGCCGCATGCCATCCCTGGCGACGCTGCGCATGCGGATTCTTCGCCGTGGCGACTTCGCCGGCAAAGCCGGACAATAACGCGAATGGAGGTCCCACTGCCAATGTCATCGGCGCCTCGCCGCAGGCGGGTGTCCCGGGCTGTCGCGCTAGGTCCCGTGACGTCCGGCTGTTCGCCAAAGGTGTCGTGGAATCGACATGAGCTTCGGGAGGCCGACATGGCGTACTGTGCCTTTGATGCCACGCCAGGTGCGTGGGTTGAAGGCGATGACGCCTACGCGCGCCCGTGTTCCGTTCGTCCAATTCCGGGCAAATTCCGCCGTGACCGTTCCAAATTCGAGCTCGGCGATACCATCGACGTCGATCAGATGCCGCGCCATATGCATGGTGAGGAGATCGCCGAGCGGAAGTTCGGCGTGACTGGTGACCCTGACAATCCGAAGGCAGTGACCAACGCCGGCGGAGACGATCCAGAGCTGAGCCGCAGCGGGCGCGCCGTCGACGTCGAGAAATCCGAGCCGAAGCACGCCGGCACGCGCGGCCACGCGCATGAGCCCGGGCAGGTATCCCGGAAGTTCCGGACTGGCGCCCCCCTTGCCGATGTCCTCCGTTCGCTCGTAGTCGCGCGCCGCCGCGTCGATGCTCCCGTCGTCGACCACCAGTCGAAAATTTGCGCGTCCCGCGTCGCCCAGCATCCGTCGGGCGCGCTCGAGTGGCGCTCGCAGCCCGCGCGGGCGCGCGGCAAGAAAGGCGTCGGAGGTCATGCCGGCCGACCGCGCGTACGAAGCACGGGGCGCCTCGTAGACTCGCGTCGGGTGGCCCGTGCGGCGCAGGGCTGCAACCACCTGGTCGATTACCGGCGTGTGGGGCTCGAGCGGGCTGAATCGCAGCACGTCGTAGCCGTGCCGGTCCGCGTGGACGAATTCGATCACACGATCGATCGCGGTACTTTCATCGCGCGAGGACTGCGACGGCCACGGTATAAACGGAGTCCCCTCGACGCCAGAGAAATGCAGCACCTTTGCACGCGGGTGGGCCGCATAGAGCCGGGAGTAGACGGCGGACAGCAGCGCGCGCACGGTGTCGTCATCGATGGTCGTCAGCGCGTACAGCCGGATACGGAATCCCGGCGCGATGCCACTTTGCTCGAAATTGCGAAACAATTCACGGCTCTCGAACAGTGTCTTGTGGGCGGGCGAAAACACGTTCCCGAGCTCGGACGGGAGCGATTCATCGCTCGAGAACACGCGGACCCGGGACGGAGAATCAGGCATGGCTCGATGTCGGGACGACTTGTGCCTGGTCGAATAGTATTGTGTGTGGGCCGCACAACGCCCATCTGCCGCCACGCGGTTGCTCGGGGCATCCCCGCGATGGAAACGATGTGATCGGCCGACTCAAACGCTACGCCGAAACCGTCAGGGACAGCCTTCGATACGAAGGCCTGGCGATCTTGTCCTGGCGCATCCTGGTCAAGTTACTCTCACCGGTGGCGCAGGTCGATCACCAGATCCTGTTCGACATGGACCTAACCCAGACCATCGCCGAGCGACCGGCGCGAGTCGATTGTACGATCGAGCCGGCGACGGAAGCCGACATCGAGCGGATTGTCGACGGCCGAATCCCACTTCTTCCGGTAGTGAACGATAGTGAACTCTCGGATTCGCAGGAGTATGCGCGGGCGGTGCTCGAGCGGGAACGTGCCGAACTGCGCCAACGTTTCGCGGGGAAAGCCCTAAGTTGGCTGCGCGGCGGTGAGATGTGTTTCGTTGCAAGGATCGGTTCCACCATCGCGCACAGCAACTGGATTCAATTTCATGGGTCAGAAACCGCTGGCGAACGTCCGATCCATCTGATGCCAGGCGAGGTCTACATGACGGAAGGCTTTACCGCGGAACGTTGGCGGGGCAACGGTATCCACGAGGCCGTGAACTCGACGATGCTGCGCTATGCCAAGAGCCACGGCTGCAAGCGCGCATACACAATCACGGACCTTACCAAAGCCAGAGCGCGACGGGGAGTGATCCGAGTCGGCTGGCGGTGGCGCGGACATCACCTTTTCATCAGTTCGAGATGGCTTGGACGAACGTGGATTGTGCCACTCGCGGGGGATACCGAGCCGGTGCTCCGCGACTCCGTTCTACAGGCCGGGTCGAGTGCGGAATCGGCTGAGGGCGAAAGCCAGCGATGATCCACCGGGACCCGAAACGGGATTGATCGACCCCTTGTCCACTGGGATCCAGGGAGGCGCGTAAACGATGGTGAACGGACCCGGGTGTTCATCCTTGAACCGGGGTGTCGGCAGATTTTACAAGGGCGTCGGATAGCGGGACCTTGGAATCCACGAAACCGTGGTTGTTTGCCACGCCAACCCTCAGAAATCATTGCTAAATCGGGGGGTCAGAAGCGGGTATGACCGATCGGACTACGCGGAACGCCAAGGGCAGTCTATCGCCAGTTGCTTTGCGCGATGTCGGGGCGGGCCTGTCGGCGCCGTTTACAAGGTCTGCCCAAAAAGGGTAAATGCGAGGTTGGAGCATGACCCGCACTGCGAGTGGCACGCATTGCGCGCCTGGCTGATCGTCAATCACGCGCCGCCGGACCGTTGGCCCGCGCTGCGCGACAAAACTGTCCGAAATTACCAATTGCAGTATGCAAGGAGTTCCCTTGCATTGGGCGCGCTATACTGTTTGCAGTGACGTCGTTCGGTCGCACCCATACCGAATTGCCCGATTCCGTGGTCAAAATGACGGACATATCAAGGAAATGATAAGCGCCCGCGTGCTGGTGGTGGCAATTCTTTACAGTCAGACCAATATCGGCGGGTGGCGGCCCGGTCTTTTCGCCCTAACTCACTGAAATATTGAAGCGTTGCCTGTCTGGGCACGCGAATTGCATTGAACGGTCCACATCCATTGCGCTGCCCGGTCGCGACCACAGCTCCCGGGCCGAATGGTCTAAAGCTACCACTTAAGGCCTCAGCCCATGAACGGCGTTGAACCGAACAAGGCAGTTGAAAACGATGCGGATTCGGTCGCATCCGTGCCGGCGGAGACCAAGCGCAAGGCTGCAAGGCGCAGATTCCTAGCTCGCGGCACAGCCGCCGGATCCGGCTTGCTGATCGTTACGCTCTACCATCAGCGCGGCATGGCCAACCCTCATGGTCAAAAGGTCCTGGTGTCTTCGATCGAAACGTGCGCGTCAATAGGCGGGAAGAAAGCGGGCGAGAAAGACGTCAAGGATTCAGTGACGGGCAAGAAGGTCAAACGGATAGAGTGCGAGCTCCCGTAACGGCGCTTCCGCCGTATCGGAACACCGGTCCCGTTGTACCCGCCGGCGACCCTGCGCGCGTGCGCACTTCCACGGCTTGATCTCGTTGCCGGGCCGGATACGCAGTTTCCACGGCGGCCATTCGCTGCCACAATCCGGTTTGTGCAAATCGCCGTGAATCAAGACATGGGTTGGAGGCTCGGCGTTGTCGGCCCGTTGCCGATGCGCTGCTGGGACGGCGACTATGTTGTGTACAATCCCCTCTCTGGAAATACTCACGTCTTCGACATCGTGACCGGCGAAGTGCTGAAGGTAATCATGACGGGCAACGTTGCGGCGGCCGAAATCTGCCAGCGTATCGCGGCATTTCTCGAGGTGCCAAATGACGTGGGCATCGCTGATCACGTGGGCCGGATTCTGGTCGCACTTGACCGGCTCGCGCTGATCGAACCCGCCGCCGGGTGCTGATCGGCGATATCCCCCGCGAAGCGCTCGCGCGGCGCCTGCGTAGCGACGGCGTGCATCTCGTCACGGGCGCGTTTACCATCCACGTCCGCGCATCGTTGTCGCGTTTCGTCGACGACTTCGCCGAAATGTACGAGCACTATCCGTTCGAGGACCCGGCGGGCATTGACGACGCCGGCGTGCGCGTGAGTGCCCATTCTCTGATCGGACGATTCATTACCGCGAAGGCCAAGGCCGAAGTCAATGGCGAAATCACATTCGGACCGGTGCCGTTGCACCGCGCATTTACCACGTTCGAAACTGCGATGAACTGGAGCGTCGCGATGAGCGATGTCGCGCCGATGTTCCTCCATGCTGCCGTTCTCGAGCGTGACGGACTCGCGATGCTGATGCCGGCGGATACCGGATCGGGAAAGAGTACGTTGTCGGCGGCGCTTTCGTGGCGCGGCTGGCGGCTGCTGTCGGATGAGATGGCCATCTTTTCATTTGCGGATGGAAGCATGCGCCCGAATCCGCGTCCGGTCTCCCTCAAGAACAACGCGATCGGCGTTATAGCGGCGTTCGAGCCGCGGGCAACGATAAGCCGCGTCTACAGCGGAACGCCGAAGGGCGACATCGCCTACATGAAGGCGCCAGTTGAAGCGGTTGCACGGTTCCAGGAAGGCGCGATCCCGCGATGGGTCGTCGCGCCATGCTACGTCGCCGGTGCCCCCGCGCGCGTCGTCGCGCTCGATAGAGCCGAGGGATTCCAATTGCTCACCGATAATGCAGTGAATTATTCGTCGATGCTTCAGACCGGATTCGAGTTGCTCACCGGTGTCGTCGAGCGCTGCGGAATTTACCGGCTGACGTATTCGAATCTGGACGAGGCGATCGGATTGCTGGATCGCCTTCACGACGGGTCCGACGGCGCCGGTTCGTCCGCGTGAAGAGTGCGTTTGTGCAGGACCGCTTCCTCGCGCTGCTTCGTGATCCGTCCGGCACCCTCGAACTGGATCTCCGATTTTGGAACGATTTTCTCGTGCTTGCGCGCCGAAGCGGGTTGCTCGCGCGCTTCGGTATGCAACTGGGCGATCGCTCGTTATTGGATCGGATCCCGGGGAAAGCCCGCGACCACATTCGCGCGGCCTTCATCGAGGTTGAATCGAGCCAGACCGCGGTCCGGTTTGAATGCAATCGCGTGCTTCATGCGCTCGGCACACGCAGCCCGCCATTGATCCTGCTCAAGGGTGCAGCCTACCTTTTGGCGGGACTGCCGCTGTCCCGAGGGCGCTATATCGGCGATCTCGACTTCATGGTCTCGCGCGAGAAGATCGACGAGCTCGAACGAACGCTCATCGAAAAGGGTTGGGCGCCCACGGAGATGGACGAGTACGACCAACGGTACTACCGCGAATGGACGCACGAGATCCCGCCGCTTTTGCACCCGGAGCGCGAAACCCTGCTCGATATTCACCATACGATCGCGCCGTTGACGAGCAAGGTTCAACCCGACGCCGGCGCACTGGTGGCCGCGGCCGTGCCGCTGCATGATCCCCGCTTGCGCGTTCTGGCGCCGGCCGACATGGTGTTGCACAGCGCGGTCCACCTGTTCAACGACGAGGTGGGGAAGCCGCTTCGCGACCTTTTCGATTTGCACGACCTGCTCGGTCATTTCGGTGCGCGTCCGGGGTTCTGGAGCGAACTCAACGATCGTGCGCGAATGCACAGGCTCGGCCGACCGTTTTACTACGCGCTTCGTTATACGCAGCGCCTGTTGGGTACCGCGATTCCTCCCGCCGTTCTGATCGATGCGGCGGTCTGGGCGCCACCACGGTTGCTGCGGCCAATGATGGACTGGATCTTCGAGCAGCGATTTCTGCCTGAACTTCCCGAGGAACCTCGCACCGGTGCCGCGTTCGCGCGCTGGCTCTACTATGTCCGCACCCACTGGCTTCGGATGCCGCCGCAACTGCTGGCGCGCCACCTAACAATAAAAGCCGCCCGGCGTGTACGCGAGCGATTCACGCTCAAATCGAAAGACGGTTCGGCCTGATTCGGCAATGCTACCGGTGGATTGTTGGGCGACGAAGACATTCGAATGATCAATCCCGGCGCAGCCGCGCGATCAGTGGCTGCAACGCTCTGGGGGTAACGCGCCTCGCCGCGCTGCCGCCGATGTTGAGTGCGGCGGCTTTGAGTCCCGCCCATGTGCGCGGATTGAAAGCCAGGATGCCCCAGCGCTCGCGCCTGATCGACGCCCAGTCGGCCTTGTAGGCGTCATCGCCCACGCCGAGATCAAGCGCTTGCACGTGGTCGACATCCAGCAGGTGCCGCACGGTGTGCCAGGTCAGCACTGTGCCTGGCGAGAGGTCGCGGAAGGTCTCGTCATAGGCCGAGCGGTGAAGGTAGGCAGTACCTCCCGTGATCATCCAGAACTGCGCGGCGGCGGGCCTTTCGTCGACATACAGGAGCGCAAGCCGAAGCGCGCCCACCTGCGCTGCGACCTGCATGATCGCGCGCTGGTAGGGAAGTCCAATCAACCCCTCTTTCCAACTCCGCGCGAAGACGCGCTCGTAGTCCCAAGCTGCCGCGTCAAGCGCGACGCCCCCGCTGCAGATTTCGACGCGGGAGCGGCCCGACGTTTCCAGGTTGCGCGCGCGGCGCTCCACCCTGGTGCGCGCGCGATTCGGTCGCGCGTGTAGCGCGCGCAGATACTCGGCGGCATCGCGGCCGGACACATCCTCGTGCCAGGTGGGAAACATATAGAAGCGCTGCATGATCCAGCCCTCGGCGCGCAGAACCGACGGCAGGCCTCGATACAATTCTCCGTCGGGATCGAGCGGACGGATGCGCAACGCATCGTAGGGCGGATCTGACCGGCGTGCGTAGCGCGCCACCATGCGCAATACGTCCACCGGCGAGAGCCCCGGAACAACGAGCGGACGATACGGCACTTCGCTGTGCTGCAGCGACAGGGTGCGACAGCGCATGGCTTCGCCGAAGCGCTCGGAGGAGAACCCGATATTTAGCGCCACCGGGGACCCATCGGCGTCTTCGACGCCGAGTAAAAGTAACGGGCCGTCCAGCGCTGGGCCGTAACGAATCACGGCCTCGAGCCACGGCCGGTCCCAATGCAGTCCGCGCCGGCTCTCCGCCTCGAACAGATCCCTGTACCTGGATGGGAGCCCATCCAGGTCCCGGTATTCACGGATGTGCAGCCCGGCGGTATCGATGGAGCGAGCGCCGACTCGTGTCACGGAAGCCTCTGACCCTGTCCCTGTTGACGCGCTTTCCTCCCACGACTCCAAGTGAAAAGCCATGGTCGGGATTTTGCTACTAAGGCGAACGTGTCCGGCATGCCTGGGCGGGTTGGGGGAGCGCCGCGACGGAAGTATTCCCGCAATGGCGTGGCCGGTTTGCCGGCTACCGGAGCACGCCGATCCGTCGGAGCTGTCGCGCCACCTTGCGCGCGGTGCGCGCCGTCCAGGCCTTGGCCGTGTCGCCAAGGATGATGGCCTTGCCGGGCGGCCGCGGCGATAGCCCCAGGCCGCGCAGCTTGCCGTTCAGCCAGTGAATTGACGCCTCGCGGGCGAGTGGAGCGGAGCGAAAGGTCACGCTGAACGAAACGGAGACTTGATCGCCGTTCTTGACCCAGTGCGGACTGTGCACGGGGATGTGCAGGCCCTGCCCCGGTTCGAGCGCGAATGTCTCGGCCAACGGCGCGATCTCGTCGCGCAGCGGAATGTTGCGATGCCCACCCATGTAGTAGCGCTCCAGGTCAATGTGGGTGATCGCCGCCCGGTCCGGCATCCAGGTATGCACGTGCTTACACCCGCGGATCTGGAGCAGGAAGTTGTGCTCATCGTCGAAATGATACGGGGTGATCGAGCTCGCGGAGGAGATGAAGATGTAGGCCTCCGGCTGATGGGTCCCGGGCAGGATGCGCTCGCTATGCGCGCGCAGCTCCTCCACGCATTCGAGCAGCAGGGCGCGGTAGTCTGGATCCAACTCGATGTACTTCAGCGCCACCCACGAGTCGGCCACGTGGATGTTGCGGAGGGTCTCCTTCAGGCTGAGGCCGGTCACCGGTGTCGCCTTCGGGTCCTGGCTCACGGCCGCCTGTCCCGAGTAGAACTCCACGACCTGCCGCGGCAGCGAGTGCGCCAGGCGCAGGAGGCGCTCCATGGTGAAAAGCGGATGGTCGATCAATCGGTGCGCGATGCGAAAATGGCGACTTGGAAAGCGCTCGTGGAAGAGGGTGCTGTTGATCTCCAGATGGGAACGATCGGCATCCATGTCAGCCCTCCGCGCGCTCTTGGCGCAGCTTCCGCCACCGGAAGAGCGCGATCAGGAACCACCCGACAAAACCGCGGCCACAGCACGTGAGGTAGACGATACGCCGGCGCTCGCGCCACAGGTGGTCGATCATCGGATGGTCGGGTTTCGCACACGAATCCATCCAGGCGATCCCGCGCGCCGGCTCGTGCAGGACCCGGATATTGTCCAATTCCAGCAGGACGCCCGGCGAGTAGCGGGCGAAGTCCATGTCATGCGCGATCTTGAAGGCGAACGAGCCGCCGCCGCTCGCGGCTACAAGGTTGCACTTCATTGCGATCTCGCGCCCTTCGAGCCGTAGGTCCAGAAACATTGCGCGACCGCGGGCGCGGAAGTGTTCGATAAAGGCGAGGAAATAGGCGCGTTCCTTGGACGTCCGATTGAACGCGTTTCCAGACTGGCCCTTCCAGCCCTTCGCTTCGAGGGCGAGGAACCGGTCCATCCAGCCGAACGCATCAGGATCCGCAACCCGATCGGTGAGGGTCACGTTTCCAAGTTCCTCGAGCCTGCGGCGTTGCCGCGCCAGCTCCTTGCGCTTCTTAGTTGGGATTGCACTGACCAGGGATCCCTGCGCGTCGCTGCCCACCCTCAAGAAGGCCCGTTCATAGCTCAATTCCGTGAAATGCGGTTGGCGTCGGGCTTCCATCCGGCGATACAGCGTCGTTGCGAGAGGCCCATCGCCTGCGATCTTATAGAACCCAAAGGTCCGGACGCCGTCCGGTGCGCCATCCATCCATGTCAGGAGGGCATCGAGGGCATCGTCGACGTGCTCACGATGCACGAGCGGCGTGGATAGAAAGCAGTGTAAATGGGTAAGGGTACGGTAGCAGGAGACGATCCCACGCGGCCCCTTGGCGGTGCGCACGAACGGGGCGAAGGCGATGAGCCGGGCGCCGGCCCGAGCCGTGGCCGCCCGATAGACCAGCACGCAGCAGAGCGGGCCAGGCAGCCCCAGATAGTGGATTGCGGCGAGGAGGGCGCCGCTCTCGAAAAAGGGATTGGGCTCGAGCGCATCCTGCGCGAGGGCATCCCAATCGGCGACGTACCGCTTGAGTTCCTCACCATTGCGGGCGACTTCGACGAAAACCCCTGGGGTCTGGGACGCCATGACGATAGGCTTGATGGCTTGGATCGCCCCGAGGGCAGGGAAAGGGTCACCGCTCGCGGCAGCACAAGGTGCCCAAATCAAAATGCGATCACGTGTTCACCGCGATGAAATGGCGACAGGATCGAGTTGCCTTTCTACGACATACTGGTGGACTGTAACGATTGATTCGGGAGTGATTCGCCGTGTCGGATCGAAGTACTTCCATTTCACAGGCTTGGGTTGCTTGTTGTACTGGCTGATGCATCGCATGAGCTTTCTCTTCAGGTCTGGCACGGAAGTAAACACGCCTCGGGCGATGACATCGCGCTCGATAATGGCGAACCACAATTCGACCTGATTGAGCCAGGACGAATAGGTTGGGGTGAAGTGCATATGGACGTTGGGATGCGCACAGAGAAACGCGTCGACTTGCTTGGTCTTGTGGGCCGAGGGGTTGTCGGCAATGACATGGATCTCCTTGCTCCGTGGCTGATTGGCCGCGATGTCGGTCAAGAAGGCCACGAACTCAGCCGAGGTGTGGCGGGTGGCGGTTTTGCCCAGCACCTCACCGGTCTTGGTGTTGAAGGCGGCGTACAGGGACAGCGTGCCGTGCCGGTAGTACTCGAACCCATGCCGTTCGGCTCGCCCCGGCGAGAGCGGCAACACCGGGTCCTTGCGATCGAGAGCCTGGATCGCCGTTTTCTCGTCAACGCTGAATACCACTGCATTCTGCGGCGGATTGAGGTACAGCCCAATGACGTCCGCGACTTTGGCTTCGAAATCCTGGTCGTTGGACGACAGATAGCCTTCGAGCCGATGCGGTTTGATGCCGTGCTTGGCCCAGATTCGCGCCACCGTCATATGCGAGATATCCCCGCCCAGTTCAGCGGCCAGTTTGCGCGAGGACCAGTGCGTCGATCCGTCCTGCGGCTTGTGCTTGGTGGTACGCACCAGTACCCGCGCTTCTATCCGGTCGGTGACCTTGTAGCGTTCGCGGCCACTGTGCCGGGCAAACAACCCTGCCAGCCGATCCGTCGCAAAGCGCTGACTCCAGCGGCTGATGTAGCTGTCACTGCAGTCCAGCTTAGCCCGGATCTCCGCCCAGGTGAGACCTTCGGCGAGCAGCAGAATCAGCCGCGCATGCCGTGCCGAATTCCCTCGTCCGTTCCGTGCGCCGGCTTGTTGTTGCAGCTCCATCCGTTCACTCCTGCTCAGTATCACTGCGCCCTCCCTGAACGCAATGATACTACCGAATTAAGCGTTACACTCCACTAGATGGCGTGCGCCGTCCCGCGCGCGGCGAACTGCGCCCGCAGAACGTTCTTGTCCACCTTGTT
>JBDTRG010000097.1:0-16994 GCA_039931775.1 Betaproteobacteria bacterium | reverse complement strand
TGCGGCTCCAGCGCTGCTGGTCGGCGAACACCGTCGCCGCGACGGCGGCGGCGAGCGCTGCGATCAGCATCGCGAGGACGATCGCCGCACCGCGATTGCGGTTCATCGAAGGGCGAGCCATCGCTCGATTGTCCCGCCGTCGGTCAGCGTGATGGCGACCTTCACCGCGCGCGGCACCGCGCCTTCGCCCGGCGCCGGCCACTTCGTGCGCCATGCCCCGCGGCCGTCGAGGTAGGAAACCCGAAATTCCACGATGCCGTCGGCCAATACATAGGGCCTGGGGGAGACGGATGGCGGCTGATCGAGGCGAGGCCAGTACAACACTTGCACGGCGCCATCGCCCATGCGGTAGCCGATGCGCTGGCCGGCGCTGCCTGCCTCGATCGCGAATTCGGGTCCTGCGCGCGAGAATCGCAGATCGGCGTTGCCGTTGCGGTCGACGTTGCCGACCCACGCCGCCTCCGTCCCGTCGCCGGTGCGTACTTCGCGGGGCAACGACTCCCGCATGTCGGCCTCGAGCCTCGCGAAGAACGCGTCGAGATCGCGCCAGTGCTTTGCTTCCGCGGTGAGCCGCACCTCGCTATCGGTCAGTGACGCGAGGGCGCGGTAGCCGAGCACGGCGACGAGTGCGAGGATCGCGAGCGCGATCACGACCTCGATCAGCGTGAATCCGGATTGACGCTTTCTCATCGCTGCGAAGGCTGCCCGAGGTAGCTTGACAGCCGCGCGAGCGCGTAGTCCGGTTGCGCTGCGTCGGCGACGACGATGTCGATCTTGCGAAACGCCGGATTCGGCGTGGCCGAAATGATTTCGCGCCAGACGAAGCGCTCGCCGGCCTGGGTGGCGTCACCGTCGCGCGAGCCGATCGCGGGCGGCGCCTCGGCAAGCTGCGCCGCCGCGAGGCGATTCTGCGCAACCCACAGCGCCAGTGTGCGTTGCTTCAACAGGGTCGCGCCATCCGCCGATTGCGCGACGGCGCGCATGCCCGCAGCCAGCGCCACCGCGAGGATGGCGAGCGCGACGAGGATCTCGACTAGCGTGAAGCCGCTTGAGCCGCGACCGCGACGCGGTTCAACGGATCGCCGGCTACGACCAGGGACCATGCAGGGGAGGCGAGCAGCAGTGCGTAGGGCTCGTTGCGTCCGCTGGGACGAAACGGAAGAATGACATCGGCGGCGACGGGCGCGCTCGCATACGACACCGGCGCGATCGTCCACTGCGCTGGCAATGCGCGCGGCGCGAGAACGTCGTCGTCCTGGACCGCAGTCCACCGTCCGTCGGCGCCGCGTCGCCAGAATCGGTAACCCGTGCCGTCGGCCGACACGCCCAGCGTTTCGCTGCGCCACTGCGCGAGCGCCGCCGCGTGCTCGAGGGCGCCCGCCATGCGCAACGCCTCGCGCTCGGTGGCGCGCCGGTCGTCGCCGTAGAGATTGATCGTGACGAACGCGGACGCAATCGCGATCACCGCGACGACCACCAGGACCTCGACCAGCGTGAAACCCGCGTCCCGGCGGCCGGCCATCAAAGCTCCCACGACCCGATGTCGGCGTCGATGCCAGTGCCCCCTGGCTGCGCATCGGCCCCGAAGCTGAACACGTCGATCTCGGCGTGCAAGCCGGGGTTCAGGTACTGGTAGGGCTGGCCCCACGGGTCCCGCGGCATGCGCTCGAGGTATCCATTCGGCTTCCAGTTCGGTGGAACGGGTGGCTGAGTCGGCCGCGACGTGAGCGCGGCGAGCCCCTGCTCGGAGGTCGGATAGCGCTGGTTGTCGAGGCGATAGAGCTTGAGCGCGGCGACGATGGCTGCGATGTCGCTCTTGGCCGCGATGACGCGCGCCTCGTCGGGTCGCTCGAGCACGCGCGGAACGACGAGCGCCGCGAGTATGCCGAGGATCACGATGACGACCAGCACCTCGATCAGCGTGAAACCCGCCGTGGGCGAACGGCGGTTCCGAGTGGAGGTCATGCGCCGATTATAATCCGGCGATCATCGACAGGCCGGCCTGCGGCCCCGCCGGATATCGCCTTTCCCGATCAGTGTCCCGGACCCTCCATCTGTTCGCCCGCGTGGTGGCGATCGTCGCCATCGTCGCTGCGGGTGTCGCCGTCGCGCTGGGGTGGTGGCTCCTGCAGCCGCTGCCGCTGCCGGCTTCGCCTTTCGCGTTCGACGTCAAGGCAGGAGCGAACCTGCGCTCCGTCGCGCGTGAACTCGCCGCTGCCAGCGTTCTGCCGTCGGAGGACGCGCTCGTGATCCTCGCGCGGTTGAAGCAGGCGGATCGCGCGATCAAGGCGGGGAACTACGAGATCGCGGCCGGTATCACGTTGCCGCAGCTCCTCGACAAGCTGACGCAGGGCGACGTGACGCAGATCGGGCTGACGGTGGTGGAAGGTTCGACCTTTGCGGAACTCGTCGGCGCGCTTCGGGCGAACCCGGCCATCGCAAAGACGGTGCTGGATCTGGCTGGCCCGGAACTCGCCCGGCGGATCGGCTTGTCGCAACCGGACCTCGAGGGAAAGTTCTTTCCCGATACCTATTACGTCGCGTCGGGATCGACCGATCTCGCGTTGCTCGTGCGCGCCGGGCGTTTGATGCGCACTCGCCTCGACGAGGCCTGGGCGAAGCGCGCAAGCGAGCTGCCGTTGAAGGATGCTTACGAAGCGCTGATCCTCGCATCGATCGTCGAAAAGGAGACCGGAAGCGCCGCGGACCGACCGCTGATCGCGTCGGTATTCGTCAATCGGCTGCGAATCGGCATGCGCCTGCAATCCGACCCGACGGTGATCTACGGGCTCGGCGCGAAATTCGACGGCAATCTGAAAAAGCGCGACCTCGAGTCGGACACTCCCTACAACACCTATACGCGGGACGGCCTGCCTCCGACGCCGATCGCGCTGCCGGGGCAGGCCTCCCTCGAGGCGGTCACGCGGCCGCCGACGAGCACGTACCTCTATTTCGTCGCGCGAGGCGACGGCACGAGCCAATTCTCGACCAACCTCGCCGATCACAATCGCGCCGTGGCAAAATTCCAGCTCGCGCAACGCGTCCCTCGGTGAGCGCCGCTCATCGCCGACTCCTTTCGCCCGATCACGCATGGACGCTCCCGGCCGCTTCATCTCCCTGGAAGGCATCGACGGCGCCGGCAAGAGCACGCACGTTCCGTGGATCGCCGAACGGATCGCCGAACTCGGCCGCACCGTGATCACCACCCGCGAGCCGGGAGGCACGCCGCTCGGCGAGACGCTGCGCGGCCTGTTGCTCCATGAGCCGATGACGCGCGACACCGAGGCGCTGCTTATGTTTGCGGCCCGGCGCGAACATCTGGAAGCTGTGATCCGTCCGGCGCTTGCGCGCGGCGATTGGGTGCTGTGCGACCGTTTTACCGATGCGACGTTTGCCTATCAGGGAGGTGGGCACGGGGTGCCGATCGCGCGGATCGGCGAGCTCGAGCGTTGGATCGACGACGATTGCCGACCCGATCTCACGCTCCTCTTCGATGTGCCGCCCGAAATCTCGCGCGCTCGACTCGCCCGGGCGCGGGCCGAAGGCCGCGAACTCGACAAGTTCGAGCGCGAGGCTGGCGGGTTCTTCGAGCGGGTCCGCAACGCGTACCTCGCCCGTGCTGGCGCCGAGCCACGCCGGTTCCGCATCATCGACAGCTCGCGCCCGCTCGCCGACGTGCGTGCGGACATCGCCGGACACATCGAAGCGCTGGGAGCGCAGTAGTGGCGGAAGAGCAAGGCGTCGCGCCGGCAGCGCTCCCCTGGTTTCCGCTGTTCCCGTGGCAGGTCGATGCGGCGCGCGCCGCGCTGGCGCAACGCCCGAGCTGGCCGCACGCGTTGCTCGTCCACGGACCGCGCGGCATCGGCAAGCATGCGCTCGCGCTCAATTTCGCGCTGGCGCTGCTCTGCGAAGCGCAGCGCCCCGATGGTCTCGCCTGCGGCGTTTGCCCCGGGTGCCGCTATGCGATGTCCGGCCAGCATCCGGATCTGATGCGGCTCGAGTTGGTGATGATCGACGAGGACGACGGGACGCTCCAGGAGGTCGACGCGATCAGGATCGATCGCGTGCGCGCGGTGACGGATTTCGTTCATCTGACGAGCCACCGCCAGCGCGCCAAGGTGGTGGTGATTGCGCCAGCCGAGACGATGAATGCGGCGGCGGCCAACGCACTGCTGAAGACCCTCGAGGAGCCGCCGGCAGGCACCTACCTCATCCTCGTGTCCGATCGGCCGGGACGCCTGCCGCCGACGATACTTTCGCGTTGTCGCAGACTGGCGGCACCGCGACCGACGCAGCAGGAGGCCCGCGCATGGCTCGCGGCCCAGGGTGTCGAGGCGCCCGATCTGGCGCTTGCGCAGGCGAGCGGGGCGCCGCTGGCGGCGCTTGCGCATGTCGATCCCGGGGCGCAGTCGGAGCGACGAGCCTGGCTGGCGGGTCTGGCCGCCCCGGAGAAGATTTCCGCGTTCGAACTCGCGTCGCGCATCGACGCCGGCGGCAAGGACGAGCGCCGTGCAAGGCTCGGTCGCGCGGTCGATTGGCTGATCGCCTGGACCGCCGATCTGGCCCGCGTCGGCGCGGGCGATGCGGCACGGCAGAACCCGGACGCCGCGGAGCCTTTGCGGCGCCTTGCATCGCAGGTGGCGCCGATCGCGTTGTTTCGCTATCATCGGTCGTTGCTGCGCCAACGCGCGTTGCTCGCGCACCCGTTGCAACCGCGCCTCGTCGCCGAGGCGCTACTGGTCGATTACAAGGCGCTGTTCTGACGATGGCCGACGCCAAGCCGATGGGAAATGCCACGAACGCCGCGATCGCTGGCGGCGTCGCGCGGCCGGGTGTGCTCTCGCTCAATATCCGCGAGCGGGCCGCGCTTTACGCCGCGTACATGCCGTTCCTCAAGGGCGGCGGCATCTTCATCCCGACCTCCCGCCAGTATCAGCTCGGCGAAGAGGTCTTCATGCTGCTGTCGTTGATGGACGACCCGAACCGGATCGCGGTCCAGGGCAAGGTCGTCTGGATCACCCCGGAAGGCGTCCAGGGCAACCGAACGCAGGGAATCGGTGTGCAATTCACGCAAGACGATACCGGTGCCACGGCGCGCGCGACGATCGAGCAGATCCTGGGCGAGACGCTGGCGTCGACCCGCCCGACGCATACGATGTAATCGCCTCGCGGCGCGTTCGCGGCGTCCGCACTCGTACCGCAATGCAGGGCGAGGTTTGCCCGGCCCGTCGATTGGCCGATTCCGATCTCCGATGTTCGTCGATTCCCACTGTCATCTCGATTTCCCCGAGCTCGTCGCCGACCTTCCCGCGCTGCTCGAGGCGATGGCGGCCGCGCGTGTGACGCACGCGCTGTGCATTTCCGTCAACCTTCCGGACTGGCCCGCCGTGCATGCGCTCGCCTTGGCGCATCCCAACCTCTATGCGACGGCCGGCGTGCATCCCGATTGCGAGGACACGCCCGAGCCGACAGTCGACGATCTCGCCGCGCTCGCCGCGCGGCCGAAGGTGGTTGCGATCGGCGAGACCGGCCTCGACTACTTTCGCTTGACCGGAGACCTCGAGTGGCAGCGCGCGCGGTTCCGCACGCACATCCGTGCCGCACGCCGCGCGCACAAGCCGCTGGTAGTGCACACGCGCGCCGCGGCGGCCGATACGCTCGCGATCATGGACGAGGAGGGCGCGCGCGACGCCGGCGGCGTGATGCACTGCTTCACCGAGACATGGGAGGTCGCCCGTGCGGCGCTCGACCTCGGATTCCACATATCGATGTCCGGGATCGTCACCTTCAAGAATGCGCAGGACTTGAAGGATGTCGCCCGACGCGTGCCGCTCGACCGGCTGCTGATCGAAACCGACTCGCCGTATCTCGCCCCGGTTCCCTTTCGCGGCAAGCGCAATCAGCCCGCGTTTGTCCCCCATGTGGCCGCCGAGGTCGCCCGCCTTCGCGACATTCCGCTGGAGGAGGTCGCCGCGGCCACCAGCGCCAATTTCTTCCGCCTCTTCGGCATCGAACCCTCGCCGGGGACGCATGCGCACTGAGCGTCGTCCGCAACGGGTGACGGCGTTCGCCGCCTGGGTGGCGGCGATATTTCTGCTCGTTGCGTCCAGCGCGCGCGCGCAATCTGCGCTCGAGGATTTCTTCATCTACATCGCCAACGACCGTACCGACGACGTGAAGGCGTTGTTGGCACGAGGGATCGACCCCGACAGCGTCGACAAGAACGGCGACCCGGCCATCGTCACGGCGGCCCGGTCCGGAAAGATCGAGACGCTGGGCGTGCTGTTGGCGACAAAAGTCAACGTCAACGCGCGCAATCGGTACGGCGATTCCGCGTTAATGGTCGCGGCCCTCGGAGGTCGCCTCGATCTCATCAAGAAGTTGCGGGCTCGTGGCGCCAACGTCAACCAGCAAGGCTGGAACGCTCTGATCTACGCGGCGACCGGCGGACACGACGCGATCGTCGCCTACCTGCTCGCCGAAGGGGCCGACGTCGACGCGGCGGCGCCGAACGGAACGACGGCGCTGATGATGGCAGCGCGGGAGGGGCGAGTGTCGACCGTCGACCTGCTCGTCGCCCGCGGCGCGGATGTCGCGCATCGCAACGACAGTGGCGCAAGCGCGCTCGACTGGGCGAAACGGACCAACGAACCCCGGCTCGCGGAGCGCCTGCGGCGCGCTGGGGCGCGATAGCAAGCAGCTTACCGGGACAAACGAGGCGCCAATCTGGCGCGCAGGTTAGGGGAGCGGGTCGGTGGACGTGCTGGCCGGCGCCGGGGCCGCAGGCAGTGCCGGCGCGACGAGCGGCGGTTCCGCTTCGGAGGGCAGTGCGTTGAAAGGCGCCGCCAACGCTTCGCCGACGATCGCCGGCATGAGGCCGGGGAGGGTGTCGACCATCCGGCGCGCGCCGTCGAACCGTTTCTGCCAGAACGTAGAGTCGAGCGTCGCCACTTCGACTTCGCGGCCGCGCCGGGGCGCGTGGACGAAACGGTTGTCGCCAAGGTAGATGCCCACATGCGAGAACGCAAATCGCCGCGTATTGAAGAACACGAGGTCGCCCGGCTTGAGATCCGACACCGCGACCTGCTCGCCGAGCCGGCTCATGTCCTTCGCGGTGCGCGGCAGCGTGACGCCGGTGACCTGCTGGAAAACGTAACGGACGAGCCCGCTGCAGTCGAGTCCGGTGGCCGGCGTGTTGCCGCCCCATTTGTAACGGATCCCGATGAGGTCGAGCGCGGCCGTGGTGAGATCCTGCGCCGTGGTCAACGCGCTCGAGGCCGCCCCTTTGACGGTGGCCGCCGCGACCGCGCCGAACGAGCGCTCGTCGCGAACTTGCGCGGAACCGGTGGGGGAAAAGCCGACGACGCCCGCCGCAAGCAGGGCGACCAAAATCCGGCCACGGGTGAGGACAGCGAAATTCATCGGGGGCATTGTCCGCGAATCGGCCGCCGCCGGCAAGCCGGTTACCCCGGCTCGGCGCGTTGCCGCTTGGTCCGGTGTATGGGTTTGGCCAGCGGTTTGGCCCGGGCTCGCAGGGCTCGCGCGACGCCGGGTTCGACCTCGAGGGGCCGGGTGAGCTCGATCCGGTCGCCGTCGACGAGCGCCAGATTGCCGCGCGCCCGCTTGCCATAGATCGCGAATCCGAGCGAGGCCGGATCGAGGCCATACCTCGCGAGCAGTCCGGATCGTGCGACCGCATCGGCGAGCGTCGCCCCGGCGGGCACGTCGACGCCGACGATATCCTGTATCGACGGGGTCGCCCAGACAACGGTGACCTTCACGGTTTCGCCGCGTGCACGGATTCGGCGCGCCGGACGAACGCGTCGATGAACGTATTGGCGATGTGCCCGAAAACGGGCCCGACCGCCTTCTCGAGGAGCTCGGACGCGAACTGATAGACGAGCTCGAATTCGACTTTGCACGCGCCGGGTGAGAGTGCCGTGAATCGCCACTCGCCGTGCAGGTCCCGGAACGGACCGTCGCGCAACGTCACGACAATCGATTCTCCGGTCCGGTTGACGTTGTCGGTCGTAAAGTGCGCGCGCACACCGTGAAAATCGATGTCGATGCGCACGGTTTTCCGGTCTTTCCGCATCTCGAGCTCCTGTGTTCCTCCGCACCACGGCAGGAACTGCGGGTAGAGTTCGGTCCGGTCGACGAGCTCGAACATGGCGCCGGCCGAATACGGCACGAGCACCGACTTCCTTACTCGCTGCATGGCGCCGTTGCTAGAATGCGCAACGTTTGCAGGCGGGACGCGAATCGTGCAGAGAATTGGGCCATGAGCATCGTCGACAACAAAAAAGCCTATCACGACTACTTCATCGAAGAGAAATTCGAGGCGGGAGTTGCGCTCCTCGGCTGGGAGGTGAAGGCGATCCGCGCGGGCCGCGCGCAGATCAAGGAAGCCTACGTCGTGGTCAAAGGCGGTGAAATCGTGCTGATCGGCTCGCACATCACCCCGCTCATCTCGACATCGACTCACGTCACCGCCGAAGCGACGCGCACGCGCAAGCTCCTGTTGCACCGGAAGGAAATCAGTCGCCTCGTCGGGCAGGTCGAGCGCGCCGGGTACACGCTCGTTCCGCTCAACCTGCACTACACGAAGGGGCGGATCAAGCTCGACGTCGGGCTCGCCAAGGGCAAGAAGCAGCACGACAAGCGAGCGACGATCAAGGAGCGCGAGTGGAATCGCGAGCAGCAACGCCTGATGCGCAACCGGACCGGCGGGACCCGCACCGCCCGCGGCGCATGACGAACCGCCCCGCTGAAGGTCGTCAGCGCGCGCGATCGCCGCGTTCGGCGATCAGCGCGCGAGCGGCCGCGACGCCGCTTCGGGTCGCCGCTTCGAGCGTCGCTGGGAAATCCGCGTCGGTATAGTCGCCGGCAAGGTAGAGGCTGCCGGCGACCTTGCCGTGCACGGGACGGGAAAGCGCCGGCCTGCAGGCGTAGGTCGCGCGCCGCTCCGCGATCACGCGCGACCAGGCCACAAGGGGCAGATTCGGGGAGAGTCGTCGCATCTGCGCTTCGGCGGCTTTCGCGAGCGCCGGATGGTCGAGGTGGTCGTGCGGTCCGCCGGCACTGATGACGACGGCGACGAGGCCTTTCGCGTCGTCGCCGGCGAGGAGCGCGTCGCTTCGATCGAACGCCCAGTGGCCGGGGGCGTCGTCGAGGCGCAGCAGCGGGACCGGGAAGGGAATCGCCTTCGTAAAGGCGAGGTAGATCGTCGTGATCGATTCGTAGGCGAACGCGCTGACCTGTGCGAGCGCCGGTCCCCAGGCGGAGTCACGGGCCGCATCCTCGCCGAGCGTCGCCGCGAGTTGATGGGGCCCGACCGCCACGATCACCGCATCGAACGTTTCGGTGCGTTCCCCGATCGCCAACGCGGCGCCGATGCCATCGCGAGCGATCGCGCGGACGGTCACGCCCAGGCGGACGATGCCGCCACGTTCGGCGACCTGGCGCGCCGCGGCATCGGGGAAGCACGCGGTGAGATCGACCCGAGGGACCAGGAAATCGCTGTCGCGCGCAGTACCGGCAAACGCGGCGCGCAGCACTTCAGCGAATATTTGTGCCGATGCGGCGTCGGGCGGCGTGTTGAGTGCGGCGAGGCAGAGCGGCACCCAGAAGGCGGCGAATGGCCGCGCCGGCGTTCGGGCGAAGCATTCGGCGACCGTTTGCCCCGATGCGCAGCGAAAGCCGGCGCGGGCGATACGCCGATAGTCCACCAGCAGCGCGATCCGCTCCGCCACGCTCAGCCCCCGGGTCGCCAGCAGCGCGCCGGCGAGGTGCCACGGGGCGGGCGCGCGCCATGCGCGGAACTCGACGGCGTCCGGGTTCGTCGAGCCGAAGGGCCGAAGCGTCAGCGGCAGCCGCCGGAACAGCGAAACGGTGCGCTCGGCGCCGTGGACGGCTTCGATGAGCTCGAGCGTCTGGCGGTAGGCGCCGATGATGAGGTGCTGGCCGTTATCGAGCGCAACGTCGTCGACGATGACGCGCCGTGCGCGGCCGCCCAGGGTCTTCGCCTGCTCGATCAGAGTGACGGCGATGCCGGCCGACGCGAGCGTTACCGCTGCCGCGCACCCCGCCCAACCGCCGCCGACGACGGCGATCCGTGCCGGCGTGCCGGTGCCGCGCGCGGCGTCAGCCACGGCGCGCGGTCTTCCACGCGATCCAGAGCTTGCGCAGCGGCGTCAAGGCGATCCGGCGATCGAGAACGCGGTAGTGGTCGCGCTCGATCTCGTCGAGCAGCGCGCGATAGATTGCGGCCATGATGAGTCCGGGGCGCTGTGCGCGCCGATCCTCGGCCGGCAGCGCGTCCATGGCCCGGGCGTACCAGCGACGCGCGCGCGTCACCTGTTCCTTCATCAGGTTCGTCAGCGGCTCGCCCGTTTCGCCCTTGAGCAGCGCGCCCACCTTGACGCCGTGCGCGGCGAGCTCGTCCTGCGGCAGATAGATCCTGCCGCGGCGCGCATCCTCGCCCACGTCGCGGATGATGTTCGTCAGCTGGAACGCGATGCCGAGGTCGCGCGCGTATTGTCGCGTCAGCGGATTCGCGTAGCCGAAGATCTCCGCCGACATCAGGCCGACGACGCCGGCGACGTTGTGGCAGTAGCGTTCAAGGTCCGTGAAATCGAGATAGCGGTTGCGTTCGAGATCCATATTCATGCCGTCGATGACCGTCTGGAAGTGTTCCTCCGGCAGTCGATACGCGGCGACGACGGGACGCAGCGCCATCGTGACCGGATGCTGGGGTACGCCGGTAAACGCCGCGCCGATCTCCTTTCTCCACCACGCGAGCTTGGTGCGCGCGAGCTCGGGATCGGAAACCTCGTCGACGACGTCGTCGACTTCCCGACAGAACGCATAGAGCGCGATGATGGCGCGGCGTCGGTCCGGAGGAAGAAACAGGAAGCTGTAATAAAAACTCGTGCCGCTCTTCGCGGTCCGCTGCTGGCAATACTCGTCCGGCGTCATGCCGCGGATTCGGTGCCGGCCAGCCGATGACGGCGGGGCGGAAAGAGCGCATTGCACGCGACGCCGGCCCAATCACGGCGCGACAGTCTCGGCGGCCGTCGGAACACGTCGCCACCGGTTGCATCGATCCCGTCGAGGATCCGGTGGCCGCCGGCCATGACGCCCGAAATCTCCAAGCGAAGGCGCCAAGGCAATGCCCGTGTAAGCGGCCGCCCCGACTCGAGAAGCGCGCGTGCGCGCTTTGTTTCGAACGCCATCAGCGCGCGCCATGCGGCGTCGCAGCGCGCCTCGGCGACCTGCGATTCGGCGACGCCGAAGCGAGCGAGGTCATCCGCCGGCAGATAGATCCGTCCGCGTCGCCAGTCTTCCGCGATGTCCTGCCAGAAGTTGATGAGCTGCAGCGCCGTGCAGATTGCGTCGCTCGCCACGAGATTCGCCGGCGCGTCGGCCCCGAAGAGGCGCAGCATCAGACGTCCGATAGGATTGGCCGAGCGCCGGCAGTAATCGAAGAGCAGGTCCGCGGTCGGGTAACGCGCAATCGTCACGTCCTGGCGGAACGCCGACAGGAGGTCGCGAAACGGTTCGAGTGGCAGGCGGTGACGCGCGATTGCGGCGGAAAGATCTGGAAAGGGCGGCTCGTCCGGCGGGCTTCCGGCGGCGATCAAATCAAGCGAGCGCTCGAGGCGATCGAGCGCGGCCAGGCGGTCGGCAGGCGGGATGTCGCCTTCGTCGGCGAAATCGTCGGCCATCCGCGCGAAGCGGTAAATCGCGACGATCGCTGGCCGCAGCGGCCGGGGCACGAGCAGCGATGCGACGGGAAAGTTTTCGTAATGGGCGACGGACACGCGAAACCCGGCGCAATGCGCCGAAAGGACTACATTTCCCCCGCAAACGCCGGGCCGGATCAGGGCATTCTACTGGCGAACGGGCCCCGTCTCGGCTATACTTCTGCGTTTGGCGAAAGCAGCTGCGAAAGTGGCGGAATTGGTAGACGCACTGGATTTAGGTTCCAGCGGGGAAGCCCATGGGGGTTCGAGTCCCCCCTTTCGCACCATCGATCAACATTAGCAAGGATTCGACGCGCATGCAAACCAGTCTGGAAACCCTCGGTCAGCTCGAGCGCAGGCTCACGATGTCCGTGCCCGTCGCGCTGATCGAGACCGAGATCAATCAACGGCTGGCCAAGTTGGCCCGGGACGCCAAGCTGCCCGGCTTCCGCCCCGGCAAGGTGCCGATGCGGATGATCGCCCAGCAGTATGGCCCGAAGGTGCGCTCCGATGTGATCTCCGACGCCGTTCAGTCCACGTTTGCCGACGCGGTTCGGGAGCAGAACCTGCGGATTGCCGGCTACCCGAGGATCGAGCCCAATGCGGCGGGCGGCGCGACCGATCAGCTCGAGTTTTCCGCGATCTTCGAGGTTTACCCGGACGTGAAGGTCGGCGACCTCAATGATGTCGCGATCGAGCGACCGGTGGCCGAGATCGGCCCCGCCGACGTCGGCAACACGATCGAAATGCTGCGACGCCAGCGTACGCGCTTTAATCACGTCCACCGGGGGGCGTCGACCGGCGATCGGGTGATCGTCGATTTCAGCGGCCGGATCGATGGCGTCGAGTTCGCCGGAGGGCAGGCGAGCGACTTCGCGATCATCCTCGGCGAGGGAAGGATGTTGCCGGAGTTCGAGGCGGCGGCCACCGGGATGAGCGAGGGCGAGTCGCGATCATTCGCGCTCACCTTTCCGGACGATTATCACGGCGCCGAGGTGGCCGGCAAGCGCGCGGAGTTCGTGCTGACGGTGAAGAGCGTCGCCGAGGCCGAGGTTCCGGAAGTCGATGTCGAGTTCGCGAAGGCCTTTGGCATCGCCAGCGGAAGCATCGATGAACTCCACGCCGAAATCACGTCGAATCTGAAGCTCGAGCTGAAGCACAAGGTCGACGCCAAGCTGAAGGAGCAGGTGTTTACCGCGTTGCGCGAGAAGGCCGATTTCGCGTTGCCCCGATCGCTGGTCGACAACGAGGTCGAGTCGATGATGCAGAAGATGGCCGCCGATCTTCGCGAGCGCGGAATGAAGCCGGAAGACGTCAAGGCGACACCCGACATGTTTCGCGCCGGCGCCGAGGGCCGCGTCAAGCTCGGCCTCGTCCTCGCCGAGCTCGTGCGCGCGGAAGGCCTGAGGGCGAAGCCGGACCAGGTCAAGGCGCTGGTGCAGGAGGCCGCGCAGACCTACGAGCAGCCGGACGCCGTCATCCGCTGGCATTACGAAAAGCCGGAGCGGCTCAACGAATTCGAAGCGCTGGCGGTGGAATCGAACGTAGTGCAGTGGGCGCTGGGTCGCGCCCGAGTCGTCGACAAGCCGATCGCATTCTCGGAGCTGATGGGTCCGGTGCAGGCATAGCGGACAGCGTTACTGTAGCCGACACGACGGCGTTTCGACGAAGTCCCGGCCCCGCTGGTCGCCGACAGGCGTTCGTGCGGCGCGATTCCAACTACAATGAAGGTCTGATGAAAGTCATGCAGGCATACGACGAGGCGTACATGGACGAACCGAGCGGCCTGGGGCTGGTCCCGATGGTGATCGAGCAGAGCGGACGCGGCGAGCGCGCGTACGACATCTACTCGCGCCTGTTGAAGGAACGAATCGTGTTTCTCGTCGGACCCGTGACCGATTCGACGGCGAATCTCGTGGTCGCGCAGATGCTGTTCCTGGAGTCCGAGAATCCCGACAAGGACATCAACTTCTACATCAACTCTCCGGGCGGCTCGATCGCCGCCGGGATGGCCATTTACGACACGATGCAATTCATCAAGCCGGACATCTCGACGCAATGCGTGGGCATGGCGGCGTCGATGGGCGCATTTCTGCTCGCCGCCGGGGCGAAAGGCAAACGGTTCGCGCTGCCGAATTCCACCGTGATGATCCACCAGCCGCTCGGGGGGTTTCAGGGCCAGGCGTCGGACATCGAGATCCACGCGCGGTACATTCTGGCGTTGCGCGAACGCCTGAACCGGCTGATGGCGCTGCACACCGGGAAGTCGGTCGAGGAGGTCGCCCGGGAGACCGAGCGCGACAATTTCCTCACCGCCGAGGAGGCCCTGGCCTTCGGAATGATCGACCAGGTCTTGCAGAAGCGGGTGCTCACAGCGTAAAGTGCTTCCACCGGACCCTGTCCCAGACCCCTGAATCCACACGCTCATTTGCCCCTCACTTGCCTGACTGATGGCTGATAAATCCACCGGCGACAAGCTTCTGTATTGCTCCTTTTGCGGCAAGAGCCAGCACGAGGTGCGCAAGCTCATCGCGGGCCCGTCGGTGTTCATCTGCGACGAGTGCATCGAACTGTGCAACGACATCATCCGCGAGGAAGGCACGACGGCCGAGGCCGCGCGCACCGACAAGAACAAGCTGCCGACCCCGCACGAGATTCGCCACATCCTCGACCAGTACGTGATCGGGCAGGACCTCGCCAAGAAGATCCTGTCGGTCGCCGTCTACAACCACTACAAGCGCCTGGAAACGGGCGGCAAGGACGACGAGGTCGAGCTCGCCAAGAGCAACATTCTGCTGATCGGGCCCACCGGGTCGGGCAAGACGTTGCTTGCGCAAACGCTCGCAAGGCTCCTCGACGTTCCGTTCGTCATTGCGGACGCGACGACGCTCACCGAGGCAGGCTATGTCGGCGAGGACGTCGAGAACATCATCCAGAAGCTCCTGCAGAAGTGCGATTACGACATCGAAAAGGCGCAGCGGGGCATCGTCTACATCGACGAGATCGACAAGATCTCCCGCAAGAGCGACAACCCGTCGATCACCCGCGATGTGTCCGGCGAAGGGGTGCAGCAGGCGCTGTTGAAGCTGATCGAGGGCACCGTCGCCTCGGTGCCGCCCCAGGGCGGGCGCAAGCATCCGAATCAGGAATT
This sequence comes from Betaproteobacteria bacterium, assembly GCA_039931775.1. GTDB lineage: Bacteria > Pseudomonadota > Gammaproteobacteria > Burkholderiales > Casimicrobiaceae > CAIWHR01. Next base: position 2,099 of record JBDTRG010000097.1, on the reverse strand, counting down.
CGTGCAGGTCGACACGACCAACATTCTGTTCGTCTGCGGTGGCGCTTTCGACGGTCTGGAAAAGATCATCCGCCAGCGCACCGCAAAGACCGGCATCGGGTTCGGCGCCGAGGTCGCGAGTCCCGACGACCGCAAGAACATCAGCCTGCTGCTGCGCGGGGTCGAACCGGAGGACCTGATCAAGTTCGGGCTGATCCCGGAGTTCGTCGGACGCCTGCCGGTGGTAGCGACCCTCGAGGAGCTCGACGAGGCGGCATTGATCCAGATCCTCGTCGAACCCAAGAACGCGCTGTCCAAGCAGTACCAGAAGATGTTCCGAATGGAAGGCGTCGAGCTCGAAGTCCGCGACGGCGCGTTGAAGGCGATCGCGAAGAAGGCGCTTGCCCGCAAGACCGGCGCGCGCGGCCTGCGGTCGATCCTGGAACAGGTGCTGCTCGACGTGATGTACGACCTGCCGTCGCACAACAATCTCGCGCGGGTGATCGTCGACGAGGCCACCATCGCCAACGACGGCAAGCCGCTCCTGATGTTCGCCGATACGCCAAAGGTCGCGTCGGCGCATAGTTGACGCGGGATGCGTCGCTCGCGTCGGCGCATGGCTGCCCGGCGCTGGACCGATCCGGAAAACCTGCCCAGGGCGCCGCAACCGCGCGGAAGGCCCGATCGAGGCCGCGGCCGCAACAGCCCCCGGGTTGGTTGCGCTAACCCCACGGCGATGAAGGCATTTCGCCGATTTGTTCTCGGCAAGCTTGACACGACCGGCCGGCACCCCCATTTTGCAACAGGAACCTTTTCCCCGAGGCACGCATGGCTACCGATCTCCTTCCTTCCGCTGACCTGACGTCGCTCCCGCTTCTGCCGTTGCGCGACGTCGTCGTGTTTCCCCACATGGTGATCCCGCTGTTCGTGGGTCGCCCGAAGTCGATCAAGGCGCTCGACGTCGCAATGGACTCCGGCAAGCACATCCTGCTGGTCGCGCAGAAATCGGCTGCCAAGGATGATCCCGCGGCGGAAGATCTCTATCCGATCGGCAGCGTGGCAACCGTGCTGCAGATGCTGAAGCTTCCCGACGGAACCGTGAAGGTGCTGGTCGAAGGGGCGCACCGCGCGCGCATCGTGCGCGTCGCAGACGAAGGCGAATACCTGTCTGCCGAGGCGGCAACGCTCGCCGGCGACGCCGGCGAGGCCCACGAAGTCGAGGCGATGCGCCGCGCGCTGCTCGCGCAGTTCGACCAGTACGTGAAGCTCAACAAGAAGATTCCTCCCGAGATCCTGACGTCGATGGCGGGGATCGACGACGGCGGACGCCTGGCCGACGCCATCGCCGCGCACCTTCCGTTGAAGCTCGAGCAGAAGCAGGAAATCCTAGAGATGGGGGCGGTCGCCAAGCGCCTCGAGCACCTGCTGGGTCTGCTCGAAGGCGAAGTCGACATCCTGCAGGTCGAAAAGCGCATCCGCGGCCGCGTCAAGCGGCAGATGGAGAAGAGCCAGCGCGAGTACTACCTGAACGAGCAGGTCAAGGCGATCCAGAAAGAACTCGGCGAGGGCGACGAAAACGCCGATCTCGACGAGATGGAAAAGAAGATCAAGTCCGCCAAGATGTCGAAGGAGGCGGAGGCGAAGGCGCTCGGCGAATTCAAGAAGCTCAAGATGATGTCGCCGATGTCGGCCGAGGCTACCGTCGTCCGCAATTTCATCGATACGCTGCTTGCGCTGCCCTGGAAGAAGAAAAGCAAGATCAGCAAGGACCTCGCGGCCGCGGTGAAGATCCTCGACGCCGATCACTACGGCCTCGAGAAGGTCAAGGAGCGCATCGTTGAGTACCTGGCGGTGCAGCAGCGCGTCGACCGGCTGAAGGCGCCCATCCTCTGCCTCGTCGGCCCGCCCGGCGTCGGCAAGACGTCGCTCGGCCAGTCGGTCGCCAAGGCGACGGGTCGCAAGTTCGTCCGCATGAGCCTGGGCGGCGTTCGCGACGAGGCCGAGATACGCGGCCACCGCCGAACCTACATCGGCTCGATGCCCGGCAAGATCCTGCAGAACATGTCGAAAGTCGGCGTGCGCAACCCGCTGTTCCTGCTGGACGAAGTCGACAAGATGGG
>JBDTRG010000096.1:0-15201 GCA_039931775.1 Betaproteobacteria bacterium | reverse complement strand
TCGACAAGATCGACGGGCCGTACTACTTCTTCAAGACGCTGCAGAAAATGCGCGAACTGCTGCCGCCGTGGATGCCGATGGTCGGCATCGAGGGAGGCCGGATCAACATCGTGCCGGTTGATTTCGTCGCCGACGCGCTCGACTACCTGGCGCACAAGAAGGGACTGGACGGCCAGTGCTTCCACCTGACCGACCCCGAACCCAACCGGATCGGCGAGGTGCTCAACATCTTCGCCAACGCCGGTCACGCGCCGCAGATGACGATGCGCATCAACGCGAAGATGTTCGGCTTCATTCCCGCGCCGATCCTCTACGGCCTCGGGTCTCTGGCGCCCGTCAAGCGCGCAATCCGGGTGATCCTCACCGACCTCGGCATTCCGCGCGACGTGTTCCAGTTCATCAACTGGCCGACGCGTTACGACAATCGCGAGGCAACCAAGGCGCTGAAGGGTTCGGGAATCGTGGTCCCGCCGCTCGAATCCTACGCAGCGAAGCTGTGGGACTACTGGGAGCGCAATCTCGACCCGGATCTGTTCATCGACCGCTCGCTCGCCGGCCGCGTCAAGGACAAGGTGATCGTCGTCACCGGGTCGTCGTCGGGCATCGGCAAGGCGACCGCGCTCAAGATGGCCGAGGCCGGCGCCAAGGTGATCCTCGTCGCCCGCGGCGAGGACAAGCTCCTCGAGACCAAGGCCGAAATCGACAAGCTGGGCGGTAGGGCGTGGATCTACACGGCGGACATCGCCGACATCGCGTCGTGCGATGCGCTTGTCGCCCGTGTCCGGAAGGAACACGGCGGCTGCGACTACCTCGTCAACAACGCCGGCCGATCGATCCGCCGGGGCGTCATCAACTCGTTCGACCGCTTCCACGATTTCGAACGCACGATGCAGCTGAACTACTTCGGCGCGCTGCGGCTCATCATGGGCTTCCTGCCGAAGATGATCGAGAGGAAACGCGGGCACATCATCAATATCTCGTCGATCGGCGTGCTGACCAATGCGCCGCGGTTTTCGGCGTATGTCGCGTCGAAGTCGGCGCTCGACTCGTTTTCAGCGTGCGCGGCCTCGGAGTTCCTCGACAAGGGCATCTACTTCACGACGATCAACATGCCGCTCGTGCGCACGCCGATGATCGCGCCGACGAAGATCTACGAAAGCGTGCCGACGCTGTCGCCCGAGGAGGCCGCCGATCTCGTCGTCGATGCGATCGTGCACCGGCCGGTGCGGATCGCGTCGCGGCTCGGCATTTTCGGCTCGGTCTGCCACGCGGTGGCGCCGAAGATCACGCAGGTGCTGCTAAATACGGCGTTCAACATGTTCCCCGATTCGAGCGCCGCGTCCGGCAAGAAGGCAGGCGAAGCTCAGCCGCTCACCGCCGAGCAGATGGCCTTCGCGCAGATCACGCAGGGGATTCACTGGTAGCGGCGTGAGTGGCGAGGCTCGAAGGGCGCGAACAATCGCGAATCGCCGCTTGTGGCCGACAACTCGACCTTGGCAAAACGTCGGGCGTCGCGGAAGGCCTCCGCGCGACGGCTTTACCGGGACGCCGCCACCCGCGCCACCTCCGCCAGTTCGCGAACGACGATTTCGTAGACGCGCCGATCGCCGAGGAGCGCGTTGTGGCCGATGCCGTGGAGCTCGACGTTCTCGGCGCCCCCGAGGCGCGCGCTCGTCTGCGGCGCGACCATCGAGTCGTGCCACGACCACACCGACATCAGGCGGACCGGGGATGGCGCACCCTCGGCACGGTTGAGTTCTTCGAGCCAGGCGTTGCCGGGCCGCAGCTGGCCGAGGCAGGTTCCGGGGAAGAGCCACGCGTGCACGCTGCCGTGATGTGGCGAGCCGAGCGTCAGCAGCGACGCCACCTTTGCGGCGCCATGGCGCCGCAGGTACGCGCGGGCGACGAGCGCACCCATGCTGTGGCCGACGAGGGCGACGCGCGGCGCGCCGGTGGCTTCGAGTATCGCGTCGACCTTGGCGGCAAGTTGGTCGGCGAAAAGGTCGATCGAGGCCAGCGGCGGACCGTAGGACATCGCGTACACCGGCCCGACGCCGCGCGCGACGAGCTCCGCACGCATTCCCTGCCATACGCCGGCATTGCAAAGGACGCCGTGCAGCAGCAGGACGGGAGCTGACGCTGCCGCGGGTTCGGGGTCCCGAAACAGCCAACGATAGACCGCCATGCGCGGACCGGAGCGGGCTATCGCGAAGAGTTCGTTGGCGAACATCCGCAGGGTCGCCAAAATCCCGATGCGCACCGAGGGTGGGCGCGGCGCGCGGAAGATCCAGGCGATCGCGAACCAGATTGCGGTGATCGTGAACAGAATCGCGACGTAGGCGAGCACGGCGCCGCCGACGTACACCCATGGATTCGCGCCGGCAGCGACGGCGACGCCCGCCCACCCGACGTACGCGGCGAGTGCGACGCCCATAACCAGCCACAGCGTGATCGCGGTCGTCATGCCGGCTGATGATAGCTTGCCGGCCGCGATAGCCCGGCACAGGTGACCGCCGGGGCAATTCAGCGCGGAACGGCCGCGCGCAATCGGGGATCTAGATTCGGCGGCGACGCAGCGCAAACGCGCCGGCGCCGGCGAGGAGCAGGACGGTGAGCGGCAATCCCCAAGGACCGAGGGCGGGAACCCGTGGCGCACCCACGACCGCAGCGAGTTGCGCGGTCTTCGGGCAACTGCCGTAGGCGCCGAAGCACGAGTAGATCACCGCGTGCGTGGAGCAGTTGTAGTAGACGAAGAATTCGGCGGTGTTGGTCGGGTCGGGCGGTGTTTCGCCGACGTAGGCGTAGGTACCGATCAGCGTGTTGGCAGGCTGCCCGACGACAAAACCCGTCGGGCCGATCAGGAATCCGGTGTAGGTTCCGCTGAAGTTGGACAAACCGGTCGCGCCCTCGCCCTGTACGAGTGTGGCGCCAGCGAGGTTGGTTGCCTGCCAGGACTCGCGATTCGCACCGACCGTCGTCAGCGTGAGGTTGAGGTCGCCACGGCTGCAGTCGGCGCTGGCATTGAGCGCAACGCCCTGCGCGGTGGCAGCCGCGTGCGCGTGCAGCGGCACCGCTGCGCCGAGCGCCAACGCAAAAAGACGAACAAACCACGCGGATTGGGCGTATCGGCCCATATCCCACCTTTGTTCATTACTTGATCAAGCCGAATCATGCGCCTTGCAAGGGGTTGGCCGCAAGGCGCGTTCACGAAAACTGCACCGAACAGTGCCTCGCAAGGCTACTTTTGTGTTGGATTCAGGCCACAAATGTCGATTTGGAGCAATTCGTCGCCATCGCCCGACACTTTTTCGTGTTGTCGCTTGCCGACATGCGCCGGCGCCGCGGCCGATCGGGCCGTCGTGCCGCAACGGGAGGCTTCAGGTTGCGCTACGAGGCCTGCGACGAACCGATTATTTCGGCAGCGCCCGCCATGCCTTCAGTGCTCCAAGCGTCCCGGAGAGATCAGGAACCAGGGTGACGCCGGGCAGGGTCTTGCGCACGCGACGTGTCAACTCTCCGCCCGCCCACACCGCGATCTTCGGCGGCAGTTGACGGCGCAGCGCAGCGAGCCCGTCGCCCGCCTGACGGACCGGAAACGCCGTAGAAAACGAAAGCGCCACGATCTCCACTTCGTGGGCCAGCGCGGCGCGGCGGATGTCCTCGATCGGCGTCTGCACGCCGAGCGAAATGCACTGCGCTCCTTCCGGCACGAGCAGCGCCTCGACCATCAGCAGACCCATGCCGTGCTGCTCCCCCGGAAAGGTCGTCAGCAGCACCTTGGGGACGCCGGACTGTCGCGGGAACGCGTTGATCACCGTCCGCAGCGCAATCTGGACCTGCTCCGTGTAGAGATGCTCCTCGAATACCGCAAGCTCGCCGCGCATCCACGCGTCGCCGACCGCGTGATTCAATGACGACAGCGTTTCCTGCACGAACTTCAGGACTCCCTGGCGCATCAGCAGATTCGCCAGCGCGTTCTGTAACGCCTGGGCGTCGTGACTGGTGAGAAGCGCGAGGATTTCTCGCTCGACCGCCGGTGCCGCCGGCTCGCGGCGCGGCACGATGCGCCCGTCGGCCATCGCGTTCAATTCGTCGAGCGTGCCGCGGATGATCTTGCCGGGACGCAGACCCACGTCCATCAGACGCTTGATCGCGCGGAGCTTGGCGACTTCGCCGGCCGAATACTGGCGCTCGCCGTTTTCGTCGCGCGAGGGCTTCGGAAAGCCGTAGCGCCGCTCCCACATGCGCAGAACGTCCTTGGATAGCCCCGCCTCGCGCTCGACGGCGCTGATGTTGAGCGTAAGGCCAGCGGTGTCAGTGGGCGGGGTCATGGGATTGCATTGACTGTAAGGGGTGCCGATCCCCTGCCGCGGCGTCTATCGTAGCCCATGAATACCCTTGTCCAGGACAATAATGTACGCTATCGGAAAAATCTCCCACCGCCGGGAACCTGCGGGAGAGCCGGTGGGCCGAAACAACCGCGTTGCCGTTTGCGAGGCGGGTTACCGATGAACGGATTCGGCGCACGCCGGTTGAAAGCGGCGCCGAGGCGCGGAGCCGGGCGGCGCGACGGTGCGCGGTGGCGCGCCGATGTTTGCAATTCGATGATGCTTCGGCGCCATCGAGCGAACGCTCGCTTCGTTTCGGTGGTGCGCTTTGACCGGCCGCAACCGGATCGCCTATACTTCCGGCCCTTGGCGAACTAGCTCAGCTGGTTAGAGCAGAGGAATCATAATCCTTTGGTCCGGGGTTCGAGTCCCTGGTTCGCCACCACCCAATGAGAGGCCCGCCGCGACACGGGCCTTTCGCCTTTCTCACGCGGGGCGGAGTCGCAGGGAGAATCCGCCGGTACGCCGATGGATTATGATGCGGAGCCGTTCGCGACCGCCCGCGCTATGCCTGCCGCCGACTTTTCCCGCGACCTCGATCAGCACCGCGGCTATCTGCTGCGCGTCGCCCGACTGCAATTGCGAGACGAAGCGCTGGCCGAGGATGTCGTTCAGGAGACGCTTCTCGCGGCGCTTTCCGGCAGCGGGTTCTCCGGCAAATCGAGCTTGCGGACGTGGCTGACCGGCATCCTCAAGCACAAGATCGTCGATGCGATCCGCAGGAAGCAGCGCGAACCGACGGTTGCTTCGGCCTTCGGCGACATCGACTCCGAGCTCGACATCGAGGACTTCGATGGCCTCTTCAGGGAAAACGGCGCATGGGAGACAAAACCCGCCGATTGGGGCAATCCCGACGCCGCGCTTTCCCGCCGGCAATTCTTCGACGTCATGGACCTGTGCCTCGAAAAACTGCCCGCGAACACCGCCCGGGTGTTCGTGATGCGGGAGGTGATGGAGCTCGAGACCGATGAGATCTGTAAGGAATTGACCATTACGGCGAATAACCTGTGGGTCATCCTGTACCGGGCCCGGATGTCGTTGCGCGAGTGCCTCGAGCAGAACTGGTTCGCGGACGAGGGCGCCGCGACCTGACGTCGATCGACCTCACACCATGATCCGCAAAGCGCTCGGCCACGTGATTTCCTGCAAGGACGCGGCGCGTCTCGTCTCGCATCGCGAGGATGCGGCGCTGTCGTTCTGGCAGAGGCTGACGTTGCGCCTGCACCTGTCGGTCTGCGCGGCGTGCACGCGCTTCGAGCGGCAACTCCGCTTCCTTCGTACCGCCATGCGCAAGTACGGCGAATAGCGACGCGAGTCTGGGAGCAGGGCCCCCACGAAGTGGGGATGCGACCGGGACGAGTCGGCGCAGGAGGCCGACAACTCAACCTCGGAATTTGCCGGACGCGATGCGGAGGCCGAGCGGGCGCGCGACGGCGCCGCGGTATCATCGGCAGTGATGCAACTCACGATCAACGGTGCACTGCGGACATTCGACCGCCCGATCCGAACGGTCGGCGACGTGGTCCGCGAACTCGCCCTCGAAGGCAAGCGCATCGCCGTCGAGAAGAACGGCGAAATCGTGCCCAGGAGCCGCTACGCGGACACCGCGGTCGACCGCGCCGACCGCCTTGAAATCGTCGGAGCGGTCGGCGGCGGGTAGCGCGCCTCGGCCGCCCCAGCTGTCCCGGCTGTCGCAACGCCGCGGTAAAATGACCTGATGAACGCCCCGCATGCCCCGTCGCCGGCGATTGCCGATCCGCTGATCATTGCCGGGCGGGCCTACGGGTCGCGCCTGCTCGTCGGGACCGGCAAGTACAAGGACTTCGGCGAGACGCGTGCGGCGGTCGTCGCTTCCGGCGCCGAAATCGTCACGGTGGCGATTCGCCGGACGAACATCGGGCAGGATCCGAACGCGCCGTCGCTCCTCGACGCGCTGCCGCCGACGGAGTTCACCTACCTGCCCAATACGGCCGGCTGCTACACCGCCGACGACGCGGTGCGCACGCTGCGACTCGCGCGCGAACTCCTCGACGGTCACACGCTGGTCAAGCTCGAGGTGCTGGGCGATCCGCAGACGCTCTTCCCCAACGTACGCGCGACGCTCACCGCCGCCGAGACGCTGGTGAAGGACGGATTCCAGGTCATGGTATACACGTCCGACGACCCGATCATCGCGCGCGAGCTCGAAGGCATCGGCTGCGTGGCGATCATGCCGCTCGCGTCGCTGATCGGTTCGGGGATGGGCATCCTCAATCCGTGGAACCTGAAGCTCATCATCGACGCAGCCAAAGTGCCGGTGTTGGTCGACGCCGGTGTGGGCACGGCGTCCGATGCGGCGATCGCGATGGAACTCGGTTGCGCCGGCGTGCTGATGAACACGGCGCTCGCCGCGGCGCGCGATCCGCTGCGGATGGCGCGCGCGATGAAGCTCGCCGTCGAGGCCGGGCGCGAGGCGTTTCTCGCCGGACGAATGCCTCGCAAATTCTACGCAGCGAGTCCGAGCTCTCCGACCACCGGCCTCATCGGCTGAACCCGATGTCGATACGCCGACACGCCCGGCTCGCGGCGCGCATTGCACTTGCCGGCGCGGCTGCGTTTGCTGCGGCCGCGCACGCCTTGCCTCTCACGCCCGAGGAACTCGTCAAGGTCTGCGCGCAGGCGGAGGGCACGTCGCATTGCGCCCGCCTGGTCGAGGAGGTCCAGTTGAAGCGGTTGCCCTATCTCGCGGCGCGGGAAGGCGGGGCGCTCAAGGTCTCGCTGTTTCCGTCCGGCGCCGTGACGTTCGCGGATACCGAGGCGCTGAACGGGGGACGCTCGTACAGCCTGTGGGACTACCTCGGCGAAATCAACGCCGTCGTGCTCTACACGACCGATGGGGACGACGTCACGTTCACGGTGTTGCAGCGCGTGTCGGGACGCAAGACCACGCTGCCGGCGGACCCGAAGCTCTCGCCGGACCGCGCACGTCTCGTCACGGCGGACTTCTGCGACAAGCATTGCGTCAACGAACTCGCGGTGTGGCGCGTGACGAAGGACGGCATCCGCAAGGAGTGGACATGGACGCCCCGGGAGGCGTGGACCGACGCCGTCGCGAGCTGGAAGGACGTCGATACCCTTGCGATCGACTATTCGGTCGCCGGCAGGGACCTCCGGTCACGCGTGGAGCGCCGCCTCTCGGATGCGAGTTGGGTCCGCGCCGTCGCGCCGTGATCGGCAGTCCTGCGAGTCCGCGCCGATGAATTCCGCTACGCCTCCGATCGCGACCGTTCGCGCCGCGCGCCCGATCAGGAGCTTCGTGCTTCGCCAGGGGCGCCTGTCGCCGGCACAGCAGCGGGCACTCGACACGCTGCTGCCGACCTATGGCATCCCCGTCGCCGCCGAACCGCCCGACTTCGACCGCGCGTTCGGGCGCAGCGCGCCGCGCGTGCTCGAAATCGGCTTCGGCATGGGCGAGACCACCGCGCAGATCGCAAGCCTGCGGCCGGACGACGATTTTGTCGGCATCGAGGTGCATTCGCCCGGCGTCGGCAGCCTGTTGCGCCGCATCGCCGATTCCGGACTCACCAACGTACGCGTGATCCGGCACGACGCGGTCGAAGCGGTTGCGGCCATGATTGCTCCGGGTTCGCTCGCGGGCATTCACGTCTTCTTTCCCGATCCCTGGCCAAAAAAACGCCACCACAAGCGGCGCCTGCTGAAGCCCCCGTTCGTGCATGAGCTCGCGCGGCGGTTGGCGCCCCGAGGCTACCTGCACGTGGCGACGGACTGGAAGGCCTACGCGCAGGAGATCCTCGAAACCCTGTTGGCCGAACCGCTGGTCGAGAACACCGCCGACGGATTCGCGCCGCGGCCCGACTACCGGCCGCTGACGAAATTCGAGGCGCGCGGCCTGAAGCTCGGCCACGAGGTATGGGACCTGCGTTTCCGGCGGCGATGATCGCATCGACGCCCGGGATGCACGATTGCGCCGTCCTGCACATCACGTCGGCGGCGGGGGGCGGTTCGGATCGTTACATCAGGGATCTCGCCGCGAGTACGCGCCGCCCGCATTACCTGCTGCATGCGAGCACCGGTACCGACGTGCTGGAAGCGTTGGGTGCAGGGCACTTCGCGCCGCTGCGTAACTTCACCTCCACGGAAAGCGACACGGGTCCAATCGCGCGCTGGCTTCAACAGTCGGATATCGGCATCCTCCATCTGCACGGCGTCGACCAGGTCTGTCGCGCGCACTTCGACGCCCTGCAACGGGCGCGCGCGCTGCCCTACCTCGTCACGCTGCACGATCTCCAGTTCGTCAATCCGCGGGCCTTCGCCGGGGCCGGGATGCCCGAGCCCGATGCCGAATGGATCGGCGCAATCCATTCGACGCTGGAACGCGCAGCGATGGTCATTGCGCCGTCGGCGTTCATCCTCGATGTCGCGCTTGTCTGCGCACCGGGCATCCGCGCGACGGTCATCCCGCCGGGATTGGGCGCCCCCCGCGTGGGCGGGATTCCTTCGACGCCGACGGATTTCGCAGCGCACGCGCCACGACACGTCGTCGCCATCGTCGGCGCGGTCGGACCCCACAAGGGCAGCGGCATGCTGCAGCCGCTCGCCGCCGCGCTGCGTGACAGCGATATCGGGATCGTGGTGATCGGATATACCGACACGCACCTGTCGCGCGGTTGGCTCGTACCGGGCGCCGTCTACGTGCATGGCCCTTACGAGGAAAGCGCGCTTGCCGGGTGGCTCGGCGCTTACGGCGTGGAAACGGTGCTGTTTCCGAATCGCTTGCCGGAGAGCTTCAGCTACACGCTTTCCGAGGTTTGGGCGGCGGGGGTGCCGGTCATCGTGCCGGACCAGGGCGCGCTCGGCGAGCGGGTGGAACGCGACGGCGGCGGCTGGCTGCTGCCGGCAGGCTTCGACGGCGACGAGGCGGCGGCCCTGCTCGTCTGGCTCGCCTCACCCGAAGGCGCGGCGGAATGCGCCCGGGTAAAATCGAAGATTGCGCCGGGCGATGCCCAACGCATCCCGACGCTCGAAGCCATGGCCCGCGACACCGACGCACTCTATGAACGCTTCGGCCTGCCTCCCTCGGACGCCGAGGGTGTCGCCGGCACGACCGAGGCGCTCGCGCCGCTGCTCGCGGCGAATCTCGACGGCTTCGCATTTCGCAAGGAGCTCATCAAGCTGTCGAGCGAGCTCGCGATCGACAGGGCGCGCCTTGCCGAAGCCCTGAGCTGGAACGAAGGTCTCGAACGCAACGCGGCCGCCTGGTCGGCCAAGCTCGAAGCGGATATCGTCGAGCTCAAAACCGAGATCGAGCGGCTCGGCGTCGAATCGCGCGAATCCGCGAGCCTCAAGGCCGCTTGCGAACGGTTTCTGCCGCGTTTCGCCCGATCGTACCTTTCCAGGTGGGCTCTACGTGCGCGCCGTTGACGTAAGCATCGTCACGTTCCGCCCCGACATCACGCTGCTTGAAAAGCTCCTCGCGAGCATCGCCGAGCAGGCGACGGGGTTGACGCTCAACGTCGTCATCCTGGACAACAGTCCCGACCATGCGATGCTGCCGACAATCACGGCGCTGCCGCATTTGCAGCCAAACGGCGCGTTCCTGCGGGTGGACATCAAGCGCTCACCGACCAACGTTGGCTTCGGCCGCGGCCACAACGCCAATGCCGCCCGCTGCACCGCGCCTTTCCTGTTCGTGTTGAACCAGGATTGCATCCTCGAGCCCGGCGTGCTGACGCCGCTGCTCGAGCTCGCCGGATCCGACGCGCGGCGCGTTGCCGCCTGGGAACTCCGCCAAATCCCGTACGAGCATCCGAAAGCGTACGACCCGGTGACTCTCGACGTGCCTTGGGTCAGCGGCGCGGCCGTGCTTTTTCGGCGGAGCACGTTCGACGCAGTCGGCGGTTTCGACCCCGCCCTTTTCATGTATGGCGAGGATGTCGATCTTTCGTGGCGTCTGCGTGCCAAGGGCTTTCGTTTGCGCTACCTGCCGCAGTTTGCAGTCGTGCACCGCACTTACGCGGTCGCAGCCGAAGTCAAGCCGCTGCAGGTCCTGGGCGGCGCCGAGACGAACCTCTGCCTCCGCGCGCGATACGGCGGCTTCGCGCGCACGCTGCAAGGGATATCGATGATCGCCGCCGAGATGCTCGCGCCGAGGGACTTCCCCGGGCGCCGGCGCGGCCTCGCCCGCGCCTTATTCCGCTTTCTCAGGAAGTGGCCGCATTTCGCGCTGACTCGCGTCCATCCGGTGGGACGGTTCCGGCCCATATTCACGGGCTGGGGATACGAAGTGCGTCGCGACGGTGCATTCGTGTCGTTTCGCTCGCAACGCGAGGACCCACGGCGCGACCCGCCTCTCGTGTCCATTCTGATCCGCACGGTCAACCGGGGCGCATGGCTGAGGCAGGCGCTCGAGACGGTCGCGATTCAAACCTGGCCCAACATCGAGGCCGTGGTGATCGAAGACGGTCCGCAGCAGTCTCAGTCGATCGTCGACGAATTCCGGGATCGGCTCACGATCCGGTACATGGCCACGGGTGAGAAGGTGGGACGCGCGCGTGCCGGCAACCTTGCGCTCGCCGAGTCGCGGGGCAAATGGCTCAACTTCCTCGACGACGACGACGTGCTGTTCGCCGACCATGTCGAAGTGCTGGTCGATGCGGTGGAGGGCGCCAACACGAAAGGTGCGTACGCGCTCTCCTGGGAGACACTGATTGCCGTCGCCGATCGCGACCGTGCGGAGTTCACCGAGATCGCGCACTTCACGCGCCACCATCAGCGGTTCAACCGCCTGATCCTGTGGCATCACAATTTCCTGCCGATCCAGTCAGTGCTCTTCCATCGCGATCTTTTCACAAAACACGGCGGGTTCGCCGAGGACATGGATCAGCTCGAGGATTGGAACCTCTGGACGCGCTTTACGCTCGACGACGATTTCGTGCTCGTCGAGAAGACCACATCGAAGTACCGCGTGCCGGCCGGCGGCCGCGATGCCGCAGACCGGCAGGAACGGCTCGACCACGCGTATCAGGACGCAGTCGAGCGCCAGCGCGCGCTTTCGGTCACGCTGTCTCCGTACGAGATCTCGCAGATGGCCGAGGACTACGTCCGAAGTCAATCGGTGGTCCTCGTGAGCCGGAACGACCTGCGACGCTACATCCGCGAGCGGCCCTGGCTGGCGCGGATCGCCGCGTGGCGGCATCCGGTCACGCGACGCCTGAAACGACGCGGCGCGACGCGATAAGCGATCGTGCAACCCGCGTGGGACCCCGCTCGGCGCGCGGGCCGCGGGACGGACGAGGCCGCGGCGGTCATCCGCGGACGAGCAGGCGCTTCAGGCGCCGGAACGGCATCGCCAGCCACCAGGAGAAGCCCTGCTGCCGCAGGATGATTTGCTGCTGCGCGACGAGTGAGGCATCCATGCGCGCCCGTTCAGCAGCACCCGCGGCGAGCGCCGCATCGCGCGCTCCGAGCGTTGCGTCGCGCTCGTCCATTGCCGAGTTGAGCCGGGCGATCTCGCGATGCGCCTGCGCGCTTCGCGTCACCACTACGCCCGCGAGACCGGTCAACGCCGCGAACGCGGCCGAGCCGGTCCAGTCGCCGGTCCAGGCCAGCGTCACGCGGACGCGATCGACGCGGGCTGCGGCTTCCGCTTCGATCCGCGGCTCGATCCAGGCATCGGCACGCACCAGCGCGTAAGTGTCGGCAGGCTCGCCCAGCGCGATCGCGTCGGGACCGGCGTTCAGCGCATCGCCGTCCGCGCCGCGCCGCCAAACCTCGTGCTCGCCGGCAAAGAGCGCGAATTCCGCGATGCGGATGACGCCGATACGGTCGGCGAGAAGCAGTCGCAGCGCGTTGTGGCCCGGGGCAAACCGCCACTCGAGCGTGGCGGCCTCGCCGTTGGCCGGGATGAATCCCCGTTCGGCCGTTTCGAGCGAAAGCACGTCGCGGCTCGGCCCCTGCAGCAGCCGGATCGGCACGCGCTCGCCGCCGCTGCCCGCCGGCGGGACCGGGATCGAATCCATCGGTCCCGGCGCCGCGCGCACCAGCCACTGATATGCCGAATGCCTGGACCCGGGACCGAGCGCCGCGCGGAGCTCGGGTGAGAGCGCCTCGACACGCACGCGAAATTCGCTCGCGTACGGCGTGAGTTCGGTCGCGTCCCACGCGAGGATCCTGAAGCCGGTGCGAGAGAGCGCGGAGGCGAGCGAACGCCACGTGTAGAGGCGCAGGTGCGTCGGGTCGAGTAGTCCCTCGCCGCCGTAGTCGAAGCGATCGTCGAAGAGCCCTGCGATGATCGCGGCGTGCGCGACATTGGGCACCGACAGCAGCAGCTCGCCGTCGGGTGCCAGTAGCTGACGCAGCCGCGCAAGGAGGCGCGCGCCGTCGCGCAGGTGCTCCAGCACATCGGCGCAGACGATGAAGTCGTAGCGCGCCGCGGAGGGCTCGTCGGCTAGCTTTCCTTCCCATCCGTCGGCATCGAGGTCTGTCACGACGACCCGCCGCGCAAACGGGCGCGCCTCGCGAGCTGCCTCCGGATCGATCTCGAGTACGTCGACGACGCAGCCTTGGCTTTGCAGCCATTCGGTGAAATAACCTGCCGCGGCGCCCAACTCCAGGACCGTCGCGCCAGGGCGGACCCAGCGCGCGAGCCGCGCCAGCGAGTCGCCGCTGTCGGGGTCGAACGTGCGCCGGTAGATCACTGCAGCGCTCCCAGTTCCATCGCCGAAACCGCGTACGCCGGCATGAAGTGCCAGACATGCCACGCACCGGGCGCCGCCTCGATGCGCGCGCCGAACGACGCGACGATGGCAGCGACGTCGAGGGTCGGGAGCCGTTCCGCGACGACGCATCGGCGACCGTCGGCGGCGCAGCGCGCCGTGAGGAGCATCACGTCGGCGGAGGCTGCGCGGGCGACGTCCACGAGGCCGGGCGGCCAGAAGACCGGGGTCCCGAACAGCGCTCCGTTCGGTACGTCGACCGCACCCGAGGGCACGTCGATGAGGCCGTACACGCAGCCAGGCTGCGACAGCGTGGCGCCGATTTCACCGCGGGCGCCGCCGGTGTAGATCGCCGGCACGCCGGCCAGCCGCTCGACCACGCGCATCCGCAATCGCGCGTAAAGGTAATTCATCCGGCTCTCGAACGCCGAGGCCGTGAAGCGCACCGACAGGAAACGCGCCGGCATGCCGCCAGCGCGGAGCCACGGCAGAAGCCACAGCCCCTGGCCGAAGTGCATGCTGATCACCATCAGCGGCGGCGCGCCTTCCGGCAGCGAAGCGTCGAGGCGAGCGAGCAGGAAGCGCTCGCGCCGCGTCAGCGCCCAGAAGAGATCGGCGTGGTCGACGAGTTGCGTGAAGCGGAACTCGGCCAGCCAGCTTGCGGAATCTCCCATCGGCCGCGCCGCCCGGAATTGCGCCAGACCCGCGCGGGCGCGTTCGTCGTATAGCGGTAGCGAGCGCGCGCACCACCGCGCCAGTGCGACGCCTGCGCGATAGGGCAGGAGCGCCACCGCGATCGGCAGCAACCAGAATTCCCACAGGCAGGTGAGCTCTCGCGCGAGCCGTTTCATGGCGAACTCAGCGCTCCGGCGGCGCCGAGGCAGACGGGGGCTCGCCGGTGTCGGACCACGCGTGCGGCAACCGCGCGTAGCCCAACTCGCGCGTCGCGCCTGCTACGACGAACGGCACCTCGTGCGTGTCGAAAAGACGCAGGCCTTCCGGATCCATCGCATGCGCGCGTAGCCGGTAATGGCCGGGGAGCAGTGCCAGGTGCTCGAAGCGAACCGAGAAGCGGTACCGCGACGGACCAACTCGCATCGGTGCTGCGCCATCGATCTCGCTCGTCGTCCCGTAGACCGGCGTTGCGTCGGCACGCACGACGCCCACCGCAAGCACCGGCTCCCGGTCGTCGGGCGAGCCGACCTCGACGTCGACGCGAAAGCCGCGCGCCGGATCGACCTCGTCGAGGCCGCCGTCGATCGTCAGCGAGACGTCGGTCACGATATATGCACTCGCCGGCGGCGGCGCCCTGGCGGTCTTCGCCGCCGCGGCGGTGCGCGTCTCGTGCCAGGCGAGATATTCGCGCGCAACGTGATCGGCGTCGCCGTAGAGCCGCGGCCGGCCGTGCTCGAGCCAGAGCGCATTCCTGCAGAGCTTCTGCACGTGATACATGCTGTGCGACACCAGCAGCAGCGTGCCGCCGCCGGCAAGGTAACTCTCCATCCACGCGATACACTTCTTCTGGAACGATTCGTCGCCGACCGCCAGCACCTCGTCGGTGATCAGAATGTCGGGCGTCAGTGTCGTCGCGACCGCGAAGCCCAGCCGAACCACCATTCCCGACGAGTAGTGCTTGATCGGTTCGCGGATGTGCTCGCCGATGTCGGCGAACGCGATGATTTCCTCGCGACGGTCGTCGATCTGCGCCGGGGTCAAGCCGAGCAGCGCCGCAGCGAGATCGATGTTGGCAAGGCCGGTGTAGTCGGGATGAAAACCCGATCCCAGCTCGAGCAGCGCGCCGACGCGGCCATTGACGACGACGGTGCCGCGCGTCGGCTTGATCACGCCCGCCACGACCTTGAGCAACGTCGACTTGCCGGCGCCGTTCTCGCCGATGATCCCGAGCGACTGTCCGCGCTCGAGGCGAAACGATACGCCGTCGAGCGCGGTGAACACGCTGGCTGCGGCACGTCCGCGCAAGAGGTCCCACACCAGACGGACGCGCCCGCCTCGCGCGTCGACGCGCGCGTAGTCCTTGCCGACGGCGTCGAGCGCGAGGAGCGGGGTCATAGGCTCCCCCCGATGCGGCGCTTAGCGCC
>JBDTRG010000095.1:0-34748 GCA_039931775.1 Betaproteobacteria bacterium | reverse complement strand
GCTTCTCGCCGCCGTGAAGAAGCAACTGGGCGTCGTCCCCAACCTGATGAAGCTGATCGGCAACAGCCCCGCCGCGTTGGAAGGCTACCTTTCGCTCAACGGCGCGCTCGCCAAGGGCACCCTCGGCGTGAAGCTGCGCGAGAGCATCGCGTTGGCCGTAGCCGAACACAACGGCTGCGACTAT
Organism: Betaproteobacteria bacterium; assembly: GCA_039931775.1. Taxonomy (GTDB): domain Bacteria; phylum Pseudomonadota; class Gammaproteobacteria; order Burkholderiales; family Casimicrobiaceae; genus CAIWHR01. Next base: position 34,564 of record JBDTRG010000095.1, on the reverse strand, counting down.
TGCCTGTCCGCCCATGACTACCTGGGCCGCAACGTGGCAAAATTGAAAGACGGCGAAATCGACCTGGCGCGCGAAGGTCGTTCCACCGATGCACGGACCAACGCCGCGCTGCGCTTTGCCCGTCGCGTTGCCGAGTCGCGGGGGCGCGTTTCCGACACCGAGATCGCCGTGCTGCGCAATGCCGGTTTCGACGAAGCGAGCGTGATCGAAATCGTCGTCAACGTCGCGCTTAACGTGCTGACCAACTACGTCAACAACGTCGCCCAAACGGACATCGATTTCCCCAAAGTCAGTGCGAAGCTCGCCGCCTGACTGCCATCTCGCTGCCCCTGATCCGCCTCGCCGCAACACGGTGGCGAAGCGGGTCACGGTCCTGCACTGTCGTTCCACCGACGAAAGTCCGCTCATGAATTCCACAACCGAAGCCGCTCGTCCTCCCGTACCTCCGTTCACGCGCGAAACCGCGATACAAAAGGTTCGCCTGGCCGAGGACGCCTGGAACAGCCGCGACCCGAAGCGCGTATCGCTCGCCTACACGCCCGACAGCCGCTGGCGCAATCGCAGCGAGTTCCCGGTAGGCCGGGACCAGATCGTCGCGCTGCTCGAACGCAAATGGGTGCGCGAACTCGACTACAGACTCGTCAAGGAACTTTGGGCGCACGACGGCAATCGCATCGCGGTCCGCTTCGCCTACGAGTGGCGCGACGACGCCGGCAATTGGTTCCGGTCCTATGGCAACGAAAACTGGGAGTTCGACAAGGACGGCTTGATGGCAGTGCGCCACGCCAGCATCAACGACCGTCCAATCTGCGAACTCGACCGCAAGTTTCGCTGGCCGCAGGGGCGCCGCCCCGATGACCACGCGGGCCTGAGCGACTTGGGTCTCTGAGTGGGTTGAATCATAAAACGTTGGCCTTTACATCTGCGTAGCCGCTCAAGGGCGGATACGATTCATGGATGCGACACTTGAGGAAGATCGCCCCGTGGCCCGGTGAGATGGCGCGGAAAACTTTGGAAGGAGCATCCATGCGCAGTTCAGCCCATCCCGAAATTTGGTTCGCCGCGGGCGTTCGTACACCCTTCGCGAAAATCGACGGCCCACTCGCAAAATTCGACGCAATCGGACTTTCTGTTCCCGTCGTGAGGCATATGGTCGACAAGTTGCAGGGCGCCGCGCCCGACTTCGCGGTTTGGGGTACGGTGGTGCCGAACCTGACGTGGAGCAACATTGCGCGCGAAGTGCTGATGGACGCGGGCGTCGCGCCGACCATCCCCGCGTTCTCGACGGTCATGGCTTGCTCGACCAGCATGATCGGAGCGATCGAAGCCGCCGGGATGATCGATGGCGCCAATCGCAATCTCGCATTGGTGGGTGGCGTCGAAAGCATGAGCAGAGTCCAACTCGGGCTCGGCCAATCCCTCTCCGACTGGATACGCAAGTTCCAGCAGGCGCGATCGCTGGGGCAAAAAGTCGCACACGTCACGGATCTGAAGGCCGGCGACATCAGGCTCTATATTCCCGCCGTGAGCAATCGCACGACGGGCCTCAGCATGGGCGAACACACGGAGATTACGGCCAAGGAGTGGAACATCGCCAGGGAAGAACAGGACCAGATTGCCTTTGAAAGTCACACGCGTGCCATCGCCGCCAGGAATGCCGGCTTTTTCGACGACCTGGTCATCCCCGTCGGTGATTTGATCCGCGACGCCATTCCGCGCGTCGACACGTCGCTCGACAAGTTGGCGAAGCTGCCGCCGAGTTTCGATCGAACCAGTGGTCAGGGCACACTGACTGCCGGCAATTCATCGCCGTTGACCGACGGCGCCGCAAGTGTCTGGGTGGCCTCGGAGGCTGGCCTCGACCGGCTGCCCACCGGCATCGCCCGGGCAAAGCTTGTCGATTGGGAAATTTCCTCCATCGATTTGCGGACCGATGGACTTCTGATGGCCCCGGCCTTTGCAATCCCGCGCCTCCTCGCGCGCAACAATCTGACCTATGCCGACATCGACCTCTGGGAAATCCACGAAGCATTTGCCGCGCAGGTCCTGGCTCATATCAAGGCTCTCGAAGACAGCGCCTTCCTAAACCAGAAGGCTGGCGTCAACATAACGTTGGGCGCATTCCCGCGGGCGCGGATGAACCCCAATGGCGGCAGCATTGCACTTGGTCATCCCTTTGGTGCAACGGGCGCGCGAATCCTGAGCCAAGCCGTAAAAGAACTCTCCACCCTAGCGGCGGGGCGGCGCGCCATTGTCAGCATTTGCGCCGACGGTGGACAGGGAAGCGTTGTTCTATTGGAAGCGGTCTAGGTCTTCGCGAATCCAACACCCAAAACCTGTGTATAAGACTCAGTTTGCCCTCCAATGACGGGAAGGACAATGCCGTGATCACCTTGTGCGGTTTTGCCGTGAGCGGCTACTACAACAAGCTCAAGCTGATTCTCCTCGAGAAGGACATTCCGTTCCGCGAGAAGCTGGTTTATCCGTGGGAGCGGGACTCCTTTCAGAGGTCCTCGCCGATTGGCAAGATCCCATTTGTCGAGACTGAATACGGTGCATTGTCCGAATCTCAGGTGATCCTGGACTATCTCGAGGAGCGCTATCCGGAAAGGCCAATGTACCCGTCCGACCGGTTTGCACGAGCAAAGTGCCGCGAGCTGATTCAACACCTCGAACTCAACGCGGAGTGGGTTTCCCGCCGCTTGTACAAAGAGGCGTTCTTTGGTGGCAGCGTCTCGGACGAAGACAAACGCGAAGCGAGGGAAAGACTGCCCAAAGGCTTGGCGGCCGTGGCACAACTCTCGCACTTCTCGCCGTACATTTTCGGCTCGTCTTTGTCTGCTGCAGACTGTGCTGCCTACATGCATTTCCTCAGCATCAGGATTACGACACAGAATATTTACGGGGAAAACATTCTCGACCGATTCTTCCCGGCCTTGGCCGCATATATCCAACTGATGGAGTCTCGCCCGCACCTGAAAAAGGTGTTGGCGGAGCGGGAAACTGCCTTGGCGGCATTCCGTGAACTCGACGTGAGCTATGACGGGTAGCCGGCAACTAACGCTGCCTGTGGCACGATTTCAAGGGAATGAGTTTCAACGCGAAACGCGTGCGTACAGCGGCGCGCCCTTCGCAAGGCGGTGAATTCCGGCTGCGGCCAGCTCGGCTGCGATATCGTCCGTCGCCGACATGAGGAGAACGGTGGCCCTGGCATGGCGGGACATCGCCGTGCGCAGCGCGCCGGATCGCCAGTCTGCGGCAGAGCCGAGGAGTACATCGGGTAAGGGGACGTCAGGGTCTCCTTCTTGCGTGCCGATACGTATGCGCGCCGCCACGCCTGCCTTGGCCAGGAGATCCGCCAGCTGAGGCGCGCGTACCTTGTCGCTCGTCATGTCGACGACGCAATGCAGGCGCGCCAGATCGGCGATATCCGTGATCGCACGCGGATCGACATTGGGTGCAATCAGCACGCGTGTCGATTCCCGCCCTTTATGGATCTGCTGGAGGAATTCGTACAGCTGAATGCGTTCCCGCAGCAGAGCGAGGCCCAGTGCGCCGTGGACCAGCGCCAGGCGCGAGTCCCGCCGAACATCGAACTCGGGCCGAATGGTGCCACGCTCGACCAACGCGAAGAAATCGCGCGCGATCCGCTCCGGGGAAAGCCGCGCCTCATAGGCAGCTTTGCCCTCGACGGCAAGGCGACGGGCGCGGGCCGGATCGGCGAGCAAGGCACGCGCGGAAGAAATGCACTCGTCGAAGGAACTGTATCCGGCGAAGTGCTCGCCATCCTTGAGAAGCAAATCGAGGCCGGCTTCCGGTGTCAATCGATCGGTGAGCAGGCAGCCGCCGCTTTGCAGAATCTCGAAGATGCGAAGATTGAGATCGCCGTTCAGACTGCAGTTGAGATTGACCCGTGCGCGGGCGTGAATGAGGCGCGCCTGCTGATTGGTTTCCCCCGACACCTGCAGCGGCAACCCGGCATTCGACAGCGCCCGGCACAGCGCGAGACGGCGTGGATGGTATCGCCCGACATGCCCGACGAAAGACAGGGCCACCTCGGGCTCGATGGCCGAGGGCACAGGGATACGATGCACGTTGAGCCCGGGAAGCCAGTAGACGAACGGCAACCCTGCCTCGATGAAAAAGTGAGCGTGCTGTCGCGTGTAATCGAGCATGACCGCCGAAAACGGCTCGCTTAGCGCATACTCGATCAGACGGCCGATGGGTGCCTTGTCATGGTGCGTGTCGCCGACGACGAGGACCGCCGGGCAGCGCAATGTGCCAAGATTCCTCGGCCGGTTCCGCCCCGAAGCGTCAGCGCGAACGACGACGAGGTCGGGCCGCTGGCTTGCCGGCAACTTGGCCAACAGAGGCGCGATATCGTACGCGCCCAAGGATGTGCGCAGCGAGAGCACCTGCGAGCCGTCAAGCTGATCGGGATACGCCGGGCTCAAGATGACCTGGTCGGGCGCGAGACGTGGGGGCGCTATGTAGCCCGGCCCGCTGTGTGTTGAATGCAGTATGTTCACGAGCAGAGCGTTCTACCGTTGATCGAATTGCTGCTCGATGGCGCGACGTGACTTTACAATCGATATCGATAACACGCCGGGAACGCGATGGACGCGATGGCCCTTTTGCAATTCTCGCTGCATTTCGACCAACACCTTGGCAATGCGATTGCGCAGCATGGCACAGCGATTTACGTGATCCTGTTTGCGATCATCTGCATCGAGATCGGTGTTGTTCCGATGTTCTTCCTGCCCGGGGATCCGTTGCTGTTCCTCTGCGGCGCGTACTGCGCGACCGGAGCGATCAGCGTAGTGATCGTGGTTCCGGTTCTCTTCGCGGCTACGGTCGTTGGCAGTTTGTTGAGCTATGGAAGCGGGATTGCCGTTGGTACCCGCGTCTATTCGCACGACTACCGCTGGCTGGACAAGGCGGCGCTGGCCAGGACACACGCGTTCTACGAAAACCACGGCCGCCTTACGTTCCTGTTGTCGCCGTTCATCGCGGTGGTGCGCACGTTTGCGCCGTTCGTCGCCGGCGTAGCGAGGATGACCTTTGCGCGTTTCGTGTCGGCGGCGATGGCCGGCGCCGCGATCTGGGTCGCGACGCTGGTGGGTGGCGGCTACTACTTCGGCAACGTTCCGGTGATCCACGACCACATGTCCGCGATCGTGCTTTTCGGCATGGCCCTCGGCGTCGGGTCGCTGGTCGTCGGAAGTGCCTGGCGTCATTTCAAGGCACGTCGTTCTCGCCTCCGCGCAGGGGCTGCGGAACATTGAAGGCAGCATGAAGCGCCGGTCGGGCAGCGACGAGCGATAGACGACGACGGGATCGAATCAGCCCTGCACCACCAGCGCCGGAAGCTCCGAGAGCGAACCAATTACCGCGTCCGGGCTGCCCGGCAATCGCTCCGGGCGCTGGCCATACCGATTGCACCAGACGACACGCATCCCGAACGCCGAGGCCGCGTAGGCGTCCCACGCGTTCGAGGATTGGAACGAGATGCTTGCGGCGGGCAATCCCAGGCGATCGACGGCCCGCTGATATACGTTGCGATGCGGCTTGTAGACCCCGACCTCCTCAACCGAAATGATCGCGTCCAGAAGGGAGGCGATGCCCGCGTTCCTGACCGCGGCATCGAGCATCTTCGGCGTGCCATTCGACAGTATCGCCGTCGTCATGCCAGCCTGCTTCAGCGCGCGAAGGGTTTCGGCAACCTCCGGGAACGGATCGAGCGTCAGGTAGAGTTCCATTAGTTGCTGCCGAAGCCCGGCGTCATCGATACGCAAGGTTTCCATCGCGTAGTCCAGCGCATCCCCGGTGACCTGCCAGAAGTCGGCGTGTTTTCCCTGCAAACCGCGCAGCCACGTGTACTGCAGTTGCTTGTCACGCCAGAGCCCGGTCAACGCCTGTGCCCGCTCGCCCAACACGTCCTTGGATCGTGCCGCCGCCGACGCAAAGTCGAACAGCGTACCGTAGGCATCGAAAACACACGCGCGCACCCCCTCGAATTTCGGCGACATCGAGCCCTCCGTCAGAAACGCTCGACCCAGGGTCGCAACTCGATCTCCCAGGTCCAGGCGCTGCGCGGCTGCATGAGGACGTGCAGATAGCTTTCAGCAATGGCATCCGGGTCGAGGGTGGAGTCCGGCCGTTCAATGGAGTCGGCCTTCCCCGGCCCGCGTATCGCGCCGTCGATGACGAAGTGCGCGACGTGGATACCCTTCGGCGCGAACTCGCGTGCCATGCTTTGCGCAAGGCCGCGCAACGCAAACTTCCCCATCGCAAACGGCGCGGATTCGGCGTAGCCCTTTACGCTGGCCGAAGCACCGGTAAACAGGATCGCGCCATGGCCGTTGCGCAGCATCCGGGCCGCGGCCTGCTGCGCGACAAGAAAGGCCCCGAAGGCGCTGACCTGAATCGCACGCTGGACCTCGGCGGGAACGAGCTCGACGAGGGGTCCGCGCGTGCGCGCGCTGGCGTTGTAGACGACCACGTCCGGCGCCCCCTGGTCGCGTTCGACGCCGCTGAACAGCTGCTTGACCTGCGCCTCGTCCTGGGCATCGCAGGCGAAGGCGCGCGCACCTGTTTCGCTGCACAACGAAGCGAGCTTCGTCGGATCCCTCGCGGCGACGGCAACGGCAAGGCCCACTTTCCTCAGCCGTCGCGTGAGCGAAGCGCTCAGTCCGTGCCCCGCGCCGACGATCAGCGCGGACGTGTAGTTCGGCGATGCCATAATGGTCTCCTCCGTCGTGCCGGACGTGCGATTCAGCGCCGGCACCCCGTACGCGATGCTACAGGGCCAGGCGTCCCGGCACCATCGTCGCTTGGCGTTTGCCGCTGTACAGGATGGATAACACCGAAGGACCCATGATGCCGATTGAACTGCATGCCTTTGACACGCCGAACGGGCGCAAGATCAGCGTCGCCCTCGAGGAAATGGGGCTCCCGTACGAGGTCAGGATCGTCAATATTTCCAAGGGCCAGCAGTTCGACCCCGAATTCCTGAAGATCAGCCCGAACGGCAAGATTCCGGCGATCGTCGACCCGGACGGACCGAACGGAAGGCCCGTCAGCGTCTTCGAGTCCGGTGCGATCCTCATCTATCTGGGCGAGAAGACGGGCCAGTTCTGGCCGCGCGACCTGGAGGCGCGCATTCCGGTTCTGGAGTGGCTGATGTTCCAGCAGGGAGGGTTCGGGCCGATTCCCGGGCAGGTCCACCATTTCCTGCAAGTCGACAACGACGACGACCGCCGCTACGCGCTCGCGCGCTACGACAAGGAAACCCGGCGCCTGTACGCGGTAATGAACGGCAGATTGGCCACCCACGAGTTCTTCGCCGACGAGCCGTCGATCGCGGACTTCGCGATCCTGGGATGGGCATGGCGACACCCGCGACACAAGGTCGACTTGGCCGAATATCCGAATGTGCGTCGATGGTACGAAACGATGATGGCGCGTTCCGCCACCCAGCGCGGATTCGCGGTGAAACTGAGTTGACCCGCAACGGCCGCCGACGCGGCCCGGGCCGGGGCCGGGCGTAGCCCATGCCAACGGGTCTCAGCCCTTCGCGTACCAGGCCTTCACGCCGGCATGGTCGCGTACGGCGTCGTGCACTCCCATGAGCTTCGGGTATCCAGCGAAAATCGTTGCAGGGATGTGATCGACCTTGCCGCCGATGAACCAGCGCACCGCCATATGAAGCTTGAGGTCCACGACTTGGAGCGTCGCGCCGCCGAAGAACGGCCCGCCCGGGATGTTTCTTTCGGCTGATCTCGCCCAGGCCGGCAGGTAGGTCGCCACGATCGCCTCACGCGCGGTCTTTTTTTCGGCGTCTCCCATGCGAATGGTGGGCGCGACGACCCCGCGGAGTTCCTCGACATGCTGCATCATTCCTTCGTGGCGCGCCGCCTCGAAGTCGTCGACGGGATGGAGACCATGACGGCGGCCGATCAGCACGAGAATGGCGCTGGAGTGCGCGAGCGGCGGATGACCCGGCAGCTCGAGGACCGGCAGGCCGCCGTAGGGCGTCTGCCCCTTCATCGCGGCCCATTCATCGAAGTTGATTCGAACGTCTTCGAAGTCGATGCCCGCAAGGTGCAGGGCGAGACGGCACTCTTCGCCGCGACTCACGGGAGCATCGAAGTACGTCAACTTGGGCTTGGTCATGGGGCAAAAGCGTAACACACGACAGATCGCGCCCTGGACTTCGGGTACGGGGTACGCACCTGCGCCGGGCGCAAGGCGAACTTACGGCTTCCCCGGCGTAAAGCTCGCGAGCTCGTAGGAAGCCTTGGTACGGCGGGAGGTCCAGTCTACTGCGGCACGTTGTTCGGCGTCACTACCGCCGTCAACGCCTTGAAGATCGTCTTGGTGATGCTGCCGATTCGGAAATGATCGGCGGTGCGCATCGGCTGCCTGGTCTTGATGTCGGCGAAGCCCTTGGCAGTGACGTAGCTGCCCTCCCCCGGGATCCAGATGCCGACGACGACACCCGGGGCCCTGGCCTCGCCGAACGACTTGTTGACCGCCGCCTCGATGGCCGCGCGCTTGGCCGCCGGAAAAGGCGGGTCCAGCGCATGGATGTCGGCCGCGAGCGAAACGTGCGCCGGAAACAGCAGCGCGACCGCGACGAGCAGGGCGAACCAGGGCTTATCGTGCGTCAAGACCATTCGATTCCGGCGTTCACTTCCGAACGAAGTAGACCTCGAACTTTTGCTGCGCTACCGCCTGATAGTAGATTCCCTTGAGCCGGTCGGTCACCCGGTCGTAGACGAGTTCGTACGTCGAGCCGTTGTAGCCGCCGGCCCGCAATTCGAGGGAAATGCGCGTCGTCATTCCTTCGCGCACCGCCAGCGCCTTCGCGAACGGGAGCTTGCCCGGATTGTAGTAGATCGCATCGAGCTGGCCGTTCGCGGCGACGCTGGCGATGGCGATCGTATAGCCGCCGTCGGGGCGAACCCACGCGCCCTTCAATAGATCGAACTCCGACTTCGGCGCTGCGTCGGACGTAGTTCCTGCCTTCGGCGCAGCCGCAGGCGCATCAGCGGCAGTCGCGGCCTTTGGCGGACTCGCCGGCGCTTGCGCGAATGCGTGACCGCTCGCGGCGAACATGACGGCCAGCCCGGCGAGCGACATCACGACGATCCGAAACATTTCGAAACCTTGCACGACACGGTTGGGCGCGCACGCCGGACGACCGGGCCAACGATTGACGGGCATTACGTGGCGGGCGCGCCGATCCCGGGCATCGAAAATCCTTGCGCTTCGAGATCGGCCGTCAGCGCAGCCGACTGGGCGGACGTGAGTTCCACCAGCGGCGGACGCACCCGGCTCCATTCGGGATCACGACTCCAATGGGCGACCGCGTGCTTCAACGCGGGGATCATCGGATATTTCTGGAACGTCGAACGGATCGTGTCGAGCTTGCCTTGCATCGCGTCGGCGTTGGCGTCCTGCCAGTGCGCGTAAAGCGCGCGGATCGCCGCCGGATTGACGTTCGCCGTCGCGCTGATGCAGCCTTTGCCACCGTTACGAAGATTGGCGAGCAGAAACGATTCGCTGCCCGCGAACACGTCGAAATCCCGCGCGGCGAAGCGATCGAGCATTGCCTTCGTGTTGCTCCAGTCACCCGAGGAATCTTTCACGCCCGCGATCGTGCCCGGATACGCCGACAGCAATCGCTCGATCAATCCGAGGCTGATCGGCGTCTGCGAAACGGGCGGGATGTGATACAGGTAGATGCGTAACCGCGGATCGCCGACGCGCTCGATGATCCCGGCGAAATTGCGGAAGAGCCCCTCGTCGGATACGCCCTTGTAGTAGAAGGGGGGCAACATCAGGACACCGGCGCAGCCGAGCTTGACCGCGTGTGCGGTGAGACGCACCGAGTCGGGCAGCGCGCAGGCGCCGGTGCCCGGCATCATCCGCGCGGGATCGACGCCCGACGCAACAACGCGGTCCAAGAGGTCGATTCGCTCGCCGGCGGCCAGTGAGTTCGCCTCCGAATTCGTCCCGAAGACGGCGAGGCCTACGTCGTTCGAGACGAGCCATTTGCAATGCCGAACGAGGCGGTCCGGATCCGGCGTCAGATCCGCATTGAACGGGGTGACGACCGGCGCCAGGACACCATGCACTCGACGAGCCATGAAGAACAATCCTTCGAAACGTTCAGCGTATCAGTCGCACACTCGCCGCCTTGAATCGGCGAGTTTGCGTGCCCATGACGATCATCAGTGCCAGGGCCGCCAATGCCAGCGAACTCGGTTCCGGGACCGCCGCCGCAAACTCGGTGGCGAGCAGGTGCTGGGTGCTCGTCGTCGGGTGCACGCCATCCCAGAATACCCATCGGTCCCAGTTCCCCGGATTGCACACGCCGCTCGCCAGGTTGTCGACGCACGAGCCCGTGGTGTTTTCGAATCCGTACGCGGCGGGGTCGTTGAGGATGGCGTTGAACGCGCCCGCGGTATCGAATTGCACGATCTCGATCGGCAGCGCCTGGTCCAACAGCGTCAGCTGCGCGGCGAGATTGGCATTGAACAAGGCCGACACGCCACTGAGCGTCGGCTGGAGCGGCGTTCCCAGGAACGCCGGAATCAGCCCAAGGTCCGGCAGATTCGGTACGAGGAAGTGCTGCGCACCGGCAGCGGCGAGCGTCTGGACGATGGTCAGGATGTTCGCGATACCGTTCGAGATCGGGTCCGGCCCGCCAGGCGACCCGGGAACCACGCCCGAGAGCGCTCCGGTCTGCTGGGTGTAAAAGACGTCGTTCGGAAACAGCCATACGACGAAGAGCGACGTCGCCGGGTCGAAGACCGGTTGCTGCGCGGCGAACGTCTGCATCTGCCACGCCGCGCCGTACTGGGCGAACGCGGCGTTGATCACCGGCGGCACGTCGGTGCGGATCGCGTTGTAGTTTTCCGACCCGGACGTCGATCCGCCGATTGCGTAGTTGGTGCCGCCGGCGAGCGACGGCTTGAATCCGCCCGGATTTCCCGGGTTGAAGATGTCCCACAAGTACTGGACTGCCACCGGACCGTTCGAGTACTGGCCGTTGTAATACGGAAACGGCGGAAAGACCACCGAGGGATCACCGGTGAATTGCTGGGTGCGCAACCCGCTGTTGCCGCCGTCCGACAGACTGTCACCGATGACGAACAGGTTGCTGAGCTGACCGAGCGAGGCGATCGCCGCGAGCGGGACACTCAACAGCAAGGGCAACAGGAGAACCGCTGCGAGTCGTTTCAAGGGCCTTTCCTTTCGTTTTGGAGTTGGTGCAATACTTGGCGTCAACGTCCGGCAACAGCGATCTTACAACAAGGCTACGCATTACTTGCTAACCGCCTGCCCGCGGGAACATCATTTACCATGTCGATCGCCATGATCCAGGCCCCTTCGCCCGTCATCGTCCGCGAAGTCGGCCTGCGCGACGGGCTGCAAAGCATCGCGCGCGTCCTGCCGACCGCGCAGAAGCGCGAGTGGATACGCGACGCCTTTGACGCCGGGCAGCGCGAGATCGAGGTCGGCTCGTTCGTTCCCGCGCGGCTTCTGCCGCAGCTCGCCGACACGATGGAGCTGGTCTCCTTCGCCAAGACGCTGCCGGGCCTGGTCGCGTCCGTGCTGGTGCCGAACCTCAAAGGCGCCGAGCGCGCGATCGAATCCGGCGCCGACCTGATGCTGCTGCCGCTTTCCGCCAGCCACGCGCACAGCCTCGCCAACCTGCGCCGCACGCCCGACGAGGTCGTGCTCGACATCGGACGCATCCGCGCCGCGCGCGACGCCGCCGGTTCGAAATGCATGATCGAGGTGGGCTTGAGTACTGCGTTTGGTTGCACGATACAGGGGCGCGTCGAGCCGGCCGAAGTGCTGCGCCTCGTGCGGGCCGCACTCGATGCCGGCGCGGACCGCGTCGGGCTGGCGGACACCGTCGGCTACGCCGATCCGCTGATGGTGCAGACGTTGTTCGAGCAGGCCTTCCGGATCGCCGGCGAACGCCTCGCCTGCGGGCACTTTCACGATACGCGCGGACTCGGCATGGCCAACGTGTTTGCGGCATGGCAAGCAGGCGTCTGCCGATTCGATGCCTGCCTCGCCGGCATCGGCGGTTGTCCGCATGCACCGGGCGCCAGCGGCAACGTCGCCACCGAAGATGTCGTCTATCTGTTCCGCAGCATGGGGATTGCCACTGGGCAGGACTTCGACCGGCTTCTGCTGCTCCGCGCGAAGGTCGCCGCGTGGCTCGACGGCGAAACCCTGCACGGCACGCTGTGGCGCGCGGGTCTCCCCAGAACACTTGCGTCGGCGAGCGTTTGACCCAAGCGACGCACACCATGGAAAACGGCAGCGTACCGCAACCCCTCGCGGGACTTCGGGTCGTCGAGTTCACGCACATGGTCATGGGCCCGACCTGCGGGATGGTGCTGGCCGACATGGGCGCCGAGGTGATCAAGATCGAGCCGATCGACGGCGACCGGACGCGGCGGCTGCTCGGCGCGGGTTCCGGCTTCTTCCCGATGTTCAACCGCAACAAGAAGAGCGTCGCGATCGACCTGCACCATCGCGAAGGCGTCGACGTCGCAAAAAAACTCGCCGCGAGTGCCGATGTCGTCGCCGAGAATTTCAAGCCCGGCACGATGGTGAAGTACGGGCTCGACTACGCGGGACTCGCAAAACTGAATTCGCGGCTGATCTACGTGAGCTGCAAGGGTTTCCTGCCCGGCCCCTACGATCATCGCACCGCACTCGACGAGGTCGTGCAGATGATGGGCGGACTCGCCTACATGACCGGCCGCCCCGGCGATCCGCTGCGCGCCGGCACCAGCGTCAACGACATCATGGGCGGCATGTTCGGCGCGATCGCCGCGCTCGGCGCGCTGATCCAGCGCGGCGTCACCGGCAAAGGCATGGAGGTGCAGTCGGCGCTCTTCGAAAACAACGTGTTCCTGATGGGCCAGCACATGCTGCAATACGCGATGACCGGCAAGCACCCGGCGCCCATGCCCGCTCGCGACAACCCGTGGGCCGTGTACGACGTCTTTACAGTCAAGGACGGCGAGCAGATCTTTCTGGCGGCGGTGAGCGACGCGCAGTGGATCACGTTCTGCGATGCGCTGGGGTTTGCCGATCTCAGAGACGATCCGTCGCTCGCTACCAACAACCTGCGCGTCAAGGTGCGCCCCGCCCTGCTCGCCAAGCTGAGCGAGCGGTTCGCGTCGCGCACCGCCGACGACCTGGCGCAAATTTTCGAGAAAGCCGGTTTGCCCTTCGCGCCGATCCGCAAGCCCGAGGACCTCTTCGACGATCCGCACCTGGCTGCAACCGGCGGCCTCGCTGAAGTGCGCCTGCCCGACGGCGAGAGGGCCGGCCAGACGGTGCGCACGACGCTCTTTCCGATCACGCTGGCAGGCCATCGGCTGGGGGTGCGCCTGCATCCGCCGCGAATGGGCGAGCACACCCGCGAACTGCTCCGGAGCCTCGGCTACGAGAGCGACGAGATCGATCGGCTGTTCGCCCGGAAGGCCGTCGCCTGACGCCGTGCACATGTTTCAACCTGGAGATGTCGAAATGAAGACGTGGTGCAAAGCGAACGAAAACGGGACGCGCCGGCAACAGCCATTCGTACGAATGGCCGGCATCGCGATGATCGGCGCCGCCATGATCGTGGGGCCCGCGCACGCGCAGAGCGATCGGCCGATCAGGTTCATCCTTCCGGTCGCGACCGCATCGGGCGTGGACACCATTACGCGCGCTGCGTCGCAGGCGCTGTCGAAGGCCCTCGGCGGGCCGGTGGTCGTCGAGAACCAGCCCGGGGCCGGTGGCATCGTCGGCACGTCGGCGCTCGTAAAGGCGCCAGCCGACGGCTTCACGCTTTCCATCGTGTCGAACAACCACGTGATCTACCCGAGCGTCCTCAAAGCTATTCCGTTCGATCCGGTCGCCGACATCACGCCGATCGCGGTGATCGGCTCGACGCCGATCGTGATCGTCGTGAACCCCAAGGTGCCGGCGAAGAACGCGCAGGAGCTGATCGCGCTGATGAAGGCAAAACCCGACGAGATCAACTACGGGTCGTCCGGCAACGGAACGATCCTGCACCTCGCTGCGGCGATGTTCGTCGAACAGGCCGGTGCCAGGGCCAAGCACATTCCCTACAAGGGTGTCGGCCCGATGCTCACCGATCTGCTGGGAGGACAGGTCGACTTCGCCACGGCCTCGCTGCCTTCGGTTCAGCAGCACATCAAGAGCGGGACGCTCCGGGCAATCGGTGTCGGCGCCGCCCAGCGGCTCGCGGCTGCGCCGGACATTCCGACGCTCGTCGAGCAGGGAATGCCGAATTACCTCGTCGAGGGCTGGTTCGCCGTGATCGGGCCACCGAAACTGCCCGCGGCCGACGTCAAGCGGATCAATGCGGCGTTCGTGGCGGCATTCGCGACGCCGGAAGTGCGCGAGGCGATGGACAAGCAGGGCAACACGATCAACGTGAGCACGCCGGAGTACGCGGCCAAGTGGTTCCCTGCGGAGCTCGCCAAGTACGCGGCGATCGTCAGGAAGATAGGCCTCGAGCCGCAGTGACCCTTTCGCTTGCCTATTGGTAACTGCCCGTGAGCGTGACTCCGGAGAACGCGGTCGCCCCGCCGCGCACCATGACGTAATAGGTTCCGGCCTGCGGCGGCGCGATGGCGCAGTACTCGTTGTTGCCCACCCGTTTTGGCCGGCAATCGAACGCGGTAGTCGTCGGCGCCGAGCCAAAGCGCACATACAGGTCGGCTTCGCCGGTTCCCCCCGCGATCGTGAACATCAGGTTCGAGGCACCCGCCGGGACAACCATCGTGAACGGGAGCCCCGTTTGCGCGCCGGCAGCGAGGCCGGTGACGGGCACAGCATTGGTAAGTGCGTTCGACGCCGGCGCGGCCGCAGATACCGTGACGGATTTGGTCACGCTCGCTACGGCGCCGCCGCTGTCGGTCACCCTGAGCGTCACGTTGCGCGTCCCTGCCGCCGAGTAGCTTCTGATCGGGTTGATTGACGTCGACGTCGTGCCGTCGCCGAAATCCCAGCTCCGCGCGACTATGGAACCGTCGCTGTCGGTGGACGTGTCGGTGAAATTCGCGTTCAACCCCGATGTGGCGAACGTGAAATCCGCGGAAGGAGACAGATTGGCAGGACCTGAGCCGTAGCTGCCCGTCAGGGTCACCCCCGAGAACGCAGTGGCCCCACCGCGCACCATGACGTAATACGTTCCGGCCTGCGCTGCAGCAAAGGCGCAAAACTCATTGTTGCCGACCCGTTTCGGCCGGCAATCGAATACCGTGGTCGTCGGTGCTGAACCGAAGCGCACGTAGAGATTCGCCTCGCCGGTGCCGCCCGCGATCGTAAACCTCAGGTTCGTGGCGCCGGCAGGAACAACCATCGTGTAGGAGAGGCCTGTTTGGGCGGCGGCAGCGAGACCGGTTACGGGCACGCCATTCGCCAATACGTTGCCCGCTGCGGCGCCCGTAACCACCTGCGAAAGCGCGGCGCTGGACGATGCCGCATTGGCGAGGTTACCGCCATAGGCGGCAACGATGCTGTGCACTCCGGCAACAAGCGTGCTGGTGGTGCAGGCCGCCGCGCTGGCGACCGTGAGCGGTACCGCACCGCACCCAGAAATTGTCGCGCCGGAATCCATGAAATTTACAAACCCGGCTGGCGCGGCACCGGTGACCGCGGCAGTCAAGGTGACCGTCGTCCCGGACACGACCGGATTCGCAGAACTCGTGAGCGCCGTTGTCGTCGGCGCGGGCTGATTGGGCGTCGAACCGCAGTTGCCGCTCACGTTGCCGGTGCCGTCGAGACGAAACGTCGCCGTCGCGAGGCACCCGGGAGCGATCACGATCTGCTGCGCCGCGGCCCCGCCCAAAGCTACGGGCGCGATCGGATGCGGCGGCTGGAACGAGCGGTCGCTCGATGAATTCGCATACGGCCCGACACCCGATCCGCCGGTGAACCCGGCATCGATCGACTCGGCCCTCAGCGTATAGGTGCCGGCGGGGAGGTACAAACGGAAGTAGCCGTTGCCCTGCATCAGGAAGTCGGAAACGACGCTGTAGACCTTGCCGCTCCCGATCTCGCGCGCCCAGAGGTTCGCGCCAAGGATCGGCGTCCCGCCCGCGGTCGTGAACGTGCCCTGCAGCTGGCCGTAGGCGGATGCGACACTCGCCGCAGGGTAGAGCGAAGTGACCGCGGCGACGTCGTCCTCGTGCAGCGAGACGAGCGTTCTATACGCGATCGGATACATCAGCACGTAATTGCTCGGCGCCATTCCCTGCATGTTGTCGATTTGCGAATGATCGAGGCCGAAGAAATGGCCGAATTCGTGCGCCAGGACGACGATCCACGTCGCGTCCGACACGTTCAGCGCCCCGTTCAGAACCGCCTTTCCCTCCGCGTATTTCCCGGCGGAAGGGCCGGCCGTAAAGTACGCGGATCCGGCAAAACCGAGGACGCTCGACTTCGCGCCCACGCCGAAAATCGCGTCGGTCAGCGAGCCGTCCGTGTCGAAGACCACGGGATTGATTCCATCGGAGTAGCTGTTGAGGATGCCTGCGTAATTCGTGGCGTTGTAGTCGGTGGAAAGCGATGGCCCGATCGCGAGGCGCGCGGTCGCGGTGCCGACGCCGTTCCACAGCCCGATGGCGTTCTGGACGAGGACCTTGGCCTGCGCGTTGGTCCGCGTCCCGAACGGCCCCTGGTCGAGGTTGAGTTGCAGCGAGGCGGCTCCGTTCGGGTAGACGACGGGCTGGTGGTTGACGATGTCCAGCGGACCGCCGCCGATTGCCGGGAGCGCGATGCCGCCGGCGAGCACCGCGGTGACGAGGCCACGCAGAAGCGTGCGCCGCAATGCGCGAAACCGGGCCGGGGCACTCATGGCTTCGCCGCCCGGGCGCGTAACAGGGACATGAAATCGCCGAGGTCCACGCGCGTGCGCGACGCCGGTGCCTGTTGCAGCCGCGCCGTCATGCCACGCGGGACCGTGGCGGCATCGACGCCCGCGAGCAGTACCGCGAAGTCGCGTCCGTTGCCGACCTCCTTGCCTGACCGACCTTGCCCGACGCCAAACGCGCCCTGCGCGAGGCCGACAGGAGACGCGAGGCCGAGTTTCGATGGCGCCGGCATGAACAGAACGTATTCATCTCCGACGCCAAATTTCGGTACGTGATAATCGACGGCGAGGCCGTTGAGCTCCCCACCCGCCTGGCGCACCGTCAACGTCGAGCCGGCGGCTCCCTTCGCGCGATCCAGGACGACGAACGACGACACCGTGACGACGCCGAGGACGGGATCGGACTGGGACTGATTGCCGATGCAGCGTACATGAACGATCTGCTGGGAACGGGCAACGATCTGGTCAAGGTCAAGCGGCGCAACGCTGGCGGCAGTTACCGGACCGGCGTCGAGCACCAGCAATACAAACGCCGCCAGGACGGCGAAGATGCTTTCGGAACGGAAGATCACCATGGTTCTCCCCAGCGGCTCGGACATGGGCGTAGCGTCGAATGACGCAAACAGTTATCGGTTCGCCCTGCGTTGCCATGACATTAGCATAATAGCCTGCAATGACGTATGCATAATTCGTACCTCAGGACGCAATCAGCGGTAATTTTGTAATTCCGCACCTAAAACTGGCAGTTTGTCCGCTACAACCAACGCTGCCGCGCCCATACGTTCGACGGCACCGACGCAAGGATTCGACATGATTGAATGGAATGGGATCGAGCATCCGAACCATTCGCTGGCGGACACGGCCGAACGGATGCGACGTCGTACGGCTGGCGTAGGCCGGAATTCGTCGAGGAGGTGCCGGATCGTTACAATGCGATGGCCCACACCGTTCCGGGCGAGGTGAATACGTTCAAGCCCCGCCGGATGGAATGACGCTCGCGACCGGGCCGTCGACGTGGTGCGCCCCGCTCTACGCAGACCTGAACACGGAGCTAACCGATGATTTTCGGAATGTCGTTACCCACGTTCACGCTGTTTCATGTCGTGCTGAGCCTGATCGGCATCGCGACCGGCCTCATCGTCGTGCTGGGGATGTTCGGTTCGAAGCGAATGCCCGGGTTTACGGCGCTCTTTCTCGCGTCGACTTTGCTGACGAGTGTGACCGGCTTCTTCTTTCCCTTCACCAAACTGCTGCCTTCGCACATCGTCGGCATCATTTCGGTGGTGGTGCTCATCATCGCGTTGCTCGCGCTCTACGCCAACCGTCTGATCGGCCACTCGCGCTGGATATACATCGCAAGCGCCGTGCTGGCGCTCTATCTGAACTCGTTCGTCGCCGTCGTGCAGGCGTTCCTGAAGTATCCCCCATTGAACGAGTTGGCACCGACGCAGTCCGAGCCGCCGTTCGTCATTGCGCAGGCCGTCGTTCTCGCGGTCTACTTCATTCTATTCATCGGCGCAGTCCGCGCGTTTCGCCCGCGCTGAGCGGATTGCCCGGAGGTCAGTAAGGGTTCAGCACGACGTTGCGCCCGACCTCGCCGATCGTGCGAACGCCGCACAGCCCCATCGATGTGTCGAGCTCCTTCTGGATGATCTCGAGCGCGGTGGTCACTCCGGCCTCGCCCATCGCGCCGAGCCCGAATGTCACGGCGCGACCGATCATCGTGCCTTTGGCCCCCAGCGCCAGCGCTTTCAGCAGGTCCTGCCCCGAGCGGATGCCGCCATCCATCCAGACCTCGAGCTTGTCGCCGACGGCGTCGACGATCGGCGGCAGCGCCTTGATCGATGAAATCGCGCCGTCGAGCTGCCGTCCGCCATGGTTGCTGACGACGATCGCGTCCGCGCCCAGCGAGGCGGCGATCTTCGCGTCCTCGACGTCCTGAATGCCCTTCAGGATCAGCTTGCCGCCCCATTCGTTCTTGACCCAGGCGACATCCTTCCAGTCGAGCGTCGGGTCGAATTGCCCGGCGGTCCACTTGGACAGCGATACGATGCCTTCGGCCCCCTTGACGTGGCCAACGATGTTGCCAAACACCCGGCGCTTTGCGCCGAGCATGCGCAGTCCCCACGCCGGCTTCCCCATCATGTCGAGGATGTTCGACAACATGATCTTCGGCGGCACGCTCATGCCGTTCTTGAGATCCTTGTGGCGCTGGCCGATGAGTTGCAGGTCGAGTGTGAGCACCAGCGCCGAGCAACCCGCCGCCTTGGCGCGGCCGATCAGGCGCTTGATGAAATCGCGGTCGCGCATCACGTAGAGCTGGAACCAGAAGGGCTGCGTCGTGCCCCCGGCGACATCCTCGATCGAACAGATGCTCATCGTGGAAAGCGTGAAGGGCACGCCGAACTTCTCGGCGGCCCGCGCCGCCAGGATCTCGCCATTCGCCCACTGCATGCCCGTCAAGCCGACCGGAGCAAGCGCGGCCGGCATCGCAACCTTGCGGCCGAGCATCGTCGATTCGGTCGAGCGGTTGTCGACGTTGACGGCGACGCGCTGGCGCAGCTTCAGCGCCGCCAGGTCGGCGCTGTTGGCGCGGTAGGTCTCTTCGGTGTAGCTGCCGGCATCGACATAGTCGTAGAACGCCTTGGGCGCGTTCTTCCGGTGCAACTGGCGCAGATCTTCGATGCAGGTGATGACGGACATGGCCGCTCCTCGCGATGCGAAGTACGCATGCTAAGTCATCCGGTGGCGGGCGGCGCGTCGCCCGCTCGCTTTACGAATCGGCCGCGGACCGGCGAGTCGCCGATTTGACTGCCTCGAAGGCGAACACGCTTCCCGCCCCGGCGGCGAGGCAGAATGCAACGGCGGACGGCGTGAGCGCCACGAATCCGAACAGCCGCGCGAGCGTCGGCCAGTAGATCGTCGCCGCCAGCGCCGCCAATGCGCCCAGCCCGACCCAGAAGAGCGGCACATTTTTCGCGAAAAGCGTCGTCGTCGCCGCCACCCGCGATGCCCGGTTCGCGACGATCAGCGCGAGATTGCCTGCAACGAGCGTGGCGAATGCCATCGCTCGCGCTTCCGTCTCGCCGACGCCATCGTGCTGCCACCACGCGTACAGCCCGCCCACCACCGCGAGGACCGCCAGTCCCTGGAGCAGACAGGACGCGATCATCGCCCCGCTGAACAGGCGCTCGTCGGTACGACGCGGCGGCCGCCGCATCGCGTCGTCCTCGGAGCGCTCGGCCTCGAAGACGATCGAGCACACCGGGTTGATCACGAGTTCGAGGAACACGATGTGCGCCGGACTGAACATCAGCGGCCAACCGAACAGAAGCGGGAGCAGCGCCATCCCGGCGATCGGCACATGGACCGCCAGCACGTAGGACATCGCTTTGCGAAGATTGGCGTAGATGCGCCGCCCGAGTCGAACCGCCGCAACGATCGAAACGAAATCGTCGTCCAGCAGCACGAGCGACGCCGCCTCCCGGGCGACGTCGGTGCCGCGCCCACCCATCGCGATGCCGATATGCGATGCCTTGAGCGCCGGCGCGTCGTTGACCCCGTCGCCGGTCATCGCGACGACCTCGCCATTCTGCTTCAACGCGTCGACGATGCGCAGCTTCTGCTCGGGCGAGATACGCGCGAATACGCACACGTCGCGCACGCGGATGCGCAGCGCGGCGCCGTCGACGGACGCGACTTCAAGCCCGGTCAACGCCACGTCCGCCGGAATGCCGGCTTCCGCCGCGATCGCCCGCGCGGTCGAAGGATAGTCGCCGGTGATCATGACCACGCGGATACCGGCGCCTCGACATTGTTCGATCGCGTGCGGCACGTTCGCGCGCAACGGATCGGCAAACGCAACCAGCCCGAGCCAGACGAAGCGCAACTCCCGCGGGTCCACGGGCCACGGCGGCCCCGGGCACTCGGCGCGCGCGACGCCGAGCACGCGCATGCCCCGGGCCGCAAGTTCCTCGGCGTCCGCCGCGATCGATGCGGGTCGCGACGTGTCGCTGCGACACAGAAGCGCAATGGCCTCCGGCGCGCCTTTCGCCGCGGCGAGCGGTGGTCCGCCCGCTGCGGACGACCAGACATGCGTCATCGCCAGCAGGTCAGGCGCAAGAGGGTATTCGTGGACGAACTCGCGCCCGTCGGCCGGGGATGCCGGAAACGCCTTTGCGGCAAGCCGATGCAGCGCATTTTCCATAGGATCGAATGGGCGAATCTCGGAAGCGAGCACCGCTGCCTCGAGCAGCGCATGCTCGGCCGTCGTAAACTCGCGTCCACCGGGCGCCCCATCGCCGTCGCACCGGCGGGCACCCTCGGTCACGAGCGTGTGGACGGTCATCCGGTTCTGCGTCAGCGTTCCGGTCTTGTCGACGCACAGCACCGTGGCAGACCCCAGCGTTTCGATCACGGTCATCCGCCGCGTAAGCACATGGCGGCGCGACAACCGCCACGCACCCGCGGCCATGAACACCGTGAAGATCACCGGGAATTCCTCGGGCAGCATGCTCATCGCGAGAGCGAGCCCGGCCAGTACCGCGCCCAAAGGGTCGCCTCGCGTGACCCAGTAGAGAACCGAGGCCGTGATCGACGTGATCACGGCGACGATGGTGAACACCCGCACCAGGTGCCGCGTCTGATTCCTGAGCGGGCTCTCCGGCTCCTCCACCGCCGCAAGCGCACGGCCGATCCTGCCCATTTCGGTTTGAAGGCCGGTCGCTGTCACCCGCGCGGTTCCCCCACCCCGGACGATCATCGACCCGGCGTAGACGA
This sequence comes from Betaproteobacteria bacterium, assembly GCA_039931775.1. GTDB lineage: Bacteria > Pseudomonadota > Gammaproteobacteria > Burkholderiales > Casimicrobiaceae > CAIWHR01. The sequence goes on along the minus strand of JBDTRG010000095.1, from coordinate 12,858 downwards.
CCGGCAATCCGTCGCCGCCGGGTCGCATCGCGGCGAGCGCCGCCGCGCCGGGCAGATCGGTACCGGCACCCCGCTTGCCGACGGGAACCGATTCGCCGGTCAGCAGCGACTCGTCGACCGAGAGATCGTGGGCCGCGAGCATGACCGCATCCGCCGCGACGCGGTCGCCCTCGTCGAGCAGCATGATGTCGCCGGGCACGACATCGCGGCCCGCGATGACCTGCGGCTCGCCATCGCGGGTGACTTTCGCGCGCGGACTCGAAAGATCGCGCAGCGCATCCAGCACGCGCTCGGTCTTGCGCTCCTGGACGACCGTGATGCCCATCACGATGCCGATGAATGCGAGGAGCAGCAGCGCCTCGCCGAGATCGCCCAGCACCAGATAGAGGGTGCCTGCAGCAGCGAGCATCACGAACATCGGCTCCCGCGCCACGCCCGCCACCGTGCGCAGGATCGTGCGGCGCGCAGTTCCGGGCAGTTCGTTGTGCCCGACGGACGCGAGCCGCGCGGCGGCCTCGTGCCGGGTCAGTCCGCGCTCAGGCACGGGTGCCCTCCCCATTTGGCCTTCCTGCCCTGGTTTGTCGAGCAGCGATCGCTACCCCACGTCATCGTGCGGCGGCGTCGGTCGGATCGGATTGATCTGCGTCAGCCGTGCGGGAGAAATCCAGCGGCTGCGCCCCAGGCCGGGCCTGCAAAGGACCCAGCACGGCCGCGGGGTCAAACCCGGTCGAGCGCGTCCCCGTTGACCCCGGACACCCAACCCGAAATACTCCGGATCGGGAGGTCGCCTGCAACCCTTCCGACGACCGAGCTTCCGGACATGCCCACCACCGCGAACCTCCCGCTCATTGCCCACGCGATCCAGCTCGCGATCGCACCCGTATTCCTGCTGACCGGAATCGCCGCGATGCTCGGCGTGATGGCGAATCGACTGGCGCGCGTGATCGACCGCGCGCGACTCATCGAGAGGACCTGGAAGGATATGGACGAGCTGGAGCGCAGCGAAGCGCGCCTCGAGATCGGCGACCTCGAGCGGCGACGCCGGCTCGCGAGCTGGTCGATCAACTTCTGCGCGAGCGCCGCGCTCGTCATCTGCGTCGTCATCGTCACGCTCTTCGTCGAGGAATTCTTCGCGCTCAACCTCAGATGGCTCGCCGGCGGACTCTTCGTGCTCGCCATGTTCCTGCTGATCGGCGGATTGACGTCGTTCCTGCGCGAGGTCTATCTGGCGACGCACATGCTGCGCATCGACATGGTGCGGTTCGATCGCCAGACTTGAGGCAACGCGCAACGCAATTGCACGCCCCCCCTGCTCAACCAACCACCGGCGCAGAGCACCAGCAACCCTCCGCCAAGGAATGCACCCATGACCACATCGCTCGTCGTAACCGTGATCGGCGCCGATCGACCCGGCATCGTGAGCCTGCTGTCGGACCGTGCGAAAGAGTTCGGCGCCAACTGGGCGGAAAGCCGCATGGCGAGCCTCGCCGGCCAGTTCGCCGGCATCGTGCATCTCGAGGTGCCGGAGGCGAACGCCGGGGCGCTGGCGGCAGCGCTGTCTGCGCTGGAAGCGTCGGGATTGCACATCGCGATCGCCGGCAGCGAGGCGATGGGCGCGCCCGTCCATCGGCGCAGCGTCAAGCTTGACCTCTTCGGGAACGACCGGCCCGGAATCATGCGCGACCTCTCGTCGTGCCTCGCCGAACGGGGCGTCAGCATCGAAAAGCTCCATACCGAAATCGTCAGCGCCGCGATGTCTGCGGACCGACTTTTCAAGGTCTCCGCATCTCTTGCCGTGCCCGGTTCCCTCTCCGACGACGCGTTGCGCCGCGCGCTCGAAGCGCTGGCCAACGAGATGATGGTCGACATCGCACTCGGCGAGCCGGATCGCGCCTAGCGGTCCTCGGGTTCCCTTGGGTCGAAGGGCGGCCGTCGCTCACCGCATCTTGCAGTTGCAACTCGGTATGTTAGAGTAACAACATCGGGTGGTGCGCGACCGCGCGGCCAGGGCTTCCGGAGGTGCCGATGGATTTCATCTTCATGCTGACCCGCAACGACCGGACGATCGAGGACGCGGAGTCGGTCGTCGACGCCGCTCTCGACCTCGGGATTCGGCACATCGGATTCAAGGACGTCGGCGTGCCGGCCGCAACGATGCAGGCCGTCGTGCAGGCGATCCGCCGTCGCGGCGGCATTTCGTACCTCGAGGTCGTCAGCACGACGGCCGAGGCCATCGTTCAGTCGCTCGAAGCGGGCCGCGCCCTTGGCGTCGACCGCATTCTCGGCGGTACCGACCTCGCAACCGCAACGCGCGTCCTCGGCGACCTCGCCGGCTATTTCCCGTTTCCGGGCCGCCCGGTCGGCCATCCGACGCGTCTCTATGGATCGGCGGCGCTTGTCGCCGAGGACACGCGAACGGCGAAGGCGTCGGGCTGCGGCGGAGTGGATCTCCTCGCGTACCGGGCCACCGAAGCCGACCCGATCGACCTTGTGCATGCGGCGCGCGGCGCCCTCCCCGGCGGCCTGTTGATCGTCGCGGGCAGCGTCAATTCGACGCGCCAGATCCATGCGCTGGCCGCGGCCGGCGCCGACGCGTTCACGATCGGATCGGCGGTCTTCGATGGCTCGTTCTCGCCTTCCAAGGGCGCGTTTTGCGGGCAGATACAGGACATACTCGAGGCATGCGACAAGGCGCCGCGGATGGCGGCATGACCTGTACAGGTCGCCTCGGTCCGCAATCGACGGTGGCGACGGCGTGCTCGCCGAATTCGATTGGTGCTCTGCTCGACGGCACCTGGCTCGACCCCGACGACGGCCAGCCGATCCGCGTTCCGGTTCTCGCAGTGGCGATCGAGCGGAGCCTCGCCGGGATCGAGGCGGAACTCGTTCGACCGCTGCCGCTGGGGCGGCGCCTGGCGGTCGTCAGCGACGCCAATACGTCGCAAGTCGCCGGCACGCGGATCGCCCGCGCGCTCGCTTCGCTCGGTGAGGTGCTCACCGTGACGCTCGACAGTGGGGCGCACGCCGATGCCGCGACGGTCCAACGCGTGCGCACCGCATGCGCAACCGCCGACGCGTTGGTCGCCGTCGGGTCGGGTACGATCAACGACCTGTGCAAGTACGCGGCCGCGAAGGACGGCAAGCCGTACGTCGTGTTCGCGACCGCGCCGTCGATGAACGGTTACACGTCGATGAATGCGGCCATCACCGTCGACGGCCACAAGAAGTCCTTACCGGCGGCGGCCCCTCTCGGCGTATTCATCGACCTCGCGGTGTTTGCCGCGGCACCGGCACGCATGATCCGCGCCGGATTGGGCGATTCGCTCTGCCGCTCCACGGCGCAGGCCGACTGGCGGCTTTCGCGGCACCTGTTCGGCACGGATTATCGCGAGGCGCCATTCGCACTGCTCGCCGCGGACGAACCGGCCCTGCTCGCGGCGCCGGAGGCACTTTTCGGCGGCGACCTCGATGCGATGGGCGCGCTGGCGCGCACCCTGGTGCTGTCCGGCTTCGGCATGACGATCTGCCGCGGCAGCTATCCCGCGAGCCAGGGCGAGCACCTGATCAGCCACTACGTCGACATGTTCGCACCCGTCGATCGTCCCGCGTACTTTCACGGCGAGCAGGTCGGCGTCGCGACACTGACGATGGCGCGCATCCAGGAAGCAATGCTCGACGGGCCGGCCCCGCGTGTGGCGGCGACGTCGATCAGCCGGGAGGCATTGCGACACCGGTTTAGCGACGAGATCGGCGATTCCTGCTGGAACGAATTCGCGGTCAAGCGCCTTTCGGAGCAAGCGGCGGCCGAGCTTTCGGGACGAATCGCGGATAACTGGGGCGCGATGTGCACGGACTTGCGCCCGGACATGATCCCGGCTGCAACCCTGGCCGACACGATGGCGCGCGCGGGGTGCCCGCAGACGCCGGACGAGATCGGCGTGACATCGGATTTCTACGAGCGTGCCGTTCGCGACGCGCGTTTCCTCCGCGATCGCTACACGTTTCTCGATCTCGCCGCCGACGCCGGCCGCCCCACCCTGCTATCGTAGCGGCAACGTGGGCGATCGATGGCACGGCAAAAGCAACGTTTGACGCAGGAGGCGCGACACGCGCAGGTGCTGTCGATGTTGCGGCGCGAAGGCACGGTGCGCATTGCGACGCTCGCCAAGGCGTTCGCCGTGACCACCGAGACCGCGCGCCGCGATCTCGACGAATTGGCGCAAAGCGGCGCGCTGACGCGAACCTACGGCGGCGGCGCAAGCCTCTCGCTGACCGAGGAACCGGCCATCGGCGAGCGCAGTCGTGCCCACGCTGCGGAGCGCAGCCGCATCGGCGCGGCCGCGGCGGCGATGGTCGACGAAGGCGACGCCGTGATGATCGATTGCGGCTCGACGACCACGCTGTTCGCCAATGCGCTGGCCGCGCGCGACCTGCATCTCACCGTCGTGACGAATTGCCTGCCCGCTGCGCGCGTGCTCGGCACGAGTGCCCGTTGCCGCGTCATCCTGTGCCCGGGGGACTACGTGATGCGCGAGGGCGGTGTCTACGGTTCCGACACCGTCGATTTCATCCGCCGCTTCAAGGCGAACAAGGCGTTCATTGGCGCCGGCGGCATCACCGCGGACGGCGTGACGGACGCGGATTCGCTGTCCTGCTCGGTCAAGCGCGCGATGATGGAGCGCTCGGTGCGCACGCTGCTGCTCGTCGACAGCTCGAAATTCGAACTCGTCCACTTCGAGCGCGTGTGCGCGCTCGCGGACATCGGCGTTCTCGTCAGCGACGCGGCGCCGCCGAAACGCCTCGAAGGGAGCCTGAGGCAAGCAGGCGTCCGCGCGATCGTTGCCCGGCATTGAGGCGCTGCGCCGTGCCCCTCGGCGGAAGGCGTTGATTTCATCCCGCGGCGAACGGCGCGTGATGGCCAGGCGGTCCAACCTCACTAGTTGGTGAATACAACATCTTCCCTTGTGAACCAAATACCGGCGTGTTATCTTGGGCGCGGGGCAGGCAGGTGCTTGCCTGCGGGAGTCGGCGGGCCGGGTCGAGAGTCAATTGCCCGCGGTGCGTCGCGCCATCGCGACGATTCGCAGCACCGCCGGGCAGAATCGGGAGCAGGCACATGATGACGATGCACGGATGGACCAAGGGACTGGTCGCGGCGGCGTTCGCGATGCTTTGCGTCGGTGCGCGCGCCGGCGACATCACCGCCTATACGGCGCTGGAGGAAGACGACGTTCGCGTCTACCTCGCCGCCTTCAACAAGGCGAAACCGGGAATCAAGGTCAACGTACTGCGCCTGTCGACCGGCGATCTCGCGGCCCGCATCCTCGCCGAGAAGAGCAACCCGCGCCACGACGTCATCTGGGGCTGGGCGGTCACGCAGATGGTCGATCCGCGCTTTCTCGAAATGACCGAGGTGTACAAGCCGGCCGGCATTGACAAGGTGAAGCCGCAGTTCAAGGACGCCGACGGCCGCTGGTTCGCCACCACCGGGTATTTTGCCGGGTTCTGCGTCAATACCGAGATCCTGAAGAAGAACAATCTGCCGATGCCCACATCGTGGCAGGACCTTCTGAATCCGGCCTACAAGGGCCAGATCGTGATGCCGAACGCCGCGAGTTCCGGCACCGGTTACGCGCAGGTGGTGAGCATCCTGCAGATGAAGGGCGAGGAGAAGGGCTGGCAATACCTGAAGGACCTCGACAAGAACATCGCGCAGTACATCAAGTCCGGGTCACGGCCGTGCAAGGCGGCCGCGACCGGCGAATACGCGATCGGCATTTCATTCGCATTCAGTGGCGTGAAGCAGATCATGGAAGGCTACCCGATCAAGCTGGTGATTCCGAGCGAAGGCGCCGGCTACGAGACCGAAGTCAACGCGCTGATGAAAACGTCGAAGAACAAGGAAGACTCGAAGCAGTTCCTCGACTGGCTGCTGACGCTCGATGCGGCGAAGCTCTATGGCGAGCGGGCGGAGATGTCGTCGGTCCCCGGCGCGCAGGCGCCCGAGGCGGTCCTGAAGGCCGGTTTGCCCGCCGACGTCTCGACGGTCCTCTACAAGATGGACTTTGCGGCCTCCGCGAAGAACAAGGATCGCATCATCGCCGAGTGGAAGCAGAAGATCGAACGCTGAAGCAGGGATCCGACGGGCGCGTCGCCGCCCGCCGGTTCTCGCGTTAGACTTCGCCGCACCGATACCGGCGCCCCCGCGCCCGCTCGAAAACGGGGCTGATCGTGTTTCTGTCACTGTCCAGCATCACCAAACGCTTCGGCGCCGTCGCGGCGTTGAACGACGTCAGCCTGGCGATCGGCGAGGGCGAGTTCGTCTGCTTCCTCGGCCCGTCCGGCTGCGGCAAGACCACCTTGCTGCGGGTGATTGCCGGGCTCGAGACCCCCGACGCCGGCGAGGTCATGCTGAACGGCAAGAGCCTCGTCGACGTTCCGGCGCGGCTTCGCAATTTCGGGATCGTCTTCCAGTCGTACTCGCTGTTCCCGAACATGTCGGTGGCGCGAAACATCGGCTACGGCCTCGAATGCCGGAAGTGGCGCAGGGAGGCCATCGCTCCGCGGGTCGCCGAGGTGCTCGACCTCGTGCACCTGTCCGACCAGGCGGACAAGTACCCGCACCAGCTCTCCGGCGGCCAGCAGCAACGGGTTGCGCTCGCTCGCGCGCTGGCACCCGGGCCTGCGGTACTGCTGCTCGACGAACCGCTGTCCGCACTCGACGCCAAGGTGCGCGAGGACCTGCGCGGCGAAATCAAGGACCTGCAGACGGCGTTGGGCATCACCACGATCATGGTCACGCACGACCAGCACGAAGCGATGGAGATGGCCGACCGCATCGTCGTGATGAACGCTGGCGTCATCGAGCAGGTCGGCTCAGCCGGCGATCTGTACGACCGGCCCGTCAATCGCTTCGTCGCCGAATTCATCGGTCGGATGAATCTGCTGCCGATGTCCAGCGCGGGTCTCGACGCCGACGCCAGCGGCACCGCGGACGACCCCTTCATCGGCGTGCGACCCGAGCACATCGAGCTGGTGGATCCGGGCGCGCCGCATCCGGGCGCGCTGCTCGGTCGCATCGAGAAGTGCATCTTCCTCGGCAGTTTCACCCGGATCACGCTGGCGCTGGGCGAGCGAGCGCTCGTGCTCGAACTGCGCGGGCGCCGGACTGACCTCCAGGCCGGCGGCACCCTCGCCGTGCGGATCCCGGTGCACGCGATCCATCGATTGAGGGACGCCGCGCCGTGACGGACGCCGCGTTGGGGGCGCTACGGCGCCTTCCGCGACCCGATGCCGACCGGCTGGCCTTGATCGGCCTGACGGCGCTCGTCGTGCTGCCGCTCATCGCATTCGTCGTCGTTCCGTTGTTCGGTATCTTCAGGATGAGTTTCGCAACGCCGGATGGCTTCGGCCTGGGCAACTACGTCCGCTACATCCAAAGTCCCAAGTTCTCGAAGGTCGTGGGCAACAGCCTTTCGGTCTCGCTGACGACGACCTTCATCACCGTAGTGCTCGCCTACGCGTTCGCGTTTGCGATGCGGCGCACCGCGATGCCGGGCAAGCGGATCTTCGGTGCCGTCGCGTTGCTGCCGCTCTTCGCGCCGTCGCTGGTGCAGGCGCTCGGCATCGTGTTCCTGTTCGGCCGCAACGGTGTGGTCAACCGGACGTTCGATCTCGGCATCGACATCTACGGCTTCTGGGGAATCGTCATCTCCGACGTGTTCTACAGTTTTCCGCATGCCTACCTGATCCTGTCGGCCGCGCTCGCCATCGCCGACGCGCGCCTCTACGAATCGGCGAAGGTGCTGGGGGCCACCAGCGCCCGGATGTTCCGCGACATCACGCTGCCCTCGACGAAATACGGGCTGCTGTCGGCGACCTTCGTCGTGTTCACGATCGTGATCACCGACTTCGGCAATCCGATGGTGATCGGCGGCGATTTCAACGTGCTCGCGACGGAGATCTACAACCAGGTCTCCGGGCAGGGCAATTTCGAGATGGGCGCCGTGATCGGGATGATCCTGCTCGTGCCGGCAGGGCTCGCCGTCGTCGTCGAAAAGTGGATCATGCGGCGCCATCAAGCGACGATCACCGAGCGCTCGACGCCACTCCAGGTGGAGCGCGAGCGCCTGCGCGACGCCGCCGGCTTTGTCTGCGCCGTCACGATCTGCGGCCTGATCGTGCTGATCGTCGCCATCGTCTTCATCGCGAGCTTCGTGACGCTCTGGCCGTACAACCTGCATTTGAGTCTTCGCCACTACCGTTTCGAAGTTCAGAACGGGCTCGCGCCGCTGTGGACGAGCATCTGGGTATCGCTGCTTGCGGCGATCATCGGCGTCGTCGCCACCGTGACCGCCGCGTGCGTCGTGCGCCGGCTCGACAATCTGGCCGGTCAGGTGCTCTATTTCGTCTCGATCCTGCCTGCCGCCGTGCCGGGAATGGTGCTGGGGCTGGGCTACATCCTCGCGTTCAACGACCCGAAGAGCCCGCTCGAGGTCCTCTACGGAACCTTCCTGATCCTCGCGATCTGCAACGTCTATCACTATCACGCGCAAGGCTTCCTGATCGCCACTACCAGCATCAACCAGATCAGCCGCGTGTTCGACGAGGCCTCCACGTCGCTGGGCGGCGGCTTCCTGCGCACGCTGCGCTCGGTGACGCTGCCGATCATCTCGGCGTCGATCATCAGCGTCGGCGTGTTCTTCTTCGTGCGCAGCATGGTCACGCTGTCGGCGGTCATCTTCCTGGTCACGCCGATGACGCAGGTCGCCGCCGTGTCGGTGCTGCTGCTCGACGACGCCGGAAACCAGAATCAGGCCGCGGCGTTTTCCGTGTGCATCATGCTGGTGGTCGCTGCCGCATTGGTGCTGTTCCAGGCGACGTTGAGGCTGACGGGACACAAGGACGTCGCGCTGATGCGCTGACGACCGGTTCGCCGCGCACGCGGTTCACCGCGGGACTGCCGCCAGCCGTTCGATCAGTTCGGCGAGGGCGTCCGCGCATCGCCCTTCGACTTTCAGCGCGAACAGCGGATCGGCACGCGTGCGGCCGAGGTTGATCGCTGCGATCGGCTTGCCGGTGCGCTGTGCGCGCTCGCAGAAGCGATAGCCCGAGTACACCATCAGCGAAGAGCCGACGACGAGCATGGCGTCGGCCTCGTCCAGCGCATCGAATGCCGCATTCACGCGATCGCGCGGAACGTTTTCGCCGAAGAACACGACGTCCGGCTTGAGGATGCCGCCGCACTGCGGGCAGGCCGGGACGCGAAACGCTTCGGCGTCACCTGGTTCGAGGTCGGCGTCGCCATCGGGTGCGGCCGCCGCACGAAACGCTGCAAACTCTGGATTGGCACCCTCCAGCCTCCGCTGCACCGCCTCGCGCGGAAGTTCGTGTTTGCAGTCGAGGCACACGACGCGACCGATGGTGCCGTGGAGCTCGATGACATTTCGGCTTCCGGCGCGCTGGTGCAGGCCGTCGACGTTCTGCGTGACCAGCCGGTGGACCCTTCCTTCCCCCGCGAGGCGGACCAGTACATGGTGAGCGGCATTAGGTCGCGCCGCGGCGACGATCGGCCAGCCGACCATGCTCCGCGCCCAATACCGCTTGCGCGCCGACTCCGTTCGCAGAAAGTCCTGCAGCGTGACCGGCGCCGTGCGCTGCCAGCGGCCCTCGTCGTCACGGTACCCGGGAATGCCCGAGTCGACGCTGACGCCGGCCCCCGTCAGGACGAAGAGCCGCGGATGCCTCGCGACGAAATCGTGCAGATCGGGCGAGCGAACCGCGCGGGTCGGCGCCGCGATGACGGAGCTCACCGGCCCTCGGTCTCCATCGCCACTTCGGCCCGAAGGCTCTGCAAGTCGCGCGAGATCGTGGCTACGGCAAGCGTGCGCCCGCCCAACGCGTAATTGACCGCGCAATCGTGTCCCGCCAGCGTTCCGTCGATGGCGATCGCATCCCACTTTTCCGCGTGGCCGACGTAATTGATCGCGACGTCGTAGTGCTGGCTCCAGAAGAACGGCACCGCATCGAACGGCTGGCGATGGCGGCCGAGAATGTTCCTGGCAGCAACCTGCCCCTGGCGTTCGGCGACTACCCAGTGTTCGATGCGGATCCGCTCGCCGGAATGCGGGTCGGGCCACCGCGCGATGTCCCCCGCGGCGTAGACGCCCGGAGCACTCGTCTCGAGGTAGGCGTCAACCAGGATGCCGCGGTCGATCGCGAGGCCCGCCTGCTTCGCCAACCCGATCGCCGGACGCACGCCTACGCCGACGACCACGAAATCGGCCTCGACGGTCGTCGAATCGCTCAACGTCACGCGAGTGCCGTCGAGCCGCGCGACCGTCCGCCCGAGGTGAAAGACCACGCCGTGCGACTCGTGCAGCTCGCGGATGAACCGGCCGACGTCGGGGCCCAGAACCCGCTCCAGCGGCACCGCCTCCGGTCCGACGACATGGACATCGATCCCGCGGGCACGAAGCGATGCCGCGACTTCGAGCCCGATGAAGCTCGCGCCGACGACGACCGCGCGCTTCGCGGAAGCTGCCTTCGCGACGATCGCCTGGCTGTCGGCGAATGTGCGCAGATAGAACACCTGCCCATCCGTCGCGCCCGGAATATCGAGCCGGACCGGGTCGGCGCCAGTCGCGAGCAGCAGCGCACCATACGGCATCGTCTTGCCGCCCGCGAGCTCCACGCGTTTTCCGGCGACGTCGATCGACGTTACTCGCGCGTTGAGACGAAGGTCGATGCGCCGCTCGGCGTAGTATTCCGGCGCGCGCAACGGAATCCAGTCGGCAGGTGCCGTGCCGGCGAGAAAATCCTTCGACAGGTTCGGCCTGTCGCACGGGGGTGAGTCGTCGGCGCTCAAAAGCGTCACAGCGCCGATATAGCCGTCGCGGCGCAGGGTATCCGCGGCGGCGAGGCCGGCGGCGCCACCGCCGACGATGACCACCGAGTCGGGTTCCGTGCTCGCCGCGACGAACGAAGCACCTTGCGACGGGCTCGCCTCCGGTAGGCGCTCGCGGACGAAAACCGTGTCCCCGACCCGCTCGACGCGCCAGCAGGGGATCGCATCCAGTGCCGGCGCGCGCAGTGCCTTTCCCGTGCGCAGGCTGAAGCAGGCGTGATGCCACGGACAGCGAACCGTGTCGCCGACGACGAGCCCGTCGGCCAGCGGGCCGTGATAATGCGTGCAGGACGCGCCGACCGCAAAAAACTCGTCGCCTCGCCGCAGCAGCAGGACGTCCTCGCCGTCTACTTGCCCGACGGACATCGCGCCATCGGGCAGGTCCGCGAGGGCGACGCCCGCCGCGAGGTCCGGTTTCGGTGTGTTTGCCATGGTATCGATCCGATCGTTGCCGCCGATGCATCGGTGCATCGGTCCCTTGCACCATAAACGACGCGTCGATAGACCGCAACACGCGCGTCACCTATGATGGCCCCCCTTCCACTCCGCGATCGAACGTGGCACATCACCCTCCCATGGCGCGGGACATCGTCCAGCGCCTTCGCGCCTCGAAAATCCGCGAGGTCGCCAACGCCGGCATGGGGCGCGACGATATCCTTCCGTTCTGGTTCGGGGAACCGGACGAGGTCACGCCGTCGTTCATCCGCCAGACGGCGATCGATTCGCTCGACGCCGGCGAGACGTTCTACACCCACAATCTCGGGCTGCCCGAGTTGCGCGACGCGATCGCAGGTTATGTCTCGCGCCTGCATCCGCCGATGGGCCAGGATCGCGTCGCTGTCACCAATTCCGGCGTGTCGGCGTTGATGCTGACCTCGCAGCTGCTGGTGGGAGCAGGCGATCGCGCCGTCGCGGTGACGCCGCTGTGGCCGAACCTCGTCGAAATTCCGAAGATCCTCGGCGCCGAGGTCGAGTGCGTCGCGCTCACGTTCGGACCGACCGGCTGGACGCTCGATCTGTCGCAGCTCCTTCGCGCGCTGACGCCCGGCACGCGCGCCGTCTACATCAACTCGCCGAACAATCCGACCGGCTGGACGATCGGCAGCGACGATCAGCGGACGATCCTCGACCACTGCCGCCGCCACGGCATCTGGATCGTCGCCGACGACGCGTACGAGCGGCTCTACTACGGCGGCGGCGACACGCCGGTGCCCGCCCCGTCGTTTCTCGACATCGCGGAACCCGACGATCGCGTGATCAGCACCAACACGTTTTCGAAGTCGTGGCTGATGACGGGCTGGCGACTGGGCTGGGTCGTCGCTCCCGCTTCGGTCGTTCCCGATCTCGCCAAGCTCATCGAGTACAACACGTCGTGCGCGCCGGCCTTCGTGCAGCGCGCCGGCGTTGCCGCCGTGACGAAAGGCGACGAGGTCATTGCCCATACGCTCGTGCGCTACCGCGGCGCGCGGGATTTTCTCGACGCGCGCCTGCGTGCGCTGCCCGGGATCGAGGCGGTCGCCGCACCCGGCGCGATGTATGCGTTCTTTCGCGTCGACGGCGTGTCCGACAGCCTCGCGTTCTGCAAGCAACTGGTGGCCGACGTGGGCCTGGGGATTGCGCCGGGAATCGCGTTCGGCCCGGAAGGTGAAGGCTTCGTGCGCTGGTGTTTCGCGTCAAGCGAATCGCGGCTCGCCGACGGCGTCGACCGGCTGAAGCGCTTTCTCGCGCGGCCGCACCGGTAACGCCCGCCGGTACTGCCCTTAGGCGGCACGCGGCGGCGTGCGGGCGACCTTCGACACGCCGCGGATGTACGCGCTGCTGATTGTGCTGTTCGTGCTGTCGATCGGAGCCAATGCGTTGATCGGACGTCTCGCCAAACCGGCTACACTAAGGATGTCGAAGTGACCGACTGGACAGGGCGGCGGCACGTTCCGCCGTCCCCTTTTCTGGGA
>JBDTRG010000094.1:0-8180 GCA_039931775.1 Betaproteobacteria bacterium | reverse complement strand
CCGGATTGCGCGACGAGCGTCCGGTCGGCCGTGCGCAACAGCAGCGTGTACGGCTTCGTCGCGTCGTGCGGGTCGCGATGCTTCGAGAAAGAGACCTCGGTGATCGTACCGCCCGTGGCATCGATGACAGCGCGATAGAGATCGGTGGTGATCGTGACGAGCTGTCCGGCGGGGGCCGCCTGAGCGTTGACGGCCGGCACCGCGGCCGGGCCGGCCCCCGGTACGCCCGGCGCGGCGGCCGGGCTGGTACCCGGAGCCGCAGGGGTGGTCGGGATCGCCGGAAGATCGGCCGCCGGTGCGACCTTGCCCTGTTGTGCCGCCGCCGCGACCGGCGCCGGGGGCGGACGCGTCTCCTTCTGCCACGCCTCCCACAAGAGCAGCGCCGAAAAGGAAAAGATCACGAACAGGATCAGACGTTGGGTATCCATTGAGGCCTGGGTGACACCGCGCGTCGAGGCGCGGCACGCGAGAGGATAAAGGGGACGAGACTTTAGGGGACCGGGTCGTAACCGCCGGAATGATACGGGTGGCAGCGGCAAATCCGGCGCGTCGCGAGCCACATACCTTTCAGCGCGCCGTGCTTGACGATCGCATCGCACGCGTAATCCGAACAACTCGGGGCGAACCGGCAGTTCGCGCCGAGCATCGGCCGGAGCAGGTATTGGTACACGCGCAGAAGCGCGAGCAGGATCGTGCTCATGCTTCGCGGCCACCAGGCAGGGTGGCCAGCATCTTCGTCGCCTCGACGACGACCCGCGGAAATTCTGCTTTCGGCATCCCGCGCTTGACGCGCACGATCACGTCGAGCGCTTCTATCGCCGGGCGGGCGTCACGCAACACGACGCGCAGCATCCGTCGAATGCGGTTGCGGTCGACGGCCCGGGGTAGCGCCTTCTTGCCGATGACGAAGCCGACGCGACCGCACTCACGTGCCGCCGCAACAGAGACGAACTGCAGGTATTGACCTTCGCTCTTGCGGCCGGTGCGGAAAACCATCTCGAAGGCGCCCGTTCCGGTGAGCCGGCAGCGGCGCGTTGCCCGGACCATCGCCGCAGCGGGTCCGGCGATCAGGGCGCGAGCCGGGCGCGGCCCTTGGCGCGGCGCGCGGAGAGCACCTTGCGGCCTCCGACGCTCTTCATCCGGGCGCGAAATCCATGCGTGCGCTTGCGCTTGACGACGGAGGGCTGGAACGTGCGTTTCATGGTGGGAATCTCGACGTGAAAAAGCCTTACATTAGAGCGCGTTAACACCATCGCTGTCAATCATCATCGGCGGCGGCGCGAAGCGAGCGGGCCGACCCGCCTGTGGATAACTCCGTCCCACTGCACTACAATGGCGACAACGACGGGCGCATCGCGCCCTCCCGCCGCACCCTCCCCGTGGAATTGGAATACGCATGTCAGGCGGTCCGCTTTTCTGGCAACGCTGCCTCGACGCGTTCCGCGAGGAGCTCACGCCCCAGCAGTTCAACACGTGGATCCGGCCGCTGGCGCTCGAGCCCGCCGGCGATGGCTACCGGTTGCTCGCGCACAACCGGTTCGTGCTGCAATGGGTCAAGGAGCGCTTCCTCGTGCGTATCACGGAGCTCGCCGCCGAAGCCCACGGCCACGCCGTTTCGATCACGCTGGGCGTTGCCGACGGAGTAACCGACGCCGCCCGGGCAGTGGCCCCCGCGCCGCCACTCGCGGTCGCCGTGCCGCTCCCTGTGCCACCGCCGCTCGCCGAGCCGCCGTCCGGCCTCACCAATCCTCCGGCGCTGCCGCGCCGCCACGAGCAGACGAGCCTCAACCCGAGCTTCACGTTCGCGAGTTTCGTCGCCGGCAAGGCCAACCAGCTGGCCCGCGCCGCGGCAATGCAGGTGGCCGAGCACCCAACCTCCTACAACCCGCTGTTCGTCTACGGCGGCGTCGGGCTCGGCAAGACCCACTTGATCCAGGCGTTGGGCAATCACATCCTGCAGCGCGACGCCTCGGCGAAGATTCGCTACATCCACGCCGAGACCTATGTGTCCGACGTCGTTCGCGCCTACCAGCACAAGGCTTTCGACGACTTCAAGCGCTACTACCGCTCGCTCGACCTCCTGCTGATCGACGACATCCAGTTCTTCAACGGCAAGAGCCGGACGCAGGAAGAGTTCTTCTACTTGTTCAACACGCTGGTCGAGGCGCACAAGCAGGTCGTCATTACCTGCGACACCTACCCGAAGGAGATCGCCGGTCTCGAGGAGCGGCTGATTTCCCGCTTCGGCTGGGGCTTGACGGTGGCGCTCGAACCACCGGAACTCGAAATGCGCGTCGCCATCCTGCTCGCGAAGGCCGGCGCCACCGGATTGAAGCTCGACGAGCAGGTCGCTTTCTTCATCGCCAAGCACATCCGCTCGAACGTTCGCGAACTCGAAGGCGCGCTGAAGCGCGTGATCGCCTATTCGAGCTTCCACGGGCAGGAGATCTCGCTCGGGGTCGCCAAGGACGCGCTGCGCGACCTTCTCGCCGTGCAGAACCGGCAGATCTCGGTCGAAAACATCCAGAAGACGGTGGCCGACTACTACAAGATCCGCGTTTCCGACATGCACTCGAAGAAGCGCTCGCGCGCAATCGCGCGGCCGCGCCAGGTGGCGATGGCGCTGTCCAAGGAACTGACGCAGCTCTCGCTTCCGGAAATAGGCAGCAACTTCGGCGGCCGCGACCACACTACCGTGCTGCATGCGTGCCGGCAGATCGCGAAACTGCGCGAAACGCTCCCTGAACTCAACCACGACGTCAATTTCCTGCTGCAGGTCCTGCGCACCTGACCCGCCGCCACCCGGGAATGTCCGTGCCCTACGACCGCCTTAAGCCACTCGGACGACCCATTTTTTTGCTGGATAACTTCTGTTTTCGCGTCTATAATATGTGCATTGGAGGGGCTGGATTGATATCCCCAGAAAAGTCCCCAATCGATCCACCGCTGCTACCCGGTCTGTCCACAGGGTTCTTCCCAATTCAACCGTCTGACAAATAACGGCTTTTTCCGGATATACCGGAACCGTTCCGCCTCCTGTTAGCTGTTAAATGGTTTAATCAATGCAACTAAAGCAAATAGCACGCGATGCGTTGCTGAAACCCCTGCAAGCCGTGTCGGGCATCGTCGAACGGCGCCACACGCTGCCAATTCTCGCGAATGTGCTGATCGAGCACCGGGACGCCAAGCTCTTCGTCACTGCCACCGACCTCGAGATGCAGATCACCGCGCATTCCGATCTCGCCGGCAAAGAGTCGCAGGCGGTCACCGTCGCGGCACGCAAGCTGCAGGATCTCCTTCGCGCTCTTCCGGATGATTCGACCCTCACCATCGACGGCACGGGCACGCGAATGACGCTGCGTGCCGGCCGGTCGCGATTCAACCTGCAGACATTGCCGGCCGCCGACTATCCGCGCATCGGCGTTGGCCAGGACGAGGTACAGTCCTTGTCGTTGCCGCAGCGCGAATTGCGCGGGCTGTTGAAGTCGGTCGAGTTCGCGATGGCGCAGCAGGACATCCGCTATTACCTGAACGGCATGCTGCTCGTCATCGATAAGGGCTCGCTGCAGGCGGTGGCAACGGACGGACACCGGTTGTCGTGGGCAAGCATCGCGATCGCCGGCGATTACCAGCGTCAGGAAGTGATCCTGCCGCGCAAGACCGTGCTCGAACTCGGCAAACTGCTGGCGGAAGTCGACGATCCCGTTACGCTCAACGTGCTCGCGAACCAGGTGCGCTTCACGTTCGCCAACATCGAGCTCGTCAGCAAGGTCGTTGACGGCAAGTTCCCCGACTACAACCGGGTCATACCGGCGGGCCACGGCAAGCGCATCGAACTCGGTCGCGTCGAACTGCTCGCGTCGCTGCAGCGCGCCGCCATCCTGTCCAACGAAAAATTCCGCGGCGTGCGCCTGGTCCTGGGCAACGACCAGCTCAAGATCATCTGCACGAATAGCGAGCAGGAAGAAGCCGAGGAAGAGCTCGAAGTTGCCTACAAGGGCGATGCGCTCGACATCGGCTTCAACATCACGTACCTCCTCGATGTGCTGCAGAACATGGCGATGGAAAAGGTCGAGCTCGCGTTCGGCGACGCCAATTCGAGCGCGCTCGTCACCGTACCGGATCGCGCCGACTACAAGTATGTCGTGATGCCGATGCGCATTTGACGCGACGCGCCCGCATAGCAAGCCGGCGCCGACGCACAGTCGGCGCCGGTGCATTGAGCCTCATGAAATACGACCGAAAGCCACGATGACACCAGCAAGCCCGAAGCCCGCGAATAACGGCGAAGACTACGATTCGACCAGCATCCAGGTACTGAAGGGCCTCGACGCCGTGCGCAAGCGCCCGGGCATGTACATCGGCGACACGTCGGATGGTACCGGGCTGCATCACATGGTCTTCGAGGTACTCGACAACGCGATCGACGAGGCCCTGGCGGGTTTCTGCGACGACATCAAGGTCGTCATTCACGCCGACAATTCGGTCTCCGTGGTCGACAACGGCCGCGGCATTCCCATCGACATCAAGGACGACGACGAATTCAAGCGCTCCGCGGCCGAGATCGTGATGACCGAACTCCACGCCGGCGGCAAGTTCGACCAGAACAGCTACAAGGTATCCGGCGGCCTGCACGGGGTAGGCGTGTCGGTGGTCAACGCGCTGTCGGACTGGCTGCGCCTGCGCATCTGGCGCAACGGCCGTACGCATCAGATGGAGTTTCGCCGCGGCGTCGCCGTCGCGCCGCTCGCGGTCACCGGCGCTACCGACCGGCGTGGCACCGAAGTGCATTTCATGGCGTCGGTGGAAACCTTCGGCCGCGTCGAATTCCATTACGAAATCCTCGCAAAGCGCATTCGCGAGCTCTCGTTCCTCAATAACGGGACGAAGATCGAACTCCTCGACCAGCGCGACGGCAAGAGCGAGAACTTTGCGCATTCGGGAGGCATCCGCGGCTTCGTCGAATACATGAATCGCAGCAAGACCGTGCTGCATCCGAAGATTTTCCACGCGATCGGCGAAAAGGACGGCACGACGGTCGAGGTCGCGATGCAGTGGAACGACGCATACGCCGAGAACGTCCAGTGCTTCACCAATAATATTCCGCAGCGCGACGGCGGGTCGCACTTGACGGGCCTGCGCCAGGCGATGACGCGCACGCTCAACAACTACATCGAGAAGGAAGAGATCGCGAAGAAAGCGAAGGTCGAGACCACCGGCGACGACATGCGCGAAGGACTCTGCTGCGTGCTGTCGGTCAAGGTGCCCGAGCCCAAGTTTTCGTCGCAGACGAAGGACAAGCTCGTCTCGTCCGAAGTGCAGCCGATCGTGCAGGAGATCGTCGCGGCCAAGCTCGCCGAATTCCTGCTCGAGAGCCCCGGCGACGCCAAGATTATCTGCACCAAGATCGTCGACGCGGCGAGGGCCCGCGAGGCCGCACGCAAGGCGCGCGAACTAACGCGCCGCAAAGGCGTGCTCGACGGCATGGGCCTGCCGGGCAAACTCGCCGACTGCCAGGAGCGCGATCCCGCACTGTGCGAGATCTACCTGGTCGAGGGCGATTCCGCCGGCGGATCCGCCAAGCAGGGACGCGATCGCAAATTCCAGGCGATCCTGCCGCTGCGCGGCAAGATACTCAACGTCGAGCGAGCGCGCTTCGAAAAACTCGTGAGCTCGCAGGAGATCGTCACACTGATCACCGCACTCGGAACCGGGTTCGGCAAGGACGAGTACAACGCCGACAAGCTGCGCTACCACCGCATCATCATCATGACGGACGCCGATGTCGACGGCTCGCACATCCGCACGCTGCTCCTGACGTTTTTCTATCGGCAGATGCCGGAGTTGGTCGAGCGCGGCCACATCTACATCGCGCAGCCGCCGCTCTACAAGGTGAAGCAGGGCCGGGAAGAGACCTACCTCAAGGACGACCACGAGTTGAAGCAGCATCTGCTGCGCGTGGCGCTGAAAGGCGCCGAGCTCATTCCGGGCACAGGCAAGCCTGCGCTAACGGCCGAGGCGTTCGCGAGTGTGGCCCGCGAATACCTGCTGGCCGATGCCGTGATCGAGCGGCTCGCGCGGGTCATCGAGCCCGCGGCGCTCTACGCGGTGCTGGCCGGCGCGCAGATCGACCTTTCGACGGACGCGGCCGCCGCCGCGAGTGCCGCCGTGGTGCAAGCGACGATCGGCGATCCCGATGTGCGCCTCGAAGCGCGCTACGACGCGGTCACCGAGACGCGGCGTCTGGCGGTCACCCGCACGCATCACGGCACGCCGCACGTTACCGTGATCGACAGCGACTTGATCGCGTCGGGAGATTTTGCGCAGATCCGCGCGGCCGCCGCGGTGCTGCTGGGCCTGATCGAGCCGGGAGCCACCGTACGCCGTGGCGAGAAGCAGCAAGCGGTGAAGTCGTTCAAGGAAGCACTCGATTGGCTGCTCGCCGATGCGCGCGCCAGCGTCTCGTTGCAGCGCTACAAGGGCCTCGGCGAGATGAACCCGGCGCAGCTGTGGGAAACCACGATGGACCCGGCGGTCCGGCGGCTGTTGCGCGTGCAGATCGATGATGCGATCACGTCGGATGAAATCTTCTCGACGCTGATGGGCGAACTCGTCGAACCGCGCCGGGCTTTCATCGAATCGAATGCGTTGGGCGTGCGCAATCTGGACGTCTGAGCGCGTAGCGCCACGGCAGGGCGCCGTTCTCGTTGAGTTTTGCGACACAGTTGGCAAAACCGTGCGCAAAAATTAGATGAGATTGCCCTACGACCCTGAGTGACCAAGCGACACGCGATTCATGCCACCTTCGGCGACCACGGCTCCCGTCAGAACAGGCTCGCTTCGGAGTTAGCCGCCACCGCATGCGCCCGTCGCCATCCTAGGGTCGTGCCTCAGCAATGCGGCAGCCGCGGGCCTTCGGTGCTCGCCCGTTGCTTGACCACCTCCCGAAACACCGAAAATTGGGTGGTTGGAATTCGTATACTCTGACTGCCCATGCTGCAGGCTAGGAGGGTCCGACATTTGAGCGTGAGTGCGCCACGTCGAAAGAAATGGTTCAGGGCAGTGTCGAGCCATGAAACGGAGGTGGCGGGCGTAGCGCTCGCCCTTTTCTTACTCACGTTTCATTGCGCCGTGCACGCCGCTGAAACGGGAACACCGAAGCGCGTGTTGATCCTGTTCAGCAACGGGCGTCCGCTACCCGGGGTCGTCGCCATCGACAGCACGCTGCGCCGGGTAGTGCCACAGGTGGTTGGTCATCCGGTCGAGATTTTCGACGAATTTCTCGACGTTGAGCATTTTGCGGACGCTATCGACGCCGAAACGTTGGCGGATTTCCTGCACCTGAAATACAGCAAGCTGACAATCGGCGTGATCGTGGCCGCAGGTCCGGAGGCATTGCGGTTCGCGCTGGGTTACCGGGACCGAATCGTTCCGAACGTGCCCGTGGTTCACGTCAACGTAACACGAGAGGAACTTCCTGCGTTCGACACTCCTCCAAACGTCATCGGTTGGACGGTGGACCTCGATCCGATGGCCACCCTCGAGTTCGCGACACGTCTGCATCCGCGCGCGACCCGGTTGGTCCTCGTATCGGGTGCCTCCAGCACGGATCGCGCGTTGGAGAGGCGAATACGCAACGCGGTTGCCGGATGGAAAAAACCCATGCAGGTCACGTTTCTCGCGGGTCTTCCGACGACAGAGGTGCTGCGGCAGCTACATGCACTGACTGAGGAGGCGATCGTCTACACGCCGGGCTATTACGTCGATGGCATGGGGAACGTGTCCACGCCCCGCCAATCGGTAGACCAGATGGCACTCGCATCGGGGGCGCCCATCTACGGCCCGTACGACACGTTTCTTGGGAGCGGGGTCGTTGGCGGGTATATGGCTACGTTCGAAGATCAGACGAGACACGCGGGAGAGACGGTGGCGGCCCTCCTTGCCGGGACTGCGCCGGCCGCGATTGCCACGGGGTCGATGCGCAATACGTTCATGGTGGACTGGCGCCAGATTCGGCGTTGGGGTATCGACGAGTCGGCCCTTCCGCCGGACAGCGTCGTGCGTTTTCGCGAACCTGGTGTTTGGGCCAAGTATCAGTGGCAGATCGTGACGATAGCGCTCGCCATCGTCTTGCAGTCACTGCTCATTGCAAGCCTGCTCGTCCAGCGCGGGCGCCGCCG
>JBDTRG010000093.1:0-9240 GCA_039931775.1 Betaproteobacteria bacterium | reverse complement strand
CGAACGCGCTCGAGGTGATGACCGGCAAGATCGTCCCGTACGTGCTGATCGGCCTCATCCAGGTGACGCTGATCCTGACGCTCGCGCGGTGGATCTTCGGCGTGCCGATCCAGGGAAGCCTCGTCACGCTCTACGTGGCGGTGCTGCTGTTCATCGCGGCCAACCTGACGCTCGGCCTCACGTTCAGCTCGCTTGCACGCAATCAGCTGCAGGCGATGCAGATGACGTTCTTTTTCTTCCTGCCGTCGATCCTGCTGTCGGGCTTCATGTTCCCGTTCCGCGGCATGCCAGGCTGGGCACAGGCGATCGGCGAGGTGCTGCCGATCACCCACTTCCTGCGCATCGTCCGCGGGGTGCTACTCAAGGGGAACGGCCTCACGGAAATCGGCGGCGAGGTCTGGCCGATCCTGCTGTTCATGACGGCGGTCATCGCGATCGGCTTGCGGTCGTTCCGCAGCACGCTGGATTGAGTCGCCAAGTCCGGAGCATCAATGGCAGTTCCGCAACTGAAGAATCGCCCGCATCGCGATGTGCCAGTGCATCGGATTGCCCACGATATTCGCGCCCGCCCATCCGGATGCATCCGTTCGTCGTTGTCGAAAGTTGCGTTGCCCAATATTTGCAAAGGAGATCCATGTCGACCGATCGCGTCGGACCGGACGGCCGCATCGCGGTCGTAATTCCATATTTCCAGCGTAATCCCGGAATCTTGGCCCGGACCGTGCGCTCTGTGCTTGCACAGACCGGCGTCGGCGCATTTCCCATTGTCGTTGTCGACGATGCCTCGCCCGTCCCTGCCCGCGAAGAGCTGAAAGGCCTGATGCATGAGGCCGGGGATCGAATCGTTCTTGTCGAACAGCCAAATGCCGGAGCCGCCGGGGCCCGAAACAAGGGGCTGGATAGCCTGCCGACGGGAACCCAATTCGTCGCGTTCGTGGACTCCGACGATGAATGGAACCCGGCGCATCTGTCCAACGCCCTTTTTGCCCTGAACCGGGGGTTCGATTTCTATTTTGCGGACTTCTACCAACTCGGGCAGAGCGTGACGGCATTTGCACGCGCCGGGAAGATCAATGTCGCCGATCATCCCCTCGTTGAGGAGTCGACCGAGGTACGCGAATATCGCGGTGACATGGTCGACCAGATAATCACCGGGAACATCCTCGGTACGTCCGTCACCGCGTACGCCTATGGCAGGATGCCCGATTTGCGTTTCAGGCTCGGATTTCGTCATACCGGCGAGGAGTACCTGTTTTGGATGGATCTCGCGCTGCGGAGCCGGAGGATAGCGTTCGGCGATCGACCCGAGTGCCGCTACGGGTCGGGCGTCAATATATTCTCGGAAGCGAGTTGGGGTCAGGAGAAATTCCTGTCGGTAATCGTCGACGACATCAAATATCGGCGCAGGATTCTCGAGGAATATTCCATTTCGCGCGCACAGCGTAGAGCGCTCAAATCGCGCATCCGTGAACTTCGCCGCTCGTTCACGGCAGGCCTGCTGCACCACGTCAGGACGCACAGGCGCCTGCCCAGCCAAGCAGTGCTTCGAGGCTGTCTTTCCGTCGATCCTTGGTATTCGCTGGCGATGTGGCCCGCCGCACTCGAGGTGCTACTTGACAAACGTCGGGCATGACCGGCGTCCGCCGAGCCGAGATCGGCATGTGCCGTGCGCAGCTACATTTCCATTTCGCGCCTGAAACGGACGGCTTCGTCGGAAGCGTCGACGACGACGTCGGCCCAGCGCACGGCCTCGTGTGCGGCAACCGGGCGCACGAGCTTTGCCCCATGCGCGAGCCCCAGTGGCAGGCCGCCGAGGCGCCGCGAGTCGGCCGCCGGCATCAGCTTTCCGTACACCGTGTAGCCGCCTTCGCCGTCGAGCGTTTCGCCGGCGGCGAGATCGCGCTTGGCGGTCGCGACGACATCGCCGTGCCATGCGATGGCGGTGCCGGTCGGTTCGCGGCGCAGACCGACCGAGGCGACGCTGATGCCGAGCTCGAGCCCGATCGCGTGGTACGGCTTGTACATCGCCGAGTAGCGGCCCGACGGGTCGGTCGAGAAGCCGTATTCCGCGAAGCAGCGGCGGACGTAATCCTCGCCGGCCGCCGTCCCTGCGCGAAAGGTCACGTACACGCCCCAGCGCAGATCGCGAATCACGGGCCGGCCGTCGCGCTCGACGCTGGAAATCACCTCGACTTGCCCGAGGTGGTGAAGTTGCCCGCCTTCGTCGGACGGCCGCAGTACGCGGGGGAGATCGTCGACGCCGCATGGCGGAAAGGCGAGCCCCGAGGGCCCAGGCTTCAATCCGGTCGCGTTGGCGACGGCCGCCATCTCGATCGCGCTCTTCGTGCCGTCGAGAAACGAGTTGAACATCTGCGCATTGAAATCGCCGGCCGCCACGAACTCGGGCGTGAATCCGTAGTACGGCCACACCGTATCCGGTGTCGACGCGTGATACTCGGGCAGGTATTTCGTGCCCTTGCCCGCAGCGACCACCTCGAATCCGGCAGTGCGGCACCAGTCGACCATCTCGCAGATCAGCGCCGGCTGGTCGCCGTACGCGAGCGAATAGACGATGCCCGCCTCGCGCGCGCGCCGTGCGAGGAGCGGACCGGCGAGCGCATCGGCTTCGACGTTGACCATCACGACGTGCTTGCCTTCAGAGCAGCAGGCGAGCACGTGGCGGATGCCCGCGGCCGGGTTGCCCGTCGCGTCGATGACGATTTCGACCTCGGGCGCACGGATGAGGCCGAGCGCGTCGTCGGTGACATGGGTCGCGCCGGTCCTTGCGGCGTCTGTAAACGATCGCGCGCCGCAGCGCTCTTCCGGCCATCCGGTGCGTGCGAGCGAAGCCTTCGCCCGAGCCGGTGCGAGATCCGCGATGCCGACGACGTGGATGCCGGCCGTGTGCTTGGCCTGCGCGAGATACATCGACCCGAACTTGCCGGCGCCGATCAAGCCGACCTTGAGCGGGCGACCCTCCGCGGCGCGGGCTTCGAGCATCCGGTGGAGATTCATGCGGTCAGCGCAGCGCCAGCGAAAGCCCGAGCGGCACAAACAGGATCGACATCATGTTGCCGACCAGCACGATCGACGCGACCTTGCCGGGTTCCTGCTGGTATTGCTCGGCCACCATGAAATTGAGCACGGCCGGCGGCAGCGATCCGAAGATGAAGAGGAGACCCTGCTGCATCGGGTCGAGGCCGAGAAAGGGCGTCAGCAGCCCCGCGAGCGCAATGCCGGTGAGCGGACAGACAAGGCCGCCGATCACGCCCAGGTGCCATTCCTCCCAACGCGCTTCGGCGAGGCGCACGCCGAGCGAGATCAGCATCAGCGGAATCGACGCGTCGCCGACCATCTTGATCGCCAGCATCATCCAATCCGGCGCGGGCGGATGGCCCAGCGCGAACGCGAAACCGAGGAACGTGGCGACGACCATCGGATTGCGGAATACCGGCCAGAACGCGGCGTCGCGATTGACGATGTGCACGCCGAGCGTGAAGTGCGTGAGGTTCGAGATCGTGAACAGCGTGACCATCGCGGAGAGTCCGGTCTGGCCGAAACTCAGGTAGGCGAGCGGCAGGCCCATGTTGCCGCAGTTGTTGAACATCATCGGCGGTACCCACGTCCGATGGTCCTGGTGCAGGAGCTTTGCGAACGGCCACGCGAGGAGGCCCGAGCCGACGACCACGCCGACGGCGCCGGCCATCAGCGGCAGGTTCGCGCCGATGTCGAAATCCTTGCTCGCCAGCGCAGAGAAGATGAGCGCCGGACAGAGCACCGTCATGTTGATCCGGTTGACCCAGGTGAGATCGGGCGTCGTGCGCCGCGCGTAGATCGCGCCGAGCGCGATGACCGCGAACACCGGCAAAATGATGCCGAGGATCCTGATCAGCATCGATCAGAGGATGTAGCGGGCGAGATTTTCGTCGCCGGCGATGCTTGCGAGCCGTTCGTCGACATAGGAGGCGTCGATGGCGAGCGTTTCGCCAGTGTGGTTCGTCGCGTGGAACGACAACTCGTCCAGCAGCCGTTCCATCACGGTGTAGAGCCGGCGTGCGCCGATGTTCTCCTGCCTTTCGTTGACCGCGAACGCGATTTCGGCGAGCCGCTCTATCCCGTCGGGCTTGAAGTCCAGGTGAACGTTTTCGGTGGCGAGCAGCGCCTCGTACTGGCGGACGAGGCAGGCATCCGTCGCCGTGAGGATCTTCGCGAAATCGGAAACGGTCAGCGACTTCAGCTCGACGCGGATCGGAAAGCGCCCCTGCAGCTCCGGGATGAGATCCGAAGGCTTGGAGAAGTGGAACGCGCCCGACGCGATGAACAGGATGTGATCCGTGCGGACCATCCCGTACTTCGTCGACACGGTCGTGCCTTCGACGAGCGGGAGCAGATCGCGCTGCACCCCCTGACGGGAAACGTCGGCGCCGTGGGTCTCCTGCCGGCTCGCGATCTTGTCGATCTCGTCCAGGAAGACGATGCCGTTCTGCTCGACCGCGGCAAGGGCCTGTGCCTTGATCTCATCGTCGTTGACGAGCTTGCCCGCCTCCTCGTCGATCAGCGCCTTCATCGCCTCGGTGACGGTCATCCGCTTCAGCTTGCGGCGAGCGCCCCCCACCTGCTGGAACATGCCCTGGATCTGGTTGGTCAGTTCCTCCATGCCCGGCGGGGCCATCATTTCCATCTGCGCGGGGAGCAGCGAGACTTCGATCTCCACCTCCTTGTCGTCAAGCTTTCCTTCGCGCAGCATCTTGCGGAACTTCTGCCGCGTCGTCGAATCGGTCGGCTGCATGTCGTGGAGGCTGACCTCGCGCGCCGGTGGCAGCAGCACGTCGAGCAGACGTTCCTCGGCGACGTCGGCGGCGCGGTCGCGGACCTTGCGCGCCTCCGCTTCGCGCGTCTGCTTGACGGCGGCCTCCGCCAGGTCGCGGATGATCGTGTCGACGTCGCGGCCGACGTAGCCCACTTCGGTGAACTTGGTCGCCTCGACCTTGATGAATGGCGCATCGGCAAGGCGCGCCAACCGGCGCGCGATCTCGGTCTTGCCTACACCCGTCGGGCCGATCATAAGGATGTTCTTCGGCGTGATCTCCTGTCGCAGCGGCTCGGGCACCTGCTGGCGGCGCCAGCGGTTGCGGAGCGCGATCGCCACCGCGCGCTTGGCCGCATCCTGCCCGACGATGTGCTTGTCGAGTTCGGCGACGATTTCGGAGGGCGTCATGTTCGACATGGGTGTCCTGCGCGGCTACGGTGGCGGACGTGTTCGTCCGGTGGTCGTTGCATTCTACCGCGCGAGCGCACAGGCCTTTGCCGCGCAATAGGCCGGAGCCGCGGTGCGTGCGGCGCGTCGCGGTTTGCGTTCGTCGGCGTGCCGGTCAATCGTGAACTGGCCAGCGCGACGGGCATCGCTTATCATGGACCGGCGCCAGGGGTCAGTGCGCGCGCCGCGGATACCGCGAGCGCGAATTCACGAGGAGGACGACATGCGACACGCACTCGGAATGGTCGCCATCGGCGCGTTCGTCGCCGGTTGCGCGACGACGGCGCCTTCAGGCCCGTCGGCGGTGGCCGTTCTCGCGCCGACGGCCGGCAACGCGACGAAAGGAACGGTGACGTTCACGCAGAAGGGCGACAAGGTCCTCGTCGTCGCCAGCGTGTCGGGCCTCACGCCGGGCCAGCACGGATTTCACATTCACGAGAAGGGCGACTGCAGTTCGACGGACGGGATGAGCGCCGGTGGACACTTCAATCCGACGAGCAAACCGCACGCGCATCCGACGACGATGGACCGCCACGCGGGCGACATGCCGATGCTGGCGGTCGATTCGTTCGGACGTGCGATGCTGACCGTCGAACTCGACGTGATCACGGTCGGCAGCGGCGCGACCGATGTCGTCGGCAAAGCGGTGATCGTGCACAAGGACCCGGACGACTTCAAGACGCAGCCGACCGGCAACTCCGGCGCGCGCATGGCCTGCGGCGTCATCCGCAAATCCTGATGGCGACGCTGCGGGGCGGCATCCCGCGCTCCACGCGGCTCGCGTCATCCGGACTTCGTGACCGCTCGCCGCGGTCCGATTTCCGGCGCGCGACGCTTGCCGCCGTGCTGGCCGGCTTGCTTGCATCCTGCGCGTCCGACGGCAAGGACTCGCGAAATTCGCCGCCTGCACCGATCATCGGAGCAACGCTTCGACCCACGAACGCCAGCACGGTCAACGGTTTGGTGACCTTCGAGCAGACGGCGGCCGGGCTGAAGGCCAATGCAACCATCTACACCGGTCGTCAGGGCCGATGGCGCGTCGTCATCCACGAGACCGGTGTCTGCACGTCGCCGAACGGGTTTTCGGCCGGCCCCCCGTACATCCTGCCGGGAGCGACGCAACCATCGGTGGTCGTGATTACGACCACCGAGGACGGGATCGGTATCGACACTTCGACACTCCCTGGGCTCACACTCGACGGACCCTCGGGCATCACGGGCAAGTCGGTGGTCGTCCACTACGGCGCTACGACCACGCTCGAGGCCGAGCCCGGCGTTCGCAACAACCGCATCGCGTGCGGCATCATCGGTGTCGTCAAGCCCTTTGCACCGTAGGCACCGACCGCGCGCCGCGCGGCGCCCTCCAATCCTGCCACCGGAGTCACGATGGGCCTTCTCGCCGGCAAGAAAATCCTGATCACGGGCGTCCTGTCCACCCGGTCGATCGCGTATGGCGTCGCGCAGGCGTGCCGCCGTGAAGGGGCCGACCTCGCGTTCACCTACGTCAACGGTGACCTCAAGGATCGCGTCGTCAAGATCGCCGCCGAATTCGGCAGCGCGCCGGTGCTGCCGTGCGACGTCACGAAGGACGACGACATCGATGCGCTGTTCGCCTCGATCCTGGGCGAGTGGGGTGCGCTCGACGGACTGCTGCACGCGATCGCGTTCGCGCCCCGCGAAGCGCTCGCCGGCGACTTTCTCAACGGAATGTCGCGCTCGGCATTCGCGACAGCGCACGACGTGAGCTCGTACAGCCTGGCGGCGCTCGCGAAGGGCGCGCGGCCGCTGATGCAGGGACGCCGCGGCGCGCTGTTGACGCTGACCTACCTCGGCGCGTTGCGGGCGCTGCCGAATTACAACGTGATGGGCCTCGCGAAGGCGAGCCTCGAGGCCAACGTCCGCTACCTCGCCTCGTGCCTTGGCCCGGAGGGTATCCGAGTCAACGGCATCTCGGCAGGGCCCATAAAGACGCTCGCCGCCGCGGGCATCGGCGGTTTCTCGAAGATCCAGAAATTCGTCGAACACAATGCACCGCTGCGGCGCAACGTCACGGTCGAGGAAGTCAGCAACGCCGCCGCATTCCTGCTGTCCGATCTAGCCAGCGGCATCACCGGCGAGATCACGTACGTGGATTGCGGATTCTCGATCGTCGCCGCCGGAATGAATGACGACTAGGCGCGCCGGAACGTACGACGCCGTCATCATCGGCGGGGGCCACAACGGCCTCGCCTGTGCCGCTTACCTGGCCGGTGCCGGACTCGGCGTGTGCGTGCTCGAGCGACGCGCGGTGCTGGGCGGCGCCGCCGTCACCGAGGAGTTTCATCCGGGTTTTCGCAACTCGACGGCGAGTTATACGGTCAGCCTTCTCAACCCGAAGGTGATCCGCGACCTGAAGCTGGTGCAGCATGGGCTCTCGATCGTCGAAAGGCCGATCGCGAATTTCCTGCCGCTGCCGGACGGCGGCTATCTCAAGGTCGGGGGCGGCCTCGCATCGACGCAGGCCGAGGTCGCGAAATATTCTTCGCGTGACGCGAAGCGGCTGCCCGAGTACTACGCGATGCTCGATCGCGTCGCCGACGTGCTGCGCGAGCTCGTGCTCGCCACGCCGCCGAACGTCGGCGGCGGCGTCCACGCGCTTCTCGACGCGTGGAAGGTTGCGAAGCGATTCCGCGCGCTTGATCTCACCGGCCAGCGCGACGTGCTCGACCTGTTCACCAAGAGCGCAGGCGACGTTCTGGACCGCTGGTTCGAGTCGGGGCCGATCAAGGCGGCGTTTGGTTTCGACGCGGTCGTCGGCAATTTCGCGAGTCCGTTCACACCGGGCTCCGCGTACGTGCTGCTGCACCACGTTTTCGGCGAGGTGAACGGCAAGCGCGGCCAATGGGGACACGCGCGCGGCGGCATGGGCGCGATCACGCACGCGATGGCGCGGGAGTGCGCCGCGCGTGGCGTCACGCTATGCACCGATGCCGCGGTGCGGCGCGTCGTGGTCGACGGCGGGCGCGCGACGGGCGTCGAGCTCGCGAGCGGAGAGGTGGTCCGCGCGCAGCGCGTCGTCGCCAACGTCAATCCGAAGCTCCTGTTCGAGCAGCTGGTCGCGCCGGAGCACCTGCCCGCCGACTTTCGCGAGCGAATCGCCGGCTACCGTTGCGCCTCGGGAACGTTCCGGATGAACGTCGCGCTGTGCGAACTGCCCGACTTCACGGTGCTGCCGGGCAAGGCGGCCGCGACCCACCACGCGAGCGGCATCGTGATCGCGCCGTCGCTCGCCTACATGGAGCGTGCGTACTTCGACGCGAAGACTTCAGGCTGGTCAACGGCGCCGATCGTCGAGATGCTGATCCCTTCGGTCGTCGACGACACGCTCGCGCCGCCCGGCATGCATGTGGCAAGCCTCTTCTGCCAGCATGTGCATCCGGATCTGCCCAAGGTGGCGCCGGGGCGTACGTGGGACGACGCGCGCGACGAGGTCGCCAACCTGATGATCGATACCGTCGACCGCGTCGCGCCGAACTTCAAGGCGAGCATTCTGGGACTGCGGGCGCTCTCGCCGCTCGACCTCGAGCGCGAGTTCGGACTCATCGGAGGCGACATCTTCCATGGCGCGCTATCGCTCGATCAACTCTTTTCCGCGCGTCCCGTGCTTGGCAACGGCAACTATCGTGCGCCGGTTCCGGGCCTCTACCTTTGCGGGGCCGGCACGCACCCGGGGGGAGGGGTCACCGGGGTTCCCGGCCACAACGCCGCGCGCGAAATTCTGAAGGACGCCAGGCGCCGGCGCCATTGAATAAATCCGAAGTCAGCCGATAAGCCGGGTTCTGTTACGGCGCTTGCGCGCTATGGCCGTCATTCCTCTAGGCGCATCGTTGCCGATGCGCTCGAGCCACCTACCCGCGGACTAGACGAGCAGCCTGTGTTGCCAAATGCGCGTCCGCCTATTTGGTGTTGCTCCGGATGGAGGTTGCCGCGTTTCACCCGCCGCG
>JBDTRG010000092.1:0-2379 GCA_039931775.1 Betaproteobacteria bacterium | reverse complement strand
CTCTTGCATGCCATGCAAGCGCTCTCCCAGCTGAGCTATACCCCCACGGCCAACATGAAATTATAAGGCCCAGGGCCGGTACTGGCAAATTTGGCATGGATCCACGGGACGCGTGGCTATCGTTCGTCGGCTATCATCGCCCACGCGGCCGCCCGGCCTTCGATCCCCGCCGCATGCAGTCGTCCATGCCGCTACCCGCTCCCGCGTCATCCGACCTTGTCGTCGACCTTTCCGGTCGCGTCATCATGGTCACGGGCTCGACCGGCGGCCTCGGCAAGCCGCTCGCGCTGGCATGCGCGGCGCGCGGCGCGACCGTCGTGCTGCATGGGCGCGTCGTCCGCAAGCTGGAGGCGCTCTACGACGAGATCGTCGCGGCCGGACATCCTCAGCCAACGATCCTGCCCCTCGACTTCGCCAACGCGACCGCCGACGATTTCGGCAACGTCGCCGGCGCAATCCGCGCGCAGCTCGGGCGGCTCGACGGACTCGTTCACACGGCTGCGTTCCTCGGATCGCTTGGCCCGATCGAACACCAATCGTTCGATGCATGGCAGAAGGTAATGCGCGTCAACCTCACCGCAGCGATGGCGTTGACGCGTTCGTCGCTGCCGCTGCTGTCGGCCGCGCCCGACGCCAGCGTCGTGTTGACGCTCGATACGCGTGCCGACGATGCGCGCGCCTACTGGGGCGCCTATGGAGCGTCGAAAGCAGGCTTGCTGGCGCTCGCGATGACGCTCGCCGACGAATGGGAAGCCCGCGCGAACCTGCGCGTCAACGCCGTGACCCCTGGGCCGATGCGTACACCGTTGCGCATGCTGACGCATCCCGGCGAGGATCGATCGGCGTTGCCCCAGCCCGAATCGCTCGTCCCCCTCTATCTTTACCTTGTCGGTGCGCAATCGAAAGCGGAAAGCGGCGTTCGCATCGACGCGCGGGCATGGCTCGCCGGTCAGGCGGCTTCGACGTCGCTGCTACCCTCGTCGCCGACGACGCGCCCGTAGCGAAGCACCACGCGAAGCCGCCGAAAGTCGTCGCGCGGCAACGAGTCGGGCAGGATCAGCATTGCGCGGGCCGGACGCCACCATCGATCGTCATCTGCGCGCCAGACAATCGTCGTTACTGCGGCCCCGACGTACGAATCGTCGAGAATCGAGCCGCTGCAAGATCGCCCGCTGCGATCGGTGACCGTGAGCCGCCGATCGATGCCGACGTGCAGCAGCGCCGGCACCCCGCGGCCGACGCAACGCCGAACGCCGGACAACAGGGCGGCGATGACGACCGCGGCGCCGCCGGCGAACGCCGGGCCCGGAAGCGGAAGCGCGGACAACAGGATCGATGTCGCCGAGCACGCCGTGACGATCGCCATGCAACCGATGCGTGTCGTGCGGGGTTCGATGCGCAAGCTCGGTGGCAGCTTCACACCGCCCATTGCACCGGAACTCCGGCGGGTCCGCTACTGGCCAAGTGGCCTGCCTACGCGCTCTTCTTCCCCGCAAGCAGCAACCAGGTGGCGACCACCGTGTCCGGGTTGAGCGAGATACTCTCGATGCCCTGCGCGACGAGCCACTGCGCGAGGTCGGGGTGGTCGGACGGGCCCTGCCCGCAGATGCCGGCGTATTTTCCCGCCTTCCTGCACGCGACGATCGCCATCGACAGCATCGCCTTCACCGCATCGTCGCGCTCGTCGAACGTCGACGCGATGGCGCCGCCCGCGTCGCGATCGACCGCGAGAGTGAGCTGCGTCATGTCGTTCGATCCGATCGAAAAGCCGTCGAAATGCTCGAGGAAACGATCGGCGAGGATCGCATTCGAGGGAATCTCGCACATCATGATGACGCGCAGGCCGTTGCGGCCGCGTTCGAGCCCCTGTGCCTTCAGCAATCCGATGACGCCCTCCGCCTCGGCCAGCGTGCGCACGAACGGAATCATCAGCTCGACGTTGGTGAATCCCATGTCGTCGCGGACGCGCTTCATCGCCGCGCATTCGAGCGCGAAGCAGTCGTGGAACTCGGGAGCGATATAGCGCGACGCGCCGCGAAACCCGATCATCGGGTTTTCCTCGTGCGGCTCGTAGCGCTGGCCGCCGACGAGGTTCGAGTACTCGTTCGACTTGAAGTCGGACAGGCGAACGATCACCTTCTTCGGCCAGAATGCGGCTGCGATCGTTGCCACGCCTTCAGCGACCTTGCCGACGTAGAACTCCGTCGGGGTCGCGTAGCCGCCGATGCGCCCGCGAATTTCGCGCTGCAGTTCCGGGGTCTGGCGGTCGAGCTCGAGCAGCGCCTTCGGGTGGATGCCGACGTTCTTGTTGATGATGAATTCGAGCCGCGCGAGGCCCACGCCCTCGTTGGGCAGCTGGCGGAATTCGAACGCGAGCTC
>JBDTRG010000091.1:0-8910 GCA_039931775.1 Betaproteobacteria bacterium | reverse complement strand
TCCGGACGAAAGGCATGGTTATGACACCGCGAACGCGTAGGGACCTCTCGTAGAGAACGCGAGTTCGCACATCGTCTGTGTATGAAAAAGTGCGGCTCGTCCGCACTTTTTTCGTTTCTGGAGTCCGCCATGCCGACGATCACCCTGCCCAACGGCGCCGTCAAACCGTTCGACGCCCCCGTTTCCGTCGCCGAAGTCGCCGCCGCGATCGGCCCGGGACTTGCCAAAGCCGCCCTTGCCGGGAAGGTCGACGGCAAGCTCGTCGACACGTCCTACCGGATCGACCACGACGCCGCTCTCGCCATCGTCACCGACAAGGACGTGGAGGGCCTCGAGGTGTTGCGCCACTCGACCGCGCATTTGCTCGCCTACGCGGTCAAGGACCTGTTCCCCGAGGCGCAGGTGACGATCGGTCCGGTCATCGAGGACGGCTTCTATTACGACTTTGCGTACAAGCGCCCGTTCACGCCCGAGGACCTCGAGGCGATCGAGAAGCGGATGGCCGAGCTCGCGAAATTGGACGAGCCGGTCACCCGCCGAGTGATGTCGCGCGACGACGCCGTCGCGTACTTCAAATCGCTGGGCGAGCACTACAAGGCCGAGATCATCGCGTCGATTCCGGCCGAGCAGGACATTTCGCTGTACGCGGAGGGACGATTCACCGACCTCTGCCGGGGCCCCCATGTGCCCTCCACCGGCAAGCTCAAGATCTTCAAGCTGATGAAGGTTGCCGGCGCTTATTGGCGCGGCGACTCGAAGAACCAGATGCTCCAACGGATCTACGGGACCGCCTGGGCGAACAAGGACGATCTCGCGGCCTACCTGACACGGATCGAGGAAGCGGAGAAGCGCGACCATCGCAAGCTGGGGCGCCAGCTCGACCTCTTCCATCTGCAGGACGAGGCACCTGGGATGGTGTTCTGGCATCCGAAGGGTTGGGCCGTCTGGCAGCAGGTCGAGCAGTACATGCGCCGCGTGTACCAGGACAACGGGTACTTCGAGGTGAAGTGTCCGCAGATCCTCGACCGGTCCCTATGGGAGAAGTCGGGTCACTGGGAGAATTTCAAGGAGAACATGTTCACGACCGAATCGGAGAAGCGCGATTTCGCGATCAAGCCGATGAACTGTCCGGGACATGTGCAGATCTTCAACGACGGCCTGCGCAGCTACCGCGAGCTGCCGCTGCGTTACGGCGAGTTCGGCAACTGTCATCGCAACGAGCCGTCCGGCGCGCTCCACGGGATCATGCGCGTGCGCGGCTTTACCCAGGACGACGGTCACATTTTCTGCTCGGAGGACCAGATCCAGCCCGAGGTGACCGCGTTCAACCAGCAAGCCCTCGCCGTTTACAAGGATTTTGGATTCACCGACGTCGCGATCAAGATTGCGCTCCGCCCCGAAAAGCGCCTGGGTTCGGACGAAACCTGGGACCGCGCCGAAAACGCGTTGCGCGAGGCGCTGCGGGCGTGCGGTGTCACGTGGAAGGAGCTACCGGGCGAGGGCGCATTCTACGGTCCGAAGGTCGAATACCACCTGAAGGACTCGATCGGGCGCTCCTGGCAGTGCGGGACCATGCAGACCGACTTCCAGATGCCTGGCCGCCTGGGCGCCGAGTACGTCGCTGCCGACGACACCCGCAAGGTGCCGGTGATGCTGCACCGGGCCATCGTCGGATCCCTCGAGCGGTTCATCGGAATCCTGATCGAGCACTACGCCGGCGCGCTGCCCCTCTGGCTCGCCCCGGTGCAGGCGGTCGTGCTCAATATCACCGACCGCCAGGCGGACTATGCCCGCGAGGTCGAGTCCCGGCTGAAGGCTGCCGGGCTTCGGGTGCTGGCCGATTTGCGTAACGAGAAAATAACCTATAAGATTCGGGAACATAGCCTGCAAAAGTTGCCGTATCAACTAATTGTCGGCGACAAAGAGATGCAGGCTCTACAGGTGGCCGTGCGTACCCGCGGCGGCGAGGATCTCGGGGCAATGCCCCTGGACGCCTTGCTCGCGCGCCTCCGCGAGGAGGTCGCGGCGCGTCACTAGCGTGGCGCGGCGTGGGAGGCACGGTCTCTCTTTTGTTCACTTGGAGAATACGCGATAGCACAGGACAGAGCACAGCGGATCAACGGCGAAATCAACGCCCCTGAAATCCGCTTGGTTGGTGTAGAAGGCGAGCAACTGGGCATCGTTCCATTGGCGGAAGCCGTGGCGAAGGCCGAGGCGGCGGAACTTGATCTCGTGGAGATCGCGCCGACGGCTAAGCCCCCGGTTTGCCGCATCATGGATTTCGGCAAGTTCAAATACCGCGAGGCGAAGAAGCAGCACGAGGCCAGGCTCAAGCTGAAACAGATCCAAGTCAAGGAAGTCAAATTCCGACCGGGCACTGATGAAGGCGACTACCAGATCAAGCTGCGCAATCTGATCCGCTTTCTCGGCGAGGGCGACAAGGCGAAGATAACGCTGCGTTTCCGCGGTCGGGAAATGGCGCACCAGGAGTTCGGCGTGCGATTGCTTGAGCGCATCCGCAACGACCTGGAACCGCATTGCGTGGTCGAATCCTGGCCGCGCCTCGAGGGTAGGCAGATGGTGATGCTGCTCGCCCCGAAGAAAGTGGTGCCGAAGGTACATCACCCGACGAAGCCCGAAGCCGGTAAACAAGTCTCTCCATCGGAGAGCACCGCCGTGGGCAGCAAATAAGGGACGAAGTCATGCCCAAGATGAAGACGAAGAGCAGCGCGAAAAAGCGCTTCCGGGTCCGCGGCAGCGGAAGCGTGAAGCGAGCGATGGCGTTCAAGCGCCACATCCTCACGAAGAGGACCACCAAGAACAAACGGCAACTGCGCGGCACGACCGGCATCCACAGCACCAATGCGGATTCGGTCAAAGCCATGCTGCCGTACGCGTAAGGGGAGCGGGCCATGCCAAGAGTCAAGCGTGGGGTGACCGCCAAGGCGCGGCACAAGAAGGTCCTGACGCTCGCGAAGGGTTACCGCGGCCGCCGCAACGCCGTCTATCGCATCGCCAAAGAGGCGGTGATGAAGGCCGGCCAGTACGCGTACCGCGATCGACGCGTCAAGAAGCGCGAATTCCGCGCGCTGTGGATTGCCCGGATCAACGCCGCCGTGCGCGAACTCGGGATGAGCTACAGCGTGTTCATGAACGGCCTCAAGAAGGCGTCGATCGACATCGACCGCAAGGTGCTGGCCGATCTCGCCGTGCACGACAAGGTCGCTTTTACGAAAATTGCGGAGCAGGCCAAAGCCTCCCTGGCCTGACCGACCCGCAAAAGAACGAGGGAGGCGCATTCCGCCTCCCTTTTTTTTCGCGATACAGGACGAACGACGACGCCCCCAGCCTCACCCCGGATTCCCGATGGACGAACTCGATCGCATCGTTGCCGACGCACTTGCGGAATTTGCCGCATGCGGCGACTCGGCCGCGCTCGAGAACGGCAAGGCGAAGTACCTCGGCAAGTCCGGCGCGCTGACCGAGCTCCTGAAATCGCTGGGCAAGCTCGGCCCTGCCGAGCGGCCTGCAGCCGGCGCCCGAATCAACGAAGCGAAGGTGAAGCTCGAGACTGCGCTCACCGCCCGGCGCGCGGCGCTCGCCGAATCGCGGCTCGCCGGCGTGCTGGCCGCCGAGGCGCTCGACGTCTCGCTGCCCGGACGCGGTCAGGACACGGGCGGGCTCCATCCGATCACCCGCACGATAGAGCGTATCGAAATCCTCTTCCGATCGATCGGGTTCGAAGTCGCCGACGGTCCCGAAATCGAGGACGATTTTCACAACTTCACGGCGCTCAACACGC
Organism: Betaproteobacteria bacterium; assembly: GCA_039931775.1. Classification (GTDB taxonomy): domain Bacteria; phylum Pseudomonadota; class Gammaproteobacteria; order Burkholderiales; family Casimicrobiaceae; genus CAIWHR01. The sequence continues at coordinate 5,108 of JBDTRG010000091.1, read as the reverse complement.
CGGAGGACCACCCTGCCCGCTCGATGCACGACACGTTCTACGTGGAGGGTGGTCACGTGTTGCGCACGCACACGTCCCCGATCCAGGTGCGCTACATGGAAACGCACGCGCCGCCGATCAAGATCATCGCACCCGGACGCGTCTATCGTGTCGACAGCGACGCGACGCATTCGCCGATGTTCCATCAGGTCGAGGGCCTGTGGATCGACAAGGACGTCACGTTCGCCGACCTGAAGGGCGTGTTGACCGAGTTCCTGAGGAACTTCTTCGAGCGCGACGATCTCAAGGTTCGGTTCCGACCGTCGTTCTTTCCGTTCACGGAGCCTTCGGCGGAGATCGACATGAGTTTCGGCGACGGCTGGCTCGAGATCGCCGGCGCCGGGCAGGTCCACCCGAACGTGCTTCGGTCGGTGGGCATCGACCCGGAAACACATCAGGGCTTCGCGTTCGGCATGGGACCGGACCGGCTGGCGATGCTGCGCTACAGCGTCAACGACATCCGTGAGTTCTACCTGAACGACCTGCGCTTCCTGCGGCAATTCAACTGATCGGGTGACAGTGTGAAATTCTCCGAACACTGGCTCCGCACGATGGTCGATCCGCCGATCGCAACGTCCGAATTGTGCGAACGGATGACGATGGCCGGGCTGGAAGTCGAGGAGACGACCCCCGCCGCGGCGTCATTTTCCGGCGTCGTCGTCGGCATGATCGAGAAAGTCGATCCGCACCCGAATGCCGACCGGTTGCGCGTGTGTTCGGTCGACGTGGGTACACCCGCGCGCCTCTCGATCGTCTGCGGCGCGCCGAATGCCGCCGTCGGCATGAAGGCACCCTGCGCGACGATCGGCGCTCGCCTGCCCGGCGGCCTCACGATCACCCGGGCGAGCATGCGCGGCGTCGAGTCGCACGGCATGCTCTGCTCGGCGAAGGAACTCGGGATCGACGACGATGCATCGGGTCTGCTCGCCTTGCCGCCCGACGCGAAGGCCGGCGCAGACGTGCGCGACGTTCTCGACCTCGACGACTCATTGATCACGCTCAAGCTCACGCCGAATCGTGCCGACTGCCTGTCGATCCTCGGCATCGCGCGGGAGGTCTCCGCGGTGACGGAGGCGGCCGTTGTGCCTCCCGCCGAGACCTCCGTGACCGTGACGCGCGGCGCCACCCGCCAGGTCCGCGTCGAGGAGCCAGAAGCCTGTCCGCGCTTCGTCTCGCGAACGATCGAGGGAATCGACGCGCGGGCGCCGACCCCGGCGTGGATGAAACAACGACTCGAGCGCAGCGGCATTCGCTCGATCTCGGCCATCGTCGACGTCACCAACTACGTGATGCTCGAACTCGGCCAGCCGTTGCATGCGTACGACGATCGGCTGCTCGACGGGGACATTGTCGTTCGCTTCGCGCACCCCGGAGAAAAGCTCACGCTGTTGAACGGGCAGGTCCTCGATCTCGAAGCCGATTTGCTGCTGGTTGCCGATGCCAGGAAGCCGCTCGGTCTGGCCGGCATCATGGGCGGCGAGCATTCGGGCATCAACGAATCGACGACGACCGTTTTCCTGGAAGGCGCCTTCTGGAGCCCGGCAGTCATCCAGGGCAAGTCGCGGCGCCTCGGATTCTCCAGCGACGCGGGCTATCGGTTCGAGCGCGGCGTCGATTTCGGCGGATGCTTGCGCGGGGTCGAACGCGCGACACGGCTGATCCTCCAGATCTGCGGGGGGAGCGCCGGTCCGATCGGCGACGTTCAGGGCAGGCTGCCGCGGCGCGATCCCATTCGCTTGCGCCCGGCACGTGTGGAACGATTGCTCGGCATTCGCGTTCCCGACGAAACGATCGCGGCGCTGTTCCGTAGGCTCCAATTCGCATTCGAGCGTCGGGAGAATCAGTTTGTCGTCACGCCTCCGTCATACCGGTTCGACCTCGCGATCGAGGAAGACCTGGTCGAGGAAATCGCGCGCCTGCATGGCTACGACGCCATCCCGGCGGTCGCCTCGGCGCACGTGACTTCGATGCTCGCGGCGACCGAAGACGCCGTACGCGCGATCGCCATGAAGCACCGGCTTGTCGCACGCGGATGGCAGGAGGTGATCACCTTCAGCTTCGTGAGCTCCGCATGGGAAGCGGCGCTTTCTGCTCCAGGAGGCGATCGTCCGGCGCCGATTGCCGTGCTGAATCCGATCGCGAGTCAGTTCGACGTCATGCGCACGACGCTCGCCGGCGGGCTGCTAGAAGTGTTGCGCACCAACCTCGCGCGAAGGCAGGATCGCGTCCACATCTTCGAAGTCGGTCGCTGCTTCTCCCGAGCGGGCCAAGGCTACGATCAGCCGATGCGTTTCGGCGGACTCGCGTACGGCGACGCGTTGCCCGAACAATGGGGTGCCGCGAAGCGCTCCATCGACTTCTTCGACGTCAAGGGCGATCTCCAGGCGCTGGTCGCGCCGCGGGCGTTGACCACCGCGCGTGCGGACCACGCTGCGCTGCATCCGGGTCGCTCGGCGAGCGTTCGTCTCGACGGAGTCCCAGTGGGATGGCTGGGCGAATTGCACCCGAGGGTCGTCAAGGAATTCGACCTGTCCCGGGCGCCGATCCTTTTCGAACTGGACTTGGCTCCGCTCCTCGGAAGAAAGCTCACGGTGGCCCGAGCACTGTCGAAATTCCCGCTGGTCCGCCGCGACCTCGCCGTGGTCGTCGACGATCGGGTGCCCGCGCAGGACCTGCTGGCGGCGCTGGATGCCGAAAGGCCCGCGCATGTCGACGCAATAAGACTTTTTGACGTCTACCGGGGCTCGGGAATCGAGAGCGGCAAGAAAAGCCTTGCGATTCTTGTGCTTATACAGGATACTGAACGTACTTTGACCGACGCTGAGATCGATGCGACCGTAGCGGAGCTGCTGCGAATCGCGACCGATCGGTTCGGCGCGATGCTCCGTCAGTAGGATTTACGATGACGCTAACAAAAGCTGAATTGGCCGACCTCCTTTTCGAGCAGCTCGGCCTCAACAAGCGTGAAGCGAAGGATATGGTCGAGCATTTCTTCGAGGAGATCCGCATCGCGCTGGAACGGGGCGACAGCGTCAAGTTGTCCGGCTTCGGCAACTTTCAGCTCCGAGAAAAGCCGCAGCGTCCAGGGCGCAACCCGAAGACGGGGGAAGAAATTCCCATCACTGCGCGGCGCGTAGTCACCTTCCACGCCAGCCAGAAGCTGAAGGCCATGGTCGAAGTCGCAAACCATGCCGGACCACAGCCGAGTTAAGGCCGAGCTTCCGCCGATCCCCGCCAAGCGGTATTTCACGATCGGCGAGGTCAGTGACCTATGTGCGGTCAAACCGCACGTGCTTCGCTACTGGGAACAGGAATTCGCGCAGTTGAAGCCGGTCAAGCGCCGCGGCAACCGGCGCTACTACCAGCATCACGAAGTGCTGCTCATCCGCCGGATTCGCGACCTGCTCTACGAACAGGGCTTCACGATCAACGGCGCCCGGCACCGCCTCGAATCCGACGTCGGCACCCATGCGATGCAGATTGCGGACACCGAGTGGCCCGCCGCGCACGAGGCCCGCGCGGGGGAAATCGACATTTCGATCCGTTCGCATTCGCTCTGGAACGAAGCCAACAAACAGGTCGACCTGGTCGAAATCCGGCAGGAACTGGAGGAAATACGTCAGCTACTGGGTCACGACAGCTGATCCGGATATAATCTGCCCTCGCCGTCGGGGCGTAGCGCAGCCTGGTAGCGCACCTGCATGGGGTGCAGGGGGTCGAAGGTTCAAATCCTTTCGCCCCGACCACAAGATACGGGCCGGTTCGTTCCTCACGATCCGGCCCGTTGTGCCTCAGGGACCGTAACCCCCAGTTGGCCCGGCGTCGTTGTGACGCCTTCCCCGGGGCATCTCCCGGGCATTCGACCTTCGATCCCGAATCCCCGGCTTCGACGCGGCTGGCGCAAGGCATAACTATTGCTTAGTCAAAGCGTTAGCTATTGCGTCCCCCGGGGAGTCCCAAAATGTCTGCACTGCCGTCCCGTTCCAAACCAGGTACCGGCGTCATTTCCGAGCTGGCATTGGCGCGCGCGCAACGCAATACGGTCCTGATCATCGACGATCTCTTCAGCAGCCGCCTGCTGATCGCTGAAATCGTCCGCCAAATCGACCCGAAGCTCAACCTCGAGCTGTTCGACACGCCCAGTAGGGCACTCGAATACGCGCGGCAAAATCGCGTCGACATGGTCCTCACCGACTTCAAGCTTCCTGAATTCGATGGCATCGAACTCGTGAAACAGATCCGCGGGTTGACCCACTGCGTCGACATCCCTGTCGTCGTCATCACCGTCGTCGATGACCGTCAGGTCCGATACAACGCGCTAGAAGCAGGTGCGACCGATTTCCTGATCAAGCCGCTCGACGAACACGAAACGCGGGCACGCTGCGCCAATCTTCTCGAACTGCGGCGGCACAAGATCGTGCTGTCCGATCAGGCGCGAGTACTTCAATACCAGGTCGACAAATCCGTCGCCGAGATCCATGAACGCGAACTCGAGACCCTTTCGAAGCTGGCCAAGGCTGGCGAATTCCGCGACAAGACGACCGGCAATCACCTGATCCGCATGGCCAGGTATTCCGCACTGGTTGCCCACCATCTCGGACTGGGCGCCGAAATGGCCCATGTGATCGAAGTCGCCGCGCCAATGCACGACATCGGCAAGATCGGCATCCCGGATTCGGTACTGATCAAGGAGGGCCCGCTGAGTCCCGCCGAACAGGAGATCATGCGGACTCACCCGCGGATCGGCTATGACATCCTGAAGGGAAGCCCGTCCAAATACCTGAGCATGGGCTCGATTATCGCGCTTGGGCACCACGAGAAATACGATGGCACCGGATACCCCAATGGCCTACATGCGGACGACATTCCGATTGTCGCCCGCGTCGTGGCGGTCGCTGACGTGTTCGACGCGCTGGTAAGCGAGCGCCCTTACAAGCGCGCGTGGCCGATGGATGAAGGCATCGACTTCCTGAAATCGCAGCGAGGCAAGCACTTCGACCCGAAGTGCGTAGATGCTTTTCTCGCGGACAGATCGAAGATCGATGCGATCTATGCGGAGCTTGCGGATT
>JBDTRG010000090.1:0-9475 GCA_039931775.1 Betaproteobacteria bacterium | reverse complement strand
GGCACCGTCGGCAGCCAGGACTGGATGAAGGCCGCGCTGACCGCCCGCGCCGCGGGCCTCAACCCGAAGTCCATGCGCTTCGTGGCCTTCGAGGGCGGCGGCGAGGCGCTCACCGCGCTGCAGGGCGGCCACGTGCAGGTTTACTCCGGCGACGCGTCCGAAGCCGAGGAACAGATCAAGGCCGGCGCGAAGATCCGGCTGCTGGCCGTGATGTCGGACAAGCGCCTCGAAGGCAGCCTGTCGAAAGTGCCGACTGCCAAGGAGCAGGGTTTCGACATCCAGTGGCCCATCATTCGCGGCTTTTACCTGGGTCCCAAAGTCAGTGACGCCGACTACAAGGTCTGGGTCGACACCTTCAACAAGATGATGGCCACGCCCGCTTACAACAAACTGCGCGCCGAGCGCGGGCTCTTCCCGTTCGCCATGACGGGGCCGGAGCTCGATCAGTATGTCAAGGGGCGCGTGGCTTTCTACCGGACCCTCGCTGCCGAATTCGGACTCAACGTCGCCAAGTAGAGCGATGTCGTCGGGCGGCGCGCGGCGCCGCCCACCCGAAATTCATTCAGGGAGGAACCATGAGCGACCGCATCCTCGGAGCGGCCTGCGTGGTCCTGGCCGCCGGTATGGCCTGGGCCGCGAAGGACTACGCCGCACCCATTTCCTACGAACCCGTCGGCCCGCGCGCGTTTCCGCTGCTGCTTGCGATGCTGATGGCGACGGGCGGCGTCTGGCTGGTGGTACGGCCCGGACCGCATGACAGCGGCTTGCGCCTGGCACAGTTCAGGACGCTGGGGCTGACCGTGGGGGCGGTGTTTGCCTACGCCTTCCTGTTCGAATTTCTGGGCTTCACCATCGCGACGACCGTGATGGCGGTCCCGGTTGGCATGGCGTTCGGCGGTAGCTGGAAGCAGGCTCTTGCGGGCGGCCTTGGGCTCGGGGTCGTGCTTTACCTGATGTTCGACAAGCTGCTCGATGTGGTGCTGCCCACTGGGCTCCTCAAGTTTGCGCTGGGAGGCCACTGATGGACACGCTGCAATTCCTGATGACGGGTTTTGGCGTCGCGCTTACGCCGACCAACCTTGGCGTTGCCGCCACCGGCGCGCTCATCGGTACCGTTGTGGGCATGCTGCCCGGACTCGGGCCCATCAACGGCGTCGCGATCCTGATGCCGCTCGCCTTTGCGCTGAAGCTTCCGCCGGAGACCGCGCTCATCCTGCTGGCGGCGGTCTACATGGGCTGCGAATACGGTGGGCGCATCTCGTCGATTCTGCTCAACGTTCCGGGCGACGCCGGAGCCATCATGACCGCGCTGGACGGCTACCCGATGGCGCGCAAGGGAATGGGAGGGGTCGCGCTGTCGATTTCGGCCTGGAGTTCGTTTATCGGGTCGCTCGTCGCGACCATCGGCATCGTGCTGTTCGCACCGCTCCTTGCGCGTTGGGCATTGGCCTTCGGCCCTGCCGAATATTTCGCCCTTATGTGCTTCGCTTTCGCCTGCATCACCGGGCTCATGGGCGACGCCCCCGTAAAGGCGGCAATGGCCGCCGTGCTTGGCCTGGCGCTGTCCACCGTCGGGCTCGACTCGAACTCCGGGGTGTACCGCTTCACCGGCGACGATGTGCACCTATCGGATGGCATCCAGTTCATTGTGGTCGTGATTGGCGTCTTCTCCGTCAGCGAGATTCTGCTGATGCTGGAGCAGCACCATTCGAGCGAGGGCGTCATCAAGGCAACGGGCCGCGCGCTGTTCAACCTGAAGGAGATGCGGCAGACATGGTGGGGCACGGTGCGCTCGTCCGTGGTCGGGTTCGTCGTCGGTGTGCTGCCGGGTGCGGGCGCCACGATCGCGAGCGCCATGACCTATTCCATGGAGAAGCGCATCGCCGGCGCCGACGGCCGCTTCGGCGAAGGTGATATCCGCGGCGTAGCCGCGCCCGAGGCCGCCAACAATGCGTCGGCGGCCGGCTCCTTCGTACCCATGCTCACGCTGGGCGTGCCTGGGTCCGGGACGACCGCGGTAATGGTAGGCGCGCTCGCGCTCTACAACATCACGCCCGGCCCGGCGCTGTTCACGCAGAACCCGACGCTGGTCTGGGGTCTCATCGCCTCGCTCTTCGTTGCCAACGTGATGCTGCTCGTCATCAACATCCCGCTCGTCGGCGTGTTCACCCGTCTGCTGCGAACGCCAAACTGGATGCTGGTGCCCGGCATCTTGGCGATCAGCGCGGTGGGCGTGTACTCGGTTCATGCGACGACGTTCGACCTGGTGCTGATGTCGACGCTCGGCGTCGTGGCCTTCCTGCTGCGCAAGCAGGGCATGCCGATGGCGCCCCTGATCCTCGGCTTCGTGCTGGGCGACCTGATGGAACAGAACCTGCGCCGCGCCCTGTCGATCACCAACGGCGAAATCGGGATTCTGTTCGAGAGCCCGATTTCCAAGGGACTCTGGATCGTGGCCGCCGCGATGGTCATCGTGCCGCCGCTGCTGCGCTTCGTCGGCCGCAAGCGGAATGTGATGCCCGCCGCGGATTGAACTATCCCAGCGGAATTCGACCGCCTCTACTGCGACAGCTTGCTCGAGGATCTTTAAACCATGCAACTCACCGGACTACTCCACGGCGCGCCATTGCTGAAGCATGTGGATTTCCCCGCGGCCGAGGTGCTCGGTCCCGATGCCAGCGAGGACCAGATCCAGGACCTGATCAAGCGCCACGGCCAGGTCTTCATCAAGCCGCTGTTCAAGGGCGGCGTCGGCAAGAAAGGCAAGTCGGGACTGATCGGCCGCGCCACCGATTTGCGCACCGCGTTGGCCGAGAAGGAGCGGCTCTACTTCGCCGAGCACAGGCACGGCAACGCGACGGCCAAGGCCAACGGCGTGACGTTCGAAGGCGGCGTGCCGGCCGAGCACGAGATCTACTTCTCGATCGCCGACGACACCCGCTTTCGCGCACCGACGATCACGCTGACGCATCGCGGCGGCGTCGACATCGAGGAGCTCGGCAAATCCGAGATCGCGACGGTGCCGTTCGACGCGCTCACCGGGCTCAAGGCCTTCGTGGTCGCCAACGCGCTGTCCGACATCGGCGCTCCGCGCGAAATCGTGTCGCCGCTGGTACAGCATCTGCCAAAGCTCTGGGAGCTGATGCATCACTACGGCATGACCACGCTCGAGCTCAATCCGATCCGCATGCGTTCCGAAGGCAACGGTCGGCTCACGCCCGTGGCTTGCGACTTCAAGTGCGGCTTCGACCGCGACGACCCGCGGGTCGCGCGCCTTGGCCTGCCCGATCACCTGTTTGCCGCCGACATCGGCGCCTTCGAACAGGAAGTCAACCAGCTGCGCACCCATCAGGGCCAGTCGGATGTGTTCGTGATCAACGAGCGCGGCACGATCCTCGCACCGACCTTCGGCGGTGGCGCCAACAGCCTGGTGACCGAAGTGCTCGGCGAGGCCGCGAGCATCTCCTCGGACTTTGGCGGCAATCCGCCCTATCAGAAGATGAAGCAGGTGGCCGCGATCTGCTTTCGCCATTTCCTCGCGCAGTCGAACGTGCTGTTCGTGATCGGCGGCAAGTCCAACAACACGGACATCCACGAAACTCTGCGCGCGGTCGGCGACGCGCTGCGCGAGTACTTCTCGACGAAAGGCCCGACGCCACTGTACGTGGTAGTCGGGCGCGGCGGCCCTAACCTGGTGCGCGGTTTCGGAGCGCTCGCCGATACCTGCGAGGCGCTCGGACTGCCCTACCGCTTCTTCGGCTTCGACAGCGCGATCAGCGAAGTCGTGAACTACGCGAAGAAGATCGACGAATGGATGAAAGCGGGCGGGCGCGATGCCATTGCGCGTCATCTGAACATAAGCTCGGCCGCCTGAGGACACCAACATGCATGCCCGTGGAATCGCCGGATTTCCCTACTACCTCGGCATCAATTCGCTCGCCGACGTCGCCACCCGCGGCGATCGCGTCTGCGTACTCAACATCCTGGGTGGCGAATCGCGTCAAGTGACTCCAACCAGTCACGTGTTCTCCGGCGGAAACATCGTGTTCGGCACCTCGCCGGGCCGCGGCGGACAGGTGCTGAAGACCACGATCGGCGATATCCCCGTGTTCAACAATGTGCGCGAGGGCCTCGATGCCGGCCACGCGTTCAACACCGGCGTCGTCTACCTGCCGCCCTCGGGCGTGCGCGATGGCGTTGCGGAGTTGATCCGGGTGAACCCGGAGCTCAAGAAGATCGTCATCATCACCGAGAAGGTTGCCGTCCACGATGCTCGTGAAATCCGCGCCATGGCGCAAGGCGCCGGCGTCGACATCATCGGCGGCAACTGCCTGGGCGTCGCGGACTCCTGGAGCCGCACTCGCATTGGCGGCGCGCTCGGCGGCGACCATCCCGCGGAGACGCTGCTCCAGGGTACGGTTGCGATCTTCTCCAATTCCGGCGGCTTCACCACCACCATCGCGCAATATCTCGGCACCGAAGGTTGGGGCACGACCACCCTGGTGTCGTCAGGCAAGGACGTCTACATTCATTATGCGGCGCGCGACTTCGCGCATGCGCTGCGCAACGACGGGCGCTCGCGCGCCGCGGTCCTTTACGCGGAGCCCGGTGGCTACTATGAGCGCGAAATAGAATTCGGCAAGCCGGTGGTTGCGTGCGTGGTCGGGCGCTGGAAGTCGAAGCTCACCCGCGCGGTGGGCCACGCCGGCGCGATGGCCGGCTCGGGGGACAGCGCAGGTGACAAGGAGCGCTGGTTCATGGAGTCCTTCGGCGTCGACGCGATCTTCACGCCGGAGAACCCCGTCGTGTCGAAGAAGGGCGCGGTGGTGACCAACATCGCGCACATTCCGGCCGCGCTGACGGCGGTGATGGCCCTTTCTGGCGCCAAGCCCGATTTTCCGTCGCGCGGCAGCCTGACCCTCAAGCCGTGGATGGGCAACGATCACGGCATCGCGCTGCCTGCCGAGCTGGCGCTGTCGCCGGTTACGGCGCCCGAGCCCTACGCGACGCAGGTCGCCGAGCTTGCGCGACAGGTGGGTGCGGTGATCGCCCGCCAGAACATGAAGGACAAGTCGGGCGCGTCGGTGATGGATTCGAAGACGCAGGTGACGTCGGTGCATGGGCATTCCGTGCTCGACCTCGCTCTGCAGCCGCTGCAGGCGAACTTCGCCCTTCCCCTGGTGCACGAGGCCGCGGGGCCCAACGACCGCGCCATGCTCGACATCGCCGTCGCCGCCGAGGTCAACCTGGTGGGCGATCCCATTCTCGTCGCGGCGCAGGCGGCGCGCGAGGCCGGCAACTCGCCCAACACGGTGATGGCGGCCGCGGCGGCCATCGTCGGTCCGAAGCGCGTCGAGCGCGCGCTCGCCTGCACGCGCACGCTGATCGATCTCTTTGCCGGTTCCGGCCTCAAGGAAGGCCACCATATCGATTTCGACGTCTCCTGCATCCAGGTCGACGCAGCGACGCGAGCGCTCTTCATGGCGCGCGAAGACGAGGCCGACGATTCGCACCCCGAGGCGATGCTGCGCGCCGTCCGCGAGCGCGGCGCAAAGTCGGTGTTCCTCGACTTCCTGCTGCGGCTCGACGGACGGCTTTCGCGCGATGCCATCCTCGCCGCCATCGCGACGACCATCGCCTGGGGACCGCTGGTGCGCAAGCGCATCAGCCGTCTCACGGCGGAGACGTTGCCCTGGTACTTGCGCCTGTACGGCGTCATGGTGGGCTCGTCGATCCCAGCCCCACGCCACCAGTGGGGATCGCTCTGCGGCATTTCGCAAGTCGAGCGGTACGGATCGTGGACGATGGCTGATTTGTGCTACCTCGCGATTGCCGGCAAGAAGCCGACGCCAGAACAGTCGCTGCCCCTGCAAATCCTCATCGGCTTGCTCGTTTCCAACGGCCCGGGCTCGATTTCCGCGCAGGGCGCAAAGGGCGCGGTTTCGGCGGACGGCCCGCAGACACCGGGCCGGGTACAGATCAACAAGGCGATGGTGGGCTTCCTGACCCACACCGGCTACAGCCACGGCGGCAACGGATTCGAAGGGATGGCTTTCCTGCTCGAACGCTTCAAGGGCGCGGACCTTAAGGACCCGACGGACCCGAACCACGGCATCGATCTCAAGGCGATGGCGATCGCGTTCGCGACGTCGTACAAGATCGAGAAGGGCGCAGCGAAGGAAGCTGGAAGCGAGCTGCGGGCATTGCCCGGCGTGCACCATCCGGTGTTCAAGGGCAAGCCGGTTAACCACGACCCGCGCGAACGCTTCATCGCGACCTTCATGGCCGAGCGCGGCGACTACAACATCTTCCACGCGTATTATCGCGAGCTCGCCCTGGCGCTCTACGACGTCGGCGCCACGCCTTACGTGTTCTGTGTCAACGTCGACGCGGTGATCGCAGCGTTGTTGCTCGCGCTGCTCTGGTCGGAGCACCAGTCGGGCACGCTGACCGTGTGCGACCTGGAGAACGCGGCCTTCACGGTGTTCCTCTATGGCCGCATGATCGGCGCAGCCGCGGAGATCGACGACCACCTGAACCGCGGCCGCAACATGGACACTCGCACGCCAGAGGCCAACTGCGGCCATGTGCTGTAGGACACCTGCGCGGTGCCATTGCGAAGGTGCTCGATAGGCTGGCGTCGAAGAGTCGCAAGGCAATGGCTGGGACAACGTGCCGAGCGAGGTTTCTTCAAAAGTCTGAAGAACCAGCGGGGTGAATGGGAGCGGTTCGTGGGATCTGGCGTCGGATCAACATGAAACGTTCCCAGCCATCGGCATGGGGCGCAGGAGGTCGAGTGAACGCCTGGCGTGCGTGTGGTGGCCATGAGCTCCTCCTGTGGGGTGGAGGAGATTTTCGATAGCCGCTGTAAGACCAGGCAAGTTATCGATTGACGGACTGTTAATCCGCAGGTCCCTGGTTCGAGCCCAGGTCGGGGAGCCAAGAATCAATAGGTTAGATCATCTGGTTAGATCATCTTGGACCGACGGACTTTACGGAAGTTTCCGCAATTGCGGGGTTCATTGTGGCGGCAATCCCGTTTGCTCCGCACTCCCAAAAGGCATCGCAGGCGAGATACCGGGCACCTACCGCCGGCGCCTTGCGGCCCGTCCAGAGGTGTTGCGCGGACCCTTGAACCCGTTTCCTGCACTCGTCGAGATAATAATAGTTGAAATTACTAACTCAATACATTACTATACGTTGGTGATCCGCTCGTTCGCCGACAAGCTGACTGCGGCGGTATTCGATGGTCGCCGGGTCCGAGGATTGCCGCCGCCTATGCAGGAAGTGGCACGGCGCAAATTGAAAGCGATCGACGCCGCGAAGGCGATTGATGACCTGCGCATCCCGCCGGGTAACCGGTTGGAAAAACTGTCAGGCGATCGAAGAGGGCAATGGAGCATCCGCATCAACGACCAGTGGCGGGCGTGTTTTCGTTGGGAAGGCGGCGACGCCCATGACGTCGGAGTCGTCGATTATCACTGAGCGAGGCAATTGATGGCCATTCGACGCGACGAACTCAGGAACACGGACTTTTCGGATGTCTCCGGCGGCAAGCGGCTCGCGCCAGTGCATCCCGGTGACATATTGCTCAAGGACTTCATCGAGCCCATGGGGATTTCCCGCTACCGCGTGGCCAAGAACATCAATGTTCCGCAACGGCGCATCGACCTGATCTGTCGCGGCGAGGCGGCCGTGTCCGCGGAAATGGCATTGCGCCTCGGACGGCTTTTCGGTACGACGCCGGAATTCTGGATCAACCTGCAGGCGCAGTACGATCTGGAAGTCGCCGAGCGAGCGGCCGGAAAGACGATTGCCAAGGCGGTCATCCCGCTGGCGGCGTGATGTCGGATGAGGGCAGGCATCCCGTTCTGTCGGGAAGGTCAGAGGAACGTTGCCTTGGGGCGGGCGACGTTGAAAGGTCGCTCGGTTGGTCGAGACCGATTTCCGCGTTTCGTAAGTAATTTTTCCGCGGTAGCAGACAACCACCCACTCGCAGCTCACGCTATCGGGCGATGGTTGCAGAACGGAAGACATCGAAATGAAGATTGATACAAAGTCCCGTCATCGGACGAAGGTCGGTGGCAATGTATTCATGGATCTCGGATTCCCACCGAAGGAGGCGAAGCGGCTGCTGGCCCACGCTGACGCTCAAATCGATGAGTCGATTCGGCTGAAGCAGCAGCTCATGGATGAGATTGCTGAATGGATGAAGGAGGCGAGCGTGACACAGGCCGCGGCCGCGGAAGTGCTTCACGTCACGCGGCCTCGGGTCTCCGACGTGGTTAATCACAAGGTTGAAATATTCACTATTGATGCATTGGTCAGCATGCTGGGGCGCATTGGCAAACAGGTCCGGTTGGCTGTGCAGTAGTAGATTGGCCACACCCTGCTGATCCGATACGCCAGATCGTTCCCTGCGAACGACAATGAGCGAAGAACACGGCGCGGCGGAGGCGCTGCTTCGGACTGGGGCCATCGTGCCCGTCCGGGTTGTGGACGAGGCGGTGATTTCCGGCGCGGACGAGGGAGAGTTCGCGCGACGTCTGGCCCTTTCATTCGACGACGAATGACAGTCCCGAGGACGCCGCTTCGCCGAGCGATATAACTACTTCGGTCGCCCCGGGGAGGCGCTGGCGTGGCTCGACGGCGAGTGGGGATATCAGGAGGAGGGCCGCGAATGGCTGCTCGCGGAAGCCTATTCCGCGCTGGGAGACACGGTCCGCCTGCGGGCCTTGCGCCAGGCACTGTTCGAGCGGACGGGTTCGGCAAGCGACTTCGAGACTTGGCGCGAAAGCCTGGCGCCTGCTGACCGCGCGAGCGCGACCGAGGTTGCGCGTGAGCGGGCGAAGATCCACGACGATCCGATCACCAGCGCGCGACTACTCCTCGCGGTGGGCGATGACGCGGCGGCCGAGATGCTGCTGCTCGCCCGCCAAGCGGCCCGCCACGGCGGGGACTACGACCGACTCGTGCCGCTCGCGCAGGCGCTGGAGACGAAGGGGCGGCCGCTCGGCACGATCGTCTGCCACCGGGCGCTCCTCGTCGCGATCCTGACGCGCGCCTACGCGAGAGCCTACGGCCACGCGGGGGAGTACCTCCGTGAGCTGCGCCGTCTCGACGCGCGTGTGGACGACTATGGCTCACTCATCCCGCAAAAGGCGTTCGAGTCGTCGATCCGCAGCACGCACGGACGCAAGGTCAGTTTTTGAAACCGGATCCGCGCCTAGCCAGCCCGCGCGTCCGCCGCGTAGAGTCCTGCCGCTGCAACCTGTGGGTGGCGCTAGATCATCGACCATCGACGTGTGAGCGGGGAGCGGACGGTCTTTGCAACAAGATGCAGACCGGCGATCGTTACCTAGCCGCGATTGGCGTCGAATCATGGACCGATGCAGTGGGGAATCGGATGATGCTGGTCGCGAGCGCTGCGCGACTTTCGAGGTCCGGGTGCGCGACTTCTGCGCGACTTTTCGCG
>JBDTRG010000089.1:0-2401 GCA_039931775.1 Betaproteobacteria bacterium | reverse complement strand
GCCAGCGGCCAACCGTCAGTCGACGCCGACGATTTCAACCCAGTTGGCTCCCTTTCCGGTGGGGTACTTCTGCAGCATGCGCAGCGCGCCGGTCGCCGGGTCGATCGCGTAGACCGAGATCGTTTCGGATTTTTCGCCGGTGGCCACCAGGAACTTGCCGTTCGGATGGATTGCAAAGCCGCGCGGCTGTTGTTCCGTCGGCGTGCTCGCGACATAAGTCAGCTTGCCGGTGGCCGCGTTCACGTTGAACAGCGCCAGCGTGCTGCCGGTGCGCTCCGACATGTACATGAACCGGTCATCGGGCGTCATGTGCACATCCGCCGCCCAGATATCGTTGTCGGTGTTTCGCGGGGGCTGTGCGCCGCGCACCGCGCCGGGGACGAGCTTCGCTTCCGCCGGCACGCCTGAGGCCGAATCCAGTTCGGTCAAGAGTCCCGTCTTGCTGTCGAGCCCGAACGACGTGACGGTTCCCAGCATTTCGTTCAAGACGTAAAAGAATTTGTTGTCGCGCGATGCGATCACGTGGCGCGGACCCGTCAATGGCTTGACCAGGACGACGGCCGGCGTGTTGGACGCCAGGCGGCCGGTGTTCTCGTCGAACGTGAACTGGAAGACCGCATCGCTGCCGAGTGTGGGGACGAAGACGTAGCGGTTGCTGGCGTCGACAGCGACCGAGTGCGCGCTGCGTCCGATCGGAATCACTTGCAGGGGCGTTGCGGAAACGCGTCCGTCGGTTCCCACCGCGCTGACGCTGACCAGGTTTCCTGCGTACGACGCGCCGAACAGAAAGCGAGCGGTCTTGTCGAGAGCGATATAGGGCATGCTCTCCGGCAGCGGCGCGGTCGACACCCGCTGCAATGCGCCGGTGCGAAAATCGATCGCGAAGGTGATTACCGTGTGCGGCTTCCCGCGGAGCGCGGCGAAGAGAAAACGGTGGTCGGCGCTCACGGTCATCGGCATGACCGCGGGTCCCGCTTCGGTACGCAGGCCCGGCTGCAGCTCACCGGTATCGGGCCGCATCACATACGTCGATATGACTCCATCTTCCGCGTTCGATACATAGACGTAACTCACAGCGCCACGCTCATCCCGCCATCGATCGTGATCAGCTGGCCGGTGATGAAATTCGCGGCCGCGGAGGCGAGGAACACGGCGAGCCCGGCAACCTCCGCGGGCTGGCCCCAGCGGCCGGCCGGCGTGCGCTTGCACACCCAGGCATTGAACTCTGCATCGTCGATCAGCGCACGGTTCATCTCGGTGGCGAAATAGCCGGGGCTGATCGCATTGACCTGGATGTTGTGCGCGGCGAGCTCGACCGCCATGCCGCGCGTCAGCTGCCGGACGCCGCCTTTCGCGGCGGTGTACGGAACGACGGTGGGCCGCGCAAGATCGCTCATCAGCGACGCGATGTGGATGATCTTGCCGTTCCTCCTCGCTATCATTCCTGGCAGCGCGGCCTGCGACACCAGGAACGGCGCGGTCAGGTTGGTCGCGATGATGTCGTCCCAATCCTGCTGCTTGAAATCGACGAGCGGATTGCGCCGCTGGATGCCGGCGTTGTTGACGAGGATGTCGAGGTGGCCGTGGTCGCCCTCGATTGCAGTGACACAGGCGCGCGCGGCGTCGCCGTCGGTCACGTCGAAAGCGCGCGTCGACGCGCGCAAGCCGGCGTCGGTCAACATCTTGGCCGCCGCGGCCAGCGCTTCCGGCTTGCGCCCGTTCAACACCACGGTGGCGCCGGCTTCGGCGAGGCCCTTCGCGATCGCGAAACCGAGCCCGCGATACGCGCCGGTTATCAGCGCGACTTTGCCGCCAAGCTCGAACGGATGCGTGGCCATCGAGATTTCCTTTCGGTTCAGGCGATCGTCTGCAGGTCCGCGTCGACGGGCAGCGCGTGACCTGAAATATTGGCGCCGGAAGGCGAGGCGAGAAACACGATCGCGTTGGCGATGTCTTCGGCGGTGACGAAGCGTCGCAACGACGCCCTCGCGAGCCCTTCGGTGCGGACGATTTCCGGCGCGACGCCGCGCGCGGCCGCCCGGCTCGCGAAGACGCGGTCGATGCGCTCCCCGGCGACGAAACCGGGGCAGATGGCATTGACGCGGATGCCGAACGGGCCGAGTTCGGCCGACAGTGACTTCGTGAACCCGATGGCGCCCCACTTGGAGGCGGCGTACGGCGATCGCATCGGATAACCGAACCGGCCGGCGGCCGACGAAAGATTGGCGACGCTCGCGTTGCCGCTCGCCTTGAGCAACGGGATCGCGCGCTGCGCGCACAGGAATTGCCCGGTCAGGTTGACCGCGAGCGTGCGCTGCCAGTCGGCGAGCGCCACGTCTTCGCACGCCGCGGTGGGTCCGGCGATGCCGGCGTTGTTGATCAGCGCATCGAGGCCGCCGAG
>JBDTRG010000088.1:0-3608 GCA_039931775.1 Betaproteobacteria bacterium | reverse complement strand
TCGTGCCGTCGCATGCGAATTTCCTGCTGGTACGGTTCCCCGACGCGGCCACCGCCTACCAGCGGCTGCTGGAGCTAGGCGTGATCGTGCGCCCGGTCGCGAACTACGGCCTGCCGGAGTTTCTTCGCGTCACGGTCGGGCTGCCTGCCGAGAACCAGCGGTTTCTCGACGCTGTCGCGGCCGCGCTTTCCGGCTGACGCGCATCGCGCCGCCGCCGTGACCGAACTCGCACCGCGCATCACGAAACTCGCCGTCATCGGCGTCGGCCTGATCGGCGGCTCGTTCGCTCTGGCGGTCAAAGCCGCCGGCCGCGTCGGCACGGTCGTCGGCGTCGGACGCGGACGCGCGAATCTCGATGCAGCGCTGGCGCTCGGCATCGTCGATCGCGCAGTAACGCTCGATAGCGATTGGACCCGCGAGGTCGCCGGCGCGGATCTCGTGCTGGTCGCGACACCGGTCGGCGAATTTCCGGGGGTCTTAAAAGCGCTGTCCGGCCGCCTTGCGCCGAGCGCGATCGTGACGGATGCCGGCAGCACCAAGCAAAACGTGATCGCGGCGGCGCGCGCGCACTTGGGGGACGCCTTCGCGCGGTTCGTGCCCGGGCATCCGATCGCCGGCACCGAGCACACCGGTGCAGAGGCGGCGTTCGCGACCCTCTTTCGCGATCGCAATGTGGTGCTGACGCCGGTGGGCGAGACCGACCCGGCGGCGGTTGCCACCGTCGCGCGCCTCTGGACAGCCTGCGGCGCGCAGGTGCGCGAGCTCGCCCCCGCCGTGCACGACCGGATCTTCGCCGCCGTGTCGCACCTGCCGCACGTGCTCGCCTTTGCGCTCGTCGATCTTCTCGCCGCACGCCCGGATGCCGATGACGTGTTCCGATATGCGGCCAGCGGCTTTCGCGATTTCACGCGCATCTCGGCCGGCTCGCCCGAGATGTGGCGCGACATCGCGCTCGCCAACCGCGAAGCGCTGACCGCGCAGATCGACGCGTATCGCCTGCAACTGGACGCCGTCGCCGCCATGGTCGCCTCAGCCGACGGCGCCGCGCTGGAAGCGGTGTTCGCTCGCGCGTCCGCGGCGCGGCGCGCCTGGGGCGCAACCTACGGTGTCGCGCCGACGGTTCCCGCCGACGGCCCGCGCGAACGATAGCGTGCCGGCCGCGATGCAATACGAGGCGGCCGATCGGTCGGAACCTCTCGACCTCGCTCCCGCGTCTCGCGCTTCGGGAACCGTAGCGCTGCCCGGCTCGAAGAGCATCTCGAATCGCACGCTGCTGCTGGCGGCACTCGCCGAAGGCGACACGGACGTGCGCGGACTGCTCGATGCCGACGACGTCGACCGGATGCTGGAGGCCCTGGCGGCGCTCGGCATCGTGATCGAACGCCGCGAGCAGTCCCGCGATTTTCTGGTTCGGGGGCAGGGTGGGCACGTGCCGGTCAACGCGGCGCAACTCTTCCTCGGCAACGCCGGGACGGCCTTTCGGCCGCTGACGGCAGCGCTGGCGTTCGCCGGTGGAACCTACGAACTGTCCGGCGTCCCGCGGATGCACGAACGGCCGATCGGGGATCTCGTCGACGCCCTCAAAGCGTTCGGTGCGGACATTCGTTACCTCGGCAATCCGGGATTTCCGCCCCTCGCGATCGGGCCGGGTCGCGCCGATCCCGAACGGGGGCCCAGCCGGGTCACGGTGCGCGGCGATGTGTCGAGCCAGTTCACCTCCGCGCTGCTGATGGCGCTGCCGACGCTGACCGCCCGCTCCCGTCGATCGATGACGATCGACATCGCCGGCGAGCTCATTTCCAGGCCCTACGTCGCGATCACGACCAATCTGATGCGCCGCTTCGGCGTGGACGTCGCTCAGGAGGGCTGGCGGTCGTTCACGGTGCCCGCCGGCACCGGATATGCGAGCCCGGGAACGATCAAGGTCGAAGGCGACGCATCGACGGCGTCGTACTTTCTCGCTGCCGGGGCGATCGGCGGTGGTCCGGTGCGCGTCACCGGCGTTGGCCGCGACTCCATCCAGGGCGATGTCGCGTTCGCCGACGCGCTCGCTCAGATGGGGGCAACGATTGCGACCGGCTACGACTGGATCGAGGCGTCGGCGGGGACAAGGCTCGCCGGCATCACGATCGATTGCCTCGCCATTCCCGACGCGGCGATGACGCTCGCGGTGGTCGCGCTTTTTGCGCGCGGACCGACGACGCTTACCGGCATCGCGAGCTGGCGTGTCAAGGAAACCGACCGCATCGCGGCGATGGCGACCGAATTGGGCAAGCTGGGCGCGAAAGTCGACGCCGGTGACGATCGAATCACCGTGCATCCGCCACCCAGTCTCGCGCCAGCGACGATCGACACGTATGACGATCATCGAATCGCGATGTGCTTTTCGCTGGCCGCGTTCGGCGGCGTCGCGGTGCGTATCGTCGACCCCGATTGCGTCCGAAAGACCTTTCCCGGCTACTTCGCGGCGTTGCGCGAGGTGACGAAGTGAATCCGGCGGGCGTTGCCGCCGGCGCGGCCATTCCGGTCATCGCGGTCGATGGCCCTGCAGCGTCCGGAAAGGGCACGATCGCGTCGGGGGTTGCGACCGAGCTCGGCTTCCACCTGCTGGACAGCGGAGCGCTCTATCGCCTGGTCGCGCTGACCGCGCTCGACGCGAAGATCGCGCTCGACGCCGCGGCGACTCTTGCCGGGGCGGCGCAGCGCCTCGACGTGACGTTCGCAGGTGGGCGCATTCGAATGGACGGACGCGACGTGACCGAGGCCATCCGCAGCGAGGCCGTGAGCGCGGCCGCATCACGGGTCGCCGTGCATCCCGGCGTCCGCGGGGCGCTGATCGAACGGCAGCGGGCCTTCCGACGGCCTCCGGGTCTGGTTGCCGACGGGCGCGACATGGGGACCGTGGTCTTCCCGGACGCCCGGCTCAAGGTGTTCCTGACGGCAAGTGCCGACGAACGGGCAAGTCGGCGTTATAAGCAGTTGATCGAAAAAGGAATCTCCAGTACAATTGAAAGTCTTTTGCTCGACATCCGGGAGCGTGACGCGCGGGATGCCAGCCGGGCGGTCGCACCCCTGGTTCCGGCGACTGACGCCGTGGTTCTGGATACGACGGACCTGTCGATCGAGGCGGTAACCCGCATTTTGATCGAACGGTACCGGGCACTTGAGCACATGGGCCGTCCACGGACGCTTTAGCCGGCTTCCGGGACGGATTCGACAACCAGCCCGTCGCGCGAGAAATAGGGTTCTCGCCCACGGCGGCTTTGACAAATGAAGGAACCAACCCCGATGGCTACCGCCACCACCAGCATCGCATCCGGCAACACCGCCCCGCTCGAAAACTTCGCCGCGCTGTTCGAGGAATCCCTCACCCGGCAGGAGATGCGCCAGGGCGAACTGATCACCGCAGAAGTCGTCCGCGTCGACTACAACATCGTCGTCGTCAACGCGGGCTTGAAGTCCGAAAGCTTCATCCCGATCGAGGAGTTCAAGAACGACAAGGGCGAGATCGAGGTCAAGGCCGGCGACTTCGTCACGGTTGCGATCGAGAGTCTCGAAGACGGCTACGGCGAAACCAAGCTGTCGCGCGACAAGGCCAAGCGCCTGAA
>JBDTRG010000087.1:0-14287 GCA_039931775.1 Betaproteobacteria bacterium | reverse complement strand
CCGCGGGGGCGGTAACCAACAACGTGTTCCAGGCGACGCTCGACAAGTACACCGGTGGCCAGTGCATCTCCTGCGCCTACAAGGACCCAGGCCCTCCCGTGGGCAACGACGGTCAGGTCACCATCACGTTCACGTCGCCAACCACCGCCAACATCGCACTGCCGGGCGGGCGCACCGGCCATATCCAGCGGTATTTCCAGCCCTAGCCGTATTCGCAGCCCGGTCGGCTACCGCGCCACCGCACAGGTATGCAGCTAATCTAATGGGCGGGCCGACCGGCATCCCTTTTGCCGGGCCATTCGCTCGTGCCGCCATTGCACGACTGCGGGTTTGCCGAATCGCCCGCCGGATCGGTTCGAGGAGGTTGCTGCGTCCCGGCGGCGGGCATTGCGTGCAGCACACCGCTGACCAACGCGACAACTTTCAACGCGGTGTCCAGGAACGTATTAGCGGGTGGCGTGGGCGAATTACCGCCGGGAACGCCGCCTCTGAAATCGTTCGGGCGTTTGGTCAGTTTATCCGTGAGGAATCCCACGCCCGCCGCCAGGAACAACATGGTCTTCGACGTCAATCGCGCGCGAACTTGCTGATCCAGTTGACGGGCGTGGACGCGTACCCGAACCCGCTGGTCCAGAATCATCCGTTCGGTCTCGGCGATCTGAATTATCAGCGACGCCGACGATTGGTTTTCTCGAATCTGCTTGCTCATCGTCGCGTCTCGTTGGCGGGTTGCGCGGCCGCGAGTGGCCGGAGACTGCGTAATGTGGCGGGGAACCGCAGATCGCCGCTCTTTCGGCGAATCCCGACGTACAGCATCATGGCGATCGCCAGATTGGCGCCGACTGCAGCCAGCACGGCGACCGCTGCGACGACACCACTGCCAATCAGCAACAGAATGCCTATCGTTACCAGGCCGAGCCACACGCTCACCAATAGCACCGCAATGATCACGCCTGCAACGATCATTGCCACCAGGCTCTTTCCGGCCAGCGTGGCCTCGAGCGTCGCAAGCTGCAAGTGATCGAGCGCCAGCGCGCGCAGGCACTCGAAAAGCGTCTGGGCCTCCGTGCGCCACGCAGAACCGCCACCCGTCTCGCTGCTACGGGTGGAGGCGGCGTCGTCGGCCAAAGCGTCTGTTGCCGATTGCATGGCCATGGCGCGTTTTTCTTAGCGCGAGCTGAACAAACGACTCAGCAGGAAACCCGCGGCAACGGCGATACCCAGCGACGCTACGGGATTGTTCCGCATGAACCTGCCGGCATCTTCAACCAGGCGTTCTTGCGCCTCCTTCAATTGCCCACCGGTTGCGCTCAACGTATCGGCTGCCTGCGATGCCACATCGGCAATCTTATCGACTGCCTGGTGCGCCCCGGAGGAAATGCGGTCCACCGTCGGGCGCGCCGCGTCCGCTACTTCTTGTATCGCTTCGTGCGAACCGGCTGCCGCCTGATCGATATTGCGTAACAACGCGCCATCGCCATCGGCGTTGGTCGGAGTGATGCGTCCGGGCATATCCATGATTACTTCCTTTGTGAAATCACTGGAGGGAAAACGTACATAACGTCGCGCGTAACCGCGGGGCAAACTGGATGTGCCTTCCGATACCCTACGCGGTCAGCTTGTCCCTTGAGCCTACCGCCGTCGGTTCGACAGCGCACACACCGGCGCTTTTCTCCCGCCTCCTTCTCGATGTCGAAGGGATCGATGCTCGTGTGTTACCGCACAGACATTGGTTGCGTGGACCCCTCACTCTGTCGATCTTGCGGATCCGCTTTGTCGGCCCGAAGAACGCAATCATCGCTGGATCGCTGTTCACTCTCGAGACAATCAATCTTGTCGGCAACCCAAAATAGCGGCGCAACCAGCGTCGGTACCGCCAGCGCCGAAATCCATCAGGCGAACCCAGAAACCAACGACCGCATGCTGACTGAAGGCGATGCGGCGCAGAGCAATAAGCGCTATCGCAAGCTGTTCAATCTGACTCCGGTGACAGCCTATTCCTGTGCCACTGAACGCAAGCGTCTGGAGTCGGAACTGAGCGTAGCGGTGGCTGCGGCGGATAAAGCCAATCGCGCAAAGTCGGAATTTCTGTCGAACATGAGCCATGAATTGCGCACGCCGCTCAATGCAATCCTTGGTTTCGCCCAGCTGGTGGAATCGGGGTCGCCGGCGCCTACGCCCCTTCAGCAGCGCAGCATCAAGCGAATTCTCAAGAGCGGTTGGTACCTGCTGGAGTTGATCAATGAAATCCTCGAACTCGCATTCGTCGAGTCGGGCAAATTGACACTGTCGCAGGAGTCGGTTTCGCTGAACGAACTCCTGCTCGAATGCCAGGTCATGGTCGAACCGCAGGCCCAGGCCCGTGGCATCCGCATGACGTTTCCGCGCTTCGAAACGCCGTGTTTCATCAATGCCGACCGAATCCGCGTGAAACAGATTCTGCTGAATCTATTGTCCAACGCGGTCAAGTACAGCAAGCCGAACGGCGTCATCTCCGTGGACGTCGAACGCTGCCCCGCGGATTCAATTCGCATCAGTGTCCGGGACTCGGGCGACGGACTGACTCCCGACCAGCTTGCCAAACTGTTTCAGCCGTTCAATCGGTTTGGCGGCGAGAACGGCGCCGAAGGGGGCGCTGGCATCGGGCTGGTGGTGAGCAGGCGCCTGGTCGAACTGATGGGAGGTGCGATAGGCGCAGACAGCGTCGCCGGGACGGGCAGCGTGTTCTGGTTCGAGTTGAGCTCGAGTGCTGCACCGCAACCGGCTTTGCCAGAAGCCGTTGCCGCGTGGGCTCGCCCGAAAGTGCGCGATGGCGTAACACGGCGGACGCTTCTTTACGTGGAAGACAACCCCGGCAATCTGGAATTCATGGTGGAACTCATTGCCCGCCGCCCCGACTTGCGCCTGATAACGGCAACGACCGGCACGCGCGGCATCGAGTACGCTCGTGCTTCGCTGCCGCAGGCGATCCTGATGGACATCAACATGCCCGGCATCAGTGGCATTGATGCGATGAGAATTCTGCGCGCGGATCCGTTGACGAAGCACATTCCGATCGTTGCGCTGAGTGCCAATGCAATCCCGCGCGACATCGAGAAAGGCCTGCAAGCAGGATTCTTCCGATATATCACCAAGCCTATCCGGATTGAAACATTTACGGATGCACTGGACGCAACGCTCGCCTATGCACAATCGGCACCGGGCCACGTAGCCAACGAATCTGCTTAACGCGTCGCGAAGCTCCCTCCAAGTCGGCGCTTGGGCTGGCCGCCCAGAGGATGACTCTCGACCCGCTCTTCGGCGTGAACGCGACACAAGGCGCTCGGGCAAACGCTGAACGCAAGGATTGGGGCGACCCTAGGATTCCCTTCGCTTCCAGGACGCACGTGATGATGCTACGCGCTGGAATCGCCGAGGAGGTGGTACGGATCGCCGCGCGGAATGTCCGACAGCAGGCGATCGAATTCCCTCTTGACCACCGCGTAGCACTCGCATACGTGGCTTTCCAGTCCCGGCCGGTCGAGCACCTTGATTCGACCACGGCTGTAGCTGATGAGCCCGCCACGTTGCAGCTTTCCGGCAGCCTCCGTGACGCCTTCGCGCCGCACGCCGAGCATGTTGGCGATCAGCTCCTGCGTCATGATCATCGAATCCGTCGACAGGCGATCGAGGCTCAACAGCAGCCATCGACACAGTTGCTGGTCGACCGAGTGGTGCCGATTGCAAACGGCCGTCTGCGTCATCTGCGTGATCAGTGCCTGCGTGTAGCGCAACAGCAGGCGCAGCACGGGCCCGGCGCGATTGAATTCGTGCTTCAGCAGTTGCCCCGCCAGCCGATAGCCGTAGCCCGCGCTTTGCACGACCGCCCGGCTGGGCGTGGTCTCGCCGCCCATGAACAGCGAAATGCCGAGGATTCCCTCGTTGCCGACGACTGCGATCTCCGCCGACGCGCCATCGTCGAGCACGTAAAGCAGAGACACGATCGACGTGGTGGGGAAATAGACGTGCTGCAGTCGCCCCCCCGATTCGTAGAGCGCCTCGCCGAGCGGCATCGGAACGAGCTCCAGATGCGGGGCCAGGCGATCGAACTCGACTGCCGGCAACGCAGCAAGCAGGTGGTTCTGCGTCGGACTATGCGGCGTGGGCAACGGTGTACATCCACGAAGGCGGTGTTCGTAAGGCGCTGCCGCGACTTTCTTACGGACCTCCTGTCCGGTCAGCTGTCCGGTCAGTATAACACAAGGGGATGAAATCCGGACCCGCCGGCAGCACGCCCATTCGCGGCGCGCCATCATCCGGCGATGGCGAGATTTTCCTGACGACCCCGGACATCGGTCAGCAGGCGGCTGAATTCCTTCTTGACTGCGTCATAGCATTCGCACGAGCGCGTCTCCAGCCCCGCCCGCCGGAGTACGGCGATGTGGCCGCGGCGGTAACGGATCAGGCCCGCGCGCTGCAAATTGCCGGCCGCTTCCGTGATCCCCTCCCGGCGCACGCCGAGCATGCTCGCGACGAGCTCCTGCGTCATGACGAGCTCGCCCGACGGGATCCGGTCGAGCGTCATCAGCAGCCACCGGCAGAGCTGCTGCTCGACCGAATGATGCCGGTTGCATACGGCGGTCTGCGTCGTCTGCGTAATCAGCGCCTGCGTGTAGCGCAACAGCAGATGCAATGTGGGACCGGCGCGATCGAATTCCTGCTTCAGGAGGCGGCGCGGCAGCCGGTAGGCGTGGCCCGCGGTCTGCACCACGGCCGAACTCGGCGTGGTGTCGCCGCCCATGAACAGCGCGATACCGACGACGCCTTCGTTGCCGACGCCCGCGACCTCCGCCGATGCCCCGGACTCGAGCACGTAATGCAACGACACGATGGCGGTCGTAGGGAAAACTGCGTGCTGCAACTGTCCGCCGGGTTCGTAGAGCACTTCGCCGAGCGCCAACGGGACGAGTTCCAGATCTCCGGACAACCGGGCGAACTCCGCCGGCGGAAGTGCCGCGAGCAGCTTGTTCTGCAGCGGGCTATGAGGTATCGCCATGTCGCCCCGCCGGGATGTGCCGCGCGGCTTCGCCTCCGGCGAGCTCCACGCCAATGCCACGGTAGCCGATGTAGTGGCCGGATTGGTTGAACATGGGTTCGCCGCTCACCTGAAAGCATTGATGCGAGCCGTCGGCATTGGCACGGCTGAAGGCGAAATCCAGGAAGGGCTGCCGGGCTGCTATGGTCGCCTGCAGTTGCGACCGCTCCGCCTCGTTCCAGCCTGTAACCTCCGAGGCGATCGACTCCCCCACCAGGGCGGGAACCCGGAGCCCGAGCATCTCCAGCACCGGTCCGGAAACCTTGGTGAAGGTTCCGTGCTGGTCCTGTTCCCAGTACCAGTCGGACGCCAGTTCGGTGAGGCTGCGGAAGCGTGCCTCGCTTTCGCGCAGTTCGGCGGTGCGTTCGCGCACGGTCTGCTCGAGTTCCTTGTTGTGGTCCTCGAGCTTGCGGTAGAGGAGGCGCACTTCCATCGTATTGCGGATGCGTGTCTTCACTTCGACGAGGTCGAACGGCTTGCTGATGAAATCCCTAGCGCCGGCAAGCAGCGCGCGCAGCTTGTGCCCGGGCTGGGCGGTGATCACTACGACGGGCAGGAACCTGTCGTCTGCGTTCGTCTTGAGACCCTCCATCACCTGGAATCCATCCATGCCGGGCATCTGCAGGTCGAGCAGAATCAGGTCGTAGCGGTTCTTCCGATGCAGCGCGCAGACTTCATGCGGGTTGGTCGTCGAACTCACCGCGTCATAGCCGGCTTCGTGCAGCAGCTGCTCCAGCAGGGCGACATTGGTCTCCTGATCGTCGACGATCAGGATGCTTCCCTGGAGGATGTCCGAATCGCAGACCATCATGGCGTTCCTTCGGGCGCGGATCGCGCCGCAGCGGTTTCCGCCGACTTCAACGCCATGTCCAGCGCATCCATGAACTGACCGACCTTGATCGGCTTCGTCAGATAGCTGAAGAACCCGGCCTCGAGCGCCCGCTCGATGTCGCGGGGCACCGCATTGGCGCTGAGCGCGATGATGGGGATGTGCGCCGTCAAGGGATCGCGGCGCAGGATTTTCATGGCTTCGATCCCGCTGATGCCGGGCAGGTTGATGTCCATCAGGATCACCTCGGGCAGATAGGCGCGCGCAAACTCGATGCCGAGGTTGCCTTCGGCCGCGCTCAGCATCCGCAGGTCCGGCCGGCGGGCGATGAGCTGCTCGACGAGCTCCAGATTGGCCGAATTGTCTTCCACGTAGAGCAGCGTACGCCGCGGTGCGCCAGCCGATGCCTGCGTTTGTCCCGTTTCGGCGTGGGTACTTTCCTGAATCGCAAACCGGGGCGCTGTCGTCAGGTTCATTTCGACCCAGAAGACGCTTCCGGTACCGACCGTGCTCTCAACGCCGATGGTGCCCTCCATCAACTCGACCAGCCGTTTGCTCACGACGAGGCCGATGCCGGTACCCTCCTCGGTTCCCGACTCCTTGCCGAGGCGATTGAAAGGCTCGAAAAGCTTCCCGAGCTGGTCGGGAGTCATCCCGACACCGGTGTCCCGGATGCTGATGCGAATGGAACCCGGCGGTCGGAGGGCGCACTCCACCACAACGGACCCCCCTGGCCTGTTGTACTTGATCGCGTTGAACAGAAGGTTGATGAAGACCTGTTTGACCCGCGTCCGATCCGCTTTGACAAAATGGGGAGTTTCGAATCGCGGAAACGTCATCGCAATGCCGCGCTTTTGCGCCTGCGGCTCGATCATCGCGCGGCATTCGAGCATGACCTCGACCAGCGATACGGGCTCTCGCGACAGCAGCAGCTTCCCGGACTCGATCAGCGCGAGATCGAGGACCTCGTTGAGCAGCTCGAGCAGGTACCAGCCGGCCTTGAGAATCTGGTCGACGCTGCGCTTCTGCGTGGGCGTCGGTGAAGGAGCGCCGGATTCGATCAGCTGGGCGAATCCGAGGATCGCGTTGAGCGGCGTGCGCAACTCGTGGCTCATGCTCGACAGGAAATCGGATTTGGCGCGATTCGCTTTCTCGGCAACGGCCATGGCCTCGTTCAACTCCGATTCGACGCGCTTGCGCACGGAATTGTCGGTGCCGATCAGCAGGTATCCGATGATGTCGCCAAAGTCGTCCCGCAACGCCGTGATGGACACGATGGCCGGGAAGCGGCTGCCATCCTTGCAGATGTAGGTCAGTTCATAGATGTCTTCGATCTCGCGCGAGGCCTTGAAGGCCAGCGCCTCGAAGCCGGGGGCGATCGGGGTTGCGAGCTCGGCGCTCAGTGCTTCGGCGCGCGCCCTCACTTCCTCCGGATCGTGGATGTCGCTCGGGCTTATCCTGTTGACGACATCGGCGGCCTTGTAGCCCAGCATTCGCTCGGCGCCGACGTTGAAGAGCTGGATGATGCCCTTCTCGTCGGTGGCGATGATCGAGAAATTGGCGCTGGTGAGGATCGCATTCTGCAACGCCCCCGCCTTGAGCAGCGCTTCGTGCCGCCGCGCGGCAACGAGGCCTTCCGGCCGCATTGCTTCGTCGGCCAAGCCGAGGTTGGTAGGCGCTTCAGTCAAGGCCAGGTTCCGTGGGTGGCGCACGACGTTGGGAAGTGGCGGCATGTTCGTCGGGTCGTGAACGCGGTTTCGCTCCATCGTCGGGACGAATCCCCTCCTCGCCCGGCGACGCGCCATTATCGCGGGGCCGCCGGCTGACGTCTGTACGTTACCGAACACAGGAAATGAGGGCGCCAGCCTTAGGATGACGCGCAACCGGGCAAGTCCGGCGCAAACGGCCGGGCGAGGCGCCTTAGATCTTCCGCCCAAACGAAACGACTGCACATGATTCCTGGTACAAAAGCGCCAACCGATCGCGACCCGGTCGGATCCGATGGCCACGCGACGCCGGAGTCGCCGCCGCAGGTGACGAGCGCGCCCATCGACATCCGCAGCACGTCCTTGGCCATCCTGGCCTTCATCGCGGTCATCGGATTTCTGTACCTGGCGAGGGCGGTGTTCATTCCCATCACCATCGCGGTGTTGGCGAGTTACGCGTTGACCCCCGTCGTGGACTGGTTGAAACACCAATTGAAGTTGCCGAAGGTCGTCGGAGCAGGGCTGACGCTCGTCCTGATCCTGATCGGTCTCGGCGCCGGCCTCGAATCCCTGCAGCCGGGAGCGATCGAGGTCCTGGACATCGTGCCCCGGGCCACGGCGAAGTTCGGCTTGGCCATGAGGCGCAGCGCGCTCGAACCGCCGGGGGCCGTCGAAAAGATGAAAACCGCCGCGCGGGAAATCGAGAAGGCGGCCAACGCCGCCGCAGCAACGTCGACACAGCCCGCACCGGCCCCGTCTTCCACCCCCAAGGCGTCGGCGGGTCCTTCCTCGTTCGAGATGCGCGACTACGTATTGATGGGCACGGCAAACGCGATCGCCGGGGTGGGCCAGCTCGTCGTCGTCGTCGCGCTCGTGTACTTCCTGCTCATCGCGGGCGACAGCTTTCGCCGGACGCTGCTGCGGATCAGCGGCGACACGCTGTCGAAGAAGAAGATCACCCTGCAGATACTCGACGAGATCAACTCGCAGATTCAGCGATACCTGCTGGTGCAGGTGGCAACCAGTGCGCTGCTGGGCGTCCTGGTATGGATCGCCTTCGTCTGGATCGGATTCGGGCACGCGCTGTTCTGGGCGTGCGTCGGCGCCGTGCTGCACCTCATTCCCTACGCCGGGCCGACCGGGTTCGTCTTCATCGTCATGCTGGTTGCCTACGTCCAGTTCGACACGCTGCAACCCGTCGCGCTCGTTATCGGCAGCACGCTCGCGATCATCGGCGTCATTGGACTCCTGCTCGTGCCCTGGCTGACGCAACGGGTGGGCAGTCTCAATGCGGTCACGATCTTTGTCACGCTTTTGTTCTGGGGCTGGCTGTGGGGCATCTGGGGACTGCTGCTCGGCGTCCCCATCGTCATGGCGATCAATGCGGTGTGCGAACGCGTCGAGGACCTGCAGGCAATCGCCGAATTCCTCGGGTCTGCGCCGCAGAAGCGCAGCGAGGCCGCCGCTCCGGGGACGTCAGCGCATTGAACGGCCCCGTCGGAGCGCGTCGTTAGCGCAGCGCCGCCTTCGCGGTCGTCACGACGGCGTTGCGCAGGCGCCTCCACCGCAGACCCTCTGCGATGAGAGCCTGGTTGAGCTCGATCTCGATCCCGACGTAACTTCCCGAGGGAAAGATACGGCGCAGCGACGCCGTCAGGCCGTCGTTCTTTCCGGCATACGGATAGTTGCGGCGTACGCGCAGCTCCGGTGCATGTTCGTCGAACGCAGCTTTCCAATGCGCCGCAAGCACCGACTCTCCGGGACGCGCTGGGTCGTAGAGCAAGCCGACGTCGGCATTCCGCACGGCACCGCCGAGGACCGGCGTGAAGCTGTGCGATGAAAGATGGATCACCCGGCTTCCGGCCCTCACCGCATCGGACACGATTGCCTCGACGCGCTGCCGGTACGGCGCGTAGTGCCGGCGGACGATCTGCTGCTTGATGGCGGGCGGTAGTCTGCGGGTCGCCTGCGACCATAAGCCCGGATTACCGAGCGATCGATTGAGGTCGATCAGCAGTCGGCTCACGGTCGATGTCACCAGCGGCGCATGGAGCGCCGCCGAAAGTTGGCGCGCCATGACGAGCGCGCCGGCGTCAAAGCCGCGATGGGTTGCCAGGATGCGCTGCCAGCCCGTGAAGAGCCTGGTGTATTCGGAGGGAATCCGGTTGCCGCCGTGCTCGCACGTCACCAGCAGGAAAATGCGCGCAGCCCTGCTCATGATCGCGCTTCCGGCAGGCTCACCAGACGAGCTGGGGCAGCTCCCGAAAGACCCTGCGCGTGCCCTCGCTCCAGCTCAAGTGCAGTGAAGTGAAGTAGGGATCGCCTTCGGCAAAGCGGCGGCGCATGCGGATTTGGAGGCTGTCGCGCTCGTAGCAGATAAGGTCGATCGGCATGCCGACCGACAGATTGCTGCGCATGGTCGAGTCGAACGACACGAGCACGCACTTGGCCGCATCGGCGAGCTCGGTCGACCCCATGATCACGCGGTCGATGATCGGCTTCCCGTACTTGGTTTCGCCGGTCTGGATGTACGGCGTGTCGGCGCCCGTCTCGATGAAGTTGCCTTCGGCATAGATGCGGAACAGGCGCGGCGCCTCGCCAAGGATCTGCCCGCCGAGGATGAACGACGCGTTGAAGCTCACTTCGCTCGCCTCGAGCGACGGCCCGTCGCGCCGTTCGACATCGCGCATCGCGTCCGAGACGATGATCGCCGTATCGAACATCGTGCGAGCCCGCCACAGCGACGCCGGGTTGTCGGGATCCTCGGCGCGCTGCGTCAGCAGGCCGATGATCGCCTGCGTGCCGGCGAGATTGCCCGAGCTCAAGAGGACGATCACGCGGTCGCCCTTGCGCTCGAACACCGTCATCTTGCAGAACTTCGCGATGTTGTCGAGGCCCGCGTTGGTCCGCGAATCCGATGCGAAGATCATGCCCTCGTCGAGCCGCACTCCTACGCAGTAAGTCACCGTTGCAGCCTTTACGTCGCAACGCCGCCAACGCGCCGCGATCACGATTGAGTGGGTCAATCATCGCGGTTTGCGGCGGGGCCGGCAACAGGATCCGCCAGCGCCGCCAACAAAAGCCCGACGAGTGTTGCGCGGCGGAGACCGGCCGCGCGCGGTAGCGTCGATCGGGGGGCGCCTAACGGCAAACGGTGCCGGGTGACTGGAAGATGAACCGCGTGATCGCCTTGGACTGCGTCGTGCCATTCACGGTCGACAGGAACGTCCCGGCGTTGCCGTTCGCGAACGAAAGGCTCGCCGTGCCCGCAACGGTCCGTCGGACGACGGTGGGATCGAACGGTGTCGCGCTCCACGCCGGGCCGGTCGACCGGATGAGCTCGCCGGCGTAGGTCGTGCCGGAAATTTGGAACAGGGCGCCCGACAGCCACAGCGGCGTTCCGTCGACATCAAAGGTGAACCAGCCCGCGACGATGACGTTGCCCTGTTGGGCGAGGTTCAATCCCCACCCGGACTCCGACGCATTCCACCAGAGGTCCTGGTAGTTCGTCGCCAGCGCCGGGTCGCCGAGAGTTGCGAACGTACAGGCCGGAACCGGGTTCGCGAAGGTCAGCAGCGTGATCGGCTTTGCTTGCGTCACGCCATTGAGCGTATAGGTAAAGGTCCCGGCACCGGCACTGTCGAACGTCAGCGTGCCCGATCCGACCGCGGTCCGCGTCACGAGCGCGGGATCGAACACCGGGGCGCTGAACCATGGCCCCCGCGCTTCGTAGAGCGTTCCGGTGAACGTGTTGCCGGCCCCCTTGAAGGCGGCCATCGACAACCACCACGCCTTGCCGCCGGCATCGTAGGTGTACCAGGTCGCGACGATGACGTCGCCCTCGTGAACGAGGTCGATGCCCCATCCCGATTCCGAACCGGCAGGGGCCTTCCACCACATGCCACTGAAGTTGGTCGGCGCCGATCCGGTTGCCGAGCCGTTGTACGGGACAAGCACGCGATCGTCGCCACCGCCGTCGACACGGGTCATGCCGAGGAGCTTCGCGCGCGCGCTGGCGCTGCCGCGCACTTCCGCATCGAGAAATGTCAGCGACCACGTGAAGATGTCGTTGGTCGACGGCAGGTTGAACTCGTGCTTGACGCCTTCGAGCACGACGACTTCCTTCGTGCCGCCGAGCAACGCCATGCCCTCCAGCGTCTGCGCGAGCGGCGCCGTGATGTCGGCCGTTCCGCTGATCGCGAGGAACGGCAGGTTGACCCCGTCCAGGCCGTGCTGCCCGCGGCCGAATGCCGGATAGCCGGGTTGTCCGAAATAGGGGACGTAACCGACGCCGGCCTTGATTCGGGTGTCCTTCGTGACTTGCTTCCAGGATTGTCCGATCGACGTCGTGAGCCCTCCGCCCGCCATCAGCAGGATGGACTCCGCGCCCATGCTTCCGCCGAATGCGCCGATCGCGCCGGCGTCGATGTGGTCGCGCCATTGCGGATGGGCGAGCAGCAGGTCGAGGGCGGCCGACATCGCCAGCGGCCGCAGCGCCTGCATCGCGAGGAAGTCCCTCAGATGCGTGATCAGGTAGAAGATGTCGCCGAGGCTGTCGAGCTTCACCTGGTTGTACTGCCAGTCCCCGTGGAACGGCGCAGCGACGACGTAGCCGTAGCTCGCGAATACGGTGAGCGCGTAGATGTAGTCGTTTGACAGCGGGCTGCCGCCGTAACCGTGCGAGAACACCAGCAGCGGGTAGCGTGCCGCATCGGGCAACAGCGGCGCTTCCGACCCGCGCTGCATGTGCGGGACGAACCGTCCGGTCGGCAGCGGATAGTCCGGACGCGTGTTGGCGGCGGACGTCGGGTAGCAGACGAGCACGGCGAAGGGCAGCGTCCGCCCGGTGTAGGAGCCGTAGAGCTCGCTGTCGTTCGGCGCATTGACCGTCACCGTCAGCGTGTTCGCCGGATCGGAAAGGAGGTCCGTCACCTGGCGCAGCGACCCGTTGTCCCGCGGCAACCCCTCCCAGTAGGCCTGGACATCCTCGCCGGGAGCGACGCGCGCGAAATCCTGCACGACGTTGCTGCACGCGACGGGGTAGGGACCCGGCAGCGGCAGCGGCGGGACCGAGCCATCCGCAGACTGCGCCGCAGCGGGGGCGGCAAGGGTCAGCGCGAGAACAGCCGCGACCAACGAGCTGCGGATCGTCTTCGATAAATTCATCGCCTCGGCGCTCAAATGCAATCCAATCGAAAGGAAAGGGGTTCGTGCGTTCGGAGACACGGATCCGTCTTTCGTGTCGTCGAAGCGAAGAAAAGTTCAATCCCGCTGCGCCACCGGGGATGTGGCACGCAAGCGTGGTTCATGACCTCGGCGGAGGCGAGCGAAGCGCTACTTTTTCCGGGCGCCTACGACCAGCAGCACGCCGCCGGCGACGATGGCTCCGACACCCGCCCAGATCGGAATGTTGACGGTCTCCTTGTCCTTGACTGACAACTCGATCGGGCCGATCTTGATGTCGTGCGTTTCTTTCGTGTAAGTGAATCCGCCGTACGCCAGCGCGAGAATACCGCCGCCGATCAACGCGATTGCCACCATCTTGATTGCGTCCATTCGTCGTCCTCGGATGTGACCGGTCTTCATCAAGGGAATTCCGGTTCGGCCGCTCCTTTGGCCTTCGCCGTCATCCCTTCGCCGCGCAGGGCGGCAATGGGGTTCGATCCGGCAGGACGTTATCGGCGCGGGACCGTGGGGTCTGTGCGCCGTCGCACAGACCGTCGGCGCTGCGAGCGCAGGGTGAGGGGGCGAACCTGCCTCGCCTCACCGCTGGTTCTGGGACCTGGGGCCGCCCTCACTCCTGCCAGTTGTTGAGGAAATTCTTCACGGCGGCACCTCCGGGCTTGAACTTGAGCGTCGGATAGTTGGCGGTGTTCGCCGGCTTGGGGGCGATCAGCTGTTCCCACGTCAGCCGACACGTTGTCGCCGGCGGAACGGGGACGCAGCCGTTCTGGCCCGACTCCACGTCGATGAAGGGACCCTGCTTGGCCGAACGAATCCCGGCCTGAACGTTGTTCTGGTCCGGTTCGCGCAGCAACAGATCGAACCCTACGTAGGAACTCCCGCCGCAGGAGTTCGGGTAGACCCCGTTGGCCGCCGTCGGCGAATTGATCATGAAATTCAAATCCACCCAGATCGATGCACCGGGCGGCAGCCCGCCGGCCGGCAGGAACTGGTCGAGGTTGTAAACGGTCTCCGCGCACGGGATCACGAGACCCTGGATATTGCAGTGCTGACCTTCGTACACCGAGGGATTGAGAGGGTCGAAGGCCGCCGGGAAGGGGCGCGACGTCGAGTAGCACTGCCACGGATCCAGGTGAATCTGGAGGCATCCTGCTGGCGGCGGATTCGTCGGTGTGGGCGGCGGCGGGCAGGTACTGGTGATCGTCCGGGACACGGTGATGTTCTTCAACTTGAAGCAGATTCCGTGAAAGTCGCCGGAATAGCAGCTCCCCTGCTCGCCCGGAGGAGGAATCACGAGGCCGCCGATCACGTCCTGATAATCGACCATGTCGGTCAGGACGATGTCGTTGTCCTTGGATCCTATCCCCGTCCTGTGCCGCGTGCGGCAGCGCGAGAAGTGCGTGATGGGCCCGGTTACCCGGCCATTGGCGAGCGTGGTGGCAATCTCGGTCCAGTTCGCGCCGTCGTCGCTGACCTCGATGACCGCCTCCTCGC
>JBDTRG010000086.1:0-9878 GCA_039931775.1 Betaproteobacteria bacterium | reverse complement strand
GCGCCGTCCCGCGCGCGGCGAACTGCGCCCGCAGAACGTTCTTGTCCACCTTGTTGGTCGTGTTGCGCGGCAGGCCTTCGACGAAGATCACGTAGTGCGGCTTCTTGTAGCTCGCGATCTGCTCCTTGCAATGCGCAATGACGCGTGCCGCATCGAGGCTGGCGGCGGGCGCCTGCACGACGAACGCCGCGACCGTCTCGCCCCATGTCTCGTCGGGCACGCCGATGACGCCGACCTCGACCACGCCGGTCAGCGTGGCGATGGCCTGCTCGACTTCCGTCGGGTAGATGTTCTCGGTGCCGCTCTTGATCATGTCCTTCCGGCGGCCCGCGATGTAGATGAAGCCCTCGTCGTCGCGGTACGCGAGGTCGCCGGTATGCCACCAGCCATTGCGCGATACTGCTTCGGTCAATTCGGGGCGGTTCCAGTAACCGCGACAGACGAACGGGCTGCGCACCAGGAGTTCGCCGACCTGCCCGGGTGCAGCCGGCTCGTCGTGATCGTCGGCAATGCGCACCTCCACGCTGAAGCACTCCTTGCCCACCGAGCCGATCTTGCGCAGGTTTTCCTCCGGCGCGAGGTAAGTCGTGATCGGGCCGCCTTCGGTGCTTCCGTAGTTGACGATGAATTCGGTCCTGGGAAATTTCTCGAGCACGCCGCGGATCACGGGGATCGGCACGGGCTCGCCACCGGTGATGATCATCCGCAGGCTGGCGAGATCGAAGCTCGATAGGTCTTTCACGTCGTTCAGCAGTCTCCGCAGCATCGTCGGATAGATCGGGACCACCGTGCCGCGTTCGGCCGCAACGGCTGCGAGCAGCTGCGCCGGGTTGAACTGGCGCGACGCGCCCAGAACGACCCTGCCGCCCCGGAGCAGCAGCGGCATCGTCAGGTCCATCAGCGGTCCGGCGTGAAAGAGCGGGCCGAACACCACCGTGACATCATCCAGCGTCAGCCCGAAATCGATGATCTTCGCCGTCGACGAGGCAAGCGTCGATATGTGAGTGTAGATGATCCCTTTGGGAAGGCCCGTCGTGCCCGACGAGTGCAGCAGCATCTGCACGTTGCCCGGCAGCACGACGTCGTCGGGCTCATCGACCGCCTGCGTGGCAAGCCACGCCTCGAACTTGTCGGCGGTGTTTATCCCCGACCCGGCAGGGATTTGGTCGTCGATCCACATTCGATGCTGCGGGAATGCGGGACGAGCGGACAGGCCGCCCAGCATGTCGGCAAAGCCGTTTCCTGCGAGCAGCACCTTCGGCCCGCAGGCATCGAGAAGCTCGCCGACCTCGCGTGCGACGAGGCGAAAGTTGATCGGGACGAAGACGGCACCGATCTTGGCGGTCGCGAACAGCGCCTCGACAAAGTGATTGCAGTTGTGGAGGAGGGCGGCGACGCGGTCGCCGCGGCCCACACGCAACGCCTTCAATCCGTTGGCGAGCCGGCACGCGCGCTCGTTCAGAGTGGCGTAGTCAAAGCGGCGCGCGCCGAAGACCAGTGCCGCGGCTTCGGGTCGACGGGCCGCGAGGATGCTCAACTGGTAGCCGATCATGGATTGATGCGCGGCGCATTCGTGCGGGCGGCGCGTCTCCTGAATTGCCGAGCTGCGATCATACATTCGCCCGCAGCGCGTCGACCACCGGCGTGCGCGAAACCCTGTACGCGGGCAGCAGCGCGGCCAGCGTCGTCGCCGCGAACCCGACGGCGAACGCCATCGCCAGCACCACCGGCACGATCCGGATCGTCGCCGTGTACCCGAGATTGCCGTTCGGCGGCGGGGGCATCGGGATGCCGATCGCGGAGATCGCGAGCGCCAGGGCGACGCCGAGCAGCACGCCGAGGAGCGCTCCGATCAGCCCGAGCAGCGCGCTTTCGGTGAGGACGAGGTGGAACACCTTGCTCCATCGGTCGCCCAGCGCCATCATCGTGCCGAATTCGCCGATACGCTCGAACACGCTCATGTTGATGCTGTTCGCAACGCTCATCACCACCATGATGAGAATGATGAGCTGCAAAACGCCGAACTGCCGTTCGTAAAGCGTCACGGCCTTTTCATAGAAATCGTTGAGCTCCACCCAGGTCCTGACCTCGAGCCCCGCGGCCGGCGCCCAGCTGCGCAGCGCGGCGGCGACGCGATCGGTGTCCTCGGTGCGGTCGAGCACGACGACGATCGTGCCGGCACCGTCCGTATCGAGGAGTTCGTGCGCGGCGCCGATCGACGTGCGCACCGCGCGGTCGTCGAAATCCTTCGAAAACGTCTGGAATACGCCGGTCAGGACGAATTCGCCGGTGTTGAGCGCGCCCTGCGCTGTATTGACGAGCAGCGTCACGGGTTCGCCGACGGACAGATTCAGCGCTTTCGCGACCCCTTCGCCGACGACGATCCCGCGCGGGTCGGCGGCGGAGAGCGGCTTGCCGGCGACCATCCGCATCGACGTTCCCATCCGCGCTTCGCGTTCGGGCTCCGCGCCGTCGCCCAGGATCGAGAGGTCGCTGCGCCCGTTGTTCAGGAGGCCCGAATAGCCGATTCGCAGCAGCGTGTCGGCAACGCCGGGTGTCGCGGCGATCCGCTCGCGCAATGGGCCGGGGTCCTTGATCAGGAATCGCTCCGGCGTGCGCGTTCCGCCGGCGAAGAAACCGCGCGAGGCGACCTGCAGGTGGCCCGATTGCGAATGGATCAGCGCCTCGCCGAGCTGGACGAAGATGTCCTCGACGAAGCCGCCCGTGACGATCAGCGCCGCGACGCCGAAGGCGATCGCGGCCAGCGTGACGCCTGTGCGCATGCGCTGGCGCGCGAGATTGCGAAGCGCGAGCCGGACGAGCGTCGACGCGTGGCTCAGTCGTCCGTCGCCGTGCATGTCAGCGGTTGTGGCGCAATGCGTCGACGACCGGCATGCGCGACGCCTTCCACGCCGGATAGACGCTCGCGATGGTGCTGGTCACCACCGCCAGCGCGAACGACTCGAAAACGAGGCCTGGCGTGAGGAGAATGCCCGCGATGTATCCGCGCGCGCTCCCTGGCGGCGCGGGCATCGGAATGCCGACCGCGGTGATGATGCTGCCGAGGATGACGCCGATGATCGCGCCGACGAGCCCGCCGAGCGCGCCCAGCATCGCGCCCTGCATCAGGAACCGGAGCAGCACACGTCGGCGCGCAACGCCCAGCGCGAGCGACGTGCCGATCTCCCCGGTGCGCTCCATCACCGTCATCATCATGCTGTTGGCGATGGAGAGCACGATGATGATCGCGATGACGAGCCGGACGAACGAGACCTGCCGCGAAAAGAGCGCGACCGTCTTGTTGTAGAAGTCGGCGAGCGCGGTCCACGGGACCACTTCGAAGCCCTTGGCCGGGATCAGCCCGCGCAGCGTCCGGACCGCTGCGGCCGTGGCGTCGGTGCGGTCCAGCAACACTGTCCACGTGTTCGCGCCGGAGACGCGCAACAGCTGCTGCGCGAGCGGCAGCGGCACGCGTATCGCCCAGTCGTCAATCGCTTTGGTTGCGCTGGTGGAGAACCCGACCACGGTCGCCTCGACCATGTTGGTGCCGCCGGATGCGGTTGTCGCCAGAAGCACCACCGAATCGCCGACCGCGAGGCCCGCGACGGAAGCCAGGCCTTCGCCGACCACCACCTCCTTCCTCCCATCGTTCGACAGCGCGCGGCCCGACGTGATGACGATCGACCGACCGAGCTCGCGCTCCTTTTCCGGGATCACACCTTCGCCGATCACCGAAACTGTGATCTCTCCGCGGCTCAAAAGCGCGTTGAACGAGAGTCTCGGGGCGACGACCGCAACCCGCGGCGCCTTTTCGATCGATGCGAACTCGGGGGCGTCCACGGCCGGAAGCATGTACGCGAACGGGTCGGCCAGGCCGGCCGCGTAGTACCCCGGTCGAACGACCTTCGCGTGGCCCAGCTGCGAATGGATCGTGGCGTCGCGCATCGCCAGGAAAATCCAGTCGATGAAACCCGCGGCGAGCATCAGCGCGGCGACGCCGAATGCCGCGGCGGATGCGGCCGACGCCGTCCGGCGCCGCGACCGCGCGAGGTCGCGGACGCAAATCCTGAGGTCGGCGAGGAGTTGGTCCAAGGTCGGGGCGATGTTACCGCAAGCGATCATTTCCCCGTTTGCAGTCTTTTTTGGTCCGTTTTTCGGCAAAGGCAGGTCTCTGGCTCATTTCTTGCATTGTTATGCCGAAATCTTAGGTCATTGCAACGAGAAAACTGGCATGGCGCACGTCGGACTTGTCCCGGTTATTTTCCGCGAAGTCGTGGAAGGGCGTAAATTCCCCCGCGAACCGGAACCGGCGATCGTCATGGACGACCCGGAGCAGGTGAAGGCCTATGCGGAGGCGGGCCGCGCCGACGGCTTGATGGCCGCGGCTTACCTTTTCCACAGCGCCCGTATCTGCCAGGTTATTCAGGGGTGCGGCGACGTCCTGGACTTGGGCTGCGGCCCGGCGACCCAGCTCGGCCAGGTCGCAGCGCTCAATCCGCGTATCCGCTTCACCGGTGTGGACCTGTCGCCCGGGATGCTCGAGAGCGCCCGCGCGCACGTGCGGGAGAACGGCCTTGCGAACGTCAGCCTCGCCGAAGGGGACATCACGCGTCTCGACGCCTTCCCCAAGGCTTCCGTCGATGGCGTCATCTCGACGCTGGCGCTGCACCACCTACCGACTCTCGGGCACCTCGAGGCCTGCTTTCGCGAGATCGGCCGCGTTCTGCGCCCCGGCGGCGCGCTCTACCTCGCCGACTTCGGGCGGCTCAAGTCACTGAAATCGGTGCTTTTCTTCGCTTACATGAACGCGAAGCACCAGCCGCACGTCTTTTCCCTCGACTACGAGAGGTCGCTGCGCGCTGCCTTTCTCGAAAGCGAGATCCGCGTGTCGGCCGAGCGGCTGCTGCCGGAAGGCGTCCGCGTGTACAGCACGTTTCTCGCCCCGCTCCTCGTGGTTGCGCAAACCCCGGCGCGGCCACTGTCCCCGGATCTCAAGGCGCGCCTTTCGACCATGCGCCGGCGGTTGCGTCGACGCTACCGGACCGATCTCGACGAGCTTCGTCAGTTCTTTCGCCTGGGCGGACTGCCCGAAGACGCGTTCCGGTGACCTTAGCGCATTGATCTCTCCGGCCGGACCTGCGAAAGTCCGGTGCGGGCGGGCGCGCAACGCGCGTGAGCGCCCGCTCTCTTTGAACGCCGGAACGGGATGACCATGCAGGTAAGGGAAGCGGCGGCGGCATGGGGCGACCTGCTGGGATCGGAGGCCGTCGTCGGTGCCGCCGGGGCAGAGGCCACCTGGGGTACCTGCACGACCGGCGCCGTCCGCAAGATCGCCGGAGCCTTGCGTCCCGTGACGACCGATTCCATTCCCGAGATCGTCCGGATCGCGCGCGACCACGGCGTGCCGCTTTACCCGATCAGCACGGGGCACAACTGGGGCTACGGCACGGCGCTGCCGGTTCGCGACGATTGCGTCATCCTGGACCTGTCGCTTCTCACGCGCATCCTCGCGTTCGACGCGGACACCGGCGTCGTCACGGTCGAGCCCGGCGTTACGCAGGCGATGCTCGCCGACTTTCTCGCGCACGGCGGGCATCCGTACCTGGTCCCGGTGCACGGCGGGGGACCGACCTGCAGCATCCTGGGAAACGCGATCGAGCGCGGCTACGGCATCACGCCGTACACCGACCATTTCGGCGCCGTTCTTGCGCTGGAAGCGGTGATGGCCGACGGCTCGATCTACCGTTCGCCGCTTCCTGAACTCGCCGGCCCCGGGACCGCGCCGGGCTTCAAATGGGGGATCGGACCCTACCTCGACGGGCTGTTCACGCAGAGCGGGTTCGGCGTCGTGACGAACGTCACGATCGCCCTCGCGCGGACCCCGTCCCGCGTCAAGGCGATCGTGTTTGGATTGCCGGACGACCGGTTCGGGGAAGGGATCGTCGCGATTCGCGAGGTCCTGCGGCGATTGCCCGGCATAGTTGGCGGCCTCAATCTGATGAACGCGCATCGGGTGCTTGCAATGGCGATCCCGTACCCGACGGATCTGGTCGGCGCCGATGGCCTGATTCCCGCCGCGGCGATTGCGAGGCTCGCGGCGAAGCACCACGTCCACGCGTGGACGGGCTTCGGCACGCTGTACGGTACGCAAGGGGTGGTTCGGGCGGCGCAGCGCGAAATCGCTCGCCTGTTGCGACCCCATGTCCGCCAGCTCGCGTTCGTCGGGCCGACGACGCTGCACAACGTGAACCGCGTTCGCCAACGGCTCGGGCTGAAATTCGGCGGGTTCGGGCGAAAGCTCGAATTGCTCCAATCGGGGCTCGAGCTCGTCCAGGGCCGGCCGAATGAAACCGCCGTACCGCTTGCCTACTGGCGATCGGGTCGGTTGCCCGGGCCCGGAAACCGGCTGGATCCCGCCCGTGACGGATGCGGGCTGATCTGGTACGCGCCCCTGGTGCCAATTGCGCCGAAGCGCGTGGTGCGATACGTCGAGTTTGTCAGCGCGGGTATGCGGGCCCATCGGCTCGAGCCGCTGATCACGCTCACCAGCATCTCGGACCGCTGTTTCGACAGCACGGTACCACTGCTCTTCGACCGCAACGACCCGGACGAGGTGCAAAACGCCCGGAAGTGTGTCGCCGAACTGCTCGAGGCCGGGTGCCGGGAAGGATTCGCGCCCTACCGGGTTGGCGTCGACTCGATGCCGTGGCTCGACTCCCGGAATTTGCAGCACGGCGCGCTGACCACGCGGATCAAGGACACGTTGGACCCGTATCGCATATTGGCGCCCGGTAGATATGGTTGAGCCCACCAATCGCAACTCTAGATCGCCCGCTTCCGGCCGAGATAGCGAACACTCGCCGTGTCCTCCAAGGAGTGCTCCACCTGGTTTTGTCGATTATTCTTACAATTGTTAATGGCCCTGCGCAGGAAAGCGGCCGATTTGCCCGGTCCGGGGCTTCCCGTCGGTCCAACGACTTTGATTTGCATACGATGGTCTGACTGGTCGGTGAGCGGTCCCGACCGCGGGTTGGACACCGTTCACGCCCACTTTTCCGCCCGGCGCGACCCGTCGGACCTGAATTGCCCATGGCAGGGATGTCTTCCAGCGCTCGGACCGGCGCTGAAACGCGCAGCGCCGCGGTCGCTCGCTTGGAACGACCTGATGTCGATCAATCTTACAAACGCGATGCTTCGGACCGAAACAGTGA
Source organism: Betaproteobacteria bacterium (assembly GCA_039931775.1). Lineage (GTDB taxonomy): Bacteria > Pseudomonadota > Gammaproteobacteria > Burkholderiales > Casimicrobiaceae > CAIWHR01. Next base: position 2,667 of record JBDTRG010000086.1, on the reverse strand, counting down.
GCGAAGTTACCGCTTAACATTATGAAAAATAATGAAATATTTGTACTGGCACCGGCCTTGCTTTAAGGTTTACGCGGAAGTCCCTTTTAGGAGAAACAACATGCGTGTCCTTCGTATCTTGGCTGTGGCAGGCCTTACGGTAGTTACATCGGTGGCCAACGCCGCCATCGTGACGCAGTGGAGTTACCAGGTGACGTCGTCGTTCGTTACCGCGTCGACGGTCTTTTCTGCCGGTGGTGGCACCACGACGAACACCACGAGTTTGATAGCTTGGGGTATCCCTTTCGGGCAGCCCAACCAGAGTTCGCTCGAGATAACCGGTAACCCTGCGACCGGCCTCATCAATACGACGACGCCGCCGTTCAGCACGCCCCTTTTGGTTGACGGCGAAATCGGTCCGACGCAGACGTTCACGCACAATAACTTCCCGATCGAGTTTTCTCCGAACCAATCGGCGCTCCTTTTGAGCACACAAATTTCGACGACGCTTGATCTCAAGCCGAATATCCCTAATCAACCTGACCTTGGGCCGTTCCCGTCAATAACTTTCGGCATCAAATTCAAGGAAACGCTGAATGGCGGGCCGTGTCCGGTGGACGCACCTCCGTGTCCTGATATCTTCGTGCTCGAGGGTAATTTCAATCCCTTCACTTTCTCCTACGATACCGATGGTGCGGGTCCCGATCCGGCGCAGTTGTACTTTGTTCAGATCTTCCCGCTGGCCGGTACGCCGCTGAGTCCGCTTTCGGATGCCGCATGTGCGGCGGCGGGTTCGCCAAACGGTTGCATCGGATTCATCACCCAGGAAAATCAGTCGAACCACGTACAGTTCGCATTTGCTCTTACGACGGAACCGTTCGGCGTTCCCGAGCCTGGCGTTCTGGCGTTGTTCGCCCTGGGGCTGGTCGGATTGGGCTTCACCGTGCGCCGTCGGCAAGTCTGAGTTGCGCGCGAACAGGGACTATCCCGCGATGAATAGGCAGGCGCAACCCTAGCCGTTGTCTGACAGTGTAAAGAAAAGAAACAGGCCGCTTTTGCGGCCTGTTTCCATTTGGATTGTAAGGCGCGAAAGCGTCGCCCTCCAGGCAGCGGCCCCGCCGGACAGTTAGCCTGATGCTACGAGCCCACGAAGGCGATTGAGAACGCCAGGTTCGTCCTCGGGAGGGAAGCCGTAGACGAAGAGCGAACGCCCCGCGCCGGGGACGTCGGGTTTCCCGGCGTATTTGGCCAAGCCTTCGGCAATCGTCGCAAACGGTGCGCACAGCAACACGGCAGGGGCGTGTACCCGCGTGTTCATCCGTTCCTCGCCGATCGGGTGGAAACTGAGCGCGCGGCCGTAGAACTCGACGTGGCGCGGGTTGACCTCGATCACCGCATGCGTGCAGCCGCGTATGACGGCCGAGTAGAGGTAGGCGGTATGGAACAGGCCGGCTAACACCGGCTTGCTCGCCGCCGTCTTGTCGACGGCGAGCCTCGTGAATTCGCAGATCTTCGCGCCGGTCTTGCGCAGCCCGTCGATTTCGGCGCGGTAGAGTTCGTCCGCGGAGACGCCGCTGCCGGAATCCAGGCGGACGCTCACGGTGCCGACCAGCACGCCCTCGTCGTAGGCGATGAACGTCGACAGGTGCGGATCCTGGTTGAGGCTCGGGATCGTGTAGCCGCGTCCCGAATACCGGCGCTCGACCAGCGTGCCAGCTTCGCGCCGGCGGCCCGAGAGCTTTGCGACTCGGATCTTGAAGCCGTGGTGGAATCCGGCCGGGTCTTCGAGCGCCGTGAGATCGGCCTCGGCGAGCGTCAGGCTGCGAAACCGCAGCGCGCGGTCGTCGAAGACCGTCTCCCCGGAATTTTCCGGCGGCGCGGCCCATGGGACCTCCAGCGGGTCGTCGTCCTTCGCATCCGGGGACCTCACCTGCGCCATGGGATTTACCGCCCTGTCATTGCGACGCTGTTCGAGGCCGCGTCGCATGGGCGGTTTCACGGGTCGAAATCATGAAAGGTCAACGCCGACTTGCCCTATGGCGAGCTTGGCGCTGCGGTCGGACCCTGTCAAGGCGAAATGCACGTCGCGCGTCGGAATTCGGCATGCGGCATGGGACTTTGCGCGCGCGACGGGTCGCCGCGGTTCGCGCCCGGTCACTCCAGCCGCTTCAGATAGTCCTTGGTGAATATCTTGTCCGGAAGGTCGCGCAGTTTCATTTCGGCATAATCGAGTGTCGACTCCTCGCCTTTGCGCAATGCGTCCTGCATGACAAGCCGCGTCGGGCGCACGCGACCGGCCGACTTTTCGAAATTCTGGTAGAGGCAGGTCTTGAGCAGGCGCTCGGAGAGCGAGTAGAACTCCGCCTTGTACGGCCACTGGTTGGATTGGCGAATCCAATACAGCACGCGGTGGTAGGTCACGCTGCGATCGACGGCGGTGAGCTCGAACACCTGCATCGTCTCGCCATCGATCTTCTCGGTTCGAAGAAGCTGTGGTTTGTAGTCGCCGGAGAAATTCGCCCGCGCGAGATCGCCGTTGGCGACGATGCCCGTGAGGCGCTGCGACGACGGCAGGCGCACGGGCTGCGAGACCGAGGGAAGGAACACCCACAGGTCGTGGCCCTTCATCAGCATGATCTGGCCGCGCTCCGCCGCCGGCTCGACCGTCATCACGACGGTGTTCTCATT
>JBDTRG010000085.1:0-7355 GCA_039931775.1 Betaproteobacteria bacterium | reverse complement strand
GCGCCCATCGATTCCGGCTCGTCCATTTCGCCGTCGCCGCAGAAGCACCAGACCTTGCGGCCCTCGGTGGTCGCGTGGCCGCGATCCTGCAGGTACTTCATGAATCGCGCCTGATAGATCGCCATCAGCGGCCCGAGCCCCATCGACACCGTCGGGAACTGCCAGAATTCCGGCATCAACCATGGGTGCGGATACGACGAGACTCCCGTGCCGTCGACTTCCTGGCGGTAATTGTCCATCTGGTCGGGGGTAAACCGGCCGAGCATGAACGCCCGCGAATAGACGCCGGGCGCCGAGTGGCCCTGCACGAAGACGAGGTCGCCGCCGTGGTCCTTCGACGGCGCGTGCCAGAAATGGTTGTAGCCGATGTCGTAGAGCATCGCTGCCGACGCGAAGCTCGCGATGTGGCCGCCGACGTTGGTGTCTTTGTTGGCGCGGAGCACCATCGCCATCGCGTTCCAGCGGACGTAGTTCCGAATCTTCTGCTCGGTGTTGAAGTCGCCCGGCAGTTTGACCTGCTGCTCGACGGGGATCGTATTGATATAGGCGGTGTTCGCCGAGAATGGCAGATACGCGCCGGAGCGGCGCGCCTTGTCGATCAACGCCTCGATCAAAAAGTGCGCTCGATCCGGACCTGCGGCGGCCAGCACGCCTTCCAGCGCATCGAGCCATTCGCGCGTTTCCTGCGGATCGCGATCGGGAATGTTGTCCATGCTGGAATCCTCCACTGCGTCGATCGCCCTTTGGAACTCCGGGCGTGAGCGCAGGATTTTATGCGGGGCTAAGGCTACGCCGGGTGACGGTGTTCAGGACATCGGGCCGTACCGAGCGTTGGATTCTACCGCGACCTATTCCGGTCGCGTTCCAGCCCCGCGCAAATTTGCTGCGGTCGGTAACTCCGCGACTGCCGTCAGAGGTCGTGCTTCGAATGGGCTGCGTGCAAAGTATTGAATGTAAACATTTACTTTCGATGGCGCATGAAGAGGCGAAATCCGCATCCCATCGAAAGTGCGCCGATCACCGCAAATCCGATCCGATAACCGCCCGTCGCCGCAGCGATCAGCGCGAACGCGGGGGGGCCGATAAGTACTCCGCCAAACGTCACAAACCCCGCGGCGCCGGTTATCGAACCTTCCTCCCCGGCGGGCGCGTTGCGAGCCACCTCGGAGAGTTGCACGCCATTCCAGCCGATCGCCGTGATGCCGGAACACACGCAGACGGCGATCAGCACCGCCGACGGCCAATCCGGCCCGAATGTCAGCGTCAGCCAAGCGCACGCGCCCGCGCCGACGCCGATCAGCCCCAGCAGTTTGCGCGGCGTCACATAGAGATCCGCGACCGCCCCCCAAAGGATCCGCCCAACGATCCCGCCCAGGTTCGCCGCCGTCAGCGCGAAACCTGCCGCGACTAGCGAGAAACCGAGCGTCTCGGTCAGGTAGATGACGAGAAAGCTCATCATGCAGACCTGTACTGCAGCATAGATGAGGCCGGTCAGCGCGAGTTCTCGCAGCGCAGGCGTACGCATGACGCGCGCAAGCGGCGTGATCACCCCTTGGATGGACATCGCGCGTCCGGGGATCCGAACCACGTCGAGCGATGTGCGCACGGTTTGCGCAATCAGCGCGATCACGACGCCGAGGCCCGCGACCAGCGCGAATGCGGTGTGCCAGCCGGTGCCGAGCGCAATGACGGGCAGCAGTGCGCCCGCGAGAGCGGCGCCGGCGGGCACGCCGGTCTGCTTGATAGAAAACGTGAGCGCCATCCGCGATGGCGGCGTGGTGCGCGCGAGGATGTGCGAGGACGCCGGGGTGATTGGTCCGTAACCCAGCCCGATGATGACGGGTGCTGCGATCAGCGCGGGAAGGAGGACGCCGGGCCAAGTCGCGAAGCCGATCACCATGACAAGTCCCGAGGCGCAGAGCAGGACGCAGACCTGCGACACGCGGATCGCACCAAAGCGCTCAATGAATCCGCCCGAAGCGAGACTCGCCGACATGCCGCCGGCGTACATCAAGCCGACGAACACGCCGACAAGCTTTGGCGGGATGCCGAGATCGTTCCCGATCTCCGGCGCGAGCACCGACGTCGCGGTTGCCGCGAACGACGTGAACACCTGGATCGCAAGGGTGATCGCGAGGGCGGTGGCGGCGGCGCGCGCGCGCGGGTCGCGGCCGCGTTCGCTCATTGCCGTATCACGAGCGTACGCAGTTCGGTGACGATCGCGTCGACCGCGATGTCGTGCGGTGCGGCCGGAACGAGGTCGACGAGTTGGAGCTCGAACGCGCCGGCCACCCTTGCCGCCCGCGGGGAAAGCAGCGGCAGGAGGCGGTCGTAGTAACCGCCGCCATAACCGAGGCGTCGACCCTTGTAGTCGAACGCGACGCCGGGCACCACCACGAAGTCGATCGCGTCGCGAGGAATCCTGGGGCGATCCGGCAGAGGCTCGGGGATGCCCTGGAGGCCGGCGACGACGTCGCGCTCCGGATCCCCAATCGAGTGGAGGTCGAGCATCCGCGATTGCGCGTCGACGCGCGGCACGACCACGGTCTTGCCGGCAGCGAGCGCGGCGCGTACCAGAGGGCGCGTGTCCCACTCGGCCCGGAAGGGGAGCGTCAGCAATACCGCTTTCGCCGAGGCGAATCGGGGAAGCGCCGCGATGCGCGCCACGATCGACCTGGAAGACGCTGCGTGTACCTCCGCCGGCTGGGCGTCGCGCCGGGCCAGGATCACCCGACGCAGGGCGAGCTTCGCTTCGCGCAATGCCACGCCTTGCGGGGCGCCTGCGTCGCTGCGGGAGGCGGGTTCGGACATCGTCAAATGGTAACGCATCGCGCCGACCCGTTCCTCGCGTCCGCGCCGTCGGTCACAGCGATACCACTATAATTGCCGCTTCTCCCCGAGGCACGTCCATGAACCACAACCACCAGATCTACCGTGATCGCCGCACCGCCGTGCTGAAACAGATGCGCGCGCAGACCGGCGGGGGCCTGGCCCTCGTGCCGACAGCGACCGAGGTGCCGCGCAACCGCGACTCGCTCTACCCGTTTCGCCACGACAGCTATTTCTACTACGTGTCTGGATTTCCCGAGCCCGAAGCCGTCGTCGCGCTCGTCGCCGGGCCGGAGGGCGACCGGCAGCTTCTGTTTTGCCGCGAGAAGAACGCGGAACGCGAGATCTGGGATGGCTTCCGCTACGGACCCGACGCCGCCCGCGAGATTTTCGGGTTCGACGAAGCACACCCCATCGCCGAGCTCGACCGCGTCCTGCCCGATCTGGCGGCAGATCGCCCGGCGCTGTACACCCCGCTCGGCCTTTTCCCGGGATGGGACCACAAGGTCACCGCCCTCCTGAATGAGGTGCGCAATCGCGCACGCACCGGCGTTTGCGCTCCCGAGGAAATCGTGGACGTGCGGCAAACGCTCGATGTCCTGCGCCTTATCAAGGACGCGCATGAGCTCACGCTGATGCGCCGTGCGGCCGGGATCTCCGCGGAGGCCCATCGCCGCGCGATGGAGCGCACGCGGGTCGGCTGGCACGAGTACCAGGTCGAGGCCGAACTCGCCCACGAGTTCCTGCATTCGGGCGCGCAGGCCGTCGCCTACTCGTCGATCGTCGCGGGAGGGCCCAACGCCTGCGTGCTGCACTACCGCGACAACAATCGCCAGCTTCAGGACGGCGAACTCCTGCTCATCGATGCCGGTTGCGAATATCACGGATACGCGTCGGACATCACACGCACCTTTCCGGTCAATGGCCGATTCAGCGGACCGCAGAAGGCGATCTACGAATTGGTCCTCGCCGCGCAGAAGGCATGCCTCGACGCGGTGAGGCCGGGCGCCGACTTTCACGATTACCACAAGGTGGCCGAACGCGTGCTCGCTCAGGGCTACATCGACCTCGGGCTTTGCAAGGGCACCCTCGACGAAGTCATGGAAAGCGGCAGCTACAAGCAGTTCTATATGCACCGCGCCGGCCATTGGCTGGGGATGGACGTGCACGACGCGGGTCTCTACCAGGTGAAGGGCGCCTCGCAGAAACTGGTGCCAGGCATGGTGCTCACGGTCGAGCCCGGAACCTACATCCGTCCCTCCGACAACGTCCCCGAAGCTTACTGGGACATCGGCGTGCGCATCGAGGACGACGTGCTGGTGACGACGAAGGGCATCGAGAACCTGACCGTCGCCGCGCCGAAATCGGTCGCCGACGTCGAGGCAGCCTGCCGGCGCTGATGCTCCACGACATCATCGTCGTGGGGGCAGGCCCGGTCGGGTCGACGCTCGCGCTGGCGATTGCCGGCAGCGGTCTCGACGTGGTGGTGCTCGACGCGCGCGCCGAAGGCGAAACGCTGCGCGGCGACCGATCGCTCGCGCTGTCGCACGGCGCGCGGCTGATCCTGGAACGGCTCTCGGTCTGGGGGTCGCTCTGCGCGATCCCCGGCGCCGCGACGCCGATAACGCGCATCGACATTTCGCAGGCGGGTGGATTCGGCGCGACGGAACTCTCCGCCGACGAACAGGGGGTCCCGGCGCTCGGCTACGTGGTCAGCTACCTCGCGCTGCAGACCGCGCTGGATGCGGCCCTCGCGCGCTCGGGGGTCGAGCTGCGTCACGGCATGGCGGTCGCTTCCGTCGGTGGTACGCCGGCCTTTGCTGCCGTGGCGTTGGCCGATGCCGAAACCGAACCGCTGTTGGGACGGCTTGCTGCGATCGCGGATGGAACCGGCGCCTCGGTCTCCGGAGTGCAGCGGCGGCGCCACGACTACGGGCAGGTTGCGATCGTCGCCAAAGTGTGGAGCGCGATCCCCCACGGCGGACTTGCGTACGAACGCTTCAGTCCGGAAGGGCCGATGGCTCTGCTGCCGGAGGGTGACCACTACGGGCTCGTCTGGACGGCGACGCCGGATCGCGCGGAGGCGCTGCAGGCGCTCGACGACGCATCATTCCTGGCCGAGCTCGCGCGTCGCTTCGGGGCGCGGGCGGGCGGATTCACGCGCGTCGGTGAGCGTCGCGCGTTTGCGCTGGCGATGGAAATCGCCCCCGTGCCGGTGGGTACGCGATGCGTCGCCATCGGCAACGCGGCGCAGACGCTGCATCCGGTTGCGGGCCAGGGATTCAACGTCGGCCTTCGCGATGCATGGGAACTCGGGGCGATCATCCTCGACTCGCCGTTCGATACGCTCGGCGATCGCGAGATGCTCGATCGCTATCGGAATGCCCGACGCACCGACCGGATCGCGGGCATCGCGTTCACGCATGGTCTCGTCAGCGTTTTCGGCAACGACCTGCCGTTCGTCCGTTGGCCGCGCGGGTTGGCGCTTACTCTGCTGGACGCGGTGCCGGTGGCGAAGCGCGCATTCACTCGTGCGATGCTGTTCGGACTGCACTGAACGCGAAACGCGCGCAGGACGGTCAATTCGCGGCCCACAAAAAACGTGCCACTTCGGCCGAAAAATATCGACCCGGAAAAGTCGCGAGCGTTTCGTTTCACGCGATCCGCAGAACGGTTATAATCCGCTCCCCCCGCACTTCATCCCTGCCCGAATTTCGATCCGACTGCCGTGCATATCGGTCCTCATTCCCTCGCGAACAACCTCTTCGTCGCGCCGATGGCCGGCGTCACCGACCGGCCGTTCCGGCAACTGTGCAAACGGGAAGGGGCGGGCTACGCGGTGTCGGAAATGGTCGCCAGCAATCCGCAATTGCGGGGTACCGAAAAATCGCGGCGGCGTACCGACCATCGCGGCGAGGTGCGCCCGATCGCCGTGCAGATCGCCGGTGCCGATCCGGCGATGATGGCCGACGCCGCGCGTTTCAACGTCGCGCACGGTGCGCAGATCATTGACATCAATATGGGCTGCCCGGCCAAGAAGGTATGCAACGTTGCGGCCGGTTCCGCGCTGCTCGCGGACGAGACTCGCGTGGCGGCGATCGTCGACGCCGTCGTGCGTGCCGTCGACGTGCCCGTCACGCTCAAGATCCGGACGGGTACGGATCCCGAGCATCGCAATGCGCTGTCGATCGCGCGGATCGCCGAGGGCGCAGGCATTCGCGCGCTCGCCGTGCATGGCCGAACGCGGGCCTGCGCTTACGTCGGCGCGGTCGAATACGACACGATCCGCGCGGTGAAGGCTGCGGTCGCGATTCCGATCATCGCCAATGGCGACATCGCGACGCCTGAACAGGCAAAGCACGTACTCGACTACACCGGCGCCGACGCGATCATGATCGGCCGGGCGGCGCAGGGACGGCCGTGGATCTTCCGCGAAATCCGGCACTATCTCGAATTCGGCGTTCACCTGCAGGCGCCAACGGTGGACGAAGCGCGCGCTGCGATCGTCGAGCATCTCGACGACCATTATCTGTTCTACGGCGAGGCCGGCGGCGTGCGCATCGCACGCAAGCACCTCGGCTGGTACACGAAGGATCTGGCCGGCGGCGAGTCCTTTCGCCGCGCGGTCAATGCGGTGGAAACGATTGCGGCGCAGCTCGCGGCGGTCCACCGGTTTTTCGACGGCCTCGCCGAACGGGGCGAGCGTCTGCTGTACCGCGGACCGGAAGCGGATATCATGGACGCGCGCACGGCGTTCGGCCGGCCATCAAAAGAATCGCTACGGGGCGGGGAGGCCCTGGCCGCGTGAGAAAAACACTGCGCATCAACGGCGGCAACGAGATCGGCAAGACCGTCGAGAAGTCGCTCGACGAATATTTCCGCAGGCTCGATGGGGAACCGCCGCACGGCATCTACGACATGGTGATCAACCACGTCGAGCGGGCGCTGATCGCCTCGGTGATGGATCGCGCCGGCGGCAACCAGACGCAGGCGGCCGACATGCTGGGCATGAACCGCAATACCTTGCGCGCCAAGCTCGTCAAGTACGACATTCGCTGACGGCGGGCACTTCGCCGTCGCCTCACAACTCTTTTCGCGGTCCGCCGCGCAACCTCGCGTATGCCTGCGCCCGTCACCCAAGCGCTGCTTTCGGTATCCGATAGAGCCGGCCTGGTCGACTTCGCCCGGGGGTTGACGCGCCTCGGCGTGGCGCTCCTGTCCACCGGGGGCACGGCCCGCGCGCTCTCCGACGCGGGGATCAAGGTAACCGAAGTCGGCGATTACACGGGCTTCCCCGAAATGCTCGACGGCCGCGTCAAGACGCTGCACCCCAAGGTGCACGCGGGCATCCTCGCGCGGCGTGACTTTCCGGCGCACGCAGCAGCGCTGGAAATGCACGCGATCCCCACGATCGACCTCGTCGTCGTGAACCTGTATCCGTTTCGCGAGACGGTGGCGAAGAAAGGGTGCACGCTCGACGATGCGATCGAGAACATCGACATCGGCGGACCGACGATGGTGCGCGC
>JBDTRG010000084.1:0-28006 GCA_039931775.1 Betaproteobacteria bacterium | reverse complement strand
GCTCACTGATGTCTCGAATGATGACGGTATAGAGGCGTTGGCCGTTGCGCGTGTCCTGCGAGATCGACGCCTCGATGGGAAATTCCTCGCCATTGCTGCGCAGGGCCGAGATCGGATTCAGTGCGCCGAGGTTGCGCGTCGAAGCGCCGCTCCGACCGAAGGCCTCGATATGCCCGCGGTGCGTTTTGCGCATGCGCTCCGGGATGAAGCGGTCAAGGAATTGCCCGACCACTTCGGTGGCGCTGCAGCCGAAGAGCCTCTCGGCTGCGCGATTGAAGATGACAATTCGGTGGCGGTCGTCCACGGTCACGATGGCGTCCATCGCCGATTCGACGATCGAGGCGCAACGGGCCTCGCTTTCACGGAGTTCGAGGTCGGCGTGCTCCCGGCTATGTGCTTCGCGCCTGCGCCGTCGGATCAATGCCATCGCCAGTGCGGCTGAAGTCACGATGGCCAGGCTTGCCAGCGCGGCGGCGGAGTAGTAATTGTTCTTGCGAACGAAATGGCCGGTCAGTACCTCGCCTCTGGCTGTTCCAACCCCCACGATGAGCGGATAGCCGCGAACACTCTGGTAACTGAAAAAGCGAGGGACGCCATCGAACGCGCCCCTGGTCGTGAAGTTACCTGCCTCATGTTCCGACGCTTGGCGCATCAGCGGTGTCTGGGCGAGGTCTTGTCCGACCACCTCGTTGCTGCCCGATTGCCGGGCGCGAACGATCCCGTCGCGCCCGACCACGACCGCGACCCCCTTCGAGCCCAGGTCGACCTGACGGTAGAAAGTCGAGAAGTAGGCGGGGTCGACCGACGCGTAGACGATGCCGCCGAAGCTGCCGTCCGGTCGGGTGATCCGCCGACTCACGATGATTGTCGATTTCCCTGTGAATCTGCTGATCACCGGCTTTCCTATATCGAGAAGGTGGCCATCGTTTTCGATGTGCACCTTGAAGTGATCGCGGTCGGCTACGTTGATGGGTTTGAAGTTTTCACTGGCCCATACCATGTTCCCATGCTCGTTGACCATGCCGAAATTTGTGATAACACCCCTGCCTTTCAGGATGCTGTTGACTCTTTCGAATTCCGTTGTGTCGAGCTTCGACCCCGGTCGTTCGGCCTGCAGCTCGAGGAAATGCACGATTTGATCGATGCTGCGAAGGGTGCGGACGGTGTGTTCTTCGAACGCCCGAGCGAGATTGGCGTTGGCCTTGTAGGCTGCGCGAGTCTCGTCAGCGAGATCGGTGTCCACAAGGTAGACAGTCACCAACCAGAGTGCGCCGATGAGCAAGAAGGCGACAGCGGCGATCGCCGCATGGAGTTGCCTGCCCAGTAACGGCGTCGGTGCTTTCACAAGGGGGGGGCACCTGGTCGTGCGCCGCCGTGAACGGGCATGAGCTTCCAGGCAACGGTGGGCAGCAGAGCAGTGATGAGCGGTATGAGTTCGCGGTGAAGCGCGCGCTTGACACCTCGATGGGCAGATTCCAATGGGCTCCCCTGTCAAATGGGCGACTGATGGCGTCGAGGCGAGGCCGGGCTTGCATCCGCCCAGCTCCCCCGCGCCACAGGCTCGATACTGTGGCGCCCGATGTCCACTGTCTGTGCGGAGCGACACATACGGCAAGAGGGCGGAAAGTCATGGCAAAATGTCCTTCCAGCCTCGACCTGATCGTTCCATCAATGCGTTGAGCAGAGGCAGGATGCCCAAGTCGAAGCCGCTTCCCGATATTCCGAAAGGGCAGTCGGCGCTACCGCCAGGTCACTGGACAGGTGGGGGCTTGCAGATCTGGAGGTGCCGACGTCGGCGGATTGCCGCGTTAGCGGGCGGTTCGGAGTACCAAAACCGGTTGCCGCCGGCGCCCTTCGCCTGGTACATGGCGGAATCGGCGTGACTGAGCAGCGTGGGACTATCGCTGCCATGGCTGGGGGACAGCGCAATTCCGATGCTTGCTCCGACGTGCAAGGTGCTGCCGTTGATGACGAGCGGTTCCGACAGCGCTTGCACAATGCGTTTGGCGACTTGCCCGGCATGTTCCCGAAGGTTCGCGCCTTCGAGGATGACCGTGAACTCGTCACCCCCCAGACGGCATAGCGAATCGGTCGTTCGGACACATGCCTGGAGGCGAACTGCAACCTCCTTCAGCAAGAGATCTCCGATGTCATGTCCATAGGTATCGTTGACATCCTTGAATCCATCCAGATCGAGGAAAAGCAGCCCGACGCTGGCAGCGGAGCGCTTTGCGCGGTGCAATGCCTGACCCAGGCGATCCGCAAACAGACGGCGATTCGGCAAACCCGTCAACGCATCGAAGTTGGCGAGCTGCTCGAGTTCGCGGTGAGCTTTCTTCAACGGCGAGATATCGGTAAAGACGCGCACGTAATTGACGATCGCACCGCCGTCGTCGCATACGCAGGTCGCCGTGATCCAGAGGGACAGTTCGCGTCCATCCTTTCGAAATCGTTGCACTTCGCCGGTGACGTGACCACCGCGGTGCAGTTGTTCCATTTGCACCGCCGACGCGATCAGATCGAGCGGTCGGAACGGCGATTCCAGCAGTGGTTTGCCGAGCATGTCGTCCGCGGTGAATCCGGTCAGCCGCGTGAACGCCGAATTGACCATGATGACGCGGTCATCGGCATCGCTGAGAATTATGCCGTCGGCCGTGGTCTCGAATACCTGCGACGCCAGGCGAACCTTGTCGGCGGCGGTACGCTCGGCTGTAATGTCCTTCACGATCGTGACGATGTACTCGACCGTTCCGTCGGCGCCAAGCATCGGTGCACGCACGCGGTGCAGTACGCGGTTTTCGCCATCGCGACTTTTGGAGGTCTCGACGAGGTCTTGCACCGCGGGCTTTGCCAGCATTTGCCGGTCCCATTCCTCGATCCGCGCGGCGGTTTCCGGTGGCCTCACCTCGGCAACGGTCCTGCCTAGCACCGCATCCCTCGGCATGTCGAACAGGGCCGTGTTCGCCGCGTTCCATACGACGAATTTTCCATAGGCCGAGGGGACCAGGCTGCGCACCGTGATTCCCATCGGAATCTTGTCGAGCACCGTTTGCAGAAATCCCCTTTGGCTCCGAAGGGCCACCTCCTTGCGCTTCAGCCGAAGGACCAGAAACGTGGTGACCACGAAGAAAAGCAGAATGATCACGGTCGCGGCGGCCGTCGTCATGAGGTCGCGGGCGCGGCGCTGACGGAAGTCGATGAGCAATTCGTCTCTCGCCTGGGCGGCGATGAGCAGCAACGGATAGTCGGTGAGCTGGCGATAGGCGACCAGCCGGGGGACGTCGTCGACGGGACTCACGCCATGGAACGAGCCGACGGGGCTCAGTTTCGCTTGCCCCAGTACCCGTGCGTTGTTGGCGCCGGGCGCGGCTGACGCCGAACTGCCGCTGCGCCGCGCGCGATATTCCCCATCGAGGCCCAGCAAACCCAGGCTCCCGCGGGTTCCGAGACTGGCGTCCTGATAGAAGTCCGTGAAGTAGGCCGGACTCACCGCGACCACCACCACACCCGCGAAGGAACCGTCGGAAGCATTGAGGCGGCGTGACAGCGGGATGGTTAGCTTTCCGGAAAGGCGGCCGATCTCCGGCTTACTGATGTCGACGGTGCCGGTATCGCGGGCGGCATGATTGCGGAAGTACTCTTGATCGGACACGTAGGTGTCGACATTGAATTCGATGTTGCTCGTTACGATCCTGCCGGTCTTGTCGAACACGCCGATCAGGATGAAACCGTCGGTACGGATGAGACCTTTCGAGAGCATTTGCCGCAGATCCACCTTGCCGGAGCGCTCCATTTCGTACTTCATGAGCAACAGAGTTCGGTCGGCGTTCCGGATCGAGGCGAGCGTGTGCTGCTCGAACGAGGCGACGAAGGCTTCGGTGTCGCTCATCCCCGCGGCGAGCACCGATCGCTCCTCGTCGGCGACCTGGGACAACACCGCGAACCACAAGGCGGCGATCAGAAGCAGGCCGAACGCCGGGATCAGCAGCAACGGCTGCATGTGGACAGGCGGAATGGTGGGGCGCGAGAGAGCGTTTTTCATCGCGGGCGTCTTTGACCTGCAGCATAGACAGGCACGCCACTCGAGCATATCCGCACGAATACGTATGTTTGCGGCAGCCTGACGCCGGCGAGTTGTTGCGTTCGGTTCGAATCGCCCGCGCGCCGGCGAATCCGTATTTCCCCGTATGGCGGGCGGCGGACAAACGGCGCAAATTGCTGTTTACCGCACCGGGCGCGCACGCGCGGGCGGAGGACCGGTAGCCGGATTCAAAAGGGAAGACGCGAACATGACCCACGTGCTGATTGTCGACGACGAGCCCAATGTGGTGAGTGCCCTCTACCGGATGTGCCTCAATCCGGTCGGCGTGCCCGCATTGCCAGCCAATCTCCAGGTAACCAAGTTCACCGCACCCATCGAAGCGCTTAAGTACCTCGGTGCGCATCCGGTCGACCTCGTCATTTCCGACTTCCGCATGCCGGTGATGGACGGCGCCGAGTTCCTGAGGCAGGTCAAGGAGCTTCAGCCGGAGACCGCGCGCATCATCCTGAGCGCATTCACCGATATGGAAGGCATCGTGCGGGCGATCAACGAGGCGGGGATCTTCCGGTTCGTGGCCAAGCCGTGGACCGACACCGAGTTTCGCGCGACCATCCTGGAGGTCCTCGCGCATCGCAAATTGCTGGTCGAGAACCGTCGGCTGGCGGATCAGGTTCGCGTGCAGGTAGGCCTCATTTCGCGCCAGCAGGTGGAGCTCGATCGCCTCGAGGCGGAATGTCCCGGGATCACGCGCGTGCGCTGGACCGAAGATGGCGGCGTGCTCCTCGAGGGCTGAAGCGTTCGCGCTTTCCCCCAACATCGAATGCTCATGATCACGGCCCCCGCTCAAGTTCAGCAACCTGACGCAGCGCCCATGGACCTGCCGATGACCAAGGCCACCCTGGGTCTTGATGGCGGCAAAGCGGCCGACCTGGCGTGGGTCCACACGCTCTATGAACTTGGGCATACGGCTGCCCAAGGCGCCAACCCGATCAAGGTCTACCAGCACATGATCGAGCACATCGTGACCGGTTTTGGTGCGCGGAGCGGATCGATTGCCCTGCGCGTCGATGGGACCGACGACATGCTGGAAGTGGTGGCGGGCACGGATCTGCCCGTTGGCGTCATCGGCAGCCTCCTCCCGCGCGGTGTCGGCGTCTTCGGCCATGTGATGGCCACCGGCGAACCTCTGTTGATCAATGGTGACGTTGCGGACGCAGGCCTGCCATCTCGCGTCGGCGAGCGCGGCGACCGGCGCACGCACTCGGCGATGTGCTGGCCGCTGCGCATCCGCGATCGGATCATCGGCGCGGTCGCGATCAATCGTTCGTTCGAGCAGGCGCGCTACTCGTTGACGGATCTCGATCGCGGACAGGTCGTGACGAACCTCCTCGCGCTGGTCATCGCGAATCATCGAATGCACGTCGAGCGGGAGAGCCGGATCCTGGAACTGTCGACGCTCAATGAACTGATGCGCCGGATGAATGACCAGCTGGAGGAAGCCCAGGATCAGCTCATCCAGTCGGAAAAGCTCGCCTCGATCGGGCAGATTGCCGCCGGGGTCGCTCACGAAATCAACAACCCGATCGGGTACGTTCTATCCAACCTCGGCACGCTTGAATCGTACCTGTCGACGGTGTTCGGCCTGCTCGAGCTGTATATCGACGCCGAGCGAAGCATGTCCGATCCGCCGGCGCCGCTCGATCGCGCACGCACGCTGCGCGGAGCAGTCGATTTCGACTACCTGTGCACCGACGCCAAGGCCCTGATGGCCGAATCGCTCGAAGGCGTGCTGCGTGTCAAGCACATCGTGCAGGATCTCAAGGACTTCTCGCGGGGACCCGTTGACGAGCCATTTTCAAAGGTCAATCTGCATGAGGCGATCGACCGGACGCTGAGCATCGCGCGCAATGAGGTCAAGTACAAGGCGAACATCGAGACGAACTATGGCACGCTGCCCGAGATCGAGTGCCAGCCGTCGAGGCTTCATCAGGTGTTTCTCAATCTTCTCGTCAACGCTGCTCAAGCCATCGAGGTTTCCGGAACGATCCGGATTTCCACGGGTGCAGCCGCGGGCGAAGTGTGGATCGCCTTCGAGGACACGGGTTGCGGCATTCCCCGCGATCAGCTCAACCGCATCTTCGACCCCTTCTTCACGACCAAGCCCGTTGGGCAGGGGACCGGGCTCGGCCTGTCGGTGTCGTATTCGATCGTGCGCCGGCACGGCGGACGCATCGACGTCGAAAGCGAGGTGGGGCGCGGAACGCGATTCACCGTGCGGCTGCCGATACAGCGTGCGCCTGGCGTTTTAGCCGGCGGTGCGCCGGGTGACGCCGGCGGGGCCTTCGCGCCGGCGGGCATCCCGGCCCTCGAACCCGACAGAGTCACTGCGTGCGAAATCGACATGTCGCTGGCGGCAGTGAACTGAGGGGCCGTGATCCAGGAGATCGCGGCGGTTGACGCTGCCGCTCGGAATGGAGACTTGAGTGCCCGGATTCTTCGGCAGCAAGCCGACAGCAGCAGCCCGGGCAGGATGGTTCAATTGCCCGAAGCGAAATCGAGTTCGGCCTTCGGCTTTGAATCTTGCTTTTGGACGAGCGCTTCGTACCGGTCCAGCGATAGCTCGTTCACCCGATAGCTGGGCACCTTGGCCAGGCTCGAAGGGCCTTCCGCGAAATAATCATCGCCTTTGGCCATCGCGGGTGCGTTGCTCGCTGCGCTCTCCGATTGGGCTTGGTCGTGCCGCTCGATCGGGAAGCACCAGTAGACTTTCTCCAGTTCCAGCCCGCAGACCTTGCGCACGTGGGCAGCGACGACAAGTTCGACGATGCTCGAGTGGCGAAAGCGTTTCAAAGGTTTGGAACTGATGAGAGCGACGAAGCGCCGACTGCCTGCGCGATTGATGCACTCGACGCCGACTTCCGCTCCGTTTTCGCGAAAGTAGTCGACGATCGCCTTGGTTATTGCGCCGATGTCGCGCGTTTTGGCGCGTACCCGGTACTTCAGGACCAGAACATAGGCGAGGAGGGCTATGACGTTGGCAGCAACGAAATAGAGGATGATCAGATCGAATGTCGCGGTGACCGTCAGCATTCTGGGTCCGAAGGTTGGTCAGCCTACTCAAGGCACCTGTTCATAAGAATTCCGACCTGCGACATGCTCACGTCCTTGTCTCGCGTCACCAGCGTGCACAGGGGCTTGCCCTTGTACTCCGCACGTTTCACGCACGAATCCTCGCCGGCGCAGAGTTGCTGCGGGTTCGTGATCGCCACCCAGTCCGCATAGAACGACTTGGGTGCGCTCGTTGCGCAGCCGGCCAGCAGGAGGACGATCGCCAGCCTCAGAACCATGGCAACACCCCGTGAAAGTCGTGCAACCAGCAGTGTGTCGCTTCGTGCCCCAGGATCATGTCCGGCGTCATCAGCGAGGATGCGACGCCCCACAGCACTGCCAGCCCGGTTTGGGGTGCCCAGATCTCGCAGGTCTCGTTGGTCCACGTCGCACACGCCGAAGCGAGCAAGGTCAGCGGCACCATGACGGCTTCGCCGCCTTTGATCGCGGCCGCCGTGCATTCGACGCCGGGCACCTGGGAATCGTGAACGGTCAGCAGCAGCGGAGGACGGTACGCCGGCGTTTCGCCCTCATGCGCGAGCGCCGGGCCTGCCAGCAGGACCAGAAGCATTGCACAACACAATCCACGGTGTGTCATGTTGTTCCTATCCAATGAAAAAGGGAGACGACGATGACCGCGAGCAGCGCCAGGATCAGTTTGAGGTCTTCAACCTCGTACTTCGTCAGGCGCGCAGTCCTGGATACCGGGTGGGTCATCGTCGCTCCGTGAGTCGTGTTACCCGTTTCAATGCTTGGCGCTCGTGCGGGACGTGGGTCAGCATCTGATGTGAATGGTATCGACGGGTCGCGGCCGGCGTAATCCGGACGAATACCTACACGCGCGGGCGGACCCCGACGATCGTTTCTCCACGCCGGATGCCGTTGCGTCACGCGTTTGCGGCGAGGTGATTCGCCCGACGCCAACCTGTGTCAAGATAATGATGCGAGACTTGCGCAGACCATCCAACAACGACACGGCGCGGCCATGATCGACCTCCACTGCCACATGCTTCCCGGCATCGACGACGGCGCGCCCGACGAGGCGGCGTCGCTCGAGATGGCGCGCATCGCCGTGGCCGACGGCATCAGGATCACCGCGTGCACGCCGCACATCTACCCCGGCCTCTACGAAAACGAAGCCGCCGACATCAAGGCGCGGATCAACGCGCTGCAGCGCCGGCTGCTGGAGGAGGGGATCGCGCTCAACCTCACCATTGGCGCCGATGCGCACCTCACCCCGGAGCTTCTCGGCCGGCTCAAGGCCGGGACCGCGCCGTCGCTGGCGGGTGGCCGGTATTTCCTGCTCGAGCCGCCGCACACGATCGCGCCGCCGCGGTTTGCCGAATCGATGTTCGACTTCGTCGCCGCCGGCTACGTGCCGGTGCTGACGCATCCCGAGCGCCTTTCCTGGATCCAGCCGCACTACGCGGTCTTCGTCGCGCTCGTCAAAAGCGGCGTGTGGATGCAGATCACGTCGGGGAGCCTCAACGGCCGCTTCGGCAAGGCCGCGCAGTACTTCGGCGAGAAGATGCTGGACGAGGGCCTGGTGCACATCCTCGCCACCGACGCGCACAGCACCCGGCACCGGGCGCCGCTACTCGCCGAAGGGCAACGGGCGGCCGAGAAGTTCGTCGGCGCCGAGGAGGCGCGGCGGCTCGTTTTCGACCGGCCGCAGGCGATCATCGACAACCGCCCGCCGAAGGAGGTGGAGCCGGTCCCGTCGATGAAGGACGGCGCGCCCGAACTGGCCAGGCGCGGGTTCCTGTCGCGCATCCTGGGGCGTTCCCGCCACTGAATCCCGGGCGGCAGGGAAATTGCTTTGTAGGCTCCTGGACGTGCCACGGCTAGGTCGTGGGGGTCCAGGCGGGCGGTGACTCGCCGAGGCGATGCCGGTCGAAAACTATGCAACAGTCTGTTTTTAATATAACTATTGACCCCGCGCGCGGTGGGCGTCGCGGCGCTGTCCCGTGCCGAGGCGCAGCTTTCGGCGGCCGCGGTCTGCTCGCCATACCGCCGACGTGTCGGACAGCGTCATATCGTTGACCACAACTGCCATGGGCAAGCTACCCTCCCTTTCCCTCAACAGTCTCCAGAACCGCATCATCGCGTCGGTCCTGGTCCTGATCGTCGTGATCCAGGCGGCAGCGTTCGTCCTGATCAACACCGTCGGGGCTGCAGCGGTCCGGCAGTCGGTTATCGCTGACATCGCCACCGGTGCCCGCACCTTCGAGCGCTTTCTGGAGCTCGACACGCAGCGCCTGGTCGAAGGCTCGCGCCTGCTAGTCGCCGACAAGGAGTTCCGGGAGGGCGTCATTGCCGCCGACCTGAATGTTCTGACGCCGATGCTCGGCAAGCAGGGCAAACGGATGGGCGCTGCCGTCATCATGCTGGTCGGCGTCGATCATCGCGTGATCGCGGCCACCCTCGAGCCGGAAGTCGGCCGCCGCATCGGCTTTGCGAAGCTCCTCGACCGGGCTGCTGCCGCGCAGCAGGCGTCGGGGATCGTGCCCATTTCCGGTCAGCTCTATCAGCTCGCCGTCGTCCCGGTGATGGCGCCGCTGCCGGTCGCCTGGGTCGTCGCCGGCTTCAAGGTCAACGATGCGTTAGCCACGGACCTCAAGTCCCTCACCGGCCTCGATGTCTCGTTCGTGGGTCGTAACGATGGGGGCGCCTGGAAGATGGCAGGCAGCACGCTCGGGGCGGCCGAGCGCGACGCGATGGTCAAGGATGTCTCGGGCAACCGCTATTCCACGAACAACTCCGAGGGTAACGCCGAGTGGGGCGACGAGGCGGTGAGCCGCGTCGTCAATCTCGCCCCGCGATCCGACGACGCGATCGTTGCCGTACTGCAAGGCAAGTTCGAGCGGGCACTCGAGCCGTTCCGGTCGATGGAGCGACAACTCGCGATCGTGTCCGCAATCGGCATCGTCGTCGCGTTGTTCTTCGGCGCGGGTCTCGTGCGCGGGATCGTCGGGCCGGTGCGCGACGTCACGATGGCGGCCCGTCGCGTTGCCGCCGGCGACTATTCGCCGATCGCGGTCGGTGGGCGAAAGGACGAGATCGGCGAGCTCACCGGGGCGTTCCGCGCGATGCAGGAAAGCGTCTCGGCCTCGGTGTCGAAGATGACCGACCTCGCGCATCGCGATACGCTCACCGGCCTGCCGACGCGCGTGCTGTTCGCCGACCGGCTGGAACAGGCGATCGCCAACGGCTCGCGCGCGGGCACACACGTGTCGGTGATCGTGCTCGACCTCGACCAGTTCTCGCATGTCAACGATACGCTGGGGCACCCGATCGGCGACCTTTTGCTGCGCGAAGTCGCGGCACGGCTGCGCTCGGTGATCCGGCGCGCGAGCGACAGCGTAGCGCGGGTCGGCGGGGACGAATTCGCGATCATGATGCCCGGCAGCCGGGCGAGCGACGCGCAGCGCGTCGCCGAAGCCGTGCGGCGCTCGCTCGAAGTGAAGATGACGCTCGACGGTCAGGTCGTCGACGTGCGCGCGAGCCTCGGCATCGCCGCGTGCCCGGACCACGGCACCGATCCGACGAAACTCCTCGAGCGCGCCGACGTCGCGATGCGTGCGGCGAAGCAGGACAAGCTCGGCGTCGCCGTGTGGGACGAGCGCTACGACCAGCACGGCGAAAAGCGCCTGTCCCTGATGAGCGACCTCAAGAAGGCGGTCGACAACGACGAGCTGGCGCTGATCTACCAACCCCGGGTGATGCTGGCCGATGCCGGCGAGCACTTCGTCGAGGCGCTGGTGCGCTGGCAGCATCCGACCCGCGGTCTCGTGCCGCCGTCCGAATTCGTGCCGCTCGCCGAGCAGACCGGCTACATCCGGGTGATTACGCAATGGGTGCTCGGGCGCGCCATCGCCCAGTGCGCCGAGTGGCGCAACCGCGGGTTGCCGATGAACATTTCGGTCAACATCTCGGGGCGCGACCTGATCGACAACGATCTGCCCGCGCGGCTCAAGGAAATGCTCGAACGCGAGAGTTGCGCGGCCCAGTGGTTGTCGCTGGAAGTCACCGAAAGCGCGGTCGTCGGCGAGCCCGGCCACGCGCTGAAAAACCTCGAGCGGCTGCACGAGCTCGGGTGCAAGCTGGCGGTCGACGATTACGGCACCGGCTATTCGACGCTCGCGTATCTGCGGCGACTTCCGCTCGATCAGCTCAAGATCGACAAGGCGTTCATCATGGGAATGGCCGAGGACGCGAGCGACGCGCTGATCGTCCGCTCGACGATCGAGCTCGCGCACAAACTGGGACTCTCCGTCGTGGCGAGCGGCGTCGAAGACGAGGCGACGCTCGCGCAACTACGCGAATTGGGCTGCGACAGCGTGCAGGGCTTCCTGCTCTCGCGTCCGATGGCCGCCGACGACATCCCCGGCTGGGTCAAGGAGTCGGTCTGGACCAAGTCGGCGCGCGAGAAGGGTTCGCTGCGTCGGGTCATCTGACGAAAGTAGCGAAAGTAGGGTCAGACTCGACTTTTCGCGAGCCGCATCCTGATGAGAACGTATCGCAACGAAAGTAGGGTCAGACTCGACATTTCGCGAACGGCATCCTGGTGAGAACGTATCGCAACGAAAGTAGGGTCAGACTCGACTTTTCGCGAACCGCATCCTGGTGAGAAAGCATCGCAAGAATAGTCGAGTCTGACCCTACTTTCTCCGAATTGAAGTACGCTCGGTGGCGTGCTCTCGATCCGCCAGCTTGCCAAGACCTACGCCGGCCCTCGGCAGCGCACGGTGCTCTCCGGCGTCGATCTCGAGCTCGATCCCGGCGATTACGTCGCCGTGATGGGCGAGTCGGGGGTCGGCAAGTCGACACTCCTCAATCTCATCGCAGGCCTCGATCGCGCCGACGCCGGTTCGATCGCGCTCGATGGCGTGGATCTCGCAACGCTCGACGACGACGCGATGACCGAGCTCCGCCGCGTGCGGATGGGTTTCGTCTTCCAGGCGTTTCACGTGCTGCCGTACCTCACCGTTGCGCAGAACGTCGCGTTGCCGCTGACGCTGGTCCACACGCCCGACGCGTTGGCCGCGCAGAAGGTCGCCTCGGTGCTCGATGCGGTGGGGCTCGGCGACCGCGGTGCCAGCATGCCGCGCGAGCTGTCCGGCGGAGAATTGCAGCGGGTTGCTATTGCGCGGGCGATCGTCCACCGACCCCAGCTCGTGCTGGCCGACGAGCCGACCGGCAACCTCGACCCCGATAGCGCCGGCCAGGTGCTTCGGCTGTTGCACGACCAGGTCAAGGGCCACCGCGCCGCCGGTATCCTGGTCACGCACTCGCGCGCGGCGGCCGAGACCGCGGACCGCATCCTGATGCTGACGCGCGACGGTCTCTGCGAGCTGGCGCGCGGGTAGGATAAGTAGGGTCAGACTCGACTTAAGGCCTGTCAGGGTCATCAATTCAATCCCGGTCGGCGGAATTAAGTCGAGTCTGACCCTACTTATCCGATGTCGAGTCTGACCCTACTTTCTCCGGTTTCCGCGGCGGGCGCGGTCTTTCGTGGCTCGCTCGCGCAGGGGCGCGTGCGCACGGCGCTCGCGGTGCTTGCGATCGCGCTGGGGGTGGCGCTCGGCTTCGCGGTGCAGCTCATCAACCAGGCGGCGGTCAACGAACTCGTCCAGGGCGTGCAGGCGCTCTCCGGCGACGCCGATCTCGAGGTGCGTGGGCCACGCGCCGGGTTCGACGAGGCGGTCTACCCGCAGGTGGCGCGGATGGCCGGGGTGACTGTTGCGAGCCCCGTTGTCGAGGTCGACGCGAAGATCGCGAACCGCAGCGAGGCGCTGCGCATCGTCGGCATCGACGCGTTCCGTGCCGGGTTCATCCAGCCGGGCCTCGTCGCCTCGACAGCCGACCGGCTCGACACGCTGCGTCCCGATGCGCTGTTCCTGACGCCTGCCGCGATGCGCTGGCTCGGCGTCGAGCGCGGCGATGCCGTCAAGATTCAGGTGGCGCTCAACGACGTGACGTTGCGCGTCGCGGGCGAACTGGCCCCCAATGCCAACGCGCGAATCGGCGCGATGGACATCGCCGGGGCGCAGGCCGGTTTCGACCGCCTGGGGCGCTTAAGCCGGATCGACCTGCGGCTCGCGCCGGGGGTGGACGTTGTCGCGTTCGCCGAGCGTTTACGCGGTGTGCTGCCGCCGGGGCTCGCGGTGCTGCGTCCGGAGGCGAGCATCGCGGCGAGCGCGAGCCTGTCGCGCTCGTATCGGGTCAACCTCAACGTGCTGGCACTCGTTGCGCTCTTCACCGGGGGCCTGCTCGTATTCTCGACGCAGGCGCATGCCGTCGTGCGCCGTCGCGCGCAGTTCGCGCTGCTGCGCGTGCTTGGCGTTTCGCGACGCCGGTTGACCGCGCTGATCGTCGCCGAGGGCGCGCTGGTGGGGGTGGTCGGGAGCCTCGCCGGATTGGCCGCGGGTTTCGTTCTCGCGGAAATCGCAGTCCATTGGGTCGGCGCGGACCTGGGCTCCGGATTTTTCCGCGGCGTCGTGCCCGCGCTCGCGCTGGACCCGGCCGCGCTCGCGATCTTCTTCGCGCTGGGGGTCGCCGCGGCGATGCTGGGGAGTCTGCTGCCGGCGCTGGATGCGGCGAACGCGGCGCCCGCGCTTGCGCTCAAGGCCGGCGACGAAGAGCGCGCGTACGCGCGGCTGCGCCCGGTGCTGCCGGGCCTCCTCACGCTGGCGCTGGGCGCGCTGGCAACCGCGCTGCCGCCGGTGGCGGGTCTGCCGCTCTTCGGCTATGCGGCGATCGCGCTGCTTTTGATCGGTACGCTGATGCTGATGCCGCGCTTCGCCGTCCTCGCGTTGTCGCTGCTGCCGCGCCCGCGTTTACCTGCCGCGCGGCTCGCGATCGCGCAGCTCGAAGGCTCGCCCGGGCAGGTGTCGGTGAGCCTCGCGGCAATCGTCGCCAGCGTGAGCCTCACGGTGTCGATGGTGATCATGGTCGCGTCGTTTCGCCATTCGCTCGACGCCTGGCTCGAGCGCATCCTTCCCGCCGACATGTACGTCCGCGCGGCGAGCGGCGGCGAAACGGCCTACCTGCCTGCCGACGCGCAGACGCTGATCGCGGCGCTTCCCGGTGTACGGCGTGCGGACTTTTTGCGCGAACAGCAGCTCCTCGTCGATCCGAAACGGCCGCGCATCGTGTTGCAGGCGCGCGCCGTCGATCCCGCCGATCCGGCGCGCACGCTGCCGATCATCGGCACGCCGCTCCTGATCGCCGCGGAGGCGCCGCCTCCGGTCTGGGCAACGGAGGCCGCCGCCGATGTGTTCGGATTCACGCCCGGAAAAGTCATCGAGTTGCCGATCGCGGGAAAGATCGAGCGCTTCACCGTCGCCGGGGTCTGGCGCGATTACGCGCGGCAGCAGGGCGCGGTGGCGATGGAGCGGCAGCGCTACGTCGCCCTGACCGGCGATCGCACGGTGACCAACGCCGCGCTGTGGCTTGCCGAAGGGGCCGATGCAAAGGCGGTGAAGCAGGCGATCCGCCGCGACCTTCCGGGTGGCGACCGGCTCGAGTTCTTTGCGCCCGGCGAGATTCGCACCTTGTCGCTGCAGGCGTTCGATCGCACGTTTGCCGTCACCTACGCGCTCGAGCTGGCCGCGCTCGTCATCGGGCTGATCGGACTCTCGTCGTCGTTCGGCGCGCTGGCGCTCGCGCGGCGGCGCGAATTCGGCGTGCTGCGCCATCTCGGCATGACGCGGCGGCAGATCGGCGCGATGCTCGCGACCGAAGGCCTCGCGGTCAGCGGCATCGGGCTCGCGGTCGGCATGGCGCTCGGATTCGCAATCAGCATGATTCTGATCCACGTCGTCAATCGCCAGTCGTTTCACTGGGGCATGGACCTGTCGCTGCCGTGGCAGGCGCTCACCGGCTTCGGCGCTGTGCTGCTCGCGCTGTCGACGATCACGGCGCTCGCCAGCGGCCGGCAGGCGATGAGCGAGGACGCGGTGCGCGCCGTCAAGGAGGACTGGTGAGCGCATCCCACCTGGCCGGTCGGGTGACTCGATGAAGCGGCGCAGGTTTCTCGGCTTATCGCTGGTGGCGATCGCCGGTACCGCGCGAGGGGAGACGCGCTATGCGCGCGTCGTGCCGGGCGTTGCGCTGCGCTTTCCGCGCGACCACGGAAGCCATCCGGATTTCCGCACCGAGTGGTGGTACGTCACCGGCCAGGTTGCCGATGCAGCGGGCAACCGGTACGGGGTGCAGATCACGTTCTTTCGCAGTCGCCCCGGCGTGGCCGAGGCCAATCCGAGCGCATTCGCGCCGCGGCAGCTCGTGTTCGCGCACGCGGCGCTGGCCGATCCGCGGCGCGGGCGCCTCCTGCACGACCAGCGCGCCGCGCGTGCGGGGTTCGGCCTGGTCGGCGCCGACGAGACGTCGACCAAAGTACGGATCGATGACTGGTCGCTGGCGCTCGTCGACGACGCATACGTCGCGCACATCGCGGCGCGCGAATTCACGTTCGATTTGCGCTTTGCGCCGACGCAACCGCTGCTGCCGCAAGGCGACGCCGGATACTCGCGCAAGGGGCCGGCATCCGCACAGGCGAGCTACTACTACAGCCAACCGCAACTCGCGGTGACCGGGACGATCACCGTGGCGGGTGCGAAGGTCGTCGTCACCGGCCGCGCCTGGCTCGACCACGAATGGTCGAGCGAAGCGATCGCCCCGGACGCCGTGGGCTGGGACTGGGCAGGGATCAACCTCGCCGACGGCGGCGCGCTGATGGCATTTCGGATGCGCGACAAAGCCGGGGTGACGCTTTGGGCCGGTGGCACGCTGCGCGGCGCGGACGGCGGGACACGCACGCTCGCGCCCGACGAGGTTCGCTTCGCGCCGGTGCGGACATGGCGCTCGCCGCGCACCGGTGTTGCCTACCCGGTGGCGATGACGATCAGCGCCGGCAGCGTCGACGTAACCCTCGAGCCCCTCTTTGACGACCAGGAACTCGATTCGCGCGCGAGCACCGGAACGATCTACTGGGAGGGCGCGGTGCGGGCGATTGCGGCGGGGCGCGAGGTGGGGCGGGGTTATCTGGAGCTCACCGGCTACGGCGCGCCGCTGCGGTTCTGAGCGGCGGGCAGGCGCGGATCGGGTCGGGCGGCGGCATCCGAGGCCCGGCGGCGCCATTTTCGGGCCCCCGCGGTTCCCCAGGGGGCCAGCTTGGCACGGCAATTGCTGTGTTCCCTCGGGTGGTCTTGGCCATGCGCTGCGGTGCCGTGATGCAATAGATCCGAACCTGTCCCGCGGCGCGGCGGCGCAATCCCGGGCACCGACTATGCTCAAATCGTTTCGATACCTCTCCGCCGCGTGCCTTTTCGCGATCGTCGGCACTGTCACGGTCGTCGGGGAGGTCTATCGCGAATTTGCCGTCCGCGCCCTGATCGAGCAGGTGGAGACCGACAACACCGCCCTGGCGCGGCAGTTGACCCATTCGCTGTCGCCCCTGCTGGGCCGGTATCTCGCCGCGGCCGAAGCCCTGCCGGCGGAGGACCTCGACGCACATCCGGACAGGGTGGCGCTGACCGAGGCCGTCGCGAACGAAACGCGGGGCCGGTCGGTCACCGATGTGAAGGTGTACGACCTCTTCGGCCGGACGGTGTTCTCCTCCGGGCAAGGGCGGATCGGCGATGACAACAGCGGCAACCCCAGCCTCCGGCGGGCACGCCATGGCGGCGTCGGCAGCGAGCTCATCCGCCTCCAGCCGGTCGACGGTGCCGATCAGGCGGCGGAGCATCGCGCCCTGGTCTACACCTACATTCCGGTGCGCCTCAAGCCGGACAGCACCACCGCGGCGGTGTTCGAAATTTCCAACGACGTCACCTCGATGCTGTCGAGCATCGAGCGCGTGCGGTGGCAGCTCGTATGGGGCGGGATGGTGGCTTCGTGCCTCCTCCTGGGGATGCTGCTGGCCGTCGTGCGTTGCGCCGAGGTCCTCGTACGCCGCCAGGTTCAGGCCCGCGAAGCCGCCGAGACGGCACTGTGCCAGGCGCAGGAAACCCTCGAAGGCCGGGTCAAGGTTCGCACGGAGGAGCTCGCCCGCACGAATGCCGAGCTGGAGGCCGAAATGGCCGAGCGGCGGCTCGCCGACCTGCGCGTCGTAGAAATGGCGCATCACGATGCGCTCACCGGTCTGCCCAACCGCACGTTGCTCGTCGATCGCATCGAGCAGGCGATCGCGCGCGCGCAACGCAGCGACGGCAAGCTCGCCGTCATGTTCCTCGACCTCGACCGCTTCAAGAACGTCAACGATTCGTACGGCCACGCGGTCGGCGATCTTCTGCTATCGGGCATCGCCGAGCGGCTCACGGCTTCGATGCGCGCGGAAGACACGGTCGCGCGCCTCGGCGGCGACGAGTTCGTCGTCAGCATTCCCCACGTCGCCGGTCCCGACGAAGCGGAAGTCGTGGCGTCCCGCATCCTGGCCGAGCTCGCCAGGCCGTTCACCATCTCGGGGCACGAAATCCACGCCGACTTCAGCATCGGCATCGCCATGTATCCGCTGGACGGCAACACGGCGGACGCGCTGATGCGCAATGCCGACACCGCGATGTATCACGCCAAGGAATCCGGGCGCGCGAATTATCAGTTCTTCACGGCGAAGATGTCCGAGCGCGTGAGTCACCGGCTGTCGACCGAGACGAGTCTGCGCCGCGCCCTCGAACGCGGTGAATTTGTCGTGCACTACCAGCCGCAGGTCGAGCTCAAGCCGGGGCGCCTGATCGGCGCCGAGGCGCTGCTGCGCTGGCCGCAGGCAGACCGACAGCTGATTTCGCCGGCGGAGTTCATTCCGATCGCCGAAGACATGGGCCTCATCGTGCCGCTCGGGGAATGGGTGCTGCTCGAGGCCTGCTCACAGGCGAAGGTGTGGCAGGCGCAACACCCCGGGCTGCGGATTGCGGTGAACCTGTCGGCGCGGCAGTTCCGGCAGAAGAACCTGATCAAGATGATCGAGCATGTGCTCGCCGAAACGGAGCTCGCCCCGGGACTCCTCGAGCTCGAATTGACCGAGGGCATGCTGATGCACAACGTCGAGGAAGCCGCGCTGATCCTGGTGCGGCTCGACGAAATGGGCGTGCGCCTCGCCATCGACGACTTCGGCACCGGCTATTCGAGCCTTTCCTATCTCAAGAGCTTCCCGATCCACAACGTGAAGATCGATCGGACGTTCGTGCGGGACATCGGCACCGATCCCGACGACGCGGCGATCGTCACCGCGATCGCGGCGATGGCCCACAGTCTGAACCTCACCGTGACCGCGGAGGGCGTGGAATCGGAGGATCAGGCGGCGTTCCTGCGTTTCCTCGACTGCGATCTGGCGCAGGGATTCTACTTTGGCCACCCGTTGTCGGCATCGGACTTTGCGCACCGGCTCGCCGCCGGCGCGCGGCCGGCGGCATTGCGCGTTGCCGCATGAGGACCTGTCCTTTCATCCCGCACGCCGGAGGCGCCGCGCGAAATCCGCGGCCGGGCGCATTCTCGACATGATGGAAACGCCGAACCTGACGGTATCGACGGACGATCTCCGGATGGGGATGTTCGTCGCCGAGCTGGATCAACCCTGGCTGGGCACGCCGTTCCCGCTGGAAGGGCTCTTCATCGACGAGCAGGAGCAACTCGACGAACTGCGCAGGCTTTGCCGCGAAGTCGTCATCGACCTCCGGCGCTCCGCTGCCGAATCGGTCCGGCACCTGCCGGGCCTGCCGCGGGATTCCTCAGGCGCCGAAACGGGCCGGAACTCCGCGCGCGTCAGTGTCGCGCGGCACGTCCGGAGCTGGTGGGACAAGCAGCTCGCGGCGCTGTTCGGGCGCCGCACCGTCGAGCCTCCGCCCAAGCCGCGAATTCAAGGCATGCCGGCAGGCGTCGAGCTGGTCGTCTGGCGGGACACCAAAGCCTTCGATCAGGCGATGGGCCCCGCGCGGCATGTCTATCGCGACATCGAAGCGACGATGAAGACGGTCATGGTCGATCTTTCCGAGAAGCGCGAGATCTCTGCCGAGGCGCTCACCGGGGCCGCCTCCGAACTGGTCGAAAGCGTCGCCGTCAATCCCGAGGCGATGATGTGGCTGACGCGCATGCGCCAGCGGAACGAACGCACCTACATGCACGGAGTGGAAGTCGCCATCTACATGGTGACGCTGGGACGGCACCTGGGATTTCCGCGCGACCACCTCACGAATTTCTGCATGATCGGGCTCCTTCTCGACGTCGGCATGACGCGGGTCGACAACGCGCTGCTCGAAAGGGCGGGGCCCCTTTCGCCGGACGAGCTGACCGAGGTCCGCCGCCACGTCGACTTCGGACTCGAGATTCTCGCCAACTCGCCGGGCATCGACCCGACCGTGCGCGAGGCGATCGCGCAGCACCACGAGCGCATCGATGGCAGCGGCTACCCGCGCGGCCTGCTGGGTCATCAGATCGCCTTCGCCGCGCGCATGGCGGCGCTTGCCGACTCGTTCGCCGCGCTGACCACGCATCGACCCCATGCCGAGCCGCTGTCCGCATTCAATGCGATGAAGGTGCTGTTCAACGACGCCGGCACGCTCTTCGCGGAACCGCTCGTCGAACAGTTTGTCCAGGCGGTCGGTCTCTTTCCCGTCGGCTCGCTGGTCGAGCTTTCGACCGGTGAAGTCGCCGCGGTGGTGAGCCACAACAAGGTGCGCCGCCTGAAGCCGCGCGTGCTGATCCTTGCCGACAGGAACAAGAAGGTGCTGGACTCGCCGTCCGAGCGCAATCTGCTGCTCGACCCGACGGACGCCGACGGCGCGCAGGTGCGGATCCTGCGCGGCCTGTCTGCCGGTGCGTACGGCGTCAATCCGCGCGACTTCTTCCTGACGTAGATCCGGCGCGACGCGACCATGAGCCTCCTGCAATTGCCGCGGACGTGGCGTCCCGGCCGCGCCACGAACGCCCGCACGCCCGCGTCGACGCCGGCCAACGAACTGCAGCGGGACGAATTCCTGCGTTGGCTCGAGGGCCCGGTCAACGAAGCAAGCGGCCCCGGTTCCGCGTTCGCGCTGCTGGTGATCAACCTGCGCCGTTCGGACCGCACGGCGGCATTGATGCATCATCCTCTCGCGCAGGCCATCGACTTCGAGACCGCACGCCGCATGTCGGAAGCGCTGCGCCCGCAGGATCGCTTCGCGCGCCTGGGCGCCGAACACGTGGTGGTGGTGCTGCCGAAGGTCACCGACGTCGCGGTCGTGATGCTGGCGGTGAACCGCCTCTTCGGCAACTTCGAAGCGCCGATCGATATCAACGGCGAAAGGGTCCGCATCCGGCCGTGCGCGGGCTGCGCATTTTCCCTAACAAACCAGGTCGTGAGGGCCCAGGCGTTGCTCAGCGCCGCCGACGGCGCCTGCGCCGTCGCGCGAACCTCCGGCAGCGGCTTCGCAATCGCGCCAGAGATGGATGGCGAGGCGGTCGATGCCGGGAATATGCTGGACGAATTCCAGGACGCCCTCCGCGCCAACGAGCTGGAGGTCTGGTTCCAACCCCAGCGCAGCGTCGCGTCCGGCGCCTGCGTCGCCGCGGAGGCGCTGTTGCGATGGCATAACCGACATCGCAACCGCGCGATTTCGCCCGCGCTGGTGGTCGAGATGGCGGAGGACTACGGGATGATGACGCCGCTCACCACCTTCGTCCTGAACACGTCGTTGCGCCAGTTGAGTGACCTCCAACGCGCGGGAATCGACGTGCGCGTTGCGGTCAATGTCTCGGCGTCGTCGCTGCGGGATGCCGAATTGCCCGAGCTGGTGGCGCGAGCGCTCGCGACCTGGTCCATCCCGCCCGACCGGCTCACGATCGAAGTCACCGAGAGCGCCCTCATGATCGACGTCGAGCGGTCGCTGCAGGTCCTGCGGGAGTTGAAGCAGCTCAGCGTCCGGCTTTCCATCGACGACTTCGGCACGGGTTACTCGTCGCTTGCGTATCTGCGACGCATGCCGCTGGACGAGCTCAAGATCGACCAGACGTTCGTGAAGAACATGCTCGAGAACAAGGCCGACGTTCAGATCGTGCGCTCGGTCATCGACCTGGCGCACAACTTCGAGCTGGAGGCCGTTGCCGAAGGCGTGGAAGATGGCGCCACACTCGACATGCTGGCTCGGCTGAGCTGCGACGTGATCCAGGGCTACTACTACGCTCGCCCGATGCCGGTGGCACAGATGCCGGCGTGGTGGGCGACGCGCGAGCCCGACACCGCGTAGGCTCCTCAGGTCATCCTGACGATACGTCCTTCGCGCCACGACGTCGTGGCGGCTTCGGCGAGCTCCAGCGCCTTCAGCCCGTCGCCGATCGTCGTGCGCAGCACTTCCTTGCTGGCGAGCACGCGAAAGAAGTGCGCCAGCTCGTTCGCGTAGGCGGCGCGGTAGCGTTCGAGGAAGAAGTGCAGCGGCAGGTCGTGGACGACCGCGGACGCTGTGCTTGCCACCACCTCGGTCGGCCGGTGATTGCCGGCCTGGATCATGCCGCCGCTGCCCAGCACCTCGAAGCGCTGGTCGTAACCGTACGCCGCGCGCCGGCTGGTGTTGATCTGGCAAAGCCGCCCGCGCTTCGTGCGGATGGTCACGGCGGTAGAGTCGACGTCGCCCGCTTCGGCGATGGCCGGGTCGACGAGGCACGACGCGCTCGCGTGAACGGTCTCGGCTTCGTCTTCCAGAATCCAGCGGAAGATGTCGAAGTCATGGATCAGCATGTCCTTGAAGATGCCTCCCGAGCTCTTGATGTACGGGATAGGCGGCGCGCCTGGGTCGCGGCTCGTCACGACGAGCATCTCGGGCGTGCCGATCTCGCCGGCCGCCAGCCGCGTCTTCGCCGCCGCGAACGTCGGGTCGAAGCGGCGCTGGAAGCCGATCATGCAGGTGATGCCGGCGCGCGCGACGGCCTCGGCGCAGGCTCGCGCCCGGCCGATCGCCAGGTCGACCGGCTTTTCGCAGAAGATCTGCTTGCCCGCCGCTGCTGCCGCGAGGATCAGGTCTGCATGCGTGTCGGTCGACGAGCAGATCAGCACCGCGCCCACCGCGCGGTCGGCGAACACTTCGGCCACCGTGGCCGTCGCCGCACCGTGGCGCGCGGCCAGCGCCTGCGCCGCCGGTGCGCTGACATCGACGACATACTTGAGGCGCACGCCGCCTTCGCGCGCGACGTTGCCCGCGTGGATCGTGCCGATGCGTCCTGCTCCGAATACTGCGACGTCGATCATGGCCACTCCGCGTTGCATCGGGGCGCAGGGTTGCGCGGTCCGGTGAGTTATCCTATGTTACCGGATTCGCACGAATTCCAACCGTGCGCGTGCTGGCGCGGACCGCTCCCTTCCCGATGAAAAACAATACGCATTTTGCGGCTGGCCGGCGCTTCGATATCGTCTGCCTGGGCCGGTTCGCCGTCGATTTCTATGCGCAGCAGATCGGCGCCCGGCTGGAGGACGTCACGAGCTTCGCCAAGTATCTCGGCGGCTCGTCGGCCAATACGGCTTTCGGCTGCGCTCGGTTGGGCCTCCACGCGGCGATGGCCGCGAGGGTCGGCGACGACGCGATGGGCCGCTTCCTCACCGAGACCCTCGTGCGCGAAGGCTGCGACGTCTCGCACGTCAGCATCGACCCGGCGCGGCTTACCGCCTGCGTCGTGCTGGGCATCAAGGACCGCGACACCTTTCCGCTGATCTTCTACCGCGAGAACTGCGCCGACATGGCGGTCACCGACGACGATGTCGCCGAGGATTTCCTCGCGCAGTCGAAAGCGCTCCTCATCACCGGCACGCACTTCTCGACGCCGCATGTGCACCGCGTAAGCACGATAGCGCTGGAACGCGCGCGCCGCAACGACGCCCGCACCGTGCTCGACATCGACTATCGCCCCGTGCTGTGGGGGCTCACCAAGCGCGGCGACGGCGAAACGCGCTTCATCGCCAGCGACACGGTGACGGCGCATCTGCAGGCGATCCTGCCCCACTTCGATCTCGTGATCGGTACCGAGGAGGAATTCGCGATCGCCGGCGGCAGCACCGAGATCATCGCGGCGTTGGCCGCCGTGCGCAAAGTGACGAAGGCGACGCTCGTCGTGAAGCGCGGGCCGATGGGTTGCGCAGTGATTGACGGCGCGATTCCGCGATCGCTCGACGACGCGTTCAACGGTCGCGGCGTCACCGTCGAGGTACTGAACGTGCTCGGCGCGGGGGACGCGTTTTCGGCGGGATTCCTGTCCGGGTGGCTGCGCGGCGAGGATTACGACGCCTGCTGCCGCTACGCCAACGCGTGCGGCGCGCTGGTCGTATCGCGCCACGGCTGCGCGCCGGCGATGCCGACGCGCGTCGAGCTCGATCACTATCTCGCCAACACCGCGACGATTCCGCGCCCGGATCGCGACGTCACCCTCACCCGCCTCCATCGACGGACGGCGCCGCGCACGCCCCGCCCGGAACTCTTCATCTTCGCGTTCGACCATCGCGACCCGTTCTTCGAGCTGGCGCGGGCGACGGGAGCCTCCGAGAGTCGATTGCCCGCGCTGAAAAAGCTCTTCGTCCGCGCGGTCGCCGAAACGGAATCGGCGCGGTACCTGGCCGGGCGCGTCGGCCTGCTCTGCGACGATCGCTATGGGCAGGACGCGCTCAACGGGGCGACCGGTCGCGGCTGGTGGATCGGCCGCCCGGTCGAGTGGCCCGGGTCGAACCCTCTGGTGTTCGAGCATGGGCGCTCGATCGGCACGGCGCTGACGGCATGGCCGGTCGAGCAGGTGGTGAAGTGCCTGGTGCCGTTCCATCCGGACGACGACGTCGACAATCGGTTGGAAAACGAAGCGCAGGTGAAGGCGCTCTACGACGCCGTGCAGGTGAGCGGGCACGAGCTGCTGATCGAGATCGTGCCGCCGAAGGCACTGCCGCAGGGTGCGCACGTCATGGTCCGCGCGATGAAGCGCCTCTACAACCTCGGCATCTACCCGGAATGGTGGAAGCTGCCGCCGCCAACCGCCGCGCAGTGGCCGGCGATCGATGCGCTGATCGAAGAGCGCGATCCGTATTGCCGCGGCGTCGTTCTTCTCGGGCTCAACGCGCCGATCGACGCGCTGGCGCGGGGATTCACCGACGCCGCACATGCCCGCACGTGTCGCGGATTCGCCGTGGGCCGCACGATCTTCCACGACCCGTCCCGCGCTTGGCTTGCCGGCGAAACGGACGATGCCGGCCTCATCGCGGGCGTGCGGAAGAATTTCGAGGCGTTGATCGACGCGTGGACGGCGACGCGTCCGAAAAGGAACGACCGATGAGTACGATTCGCTTGACGATGGCGCAAGCGCTCGTCCGCTTCCTCGCTGCGCAGGGCACGGTGTGCGATGGGCGCGAAGTCCCGCTGTTCGGCGGCGTGTGGGCGATTTTCGGCCATGGCAACGTCGCCGGCATGGGCGAGGCGCTGTACCGGCACAAGGGATCGCTTCCGACGTATCGCGCGCACAACGAGCAGGCGATGGCGCATGCAGCGATCGCGTACGCGAAGGCGCATTTCCGCCGACGGATGATGGCGTGCACGACGTCGATCGGCCCGGGCGCCACGAATCTGATCACCGCGGCAGCCACCGCGCACGTCAATCGGCTGCCTGTCCTCTTCCTGCCCGGGGACATCTTCGTTTCGCGCGCGCCCGATCCGGTGCTGCAGCAAGTCGAGGACTTCCACGACGGTGGCATTTCCGCCAACGATTGCTTCAGGCCCGTGTCGCGCTACTTCGACCGGATTCACGCGCCGTCGCAGCTCCTCACGGCATTGCCGCGGGCGATCGCCGTGTTGACCGACCCCGCGCTGTGCGGGCCGGTGACGCTCGCGCTGCCGCAGGACGTCCAGGCGCAGGCGTTCGACTACCCGGAGGAATTCTTCACGCCGACGCTCGTTCGCATCCGTGCCCCGGTGCCGGAAGGCGTCGAGCTCGACGCGGCGGCGCAAGTGCTTCGTGAAGCGAAGCGGCCGATGATCGTCGCCGGAGGCGGCGTTCTCTACAGCGAGGGCGGATGCGAAGCGCTGCGCCGGTTCGCTGAAACCCACGGCGTGCCGGTCGGCGAAACGCAGGCAGGCAAGAGCGCGCTGCCTTGGGACCATCCCCGGCAGGCGGGCCCGATCGGCGTCACCGGCGGCACGGCCGCGAACGCATTGGCCCACGGTGCCGACGTCGTGATCGCGATAGGGACGCGCCTGCAGGACTTCACGACCGGCTCGCATTCGCTGTTTGCGCAGGCGAAACTGATCTCGATCAACGTCAATGTATTCGATGCGCTGAAGTGGCGCGCCGCCGGCGTGCTGGGGGACGCCGCGACCGCGCTCGACGCGCTGTCGACGCGCCTTGCTGGCTGGACGAGCGCCCCGGCGTGGCAGACCAAGACCGCGCAGGTCGGCAAGGCGTGGCGGGAAACCGTCTCGGGTATCGTCGACGGTCGCAATCTCGCGCCGCGCACGTTGCCTTACGACGGCGAAGTGATCGGCGCGGTGCAGCGCACGGGGGAAGGCTCCGCGGCAAACGACATCGTCGTCTGCGCCGCGGGCACGCTGCCGGGCGAACTGCACAAGCTGTGGCGCGCTGCGCGGCCCGGCGGCTATCACGTCGAATACGGCTTCTCCTGCATGGGCTACGAGATCGCTGGCGGGATCGGCGTCAAGATGGCGCACCCGGAGCGCCAGGTCGTCGTGATGGTCGGCGACGGCAGCTACCTGATGATGAACTCCGAGATCGCGACGTCGGTTATGCTCGGCACGAAGCTCGTCATCGTCGTTCAGGACAACCGCGGCTACGGGTGCATTCACCGCCTGCAGGTCGCGTCCGGCGGCGAGGGCTTCAACAATCTCTTCGACGATTGCGTCCAGGGACCGCTCGGCATGCCGGAGATCGATTTCGTCGCGCATGCGCGTTCGCTGGGGGCATTGGCAGAGCATGTGAATTCGATCGCGGAACTCGAAGCGGCGCTGGAACGCGCACGCGCGGCCGACCGGACCTCCGTCGTCGTCATCGATACCGATCCGCTGCGGTCGACCTCCGAAGGCGGCTGGTGGTGGGAGGTCGGCGTTCCCGAAGTATCGGAATCCGACAAGGTGCGCGCTGCGCGTGCGGAGTACGACCACGGCAAGCGTATCCAGAGGCCCTGAAAGTAGGGTCAGACTCGACTTTTTTCGACGTCTTGTGCTTACTTGGACTACACAGGAAAGTCGAGTCTGACCCTACTTTTCGTTCAGAGGTGTGGAGATGAGTTTTGACGTGCGCATCGGCATCAACCCGATTTCGTGGACGAACGACGATCTGCCGGCGCTCGGCGGCGAGACGCCGCTCGAGACGGCGCTGTCCGAAGGCCGGGCAATCGGCTACGAGGGATTCGAGCTTGGCAACAAGTTCCCACGCGAGCCGGGCGCGCTGCGCTCGGTGCTCGCCGGGCACGGGCTCGCGTGCGTGTCGGGGTGGTACTCGGGCCACCTGGCGCGCGGAAACGTGGCGGACGAGATCGCCTCCGTCGAGAAACACCTGGCACTCCTCGCCGCGAATGGCGCGAAGGTGATGGTCTACGGCGAGGTCGCCGATTCGATCCAGGGACGTCCCGAGCCGCTGTCGCGGCGACCGCGTTTCCGAACGGACGCCGAGTGGACCGGCTATGGCGAGCGCGTCACCGCATTTGCGAAGCACCTCTCCGCACGTGGGGTGCGGCTCGCGTACCATCATCACATGGGCGCGTACGTCGAAACGGCGGAGGACGTCGACCGGTTCATCGGCTCGACGGGCCCCGAAGTCGGATTGCTGCACGATACCGGTCACGTGACGTTCGCCGGTGGTGATGCGCCGACCGAGCTGAAAAAGCACATCGGCCGCGTGGTTCACGTGCATTGCAAGGACGTCCGCCCGGCCGTGGCGAGGATGGCGCGCAATCGCGGCTGGAGCTTTCTCGACTCGGTGTTGAACGGCGCGTTCAGCACGCCGGGCGAAGGCTGCGTGGATTTCGCCGCAGTGGTCGGCATCCTGCGCGATGCCGGATACCGCGGGTGGCTCGTTGTCGAAGGCGAGCAGGACCCCGCGGTGGCTCCCGCCTACCGGTATGCCGAGATGGCGTACCGTCTGCTCGCGGTGCTCGTGTCGGGAAAGTCCGATGCGGAGGCGCGAATTGCGGCGCGCCTCGGTCCGCGGGTATCGCTATGAATCCGCATCTGCTGGTCAAGGCAGCGCGCACCGGACGCACGATTGCACGCGTCACACCGGAGTCCGCCGGCTGGCGCTACGTCGGCTTCGAAGCGCTGTGGCTCGCGCCGGGCGAATCGTTTTCCACCGCGACGACCGGGCGCGAGATGTGCATCGTCGTCGTCGCCGGCCGGGTGGCGGTGGAAAGCGATGGCCTCGAATGGAACGATGTCGGCGACCGCGCGAGCCCGTTCGAAGACGTGGCGCCGCACGCGGTCTATCTGCCGCCGGGGCGCAATGTGCATATCACCGCGCACACCGATGCCGAGGTGGCGTTGTGCACGGCGCCCGCGTCGAAGGGCGTGGCGCCGCGGCTGATCGAGTCGGCATCGATGCGCCGCACGGTGCGCGGGCATGGCACCAACACGCGCTACGTCCGCGACATTCTCCCGCAGGACGAGCCCGCCGAGTCGCTGCTGGTGGTCGAGGTGATCACGCCGCCCGGTCATTCGTCGAGCTATCCACCGCACAAGCACGACACCGACGCGATGCCGGGGGAAAGCTCGCTCGAGGAAACCTACTATCACCGCCTCGATCCGCCGCAGGGCTTCGCGTTCCAGCGCGTCTACACCGACGACCGCGCGCTCGACGAGACGATGACGGTCGAGGATCACGACGTGGTCATGGTGCCGCGCGGCTACCATC
>JBDTRG010000083.1:0-100058 GCA_039931775.1 Betaproteobacteria bacterium | reverse complement strand
TCGCGAATTCGGACGAGATCTACCGGCACCCGCGCGAGGCGTACACGCAGCGGCTGCTGGCGTCGATTCCGAAGGGCTGGACCGGGGAGCGCGTCGCTACAGCGTGAACCGGAAAGTAGGGTCAGACTCGACTTTCCTACTGAGCAAAAGTCGAGTCTGACCCTACTTCAGAGGGTGAACGCGAGCTCCGACAGCAGCGCGCCGGGAAGACGCATCGAGGCGAGCGCCCGCTCGCAATAGGTCCCGGATTCGAGGATCAGTTCCGTCTCCGTCGTCAGCGCCTCGAGGTTTGCCCCGAGGATCCGGTAGATCGTATCGTCGAAGCGCAGCACGTTGACCGGTGCCTTGATTTTCCCGCCCTCGACCCAGAACGACGCGAAGCGCGTCATTCCGGTCATGCGGCAGGCCGGACGGTCGGAGTAGTTGAGGTAGTGCAGATTGCCGACGAAAAGTCCGGTACCGAGCGCCGCGAGCGCGTCGCCGGCATCGAGCGCACCGCCCTCCATCGTCAGGGCTTCGGGCGCCTCGTCGGCGTTCGCGCCGTTGGCGGCGAGCGAAAACTCGCGCGCGGTGCGCGGCGACACGAGCGACCCAACGAGCCGGCCGCCTTCGACCAGGGGCACGCGTTTCGGCCGGGCGAACCCGTCGCCCTGGAACGCCGGCGAAACCCCGTCGGCGGTCGCTTCGCTGATCGTGACGCGCGGGTCGAGTCGCGCCGCGCCCTCGCCGTCCATGCGGGTCAGGCTGCCTTGCTTGGTGGCGAGCGCGCGGGCGGAGAATCCGCCCCAGCAGAGGAGCCCGCCGATTTCTTCCATCGCCGCGGGGGTCAGATAGGCCCGGTACTTGCCCGGCTCCAGCGTTTTCGCCGGCGCGGCCACGTGCGCGAGCTGCACGCGCGCATCCTCCATCTTCGCGATGAACGCGCGCTCGTCCCACGCGAAGCCCGACAGCGCCGACTTCACGGCCTTGTCGGCGTGGTGGTACAGGCTCCACTGCAGGTTGAACGTCGTCGCCTCGTGCC
Source organism: Betaproteobacteria bacterium (assembly GCA_039931775.1). GTDB lineage: Bacteria > Pseudomonadota > Gammaproteobacteria > Burkholderiales > Casimicrobiaceae > CAIWHR01. Next base: position 99,037 of record JBDTRG010000083.1, on the reverse strand, counting down.
AGTTGCGCTGGCCGTACGAATTCGCAAAGCCACGGTACACGGGCCCGCCGGCATAGATGCCGACGAGGTCCGAACCCGCGGCGGCGCCAAGCACCGCGTCGATCACGGTTTCCGCGGCCGGCAGCGCACCGCCTCGAACGGTACGCGTCGATTCGACGTCGGTGGCGATCAAGAGGTGCGGATCATCGTCGAGGTCGGCGAGCGCGGCACGAAGGTCTGCAACGATGCCGCGCAGATCTTCGCGATCGTCTGCGCGGTTGCCCGACAGCGACACCCGGTGCGAAGCATGCTTCGCCCCCCGGATCAGGTCGACGTCGAGGTAATGCTGCACGACGGCTCCCGGCTGGCGCACCTTGCCGCGGTTCATCCGGACGAAATCCGACGCCTCTGCCGAAAAGTTTGCGGTATAAGTCTCGCCGGCCGCGAGCAATCCGTCGAGGAGACCCGCGAGTTCATGAAAATAGGTTTCCATCACCGCGGGCGCGGCAGCCACGTCGCGAGGCGCGTTCACTCCTCCACCCCGCCGAACACCGACACACCGGTGAATACGCACGCGGGCGACGCATGCCCGACGCGGATCACTTGCGACGGCTCGCCCTTGCCGCAATGCGGCGAGCCCAGCACCTGCACGGTGTCGGCGTTGCCGACACGCGCCAAACTGCGCCAGAAGCTCGCGCTGATGCCGCGATAATTCGGATTCTTGACGACCGCGCCGACCTTGCCGTCCTCGATCAGGCGACCGCGCTCGCATCCGAACTGGAATTTGTTGCGCGAGTCGTCGATCGACCACGAGCAATTCGTCTCCATCAGCACACCCTTTTCGATCCCCGCGATCATGTCGTCGAGCGACGCGTCGCCGGGCTCGAGATTGAGGTTGGCCATGCGGTCGATCGGTGGGCGATTCCAGTTGTCGGCTCGTGAATTGGACGTGCCGTTCATGCCGGCGCGCAACTGCGACGTCGCGCCGCCCAGCGGCCGCTCGAGGATACCGCCGCGAATCAGGTGCACGCGCTGTGCCTCGGCGCCGTCGTCGTCCCAGCGATAGCTCGCGAGCTCCTCGCCACGCGTCGGGTCGAACGTGATATTGAGCAGATCCGACCCGTACCGGTACGAGCCGAACATGTCGGGCGTCACGAAGGATGTCCCCGCGAAATTGCGTTCGTCGCCGAGGATGCGGTCGAGTTCGAGTGGGTGCCCGATCGATTCGTGGATCTGCAGGATCATCTGGTCCGGCATCAGCAGGACGTCCATGGTCCCGCTCGGGCAGTTCGGCGCGTCGAGGAGCTCGAGCGCCTGGAGGGCGATGCGGCGCATCCCGCCGTCGAAACCGAAGCGTCCGAGGATTTCGTCGCCGCCCTGCTGGCAGATGCCGCGATCCCCGTGCAGCGTCCGTGTCTGTGTCTCGCCGTCGGCGTGCGCGGTGACCACCATGCCGGGAAACATGAAGCGATAGCGCTGGACGATGTCGCCGCCCTCGCTGGTGATGAGCCGGTGCGTCGCGGTCGAAACGGCGACCGACGCTTCCCAGTCGACGATGCGCGGATCGAACGCGGCGGCGCGCGACTCCTGCATCAGCAATTCGTACCATTCGCGGCGCGGCCGCCTGGGTGATGCGTAGGCGGGCGACGCATACTCGCCCCGAGGCGCGGGACGCGGCAGCGTCTTCGAGTCGACCAGCGCGTACTTCGCCGTGGCGCGCGCCAGCGCGGCGGCCCGCTCGAGCGCTGCCTTGAGCCCTGCCGGCGAAACGTCGCCGGTGGCCGCATAGCCGTAGCCGCCCCCGGCATGGACGGTCGCCATCGCGCCGCGATCGGTGCATGCCGAATACGGCAGCGCGACGTTCTTGCGTACGGAAAACGATTCGCTGGTCTCGTCGACCCGGCGCAGCGACCAGAAGTCGGCGTCGAGCGAGAGCGGCGGAAGGTCGGCTACAGCAAAGCGGTCGGCGTCGGGCATCGGCGAGAGCAGTGGTGGGCAGAGTTCGGGAACCCCGCATTCGCGCGCGGGATCGAGGTATGCACAGCCGCAGGGCGGCCGCACAAAATCCGCGGATTATCGCCTCTAAACACGGTCCGAGGCCAGAGGCACGTCCGGCCGCGCATGGGTCGACTCACCCCGGCGGGGTTCCGTCGGCCATCGAGTCCAGCGCCGGGCCGACGACCCGGGCGATCCGCCAGTCGGGAAGGATCGAGGCGCCCAGCGACCGATAAAAGGCGATCGCCGGGGCATTCCAGTCGAGGACTGACCATTCGAACCTTCCGCAGCCGCGAGCCTTCGCGATTCCGGCCAGCGCGCGGAGGAGGGCTTGCGCGCACCCCTGGCGCCGGTAGTCGGGCCGCACGAAGAGGTCCTCCAGCCAAAGGCCGGGGCGACCGAGAAAAGTCGAGTAATTGTGAAAATACAACGCGAAGGCGACCGTCGCCCCCGCTTTCGTCCCGACCAGCACTTCGGCGCGCGCCGGCGACCCGAACAGCGCCCGGTCGAGGTCGGACTCGGTCGCCACGCAAAGGTCCGAGAGGCGCTCGTACTCGGCAAGGGCTGCGATGAGTTCGTGGATGGCGGGCACATCCGCCCGCGTCGCCGGCCGGATCTCGAACCCCGCCGACGGATCGACGCGCGTCACGAACGGCGCGTCACTGAACTCGGCTGGCGGAGATGCGGTCGAGCTTCGTCGCATAGAGCTCGCGCTCGCCGCGCGACGTGCTGCTCTCGATGGCAATGTTGAGATGCTTTCGGGCCTGCGCCGTGTCGCCAAGCCCGACATAGGCGAGCGCCAGCCAGAAATGGAACTCGTGATAGTACGGCGCGCGGTCGACTTCCTTGGCGAACAGGTCTCTCGCCGCCGCGTAGTCTCCTTCGCGCATCGACCGGACACCGCGGCTGAAGAAGCTGAACGCGGGATCGGGGTCGATCCGTTCCATCCGGCGGGTGAGGACCGTGGCCTCCGCGCTCTGACCTGTGTTGTTCAGTACAGAAATCAGATTCGACATCACTTTGGGATTGTCGGGTTCCCGCTCCAGCGCGTAGCGCAACACCCGTTCTGCTTCCGGGAGGTTGCCGTGACGCTGGTAGATGACCCCGAGCGTGTTGTAGGCGCTGACGAAGCGGGGGTCGTGCGCGACCGCCGCTCGCGCCCACCAATACGCGTCGTCGAGCTGTCCCTGCGTATAGCGTTCCGCGGACCGGTTGTTCATGTACATCGCGACGATGGTCTTCTCGTCGATCACCCGCTTCGGCAGGCCGCGAATTTCCTCCGGCGGAAGGAAATCGATCGTCAACGCGTCGTTCTTGCCCCGGCCGTATCCGACGTCGACGGTTTTTCTCCCAAGCGTCAGGTTGACGTGCCCGATGAAGAATTGAACGTCGCCGCTGCGGCTCCAGGTTTCATCGAGCAGCACGCTCTGGAATCGAAACGGCAGCCCCAGCTCCTTGGCGAATGCTGCGGTCATGATCACGAGCGACAGGCAATTCCCGGAGTGCGCCGCGAAGGCCTCCGACGCATTGCGCGTCATCACGGAGTCGTAGTCGAGCTTCAGGTCGCGTGCGTTGTACAGGGCATCGAAGAGCCCGCGCTCGCTGCCTTTTTCGCGGATCCGGGAGGCGATCTCCGTATAGAGGTAGCGCCTCATCTCGTCGCTGAGCGCGAAGACGTCGTCGCCGGAGACGCGTTCGGACGCCGCCTGGAACAGCGCGTCGCTGAACAGGTCGTCCGTCCGGTACGTCACCGGGGTGCTCGCGCATGCCGCGAGCAGGGTGCACAGCAGCAAAACCATTGAGTGTCGCATCGGGCGCCCTCGTCACACCGCGTCGAGGATTCTAGTCCCAAATGCCGGAAGAATTGCAACAAATAGGCCGAGCGGTCGTCCGTCGGCGAATCGGCGGCAAATTCATAGGCGGGACGCAACTTGCGCACGTCGCGATCGCCGATGCTGCAGTGCGAAATGGGTCGTCCGTCGCTCGTCGCCGGCGTCCTCATTGCACTGCGTCAATCCCCGTAACGCATTGCGGGTCAAGCCCGCGTCGGGGGAAAGCGCGCCGGCGCCAGGCGGGACGGGCGGCGCGTCCCGTTTTGGGCGGCTTGCATGGGTATGCGGGGGCCGCCTCGCCGATCCATTCGTACACAAATCATCGGGTTAGATTCCGGGCGACCAATGCGGTAGCAAAATTGCAACACGTTTGTAACGGCCGCTGTAACAAACCTGCATTTTCGTTGCGGCACAAAAGTGCGCTGGAGTAATGTCGCAGGTGCTTGCAGTTGGTCGGCCATCAGTCCTGCTTCAACTTCTCCTGGGGGATCCGTCATGAAGAGAATGCACAGAAAAAAGCTATCGCTCGCCGTCGTGCAGGCACTCAACGCGGGGGTTGTCGTCGGCCTCGCGGTACCGCTTGCCTACGCGCAATCCAGTCCGCCGGTACAGAAGATCGAAAAAATCGAAGTCACCGGGTCGCGCATTCCGGTGCCGCTCAATCTCGAGAGCACCAGTCCCGTCACCGAAGTCAACGCGCAGGACATCAAGTTCACCGGCCTCAATTCGACCTCCGACATCCTTAACCAGTTGCCGCAGGCCTTTGCCGACTACGGCGGAAACCTGTCCAACGGCGCAACGGGCACGGCGACGGTCAACCTGCGTAACCTGGGCTCCGCCCGGACGCTGGTGTTGATCGACGGCAAGCGCGTACCGGCTGGCAGCCCGACGTTCTGGGCGACCGACTTGAACGCCATTCCGGCGCCACTGATCCAGCGCGTCGAAGTGCTCACGGGCGGCGCCTCGGCCGTGTACGGCTCGGACGCGGTCGCGGGCGTCGTGAACTTCATCATGAACGACCACTTCGAGGGCATCCAGCTCGAGTGGAACGCCAACGGCTACAACCACCAGCAACACAACTCGGTTGCCTCGATCATCGAGGCGCGCTCGCTCGTCAATCCTTCGCAGTACTCGGTTCCGGGCGACGTCGGCCTCGACGGCCAGTCGCAGCAGTTCAGCCTGACGATGGGTAGCAACTTTGCGAACGGCAAGGGCAATGCCACGGTGTTCTTCTCCTACCAGAACACGGATCCCGTGCTGCAGAAATATCGTGACTTCAGCTCGTGCGCGCTCGGCGCGAACGCAGCGGGCTTCAACTGCGGCGGATCGGGCACCAGCTATCCCGGCCAGTTCTTCACCGGGACAAGCAACGCATTCACGATCGCCAACGCCGCGGGCGCCGTGCGGCCCTACGTCACCGCGACGGACGCGTTCAATTTCGGACCCTACAACTACTTCCAGCGCCCGGACGAGCGTTACAACGCGAACGTGTTCATCCACTACGACGTGTTCCCGAACGTGCGGGTCTACGGCGAATTCGACTTCATGGATGACCACACGCTCACGCAGATCGCGCCCAGCGGCCTCTTCGGCCAGAGCGCGCTGATGGCCAACGACAACCCGCTGCTGTCGCAATCCTTCAAGGATGCGATGGGGATCGACGCCCTCAACCCGCAGACCGTCTACATCCTGCGCCGTAACCTCGAAGGCGGCGGCCGTACCCAGGACATCCGCCACACGCAATATCGGTACGTGCTGGGTGCCAAGGGCGACGTCCTCGACAACAAGTGGGACTACGACTTCTTCTGGCAGTCGGGCAAGGTCATCTACCAGCAGACGTACACCAACGACTTCTCGGCGTCGCGCGCCAACAAGGCGCTGGACGTCGTGACCGGCGCCAACGGCCAACCGGTTTGCCGGTCGGTCGTCGATGGCTCCGACCCGCTGTGCGTGCCATACGACATCTTCCACATCGGCGGAGTCACGCAGGCGGCCCTCGACTACCTGCAGACGCCAGGGTTCCAGAACGGCTCCACCGAGCAGAGCGTCCTCGGGCTCCACATCACGTCGGACCTCGGTTCATCCTATGGTTGGACGCTGCCGTGGGCAAAGAACGGCGTCGGCGTGGCGCTGGGTTACGAGCGCCGCACGGAAAAGCTGAATCTCGCGACGGACACGTTCTTCTCGATTCCCGAGGGAACAGGCCAGGGCGGTCCTACGATCGGCCTGGGCGGCGGATACACGGTCAACGAGTTCTTCGGCGAAGTTCGCGTACCGATCATCGAGAAGATGCCGTTCGCCGAACTGCTCAGCGTCAACGGCAGCTATCGTTACTCGGACTACAGCACCAACCAAACGACGGAATCGTACGGCCTCGGCGCCGAATGGGCGCCGGTCAAGCAAGTGCGCCTGCGTACGACGTATCAGCAAGCAGTGCGCGCGGCCAACATCATCGAGCTCTTCACGGCGCAGGGCTTCAACCTGTTCAACCTGGCGCACGACCCGTGCGCGGGCGGCGTTCCTGGACAAGCGGTGCCGACCGCAACACTGGCGCAGTGCCAGGCGACGGGTCTGGCCGCTTCGCAGTACGGCGCCCGGATTCTCGACAACGTGGCCGGTCAGTACAACTTCCTTCAGGGCGGCAACCCGACGCTGTCGCCGGAAAAGGCCAAGAGCTATACCTTCGGCGTCGTACTCGAGCCGATTCGCAACCTGTCCGCCACGATCGACTACTGGAAGATCAAGGTCGACAATGAAATCGGCATCGTGCCCTCGTCGCTGGCGATCAGCCAATGTATCAACTCCGGCCAGTTCTGCGACCTGATCCACCGCGATGCGCAGGGCACGTTGTGGCTGCCGAGCGGCGGCTTCGTTACCGGTACCAATATCAACCTTGGGTCGCAGGAGACCTCCGGTATCGATTTCTCGCTGAACTACATCTGGGACATGCCCTCGTACGGCTCGCTCGGATTCAATTTCATCGGGACGTACCTGAAGGAGTTCGTCACCGAGCCGGTCCCTGGCCTCGGTTCCTACGATTGCGCCGGCCTGTACGGCCCGACGTGCGGCACGCCGTTGCCCGAGTTCCGCTCCAAGGTCCGCCTGCTCTGGACCACGCCGTGGAACTGGACGGCTGCGTTGACGTGGCGGTACTTCAGCTCGGTGGACCTCGAATCGACCAGCTCGAATCCGCAGCTAGCCGCGCCGTTCGTGTCGGCGGGTCAGACCCTTTCCGCGCAGAACTACTTCGACATCGCGGCCTCGTGGAACATCGACAAGAACTTCACGATCCGGGGTGGCGTCAACAACATCGCCGACCGCGATCCGCCGCTGTCGACTTCGACGATCGCCGGCCCGCCGTACGGCAACGGCAACACGTATCCCCAGGTGTATGACTCGCTGGGCAGGACGCTCTTCCTGAACGTAACGGCGAAGTTCTGACCGGGGCTGTTCTCATGCCAACTTTGACGGCGGGCCTCGGCCCGCCGTTTTTCTTTCCGACGTGCGTCGCGTTGCGCCGGGACCCTTTGAGCGCATGACGCGGGTGCTCAAATGACGGCCGGCGCCGACCTTCGCACGATGCTCGGCGAGGCGGTGCTGCTCGAGCGCGCGGGTCGCCTGCCCGAGGCGGAGGCGGCTTACGTGCGGCTGCTCGCGCGCTGGCCCGATCTGCCGGACAGCTGGTATAACCTCGCGCTGCTGCAGCGCAAGGCGGGGCGCTTCGATGCCGCGCTCGCCTCCTACCAGCAGGCGCTCGACCGCGGTGTGGGCCGGCCCGAGGAAGTCCATCTCAATCGCGCCGTCGTCTACTCGGATGGCCTGCGCCGGGAGGACGCGGCGGAGCGGGAGCTCGCGACGGCGCTCGCGATCAACCCGGGCTATCTGCCGGCAATGATGAACCTCGCCAACCTCAAGTCGGATTTCGGGCACCGGAGCGACGCGCTCGAACTGTATGAGAGGATTCTGGCGCTCGACCCGAAGGGTTTCGACGCGTTGGCGCGCTACGCCGAATTGACGACTGTCTCGGGGCCCGACGATCCTTTAATCGGCCGGTTGCGCCGGGCGCTCGCGGAGCCTGCCGCAACCCCGGCCGACCGGGCGAGCCTCGGATTCGCGCTCGGCAAATCGCTCGACGCCTGCGGTGCCTACGATCAGGCGTTCGCGGCCTATGCAACCGCCAACCGGGCCAGTCGCGACGGGGCGGCTCCGGGCGCCGTGCCCTACGATCGCCGGCGGATGGAGGCATTCGTCGATCAGATCATCGGTGCGTTCGCGACGGACGGACCGGCACGAGCCGCGCCGGAGCCAGCCGACCGGCCGATCTTCATCTGCGGCATGTTTCGCTCCGGCTCGACACTGACCGAGCAGGTGCTGGCCGGACACTCGCGCGTGTCGGCAGGGGGCGAGATCGACTTCGTGCCCACACTCGTCGGCACCGAGCTCGCGCCGTTCCCGGCGCGGATGGCCGGGCTTTCCGAAGGGCAACTCGTGCAGTTCGCGGCACGCTACCGCTCACGGCTCGCGAAGCTCTTCCCGGGGGCCGATCACATCACGGACAAGCGCCCCGACAATTTCCTCTACATCGGCCTCATCAAGCGCATGTTCCCCGGCGCGAGGATCGTGCACACGACCCGCGACCCGCTCGACAATTGCCTGTCGATCCATTTCCTCCACCTCGATCACGGCATGGGCTACGCGCTCGACCTCATGGATACGGCGCATTACTACCGGCAGTACCGGCGGCTGATGGCGCATTGGAAGGCGCTGTACTTTGATGACATCCTCGACTTCGATTACGACGCATTCGTGCGCGATCCACGGCCGGCCGTCACGAGATTGCTGTCGTTCTGCGGGCTCGACTGGGAGGAGTCCTGCATGTCGTTCCAGAACGTCGCCAACGCGGTCAAGACGGCGAGTGTCTGGCAGGTGCGCGAACCCCTCTATCAGCGCTCGTCGGGCCGCTCCCGTCACTATGCGCGGCACCTCGACGCGCTGCGCACGTACCTCGCCGACGTTGGCGGCGGCACGGCAACCGGACCCGATTGATGCGTCGCGCCGCATGCCGGCGCGCCCATGCGTGGCGGACTCCGCCGCTGCGGCCGGCGTCTAGGCGTCGAAGCCGATCGCCCCGCCGGTGAATTCGTTGAGCCCGGACGTCAGCGCCGTGATCATCGCGCGCTCGGGCGGGGTCAGGTGCGGGTGCCAGATGTCGAAGATGAGGACGACGCGAATCTTGTCGCTGCCGTTCCACGCTTCGTGCTCGATCGTGTCGTCGAAGACCCATGCGCGGCCCGGGACCCACTGACGCGTGTCGTTGCCGACCCGGTATTCGCAACCCTCGGGGACGATCAGCGGCAGATGCGTGACGAGCCGCACGTTGGTCACGCCGGTGTGGGCCGGAATCCGCGTCCTGGGTTTCAGCAGCGAAAACATCGCCGCCGGCGTTCGCCCGGGCTGGTCCGGCTGCGGCGCGTGCGCAAGCAACTGCATCGTCGTCGGGCATCGGGCCGCGTTTTCGGTGACGAGCTTGCCCATCTTGTACAGATGGAAAGCGCTCCAGCGCGGCGAATTGTTGAGTTCCGCCCACTGGTTGTGCGGCACGTCCGGCGGGTAGGTAATGTAGGGGGTGAATCCTTCCTCGGTGGCGAGGACCTCCAGGAATTCGTTCCGGATCGCGTCCGTGCCGGCCTCGATCGGGTCGAGCCACGGGAAATCCGCGCGGTCGAAGAACGGGATCGGCGCGAGATTCGGAAAGTGATAGATCATCGATCGGGAGTCGTAGCGCTTCTTCCTCCCGACCAGGATGTCGACCGATTCGCGGAAACGCTTCAGATTCTCCCCGGCAAATTGCCCGAGATGCGACTCGAGAAACTGGTCGAGGAAGGCGCCGCAATCCTTGTTGTATTGCTCCGCGTGCGCCCGCGCTTCGGTAACGGCCGCGCGAAGTTCGGGATGAACCTGTTCCGTCGGGGGCGCGACTGCCGCCGCGGCACCGAAGGCCCGGGCGGCTTCATGCGTCCTGCCTTGCTTCTTGAGAAGATTGGCGCGAAGGATCAGGCCGACGAGATCCATCGGATCGAGGGACAGTGCGCGCGTGATCGCAACCTCCTGCGCCGGATCGTCCTCGAGGTTGCGGTAGGTAATCGCGAGGTGAATCCATTGCTGGGCGTTCGTCCCGTCGATTTCGACAATGCGGCGGAAGGCGCTCAGCGCCGACGGCATGTCGCCGCCCCGGAAGTAGCGCTGGCCGAGCACGTTCAGCGTCCGAAAGTGGTCCGGATCGATTTCCAGGATCCGCTTCCAGCATCGGACGGCTTCCTGGTCCCGGCCGGCCTGCGCAGCGCGCACGGCCTGCGCCTCGAGGGCATTGATTTCCGGCAGGCGCTCCGCTGGGTTCTGCATGTGTTTCCTTCCTGGGATCTGTTCCTAGATTTCCCACGCGGGTTTCTGGCCGCTGTAGGTGTCGATCGCTTCGAACATCGAGGTGACGAGACGGCGTTCCGCTTCGGTGAGCTCGGGTCGCCAGATTTCGAAGAGCAGGATCACGCGGGTCCGGTCGCTGCCGTTCCAGGCTTCGTGCTCCATCGTGTCGTCGAACATCCACACACGGCCTTCGACGGGCGTGCGCGTTTCGTTGCCGACCCGAAGGCCGCAATTCGGCGGAACGATCAGCGGCAGGTGGCAGATGAGGCGCGTATTGACGAGCCCGGTGTGCGGCGGAATGCGGGCGCCGGGACGTAAGAGCGAGAACAGCACCGATGGCGAGCGATTTGCGACTCGCGCGAGCGGCACGCCGGCCATTGCCGCGAGCGTCTTCGGACAGCGGGCGGCGTTGGCCGTGACCGGCTCGCCGTTCTTCCACAGGTAGAAGGCGCTCCAGTCCGGATTGTCCTGCATCCCGGACTGCTCCTTGCGCGGGCGCCGCGGGTCGCCCTGGACATAGGGCGTGAACGCCGAATCCTCCTTCATGACCTCGAGGAGCTCCGCGCGGATGTCCGCGGTTGCGGCTTCCACACCACTGACCCAGGAAAAGTCGCTGGAGTCATAGAACTGGATCTGCGGCAGCTCCGGGAAGTAATACGTGTGGGGTTCCTGAAAGTGGATCTTCCGCTTGCCGAGCATGATGTCGAGCGAATGCCGAAAACGCGCGGCGGTGCGGCCTTCGACGAGACCGTTTCCCACCAGCCGTTCCCGGAGAAAGTCCTCGAATTGCCCGGCGTACCGGGCGCACATCGCCTGCGCGCGGCCGAGCTCGCTGCGCAGGTCCGCCGGCAATTGACCGGCAGGCGGTGCGGCCTGCAGGGCGAACTGGTAGAACGACGACGCTCCCCGGGCGTCGCCCGACTCGGCGAGGTGATCGGCCTTGAGGATCAGCGCGCGCAGGTTGCGCGGCTCCAGCGATAGCGAGCGGTCGACGGCGGCCAGCGCCGCCGCCTTGTCGCCGAGGCCGCGGCAGGCAAAGGCGAGCCCGAGCCAGCTCGACGCGTCCGCGATTCCTGCCTTGGCGATCGTTTCGAACGATTCGCGCGCGAGGCGCGCGTCGCCTCGACGCAGCGCGTCGGCGCCGGCCTGGGCTAGGACGCGCGGGTCGATGGGGGGCATCTCAACGGGTTCCGATTCGTGGGTCGTGGGGGAACGGCAAAGGGCGGGGTTCGAGGCCGCGAGAGGATAGCAAATTCGGGTACGATTCGCGTTGACCGCACGCCCACCGTCAACACCCGGGACGAACCTCGACGTGTTCCTGAAGATCAAGAACCTGCTTGCGGCGCCCGAAATCGCGCGGCTCACGGCCCTGTCGCGCGAGCTGCGCTTCGTCGATGGCCGCGTCTCCAATCCGGCCAACGTGACGAAGGACAACCTGCAGGCGGATCACACCGATCCGAAATACGCGGAGTCGGTACAGATCGTGAGCGCCGCACTCGGACGCTCGCGCGAGTTCGTCGAATTCGCGATGCCGAAGCACGTCGCGCCGCCGATGCTCTGCCGCTACGAGCCCGGCATGAAATACGGCGGGCATGCGGACGCGGCGTTGCTCCAGGTCGGCAATGCGCGGATGCGTTCGGACCTGTCCTGCACGATCTTCGTCAACGATCCGTCGGCCTACCACGGCGGCGAACTCTCGATCGAGGTCGGAACGCTGGCCATCCCGGTCAAGGGCGCGGCCGGCGACGCGTTCATCTATCCGTCGACGTCGCTGCACGAAGTCGTGCCGGTCCGATCCGGCCAACGGCTCGTGTCCATCACGTTCATCGAGAGCTTCATCGCCGACCAGCATCAGCGAACGCAGGTGTACGAGCTCAACGAGATCGCCGCGCTCGAGGGAGGCACGATGAAATGGGAAAACCGCGTGCGTCTCGACGTCGTGCGCCAGAACCTGATGCGCATGTGGTCGAGGACCTGACGGGTCATCCGTCAGCGCCGTTCACCACCTCGGCGACGGTTTCGTCGAGTCGCGCTTGTCGCTCCAGCCATTGAAGGCCTTTGCGGATTTCCTCGCGGTTGTTGCGCCGCGAATCGGCGAGGACTTCGGCGCGGACGGCCGGCGTGTAGGTGAATTCGGGCGCCTTCGAGTATAGGGCCAGCGCCGGATTGCGACCCACGTCCGACAGGAAGCGTTCGTTCGCCGGCAATCCGAAGTGGGCGACGACCCGCCGCATGCCGCCCGCGACATCCGCCAGAAAGGCGTCGAAGTCGAGCGGGATGACCCTGCCTGCGAATTCTCGAATCGCACTGCGCTGCGTCAGGGACTCCGCCAGCCAGCTCATCGCCGCGAGCTCGCCGATCGACAGCCCGTGCAACGGCGCTAACGTAGCCGCGAACCGCGCTTGCAGGCGCCGGAAGCGCTCGGCGCCATGCCCGCGCAGGTCGATCGGCGAGTTCTGCCCGGCAAGGAGCGTTGCGAGATAGGGCTCGGCGGCCAGGTTGAGGTACACCGCGCGCGACGCGTCGCTCGCGGCGAGGATCGGAGCCGCCAGACGCCCGGCGCTGCTCGTCGCCTTCACGACGACGCTGTGCGTGCCGTCATATCCGCGGCGCCACAGCCGCACGAACATCGCGAGCGCTTCCTCGAACTCCTGGTCGGATAGCAGTGAATCGGGCCGCCCCAGCGCATCGAAGGCCTCGGCCAGCGTTCGCAGCGGCAGGGGCTCGCGCAGCGACAACACCGCGCCCGTCTCATCGAGCAGTCGACTCAAGAGCGTCGAGCCGACATGGCCGGTATGAAAGATGAAATGCAGCGGCCGGGCGCCGGTCACCCGGCGCGACGCCTCGATGATGGGACCCACCGGAAGCCACGCACCCCGGGTTTCAGGCTTCAGGACGCGGTCGTCGAGAAAACTCGCGGCCCGGTATTGGCCGGCATCGAATTCAACGAGCAGCACGGTGCGCCCGACGAGGTCTATTTTCTGCGGATAGGCATCCGGCGTCCCTGCCAGGCGTGCCAGCAGCGCATCGGCAATCGACGGCGAGCGATCTACGGCCAACGGAATCCCTCTGGGGCGTCGCTGTCCCAAAAGGGTGTACGATTTACATCGCCCCGATCGATTGCGGAGGTCACGACCATGAACCTGCTGATGATTCCCGTTGTTTTCACGGCGCTGCTCGCGGCACCCGTCTACGCGGCTCCGTCACCGTCGAACAGCCCGGAGGGCCTCGTCGCGGTGCCATCCCGGACGCTCGACGAATTCCACGTGCGGCCGAAAGCGGACCTCTCCGGCTATCGCAAGGTCATCATCGACACGCCGCAAGTCGCCTTGACCAAGGGCTGGCTCAAGTCGATGAATGGCACGCGCGACCTGCAGCGATGGCTCTATCCGCAGGACGCGCAACGCGTTACCGACGATGCGGTCGTCGGGATGGGAAATGCCGTTTCCGACGCCTTCCGGTCGCGCGGCTACGAAGTCGTCACGGCACCCGGCGCCGGCGTGCTGCGCCTGTCGCCGAGCGTCGTCGACCTCTACGTGATCGCGCCGGATGTGCCGGGCTCCGGGCTCACGAGGACCTACACCAAGGACTCGGCGGGGGAGGCGACACTCATCCTCGATGCGCGCGACTCGGTGACCGGAACGCTCGTCGGTCGCGTCGTCGACCGCAATACGTCGCGTGAAGTCGGGCGTTTCAATTACGCGGACCGGGTGACGAACGCCTACTGGCTCGACGCCATGTTCCGGGCGTGGGCGTTGAACTGCGCAACGGGGTTCGAAACCGCGCAAGCCGCGCCCTGACGTCGGCCGCCGGCGCCTGGCGCCCGGCCCCGGTCGCCGGCTCATTTGAGCCGAATCACCTTGATCAGGCCGTTTCGGCCCTCGATCGTCAGGTTGTAGCTGGCGAGCGCGCCGACCTCGACCGTCACCTTCATCGGCTTTCCCGGGTCGGGGTCGCGCACGACGGTCGAATCGCCGTCGAGTTGCCTCCACACCTGGCCGTTGTCGAGGAAGAAGATCGAGCGCCCGCGCGGTGTCCTGGCGAACTCGACGACCGTTCCGCTGATCTCGGTGATTTCCTTGGGCTGCGGAGGTGCTGCGGGCTTGCCGAAGTCCTCGGCCTTCGTCACGGGTTTCGGGACCCGCAGGCCGAACGATTCGACCGTGGTTCCCGGGTCTGCTGGGGGCGGCTGCGGTGCGGCAAGCGCGCTTTTGGCACGCGGCGCGGCCGCGTCGTAGCATTTCAATCGTTCCGCCGAATCCGCGATTTCCGCACACCTGGCCATCTCGGCCAAGGCGTCGCGGGTGGCGTCGGCGTGGACGGGTCCGGCAACGACCAGCGCAAGGGCTAGGAGCAAACGGGTTCGCATGGGGTCACTCGCTGGTTCCGACCGTTCGGGGGCGCGCCTACGGCCGCGCTGTCGTCCGAATTACACCATAGTTGCAATCCGCTTCGTGCAACGCGCGACGAACACCTTGAATCGCGTCTGCCGCCGAGAGGCGGGCGAGGGAGCGACTGCCCGAACGCCCGCCTCCGGTCCAACGGAAAATGTGTTAAAACGACGCGCTGGCCTTCCCCACTTCGAGGACAGAAAATGACGAAATCACTGGCCGCCCTCCTGTTCGCTGCCGCGCTGATCGCCGCACCGCCGGCGTCGGCCCAAGGCACACCGGCGTCGGCGCAAGGCAGTGTCGCCGACATGACCGACATGCAGGCGCTGCGCGAGGCGGCGAAGGCGGACAAGAAGGCCTTGGTCGCGAAGACGCTGATGCTGACCGACGCCGAGGCGAAGAAATTCTGGCCGATCTACGACAGCTACCAGCGGGCCCTCGACGTCGCTGTTCGCCAGCGCAACGTGGTCGTGGTGGACCTCGTCGGACTCCAGAAGCCGCTGTCCGATCCCTATGCGCGCGACCTGTCGAAAGAGCTGATCGCCGCCGACGAGGCGGAAATCCGGGCGAGGCGAACGCTTCAGAACAAGGTGATGAAGGCGCTGCCGCCGAAGAAGGCGGCGCGCTACATGCAACTGGAATCGAAGATCCGCGCTGTTCAGGCCTACGACATCGCCGTCGCCATCCCGTTGATCAGATAGTGGGCATTCACCCCCGGCGGGCTCCCTTGCCCCGTTTGTCCCGGGGTGCCAAGCCGTAGGCGACGTGCGCCCCCGGGCGCCCGAATCCGCGGGGAAAGCGGAAACGGGCGCCCGTCGTCGGGCCGCCACATTTTTTTGCTTTTTGCGGCAGACCCCATTAGCATCTCGCCCCTGCGCCCCGGGTAACCCGGACGGCCGTCCTTTGGCTCGTCCCGGAGTGTCCGTGGCACTCCCATTAGCGCCCGTGCCGTCCCTTCGTGCGGGCCGCGGATTCATGACTGAACGCCTTTTGCCTGGAGACAACATGCTGAAGAAGACTCATTTTGCGATGATCGCAGTCCTGGTCGTCGCTGTTGCGGGAATCACGCTCCCGCAAGCCGCCCAGGCACAGACACCCCCCCCGGCGCCGGCCGCCGCTCCGGCCGCCGCCGCTCCCGCACCTCCCGCTGCAGCCGCCGAACCCGCGGCGCCCGCGATGAAGGCCGCCGGCAGCGCGAAGTCGACCGAGATGGTCGACAACCCGTACGGCTTCCAGGCGCTGCTCCGCGGCAGCGACGTCGTCGCGAAGATCACGCTGACGATCCTCGCCATCATGTCGATGGGAAGCTGGTACATCATCATCACCAAGGTCTACGAGCAGGCCAAGATGGGCAAGCAGGCCAAGGCCGCGGAAAGGACGTTCTGGAAGGCGCCGTCGGTGCGCCAGGGCGCCGAAGGACTGAAGAAGAACAGTCCATTTCGGTTCCTTGCGGAGACGGGTCTCGAGGCCTCCGGCAAGCACGAGGGGATGCTGGGCAACGTTGACCTCAACAACTGGATCACGATGTCGATCCAGCGCGCGATCGAGAACGTGGCAAGTCGTACTCAGGATGGACTGGCGTTCCTGGCGACCGTAGGTTCGACCGCGCCGTTCGTCGGCCTCTTCGGCACGGTCTGGGGCATCGTCAATGCGTTGACCGCGATCGGGGTCGCCGGGCAAGCCTCGATCGACAAGGTCGCCGGCCCCGTCGGCGAAGCGCTGATCATGACCGCGATCGGCCTGGCCGTCGCAGTTCCCGCCGTGCTGGGATACAACTGGCTGGTCCGCCGCAACAAGGCGGCGATGGACAACGTGCGCAGCTTCGCCGCCGACCTGCACGCCGTGCTGCTCTCCTCCGCGCAATCCCCGGTCAAGGGCTAGATCATGTCGATGAACGTCGGTTCGGAGGACGGTGGTGACGACGAAGTCATCTCCACCATCAACACCACGCCGCTCGTCGACATCATGCTGGTGCTGCTGATCATCTTCCTGATCACGATTCCCGTCGTCACCACGTCGATCCCGGTCACGCTGCCGAAGGAACGCAACGAGATCCGTGAAACCAAGCCCGAGAATATCGTCATCTCGGTCGACGCGAAGGGCAGCATTTACTGGAACGAATTGCGCATTCCGACGACCAACGCGCTGATCGACCGGCTTAAGAAGGTGGCGGTGCTCACACCTCAGCCCGAGGTGCAGATTCGCGGCGACGGCGGCGCGAAATACGACGGCGTCGGGCGCGTCATCTACGCGTGCCAGCGCGCCGGAATCGTCAAGGTCGGCTTCATCACCGAGCCGCCGGTGCGCGGTAGCTGACCGGCCGCGCGGCAACGAGGACAAGGGGAACATCGCATGTCGATGAATGTCGGCTCGAGCAACAAGTCGGGTGACCCCGACGTGATGATCGATATCAACACCACGCCGCTGATCGACGTGATGCTGGTGTTGTTGGTCATGCTGATCATCACGATTCCGATCCAGCTGCACTCGGTCAACCTCAACATGCCGGTGGGCAACCCGCCGCCGCCTCTCGTCAAGCCCGAGGTCGTGAAGATCGACATCGACGGAACCGGCGCGATCTACTGGAACGGCGAAGCGGTGGCCGACCGGGCCGCGCTGGAGGAAAGGCTCAAAGCCGCTGCGGCGCAGGCGGTCCAGCCCGAACTCCACCTCCGACCGGACAAGGCGTCGAAATACGAGCTCGCCGCCGGCGTGATGGCGTCGTCGCAGCGGCTCGGCCTGACCAAGATCGGCATCGTGGGCAGCGAGCAGTTCATAGAGTAATAGCGCCTGGCGGGCGCGCAGGCGCGAGTGCGCCGACGGGAGTCAAAGGCCTATGGATTACGCACGGCAGCAGAGAGACCCGGCCAAGCACATGATCGGGATCGGGTTCGTCGTTCTCTTTCACGTGCTCGTCATCTACGCGCTCGTCACGGGGCTCGCGCGCACCGTGGTCGAGGTGATCAAGAAGCCGCTCTCGGCGACGATCATCGAGGAGATCAAGGCGCCGCCGCCACCCCCGCCGCCGCCTAAGAAGATCATCATCGAGCCGCAGAAGGTGCCGGTGCCGGTCCAGCCGTACATTCCGCCGCCGGATATTCCGGTGCCCACAACCGTCGAGCCCGTCATCTCGGCACCGGTGTCGACCCCCCCGCCCGCGCCCTACGTCATCGCACCACCCCCGCCGCCGGTCGTCGTTGCGCCGGCGCCGCCGCCGAAACCGGCGATCCGCCGGGGCATCACGCCGATCAAGCGCGAGGATCCGGTCTACCCGCGTGCGGCGATCCGCCTCAACATCGAGAAGGGGAAGGTCGTCGCGCGCCTCAACATCGACGAAAAGGGCAACGTGACGAACGTCACGATCATATCGGCCGATCCGCCACGGCATTTCGACAGGGCCGTCATCGATGCGCTGTCGGAGTGGAAGTTCACGGCTGAGGGCGAGAAGTACGTAGGCGAGATCGAGATCAACTTCTCGCTGAAGTAGCGACGCGAGCTGGGAGCAGAGGCCCCACGAAGTGGGGATGCGACCGGGGCGAGTCGGCGCAGGAGGCCGACCAGGCGAACGTGGGAGTTTGCGATACCTCGGTGGAGGCCGAGACGCGAGCTGGGAGCAGGGGCCCCACGAAGTGGGGATGCGACCGAGGCGAGTCGGCGCAGGAGGCCGACCAGGCGACCGTCGGATTTTCCGAAACTGTTGCGGAGGCCGAGCGGAGCGCGCGCCCTGCGACCCCTCAGTCGTCGCGCAGCATGTAGGCCGCCGCGGCACAGGCCGACGCGCCCATGACTGCCATCCCGGTGGCGAGCCCTGCCAATGAAATGCGTTGCCCGAGGATCACGCGCAGCACTTCGTGCGCGACGTCCACGACCGTTCCGGGCAATGCAAACGCGATGCCGATACCTGCTGCGGCCCAAAGCGCGGTCAGCGCAGGTTTGCGCCACAAAGGAAGCGCCACGGGCGCCGGCAGCGCGGCCATCACCTGCGCCGTGAACCCGCCGTCGTCGAGATAGTCGGCGCGATGGTCGCGGCCGTCCTCGCGCAGCATGGCATCGAGCCAGTCGTCGTCCGCATCGATCGGGGGAAGGGGCGTTTGGTTCATGGCAGCGCTCCTGTCAACGAGGCTCCCAGGCATAAAGCCTTGCCTTCAGCTTCTGCTTGGCCCGCAGGATGTGCGTCTTGACCGTTCCGACCGGACAGTTGAGCACCACGGCGGCCTCCTCGTGCGACAGGTCGTTATGGTAGCACTGGACGATGGCGGCCCGCTCGCCTTCGGATAGCACGGACAGCGCGCGGCTCATGTCGATCTTGAGCGACGACGCCCGCGTGTGATCGGGTGCGAACCCATCGGACGATGCATCGTCGTCACCGTCAACGAGCGCGACGTCCTGGTCGCGATCGCCCAGCAGTTCTTCCTTCCGCTTGCGCGCATCCGCGAGGAAGGCATTGGTCGCAATCCGATAGAGCCACGTCGAGAATTGCGCCTCCTGGCGGAACGTCTTCAGATTGCGGTACGCGAGCATGAAAGTCTCCTGCGCGAGGTCGTCGGCGAGGGCAAAGTTGCCCGAGGTCAGCCGGCGCAGCGTGGTACGGACCGCCGACTGATGACGCCGAACGAGCTCCGAGAATGCATTGCGGTCATCGTGAACGACAACGCGCGCAATGAGTTGGGCATCGGTAAGCTCCGTTTGCGCCATCGGGGCGCGTTATCTCGGGCGGTCGGATTCCGGGGTGCGGACGAGGCACCGGTCAGGCCGACGGCGGCGGGCCGCCGGGTGGGGTGCCCGACGCCCCGATCGATGGCCCGGTGCCGGCCGGGATGCCCTTCGCCGGTGCGAGTTGCCGCTCTTCGAACCACCACAGCACGATGAAGCCGGCACCGACGAAGAACAGCACTAGACCCAGCCCGTTCGGGGCGCCTTCATCCAGCATCGAATAGAACATCAACGCGAGACCGACACCGCCCGTCAACACGCCCTTGCGCAGATCCGACCAAGCTGCGCGCCGTCGGATCTGCTTCGCCTGCTCGTAGATCGGCGCGGCAGCCGCGGCCGTCTGAAGCATCGCTTCCTGCTTGCCGCCCGCGAGCGCTTCGAGCGCATCGCTGGGTGTCACGATCCCCTTTTCCGCGAGTGTCAGCATCGTCTCGTTCAGCATTCGCGCCTTGCGCATCCGGTACCAGAGGATTAGCGCGATCACGAGCACGGGGGACAGGAAGACCACGGTGACGATCGCGACGACCATGCCCGCGATCTCGGGCTCGTTGTGGACGAAATCGCCGACGGAGTCGAACTCGCGGTCGACGCCGAGACCGTCAACCTGGATCCGGCCGTGCTTGCCGATGGTGACGCTATGTTTTCCGGTATCGGGCTTGCCCGCCGCCCCCGCCGCATCCTCGTCGTCCGGGGCATCACTGGAGATCGCCGATCCTTTGGCGGTCGGATCGCGCGCGTCCTTGACCTCGATCTTGGCTCCGCTGCCTCCCCCGGTGATCGTGATCGTCTTGGATGCCGACTGGGATTTCGGTGCGGGCGCGGTTGCGGCCGGCGGGGCATTGGGTTCCTGCGCATGGACGGCGGGCGTCCGCGGGGCCAGCGCTGCGGCAAGCCCGATCAGGAAGGCCGCGCCGAGGATGACCTGCCGGGGGAACCTCGGCGGGGCCAAATCGGCGGTGGCGGAATTATGGTGCATGGAAGCTCCCGGTAAGTGTTCGTTCGCTCCGTTGGATGCGGCGATGGACGGGTTCGGATTCAGGTTTTCGAGGGAATGGGCCCTCGGGGGTGCGTGCTATTATTCCCGAAAAGGCACGGTCGCCGCGCAAACCCGCCGCGGACGCCGATTTGTACGGTTTTCCCGCGTTGCCCCCGCGGCGCGATCATGATCGTTTTACCTGGCGCCCGCTTGCCCAAGATACTGCGAAGCCTGGTGCATGATGCCCTGCCGCCCGCGATCCGCCTCGGCTCGCGGATGCTCGTCCGGCTCGCCGTGGCGCTCGCGGCGGTCGTATCCCCGATGGCCGGGGCGGCCGACGACGGGGTCACGCTCAATTTCGTCAACGCGGATATCGAAGCGGTCGTGAAGGCGGTGGCCGAGATTACCGGCCGCAATTTCGTGATCGACCCGAAGGTCAAGGGCACGATCAACATCATCTCGGCCCGGCCCGTTCCGCGCAACCTCGTCTATCCGACGCTTCTCTCCGCGCTTCGACTGCAGGGGTTTACCGCGATCGAGAGCGACGGGGTGGTCAAGATCGTCGCGGAGGCCGACGCCAAGCAGCAGGGAGGTTCGGTCTCTGTCGGGCCTGTCGGCGCAGGCGGCGACCGGCTGGTGACGCAGGTCATCACGCTCAAATACGAATCCGCGCTGCAGCTCGTCAACGTGCTGCGTCCGCTGATCACCCCTAACAACGCGATCGCCGCCTACCCGGGCAGCAACGCGCTGGTGATCACCGATTACGCCGACAACCTTCGCCGGATCGACCGGATCATCGCGTCGCTCGACCAGCCGCCCGGCAGCGAGCCGATCCTCGTGCCGGTCCGTTATGCCTCCGCACTCGACATCGTTGCGCTGTTGAACCGGCTCCTCGTCGACACGACGGGCGGTGGCGCGCCGGTCGCGGCCGACGCTCAGCAGCGCGTGACCGTGATGGCGGATCCGCGGTCGAACAGCATCCTGGTGCGCGCGGACAATCCGGGCCGCCTTGCGCGAGTCCGGCAATTGATCGAGCAGCTCGACACGCCGGGCCGACCCGGCGGCAACATGTTCATCGTCTATCTGAAGAACGCCGAAGCCGCGCGCGTTGCACAGACGCTGCGCGGCATGCTGACCGGCGGGGAGAGCGGGAACGCGCCGCAGGGCGCGTCGGGATTGTCGGCGGGATCCGCCGCAATGTCCGGCACATCGCAGCTTTCCACCGCGACGCCCACGGCGGTCGCGAATCCGGTGTCGACCGGGGCGGCCGGCACGGCGACCTCGTTTTCGGCGAACGGCGCGACGATCACGGCCGACACCGCGAGCAACGCGCTCGTGATCATGGCGCCCGAACCCGTCTACAACAACATCCGCGCGATCATCGAAAAACTCGACGTTCGCCGCGCGCAGGTGTTCGTCGAGGCGCTGATCGTCGAGGTTTCGGCGGACAAGGCCTCCGAATTCGGGATCCAGTGGCAGGCGCTGTCCGGCTTCAACTCGACGCAGACCCGCGTCATCGGCGGCACCAATTTCACGCCGCGCGACAGCGGCAACAACATCATCGACGTCGCGGTAAACCCCGGCGCCGTCGGCCAGGGATTGGCGCTCGGCGTGATCAAGGGCGCGGTGACGATACCGGGGCTCGGGACGATCACCAACCTCGCTTTTCTCGCCCGCGCGCTGGAGACGCAGATCGGCGCCAACATCCTGTCGACGCCGACGCTGATGACGCTCGACAACGAGGAAGCCAGGATCATCGTCGGCCAGAATATCCCGCTCGTCACGGGAAGCTACGCGACGACCGGCAACAGCACGACCGTGACGCCGTTCCAGACGTTCGAACGCAAAGACGTCGGCCTCGTGCTGCGTGTCAAGCCGCAGATCACCGAGGGCGGGACGATCCGCCTTTCGCTCTACCAGGAGGTTTCGCGCATCGACAGCGTGTCGACGACGACCGGCACCATCCTGTCGAAGCGCGCGCTCGAGTCCACGGTGATCGTCGACGACACGCAGGTGATCGTGCTGGGCGGCCTCATCCAGGACGAGCTGACCGACGGCAGCGACAAGGTTCCGCTGCTGGGCGACATCCCGATCGCCGGGGCCCTTTTCCGCTACGACGCGCGCCGAAGGCAGAAGACCAACCTGATGATCTTCATCAAGACAACGGTGCTGAGGACGGGTGCCGACGGGCGCGACCTCACGTCGGAGCGTTACGAGTACCTGCGCGGCGAGCAGGAGCGGCAGGCGCCCCCGGCGCGACTCTTCTGGAACGACCCGACGCAACCTACGCTGCCGCGCGAAGGCGTATTCCCTGGCATGCCCGGCGCCAACCCGACGCCACCGCTCCTCGGCGACAAGCCGAAGGCCCCGCCTGCGCCGGACGGCGGCACCAATACGCGCTAGCGTCGTCCGGAGCGTCACCGCGATGGCCACTGCCGCCGACCCGAAAGCATCGTCCGCCCAGGCCGCCGGATTCGCGCAGCGCATTCCGTATGCGTTTGCCCGCGCGCACGGCGTGCTGGCGCAGGCAGAGGAGGGCGGTGCCATCGTCGTGCTGACTCGTCCGGACGCGACGGTCGAAGGCTTCGCCGAGCTGAAGCGCGTCCTCCAGCGGCCGCTGGCGACCCGCGCCGTCGATGCTGAGCGCTTCGCCGCCGAACTCGCCCGCGCGTACAACGCCGCGGGCTCGGCCGCGGCGCAGCTGTCCGACGATCTGTCGCGCGAACCGGACCTGACGCGCCTGATGCAGGACCTGCCGCAGGCCGACGACCTGCTCGACAGCGGCGCGCAGGCGCCGGTGATCCGCATGGTCAACGCGCTCTTGCTGCAGGCGCTGCGCGAGCGCGCATCCGACGTGCACTTCGAGCCCTACGAGGCGCGTTCGGTCGTGCGTTTCCGCGTCGACGGCGTGCTGCGCGATGTGCTCACGCCGCCGCGCGCGCTGCACGGCGCGCTCGTGTCGCGCGTGAAGATCATGGCGAGCCTCGACATCGCCGAAAAGCGCCTGCCCCAGGACGGCCGGCTCGCGCTGAAGTTGGGCGACAAGCAGGTCGACGTTCGCGTTTCGACGCTTCCGACCGGACCGGGCGAGCGCGTCGTGCTGCGCCTCCTCGACAAGGATTCCGCGCAGCTCGACCTGACCTCGCTCGGCATGAGCGGCGCCACGCTCGCGAAGATGGATGGCCTGATACGCGAGCCGCACGGCATCGTCCTCGTCACCGGACCGACGGGTTCCGGCAAGACGACCACGCTCTACGCGGCGCTATCGAGGCTGCCGCGCGGCGCGCTCAACATGATGACGGTCGAGGATCCGATCGAATACGCGCTCGACGGGGTCGGGCAGACGCAGGTCAACGCGAAGATCGAACTCGATTTCGCCCGGGCGCTCCGGGCGATCCTGCGACAGGACCCCGACATCATCATGATCGGCGAAATCCGCGACCTCGAGACCGCGCAGATCGCCGTGCAGGCGTCGCTGACCGGCCACCTCGTCCTCGCGACGCTGCACACGAACGACGCGGCGAGCGCGATGACGCGCCTTGCCGACATGGGCGTCGAGCCGTACCTGCTCGCCTCCTCGCTCCTTGGCGTGCTCGCGCAACGCCTGGTTCGCACGCTGTGCCCGGCTTGCCGGGTCACGGTTGCGCCGAGCGCAGGCGAAGCGGAGTTGCTCGCAGACCTCGGGCTGCCGCCCGATCAGCCGATCTTTGCGCCGGTCGGTTGCGAGGAGTGCCGCGACACCGGCTATCGCGGCCGCAGCGGCGTCTACGAGCTCATCGTCGTCGACGAGGTGCTCTCCCGGCTCATACATGACCGCGCTCCCGAGCACGCGCTGCGCGCGGCCGCCGGCGCGGCGGGAACGATCGCTCTGCGCCGCGACGGCGCGCGGTGGCTCAAGGACGGCACGACATCGCTCGCCGAGCTGCTGCGGGTGTCGCGCGAAGCCTGACTTGAACGAACCCTCACGCTGCGTGCGTTCGCTGCCCCCCTCCGGGGCAGTCCGTGCCCGAAGCGCAGGCTAGCGTCCGCGTAGCGAAGCGCCCGTGCCTGCCTATCGATTCGAGGCCGTCGATCCGACCGGCAAGGCGCGGCGCGGATTGATCGAGGCGCAGAGCCGGCGATCCGTACGCGACCAGCTTCGCGCGCAAGGTCTCACGCCGACCGTCATCGAGGCTGCGGAGCTCGCGGAAACCGACCCCGGCTCGCGTGGAGGTCAGGCCGTCGACCGGCTGGCACTTCCGTCGGCGCAGGTCACGCTTTCGACGCGACAGCTGGCGACCCTGGTGCGCTCCGGCATGCCTCTCGACCAGGCGCTCGCGGCGGTGGCCGAGCAGGCGGACGATGCGCGGGCCGCCCGGCTGTTCGGCGAGGTCCGCACGCAGCTGGCCGCCGGCGCAACGCTCGCCGGCGCGCTCGCGCGGTTTCCGCGAACGTTCTCCGAGCTCTATCGGGGCCTCGTCTCCGTCGCCGCCGAGACGGGACAGCTGCCCGAGGTGCTCGCGCGCCTTGCCGATTATCTGGAGGCGAGGGCCGCGCGCAGGCAGCAATTCACGCTGGCGCTCGTCTATCCGGCGCTGGTGACATTGATCGCGATGGCGGTGATAGCCGTACTGCTCGTCTATGTCGTGCCGCAGATCGTTTCGGTCTACCAGCAGAGCCGCCAGACGCTGCCGTGGCTGACCCGCGCGCTGATCGCGCTCTCCGGCTGGGTTCGCGGGACCGCGTGGCTCTGGATCGCGGGAGTTGCGCTCGCAGCAATCGCATTCGCATTCGCCAATCGCCGCGAAGCGTTTCGCGCGCGCTGGCACGCTGCCCTGCTTCGCATCCCCGGGCTCGGCCGGCTCGTCGTCTCGATCGAGACCGCGCGCTTTGCCAGCACGCTTGCGATTCTGACCGGCAGCGGCGCGCCGCTCTTACGCTCGCTCGAGGCCGCGCGCGACGTCGTCTGGTCGCTGCCTGTGCGCAAGGCCGCCGGCGACGCGGCGGTGCTGGTCCGCGAGGGTGTCTCGCTCGCGCGCGCATTGAAGGAGCAGCGCGTGTTCCCGCCGGTGCTGATCCATCTCACCGCGAATGGCGAGGCGAGCGGGCAGCTGGCGCCGATGCTGGAGCGCGCCAGCGCCGAACTGGAAAGCGAGGCGGGTCGCCGGATCAGCTGGTTTGCGGCGCTGCTGCAGCCCGCGCTGATCGTCGCGATGGGGGCCATCGTGCTGGTTCTCGTGCTCGCGGTGATGCTGCCCATCGTCTCGATGAACCAGCTGGTGCGCTAAACGCCCGAACGCGCGGCGGCGCCGTCGGCCAAAGGTGTAAGCTAGGCACGCAATCCGATGGAGATACCGTGGTCTGCATGCCTCGCCGCCCGGAATTGACACGCCGTCGCTTCATCGGGATGGCGTGCGCGCTCGTCGCGACGTTCGACGCCGCTGCGGTCACACAGACCCAGCCGTTGCCGACGCGATTCGATCCCGCGCGCGATGTCGCGCGCGACCTCGAGACCGCGTTGAGGATCGCCCGCTCCACCCGGCGGCGGGTACTCGCCGAAGTTGGCGGCGAATGGTGCACGTGGTGCCACATCATGGACCGGTTCTTCGCGTCGAATCCCGACCTGAAAAAGATCCGTGACGCCAATTTCGTGGTGTTGAGGATCAACTTTTCGAAAGAGAACCAGAACCAGGCATTCCTTTCGCACTGGCCCAAGGTTGCCGGCTACCCGCACTTCTACGTGCTCGACGCGCAAGGCCGCCTGCTGGTGTCGCAGGACACCAGCGCGCTCGAAGCAGCGAAGGACTACGACCCGATCGCCTTCCGCGCGTTCCTGCTCGAATGGGCGTCGCGCTGACGGTGCTGCGCGAGCGCCCACAGGACGTGCTCGCGCACCAGCGCTGACGGGTCGCCTGCGCGCGCCTCGAGCGCGGCGATGACGTCCCCGGTCGTGGGCGCGTTGCCGAGCCCCACGGCGAGGTTTCGCGACCAGCGCTCGAAGCCGATCCGCCGGATCGCGCTGCCCTTCATGCGTTCGCCGAATTCGCGTTCCGTCCACGCAAAGAGCGCCGTGAGCAGGGCGTCATCGAGGCCGTTGCGCACCGCGAACGCGGTGTCGGCGGCATCCTGCGCGAAGCGATTCCACGGGCAGCAGAGCTGGCAGTCGTCGCAGCCGTAGACGCGATTGCCGATCAGCGGTCGCAAGTCCTCGGGAATGCTGCCCGGCAGCTCGATCGTCAGGTACGAAATGCAACGGCGCGCGTCGAGTTCATAGGGCGCGACGATCGCGCCGGTCGGGCAGATGTCGATACAGGCGGTGCAGGTCCCGCAGTGCGCGCCTTCCGGCGCGGTGACCGGCAACGGAAGGTCGGTGTAGATCTCGCCCAGGAAGAACCACGACCCCGCCTCGCGGGTCAGCAGCAGCGTGTGCTTGCCTTGCCATCCGAGCCCGGAGCGGGCGGCCAGCGCGACCTCCAGCACCGGCGCGCTGTCGGTGAACACGCGATAGCCGTATTCGCCGACCGCGGTACCGATCCGGGCGGCGAGCCGTTGCAGCCGGGAGCGGAGCACCTTGTGGTAGTCGCGGCCCAGCGCGTAGCGGGCGATGAACGCCTTGGCCGGGTCGTCGAGGACATCAAGGCTCGCGCGTGCCGCCGGCGGCCGATAGTTCATGCGTGCGGTAATGACGCGGACCGTGCCGGGAACGAGCTCGGCGGGACGGGCGCGGGTTGCCCCGTGCCGTGCCATATAATCCATCGCGCCGTGGCGTCCGGCATCGAGCCAGTCGAGCAGCCGTCGTTCCTCGATCTCGAGGTCGGTGCCGGCGATGCCGATTTCCTGGAAACCGAGGTCGAGGCCCCAGCGCCGGACGTCCGCAGCGAGCGCGTTCCAATCGCGCTCAATGGCGTCGGCGCGTGCGGCGAGGGCCGGCGCGGGTGGCGCTGTCATCCGGCAAAGCCTACACCATCGCCTTGCGGCGTTTCGATACCCCGATGTCCACGGCGTTCATCTTCCTTCCGGATCCCGCTGCCACCGAATCGGCGGGGGCGCGGCTCGCCGCCTGTCTCGGTGGCGGAATGGTCATCGCGCTCGTAGGCGAGTTGGGCTCAGGCAAGACGACGCTGGTGCGCGGATGCCTGCATGCGCTCGGTTGGACCGGTTCCGTCAAGAGTCCGACCTACATGCTTGTTGAACATTACCCGCTTTCGAGCTTATACTTTTATCACTTTGATTTTTATCGGTTCGCCGATCCAAGCGAATGGGAAACGGCGGGGCTCGCCGATTGCTTCCGCGACGACGCAGTCTGCGTCATCGAGTGGCCCGAGCGGGTCGCGGGACTTCTGCGGCAACCGGACCTCGCGTTGAGGCTGTCGCATCCCCTCGATTCGGCATCAACGGGACGCCAGCTTGAGATCAATGCCCATACCACGGACGGTGAGCGATGCGTGACCGCGATGACCAAGTCCGACGGAGCCCGCAGGGCATAGCGACGATCTCGTTCGAGCGGCGCCGCGCCTGTCGCTGGCTGCTCGTGCCCGCGGCGCAGCTCATCGTCCCCTCGGCCGCATGGGCGGCTGCAGCGAAGGTCGCATCGGCACGAATGTGGCCGGCGCAGGAGTACACGCGCGTCATCGTCGAGGCGCCGACGGCGCTTGCCCACGAAGTCTTCACCCTCAAGGATCCCTACCGCGTCGTGCTCGAGTTGAAAGCTGCGGTCCTCACCCCCGACCTCGCGCAGCTCCCTTCCCGGGTGCAGGCGACCGATCCCCACATCGCGGCGATCCGCTTCGGGACGAGGGCGCCCGATATCCTGCGCATCGTTTTCGACCTGAAGTCCGAAACGCGCACCCAGCTCTTCGCCTTGCAGCCCATCGCCGAATTCGGGTATCGCGTCGTCCTTGATCTCTATCCGCTCACGCCGATCGATCCGCTGATGGCGCTGCTCGAGGAGAAGCGCGACGTCGCTGCGACCGACGCGAAGCCCGCCCCGAGCACGCCGGAGCGCGCGCCCGAGGCAAAGCCGTCGTCGAAACCGGCGGGGCGCCGCAGAATCGTCGTCGCGATCGACCCCGGCCATGGTGGCGAGGATCCGGGCGCCATCGGTCGCCGCGGTACGTTCGAGAAAAACGTCACGCTTGCGATCGGGAAAAAGCTGAAACGCCTGATCGACGCCGAACCCGGCATGCGCGCGATGCTGACGCGCGACGACGATTACTACGTGCCGCTCGCGGTGCGCGTGCAGAAGGCGCGCCGCGTCGAGGCCGACCTTTTCGTGTCGATCCACGCCGACGCATTCCGCGAACCGCGGGCGCGCGGCTCGTCGGTGTTCGCGCTGTCCGATAGCGGCGCGACCAGCACGGCCGCGAAATGGCTGGCGCAGAAGGAGAATGCCGCCGACCTGATCGGTGGCGTCAATCTCGACAGCCGTGACCCGGTACTCGCGCGGACGCTCCTCGACCTGTCGCAGACCGCGCAGATCAGCGACAGCCTCAAGGTCGGGCGGCACATGCTCGACAGCATCGGGACGATCAATCCGTTGCACAAGCCCGTCGTCGAGCAGGCGGGATTCGCCGTACTCAAGGCGCCGGACATCCCGTCGATCCTGGTCGAGACTGCGTTCATCTCGAACCCCGACGAGGAGTTGAAGTTGAAAAGCGACCGCCACCAGGCGAAGTTTGCGGAGTCGATGGGCGACGGCATCCGCCGGTACTTCGCCGCCAACCCCGCGCTCGCAAGAAGAGGAACGGGAACCGGGTGAATCGCGTGGAGTGGCCCGCGTTTCGACGGGGCGCCGCGGCGAGGTCGGCGGACACCGATGCGAGGTGCGCGTCGCTCCCCGCCTCTGCGCCGCTTCGGTAGAATCGCGCGATGCTGCGTTTTTTTGCCACCTTCGTCGCGATACAGGCCGTTCTCTTCGGCCTCGAACTCACGCCACCCGTCCAGCAGGTCCTGGTCGTTCCGTGGACCAACGCGCTGGCCGCATTGAGCGCGTGGCTCGTCACCGTCTTCGACCCGGGCGTCACGGCCACGGGAAACGTGCTGCGCAGCACGGCCAACGGCTTTGCCGTCTCGATCGAGGCCGGCTGCAATGGGGTCGAGGCGACCATTGTGCTGGTCGCGGCGATGCTCGCGTTTCCTGCCCCCTGGCAAAGGAAATTGACGGGTCTCGCCGCCGGTATCGTGGCCGTGCAGGGGCTCAACATCGTTCGCGTCATCAGCCTCTTCTACCTCGGGCAATGGAATTTCGACGTGTTCGAGTGGGCGCACCTCTACGTCTGGCAGGCGCTGATCATGCTCGACGTCCTGGTCGTGTGGATGGTCTGGGTGCGCCTGCTGCCGCGACGCGTTGGCCCCGGCGGCCGGCCGGGGGGGCCGGCGGGCGGATCGACCGCGCCCGCGTCGGCATAGCGGTGACCGAGGCAGCGCCGATCTCGACGCAGCGCCCGCTTGGCGGCTTCGTCGTGCGAGTCATCGCATGGCTGCCCGCGGCGTTCTTCGTCTGGTATTTCGCGGCGCCCGTGCTGACGTGGCCGGCGGCCTTCATCGTCGAGCTGGTCGCTCGGGCCGGGTTCGGCGACATCGTGCGGGGCATCGCGCAGTCGGGCTCGACGCTCACGTTCGCAACCGCGTTGCAGCCCGGCGAGTCCGGGGCCAAGGCGGGGCAGATCACCGTCGGCGTCAACATGCTGCTGTACGCCTACGGCCTGCCGCTTTACGCGGCCCTGGTGCTCGCCGCCCGCGAACCGCACTGGGGGCGCCGCCTCGCGTATGGGTATGCGGCGCTGACGCCGTTCGTCGCGTGGGGCGTGCTCGCCGATTTCCTGAAGAACGTCGCGATCAGCGCGGGACCGCTCGTCGCGTCGCAGACCGGGTTCGTCGCGTGGCAGCGCGAGGCGATCGCGTTCGCGTACCAGATGGGATCGCTGATCCTGCCGACCGTCGCCCCGGCCGTGGCGTGGGTGGTGTCCCACCAGGCATTTCTCGAGCGACTCAGGCGCGTAGTGGTCTGACGTCGCGTGCGCCGCGAGCGTCACCCGGATTCCGGCCGGGCCTTCCTTGCGAGTTCGCGCTCGCGCAGCACGCGCCGTTGCACCTTGCCGGTCGTCGTCATCGGCAGCGCATCGATGAATTCGATTTCCTTCGGGTATTCGTACGGCGCCAGCGATCTGCGGACGTGCTGCTGGATGTCCTCCTCGAGTTCGGGCGATGGGGAATGCCCGGCAGCCAGCACGACGAATGCCTTGACGATATTGCCGCGCATCTCGTCCGGCGAGGGGACGACCGCGGCGTTGGCCACTGCCGGGTGCCTGACGATGCAGTTCTCGATCTCCGAGGGCCCGATCCGGTATCCGGCCGCCTTGAACATGTCGTCGGCGCGACCCTGATACCAAAGGTAGCCGTCGGCATCGCGCTTCGCGAGGTCGCCGGTGCGGCACCAGTCCCCGGTGAACTTCCTCGCCGTGCCTTCGGGGTTCTTGAAATAGCCGAGGAAGAATACGGGATCGCGGCTGCCGTCCGGTGCGAAACGGTTCATCGCGACTTCACCGATCTCGCCGTCGGCGACTGCCCGTGCGTCGTCGTCGATCACGGCGATTCGATGTCCCGGATACGGGCGGCCCATCGAGCCCCCCTTCGCCGGCCAGAGCTCCTGCGAATTGCCGACGATGTAGTTCATCTCCGTCTGGCCGAACATCTCGTTGATCGTGACGCCGAGGGCTTCCTTCGCCCACTCGAAGACCGTCGTGCCGACCGCTTCGCCGGCGCTCATGATGCTGCGCAAACGTAGCGCGTGGCGCTCCCGGGGCCGCGGATCGGCCTTCATCATCAGCTTGAGCGCGGTCGGGAACAGGAATGCGTTGCGGATTCCGTACTTCGCCATCAACGCGTAGGCCCGGTCGGGATCGAAGCGCCCGCGAAAGCCGACGATCGGCTGGCCGAAATACAACGCGGGCAGGAGCGCGTCCATGAGTCCGCCGGTCCAGGCCCAGTCGGCAGGCGACCAGAAGAGATCGCCTTCACGCGGGTACCCGTCGTGAGAGTGGACGAATCCCGAAAGGTTGCCGAGAAGGCACTGGTGCGGCATCAGCGCTCCCTTCGGCGGGCCGGTGGTCCCGCTCGTGTAGACGAGGATCGCGGGATCGGTGGCCCGGGTCGCGACCGGTGTGAATTCGTCCGCTCCCTTTTCCACCAGCGGTTCGAACGACACCGTTCCGGCGTCGCGTGCGCCGGCGACGCCGATCACCGCGATGACGCCGGGGCAGCGGTCGCGGATCGGCGCCAGATTGGGCAGCGATTGCGGGTCGACGAACGCGACCACGGCGCCGGAATCGTTGAGCCGGTAGTCGAGCGCCTCGGGGCCGAACAGGAACGACAGCGGCACGCTGACGGCGCCAAGCTGATACACAGCGAGGTGCGCGATCACTGTCTCGGGCCGCTGCGGAAGGATCAGCGCAACCTTGTCGCCGGTGCGCACGCCCAACCCTCGGAGCGCGTTGGAGAGCCGATTCGCCTGGCGCTGCAGGTCGGCGAACGTGTGGGTGGAATGCTCGCCCGACTCGTCTTCCCAGAAGAGCGCCGTTCGCGTGCGATCGCCCGCCCAGCGTGTGGCGCAAGCGTGGGCGATGTTGAAGTCGGCCGGGACGTCCCAACGATGCGCGGCGCAAATCTCGTTGTAACGGTCGACGACCACGGAAGCCGGTTCAGTCGGCCGATTTGCGTTGGGTGGCGTCGACGTCCGGATCGAGCGGCTCGATCACCGTCCAGACCCAGTCCGTATGCTGCTCGAGCAGCCGTCCGTATCGGATCGTTCGCGCCGTGCCGGGCAGTTCGAGCAAATAGCGCCGAGCCGGCTGAAACTCGACCGGCGGGATGATCAGCGACTGCACGGCCGGCTCGCCGACCTTCCGGTTGAACGAAAGGTACAGGCAGCGAAACCGGCGACCGGAAAGCTGTCCGGCCTCGCCGTCCACCGAATAATCGGCGTCGCGCGCCTTGCGCTGCTCGACGAGATGGGCGGACGTCAATGCATTGGCGATCAGTTGCAGGCCGATTTCCGCGTTGTCGGCCGACAACCGGCGCATCCGGCGGACGATTCCCATCACCCAGGTGTCCCCGCTGCGACGGTGGATGGCCACCAGCATGCTGAGTGTCAAATCGGTCGCGACGCTCATCGGCGCGTGCAGCCGGAATCCGGACACGCTCATGTCCTTCATCTCCCATGGCCCGCCGGGTGCGGTGAACGCCGAAAGTCGACGGCGCGAATTCTCGGCCCGGTTGTCGGGTTCGACACGACTGCGCCCGAAAACCGCGAGGTCCATCGTGCTGGCAAAGCTTCGGTCGGTCGGAAGCTCGCTGGAAGGCGAGCTCTGGTCGACGGACAGGTAACCGGAGATGTTGGAAAATCCGACGATCGCATCGACAGCGCCGCTAGTGGGAATCCGTTCGCCACGGCGCGCGAGCGGCCGGAACTCCGCGTCGAACCTCGACACGAGCTTGACGAAGAGTTCGAGCTCTCCGCGTTGTTGCGCGGACTTTTCCGAGCGCGGCTCGCTCTTCACCGCCTGCTCGAGCTCAGCGCGATTTTGCAGCAGCAGTCCGTGCAGCGGCCGCGCGTCGACGAAGAGGACGCGCCCTTCGAGCGGCCCGAGCGACCGGCGTTTCAATCCGGCGCTTCCAGCGAGGTCGACGAAGAACGTCGCCGCCGCCTGCGGTTCCAGCGTGAGCCGCAACGGCCGGCACCATTCGTCGAGCTGTGCCGCGAGCCATTCGATCTGGCGCGGCGTCATGTTGCCGGAGTCGGCATGCTGCAAAAATAGCGCGGCCAGGTACTCGCGTTCGATCGTCGACGGACCGCCGGTCGCGTTGATCAGCAACGGCTGGCGCTCGAATTGCAGCGAGCAGGCGCGGGTGAACACCGCGTGCAATTCGGCCCATTTCGCGGGTATCCACGGCTCGCAACGATAGAGGCGGATCTTCGCATCCTGAGCGAGATGGATGACCTGCCTCGCAATGAGCTCCGGCAGGAGCGCCATCCACCGGTTGTGGTGTCCGTGGTCGGAGATCTCGCGCGCGAACGCCGCGTAGCACGCCTGAAAGGCCTGCTGCAGGTCGAACAGTCCCTGCCAAAGCCGGTCCTCGAGCTTCGACGAGCGATTCGACAGATCGGCGTACTGCGCCATCAGCGTCTTGACGAGGCCTGTGGTCTCCTTGTCGACCGCGAACACGGCGGCGAGGACGCCCGGCGTGCGCTTTGCGGTTCGCCCCGCGAGCGCGTTCAACTCGTTCTGGAGTTCGCGCTGGACGTGCAGCGGATCGTTGCTCGGCAGCGACGCGAGCCATCGATGGGCGTGCCGGGTGTCCCCAAGGGGGCCGCCGGTTTGTTTGCGAAATCTGAACATCGGGGCGCGGCGTTATCCGTCTCTTCAAGTGTCGCGGGAGGGGACGAGGCCCGGTACTTGCACATGAACCGGGCCAGCGTGCGGCGTTTCCAGCCGCGGTCGGGCCAAAGGCGCAGAGGCGCGCCCAAGCTGCCGATCGGGGATTTTCCGCCCGAACCCGGAGAGATCATCGCGCAAAGCGAAGGTACGGGCAATAGCAAATCGATACCCTTGGCACGCATCGTGCATGGTACGGCACGTGTTCCACAGCTTGCGTTGAGCCGGCGTGGTTTCCAACCAACCGCCGTCGTCAAAGCGGCGAGAAAACGTCAACTGGGATCCTCGAAACAACTGTGCAGGACAGATTGCGCCGCGAGAGTGAC
Source organism: Betaproteobacteria bacterium (assembly GCA_039931775.1). Taxonomy (GTDB): domain Bacteria; phylum Pseudomonadota; class Gammaproteobacteria; order Burkholderiales; family Casimicrobiaceae; genus CAIWHR01. The sequence goes on along the minus strand of JBDTRG010000083.1, from coordinate 64,990 downwards.
GCAAAACGCTAGGGAACGACGACGATGGGCATTCTGATCAAGGCGCCGGCCCGCCGGCGGGAGCCGCCGACCGAGCTCACCGAAGTACCGGTGCCGGTGGCCGACGCGCGCGGCGCGTTGCATATCCGGGAGGTGGTCCGGATCGCCGGCCTGCGCCGCGAGCAGCTGTACATGTGGCAGCGCCGCTACGGCTTTCCGGCGCCGCTGCGCGATGCGTTCGGCGATCGCGTTTACCCGCCTGACCAGGTCGCCCGGCTGAAGCTCATCAAGCAATTGCTTTCGGAAGGTTGGCGTGCGGGTGCCGTGGTGCCGCTGACCGAATCGGTGCTGCAATCGATGCTCGGGCTCACCGTCGAAGATCCGGCGCCGCTACCCGACGAAATCGAGGCCGCGGTAAAGCTGCTCGCGCAGCACCGCATCGGCGAGCTGCAGAACCATCTGTCGAAACTCCTGGTCGGCCAGGGCACGCGCAAGTTCCTGGAAGCGACGTTGATTCCGTTGAACGAAGCGGTTCACGAGCGCGTCGTACGCGGCGAGATGGAAAATTACCAGGAGCTCCGCTTCGCCGATCTCGCGCAGCGTCTTCTTCGCGACGTCACGAGGCTCGTACGCCCGACGCGCGACGCACGACAGGTCCTGCTGGCTACGCCGCCGAACGATCCGAACCAGCTGGGGCTCGCGATTCTCGAACTCCTGCTCTTCACCGAGGGTGTCAATTGCATGACACTCGGCGCCGGCATTCCGGCACAGGAGATCGCCGGCGCGGCCGCGGCGTACAAGGCGAGCGTCGTTGTGTTGCTGTTCGATCGCGGCATCTCGGGCAAGATCGCCGGCCAGGAGATCCGCTCGCTGCGATCGCTGCTCGCGCGCGGGACCCCGCTGGTCGTCAGCGGTCGCGCCGTGAACCTCCTTGCCAAGGCGATCGCCGACGTGCAGACCGCCGCCGACTTCAGCTCCATCATGGCGACGATGCGCGAGTTCGGCGTCACCGCACAGACGCCGCCGCAGATGCCGTCGCTGCAGGCGCTGCAGTCGTCCGTCTCGATGCTCGGCCTGTTGCCGGAGAGTCCCGCGCGGGCGTAGTCTTCGCGTGTGGACGCCGCTGCCGAACCCTCCGGGACCCCCTCGCTGCACGCCCGTGGTCGCCTGGCGCGCGCAGTCTGGCACTCCGTCGGCCTGATCGTCGCCACGCTGCTGGCGTTCGTGGTCTGGCGCGGCTATCAGAATCCCGATCTGTTGCTGGAACTGTCCGCGCTTCGCCTTTGCTGACGCCAGAACCACGCGGTGGCGTGCAGGTTTGGTGGCGGGCGCACGGCGTCGCGCAAGGTGGGCACGCGACGCGATCCCTCGCTCAGGAACCGGTTTCCAATGCGCGCATCCACGCGGCCGTCGCGCCGGCGTCGGCGTAGCCTTCGGCGTCGAGACCCGCGGCCACGCGTTCCCGGTCCTCGCGCGATCGGTTCTGCGACAACTTGAGCTTGGTGTCGATCCGCTTCAGCTTCATCCGGAAACCGACGATCGCGCCGACCATCGCCGTGAGCCTGGCGGTGGACATGCCGATCGCCCAAGGCGCCTTCCGCGAACCTTCGAACCGCTGAATGAGAAGGTCGAGGACAGCGCGCGTCTCGGCAGAATCCTTCGCGAGCTCGATCGTGCCGTGCGCGTGCACGACCGCGTAATTCCATGTCGGCACCGCGCCGGCGGGGTCGGTGTACCAGGACGGCGTGACATAGGCGTGCGGGCCATGGAAGATCGCCAGGGATTCGGCGCGTTCCGCGTCCGCGGCATGCGGGTTCGCCCGCGCAAAGTGGCCGTGCAGCGTTCCGTGCGGCTCGCAGTCGGCGAAATGGATGAGCGGCAGGTGGGTGACGAGCGGTTCCGCACCGCCGGGCGTCACCAGCGTGGCGAACGGATGCTCGTGGAAGAGGCGCGCCGCGATCGCCCGATCGTGGGCGGCGAAATGCCCGGGAACGTAGATGCTCACGCGACGCCTGCCGCCGTGTCGCTCAGCGCTTCACCGCCACCGTATAGGCGGTCATCGGCAAGCCGGAGTTGCGGTCGAACGTCGCGCCCGCCTCGATGCCTGCCCGTGCGATGGCCGAAGCCGTGCGCAGCTTCGGATACTGCGCGAGCATCGCGCCCAGCGCGAACTCGCGACCCGATCCCACCGCCCAGAACTGCGTGTACTCGAAGACCTCGCGCATCGAATACACGCCGAAGATGCCGTTCTCGTTGGCGATGAGCGCCGTCACCTGCGTAGACTCGTAGGGGTCGTCCTCCTCCTCCTTCGGGTTGAGGAAGTGCTGGTCCTTGAGGATCGGATGCAGCTTGCGGAAGGTTTCGAAGATCGCGGCTTTGTCGGAGAAGTCGAGATCGCCCTGCTTCGCCAGCATGCTCTGGAACACGAGCTGATGCGCCGCACTGCCGCACAGCCCGATGTAGGTGCCCTTGAAATGGACGATCTTGTCGGAGCTTCGGTCGAACTGCGCGGAAAGCCGCGTGTCGCCGAACGTGGTCAGGGAATCCGCGGCGATCGTGATTTCGTCGTTCTTGCGAACGGCAACGAGAGTGGTCATGGGTTTCCGGGAAAGAGGGCGCGCGCCGGCGCGGCGCGTACTGCCGCGGAGAAACCGTCGATTATACCTTTCCGGACGCGGCCCCTTCGAACCGCGCCGGCGCCGGAAGCATGGCGGTCGGCGGCAGGCGCGCCGGGCTCCACGCGGAAATCGCCCACGACCAGAATTCGGCGACGGATGCCGGAAACCTCGAACTCTCCGGGCGCGGCTGGTCGAGAAATCGCCATGCGGCACCGAGCGCCGGAAGCGGGTCGTCGGGAAGCGCGGTCGCATGCGTTTGCTTCGAGAGCTTTTCGCCCGCGGCGTTGATCGCAATCGGCGTGTGCAGGTACGACGGTTCGGGCAATCCGAGCAGGCGCTGCAGCAGGATCTGTCGCGGCGTCGATGCCATGAGATCGGCGCCGCGCACCACGTGCGTGACGTTCTGCAGCGCGTCGTCGACGACGACCGCCAGCTGGTAGGCGTGCAGGCCATCGGCGCGCCGGACGACGAAATCGCCGACGTCCCGTGCGAGATCCTGTGCTTGCACGCCCTGCAGTCTGTCGCGATACGCTATTCGCTCGTTGCCGACGCGCACGCGCCACGCGCGCTGCGGATTGCCGATTCGATTCGGGGGTATGCCATCGCGGCAGGTGCCCGGATAGACGCGCTCGCCGTTGGCCGCGAGCGGCGCCGTCTCGAGCTCGCGTCGCGCGCAGGCGCATTCGTAAACATGGCCCCGCGCGCGGAGCTGCTCGATGGCCGATGCATAGTGCGCGGTGCGCCCGGATTGGCTCGCTACTTCGCCGTCCCACGCGAAACCGTAGCGTTCGAGCGTCGCCAGAATCGAGGATTGCGCTCCCGGACGCGATCGCGGAAGGTCGACATCCTCGATGCGGACCAGCCATTGTCCGCCCGACGCACGCGCATCGCAGCAGCTCGCGATCGCCGCGACGAGCGAACCGAAGTGCAGCGGCCCTGTGGGGGACGGGGCGAAGCGGCCGCGGTAGTGCGGCGCGGATGAATCCGACCCCGCGTTCACCGCACCGTCGGTGCGGAGAGCGCGCCGAACTTCGGGGCGCTCACCGGCGTGTACAGCCAGTTGCGGTTCATCGTCGCCAGCACGGCGTCGGGATATTCCGGTCGGCCGAGGCTGCCGTTGTAGCGGCCGAGCGCGCGGAAGAGGTCGCCTTTCTCGGTGTCGAGATAGAAGCGCAGGATCACGCAGCCGTAGCGAAGGTTGGTGCGCAGGTGAAAGAGGTTGTGCTCCTGCGTGCCGATGAGCCTGGTCCAGAACGGCATCACCTGCATGAAGCCGCGCGCGTCCGCCGACGATATCGCATATTTTCGGAACGCGCTTTCGTACTGGATCACGCCGAGCACGAGCTGCGGGTCGAGACCCGCACGGGTCGCCTCGTAGTGGACCGTGGCGATGAATTCCTCGCGCGTCCGCGCGTCCGCGAGCCTCGGCGCGAGCCGCCGCGACATCTCGTCGATCCACGGACGCACGGCGGCCTGATTCGCGTAGTTCGTCGGCACCGGGTTATCGGCGATCGAGCGCTGGAGTCCGTGGACGACGGACTGCGCGAGCTTTTCCTCGACCTGGGCGCCGGCGAACGCCGGAGCCGGGGCCAAGCCGAGCACGGCCATGGCCATGGCCGCGATCGCGAGGCCGAAGCGATGCCGTCTTGGGCCAAAACCGTTCATCGAACCGTGAGCTTTCCCTTGATGAATGTCGCAATCTCGCCGACGGCTACCGGCGTCGGCGCCGCGTCCCGCCGCGCCTGATACTCGACCTGGCCCGATTTGAGGCCCCGATCGCCGATCGTGATGCGGTGGGGAACGCCGATCAGCTCGATATCAGCAAACATCGCGCCAGGACGCTCGCCGCGGTCGTCGAGAAGCACGTCCACCCCCGCCGCGTCGAGCTCGTCGTGGAGCCGGTCGGCAAGCGCCCGGACGGCGTCGTTGCGGTCGTAGCCCACAGCGGCGATCGCCACGCTGAACGGCGCCAGCGGTTCGGGCCAGATGATGCCCCGGGCGTCGTGGTTCTGCTCGATGGCGGCGGCGACGACGCGGGTGATGCCGATCCCGTAGCAGCCCATCTCCATGACCTGCGATTGACCGCCGGCGTCGAGAAAGGTTGCACCCATGGCCTTCGAGTAGACGTCGCCCAGCGCGAAGACGTGGCCGACTTCGATGCCGCGGATGATTTCGAGCGTGCCCAGACCATCGGGCGACGGGTCGCCGGCGACGACATTGCGGAGGTCGGCCACAAGGTCGGGCTCGCGGCAATCGCGTCCGAAATTGACGCCCCTCAAATGGAAGTCGCGCTCGTTGGCCCCGCAGATGAAATCCGCCATCACCGCCACCGTCCGATCCACGATCAGCGGCAGGTCCTTCGAAATGCCGACGGGACCGAGGTAGCCGGGGTTGCAGCCGGTCGCGCCGACGATCTCGGCCTCGCTCGCCCAGCGGAATTTGCCAAGGCCGGCAATCTTGGTGACCTTGATCTCGTTCAGCGCGTGATCGCCGCGGATCAGCAGCATCCACACCCGTGCCGGCTGCCCCTCGGCTTCGGTCGCGAGCATGATGCACTTGATCGTCCGCGCGAGCGGCAGGCCGAGGAGTTGCGCGACCTCCGCGCAGGTCGCCTTTCCCGGCGTCGGAATCTTCTGCATCGGTTCCGCCGATGCAGGGCGCGCCGGGCCGAGCGCAACCGCTTCGGCGAGCTCGACGTTGGCCGCGTAATCCGACGCCGGACACCACGCGATCGCGTCTTCGCCCGAATCGGCGAGCACCTGGAATTCGTGCGATGCGCTGCCGCCGATCTGGCCGGTGTCGGCGGCGACCGCGCGAAACTTGAGTCCCATCCGCCCGAATATGCGCGCGTAGGCGTCGTACATCACCTGGTAGGACCTGAGCATCGCGGGCTTGTCGACGTCGAACGAGTACGCGTCCTTCATCACGAACTCGCGCGAGCGCATCACGCCGAACCGCGGCCGCACCTCGTCACGGAACTTGGTCTGGATGTGATAGAGGTTCAGCGGAAGCTGCTTGTAGCTCTTCAGTTCCTTCCGCGCGATGTCGGTGATGACCTCCTCGGAGGTCGGCTGGACGATGAAGTCGCGCTCGTGGCGGTCTTTGAGGCGCAGCAACTCCGGACCGTACTTGCCCCAGCGTCCGGTCTCCTGCCACAGCTCCGCCGGTTGCACGACCGGCATCAGCAGTTCGATGGCGCCCGAGCGGTTCATTTCTTCGCGCACGATCGCCTCGACCTTGCGCAGCACGCGAACGCCGAGCGGCATCCACGTGTAGATGCCGGCGGCGAGGCGCTTGATCATGCCGGCGCGAAGCATCAGCCGGTGGCTGACGAGGTCCGCCTCGGCGGGGGCTTCCTTGAGTGTCGAGAGCAGGAATCGGGAAACGCGCATGGTGCTGTTTTTGTTAGGGAAAAGTTGATTGTAACCCGAACGTCACGTTCGAGGCGCGCGACGGGCATCGCGGGCCGCGACCCGAAATGACGAAGGCGCCGCGACGGCGCCTTCTGAGGACCCTGAAGCCTGCCCGCCGCGAGGCGGCAGGTGCCTCTATTGTGTCGGTCGATTCAGCGCACGACGATGATCGGCAGCTTGCTGTGGGTCAGCACCTTTTGGGTCTCGCTGCCGAGCAGCACGGCCGAGAGGCCGCGCCGGCCGTGCGACGCCATCACGATCGCGTCGGCCTTGTTCTTTTTCGCCGCGGCGAGGATCGCCTCCCACGGCGCCGCGGCGATTGCGAACGCGGTCTTGCATTCGACGCCCGCGGACTTGGCCTTCGCGGCAGCACGGCCCAGGATCTTTTCCGCATCCTGCGCCGAGAGCTTCGCGTACTCCTTGCGCGAAACGGGCTCGTAGACGACGCCGTCCGCATAGGCCGGCATCGGATAGTCGGGCGCGGCGTAGAACGCCGTGAGCGTGGAACCGACCGCTTGCGCGAGTTCGACCGCGTGGGCCACCGCCTTGTCGGAAAGCTTGGATCCGTCGGTCGCTACCAGCAGGTTCTTGTACATGTTGACTCCTCGAATCGACGTGATGCATTGATGTTCGGAGGAAACGATTGTACGCGCGTTGACCGGGATCAAAGGCGGGCGGCGAGAGGCCGCGTGGGGCCTCTATTCCGATTGACCCGGCGAACGGGCGTGCCGTAGATTCCGACGGATGCCGACTCCATTCGCTTCCGGAGAAGCCGTTGCGGACACGCTGCTCGCAATGCGTCGGGGAGCCGTTGCGGTGGTGCGGGAGAAGGTGACGCGCTGCTACCACTGCGGCAACGCAAGTCCGGATCCGGATCGATGGAACGGCGAACTCCAGGACGAAGCGGGCGATGCGTGACACCGGTCTCGCGGTTCCCGACCCCCGGACGTTTGCGGATCCGGCGTCCGCGCCGGCGGCGATGCGTGAACTTCACGCGCTGGCCGAGGCAAGTCTCGCCGCGGAAACCCGGCAGGGCTCCGACGCGATCGACCGGGAATTGCGCGAGGTGTTGATGCGCCGACTCGCCGGCGACGGCACGGCGCTTGCCATGGCGCTCGACGGTGCGCCGTCGGTCGCGGTGACGCGGCACCTGTGGCGCGCGCTCGATGCCGCGTGGAGCGACGCTCTCCTCGCCGAAGGCGCCGCCATCGCCGTCACGGTGTTCGCGCTGCCGGTCGTTGTCGTCGTGGCAGCGGCGGACCCGGATACCCGAGGCGCGCTGTCGGGTGTGATCGGCGATCCGGAGAAACTGGCGGGCATTCTCGGCGAATTCGGCGCGCTCAAGGGCAACCGGACCTTCGCGCTCGCGAACGTGCTGGTCGCCGCGGAGGCGATCGACATTGCGCGGCTGCCGGAGATACGCGCTTGGACGCGTTTGCCCGATGCGTTCCCGCCGGGTGCGAAATTGCCTCCTCGGGCACTCTCACCCGCGCCGCTCGCCTTGCACTCGGGAAGCGAAGCGGTGCATTTGCGCTTTCTCGTCGGCACCGCAATCGCGAAACCGGGGGTCGACCTTCTGGCCGATACCGAAGTCGGCAAGTGGGGCATTCCGTTCGCGCGCGAGCTCGCGCGTGCGCTCGGCGTCGACGGCGTGTCGGTGCTCGCGCTGCCGCGCGCGCCGCAGCGGCCGATGCCCGCGGTGTCGGCCGGTCGCGCCGCGCAACGTGAAGTGTCGGCGCAGCTCTTTGCGAGCAACGCCATTCGCCGATTTCGCGGGAGCGTTGGCGAACCCACCGCCGTCATCAGCGCGCATCGGGCACCGGATGCGCCCGGCGGAGGAGAACTTCGCCTTTCCCTGTCGTCGCCGTTCGATCCGCGCGCCGCCGAAGGATTTCGCTGCCCGCTCTATCCGCTCGACCGCGTCGGCGATGTCGCGTCGATGCTGGTCGATCTCGTTCGCGATTGTCGGGTAACGGACATCCGTGCGCTGGCCGGCGTGCACGCGGATCGCGTGGCGGGCTCCGGCTTGCCGTTGCTGTTCAAGCCGGATACGATTCCCGACGGCGCCCAGGTCACCTTGCATTGACGTACCTGCTCCGATGCGCAAACTCACCGCCAATACCACCGCCGACGAGCGCATGCGGATCACGCTCGGCGAAGCCGCTGCCATGGTGCCCACGCCCGACGGCAAGCGCTCCGCGGCCGTTTTCGAGCACGGAACCCTGCAGGTCAAGCTCTACGCGCCGCGAGGCACTGACCTGCAGCAGCCGCACACGCGCGACGAGACGTATGTCGTGGCGCGCGGTCGCGGATGGTTCGTCAACGGTGCGCTCCGCCATCCGATCGATGCGCCGGACGTGCTGTTCGTCAAGGCCGGCGTCGTACACCGATTCGAGGATTTCACCGACGATTTCCTCGTCTGGGTGTTTTTCTACGGCCCCGAGGGCGGCGAGACCGACGTCGCGGATGCGTAGGCGACGTAGCGACCGGTTTCGGCGGCGTCGCGCCTCTTCACTCGCCCCGCGCCGCTGATCGACTGCGTCACCTTCGGGTTGCCGAGATATTCGACGGAGCCCGCGCCGGAAAGGCCGATCTTCAGCGTCTTTTCCGCCTGGATCACGACCCTGCCCGCGCCGCTGACCGACACGCGCGCGTCCTCGCTGACCAGGTCCGCGGCGCGATAATCGCCCGCGCCCGAAATGGAGACCCGTTGCTCGGTGGCCCGCCCGGCGAGCTCGATCTTCATCGCTCCTGACCCGTTCACCGCCAGTTCCCGGGTTTCGAGGCCGGCGATCTTGAGCGACGTCGCGCCGGACGCCGATACCAGGAGCCGTTGGGAAGTCAGGCGCTCGGCGCGGAGCTTGACGGCGCCGGCCGCCCCGATCGCCTCGAGTTCACGAAAGGTGACCGTCACCCGCGCCGGGCGCCCGCCGCCCCCGAAGAAGTTCGACCACCAGCTTCGCGAGGCGTCGTTGGCGATGGTCAGCGTACCGTCCTTGACGTCGGCACGTCCCCGCGTCTGGGGTCGCGACTGGGCGTCGTAGCTGACCGATTCGGCGTCGCCCTGTACCAACGTCACGTCGGCATAGCCCTCGATGACGATACGTGTGAATGGCGGCAGCGCACGCTGTTCCATCGGTCCGTCGGCGGCCCCGCCCCTGAAGGACCAGGCGACATAGAACCAGGCCGCGGTGGCCGCGACGGCGATCGCGACCAGGAGCACGAGCACCGGCATGACGACCTTCATGGAGCCTCCAGCGAGGGACGGGCCCCTCTTAGATGCATCGTACGGGGATTTCGGATTCCCCATTTTCCTCGTCCAGGACCGAGCGCGGCAAGCCGCCGCGTACAGTCCGCAGGCGGCGCCGCAGCGACTGCAGGCGTCGTCCGAGGCCCTGTTCAACCGGAACCGTATAATCGGGGCGATCCCAGGACCCATTCACCACTCCCGATGAATCTCGACCGCGTACCCGCCGGCAGGGACGTTCCGAACGACTGCAACGTGATCATCGAGATCCCGATGCGCGGGGACCCCATCAAATACGAGGTCGACAAGGAGACGGGCGCGGTGTTCGTCGACCGCTTCATGTCGACGGCGATGCATTATCCGTGCAACTACGGCTACATTCCGCGCACGTTGTCCGATGACGGCGACCCCTGCGATGTGCTCGTGCTTTCGCCTATGCCGCTCACCATCGGCGTCGTGGTGCGCTGCCGCCCGATCGGGATGCTGAAAATGGACGACGAGGCCGGCGGAGACGCCAAGATCCTCGCGGTGCCGATCGACAAGCTCACCAATCTCTATCGCGCCGTGCAGTCGCCGCGCGACCTGCCAGAGATCACGACGCAGCAGATCGCCCACTTCTTCGAGCATTACAAGGATCTCGAGCCTGGCAAGTGGGTGAGGATCTCCACCTGGGTCGGTGCCGAGGAAGCCAAGCAGGAGATCCTCGCCGGGATTGCGCGTTACAACGCTTCGAGTCCGAAGCCGAAGTTCTGACCGCGGCGCACCGTGCGGCGCCGGGTGTCCGGCGCCCGTTCATTCCCCAATCGGCCCGATCGCGATGACCGACGCCGCCCACGCGCGACGGCAGTTTGCGTTTCCGATCCTGTTCGTGCTGCTCTGGAGCACCGGCTTCATCGCTGCCCGGTATGGATTGCCGTACGCGCCGCCGCTGACCTTTCTCCTCTACCGATTCGCGTTGGTCGCGCTGCTGATGGCGCTGGTGGCGGCGGCGACGCGCGCCCCGTGGCCGCGCACGCTCCGCGAGGCCGGGCACGTTGCCGTTTCGGCGTGGCTCGTGCATGGCATGTACCTGGGCGGCGTCTTCGTCGCGATGGCCGGAGGCATGCCAGCCGGCACGGCTGCCATGCTCGTCGGGCTGCAGCCGATCCTCACCGTGATGATCGCGCGCGGCTGGCTCGGCGAGCGGGTCGTGCCGCGACAATGGCTCGGGCTCGCCCTCGGGTTGATCGGCGTCTGGCTCGTCGTCCGGCACAAGGTCGCGCCGACCGGCGACGTGACGGGCATCATCGCCATCGCCGCCGCACTCGTCGGCATCAGCGTCGGGACGCTCTACCAGAAGCGCTACTGCTCGCATATCGACATGCGCAGCGGCGCCGTGATCCAGTTCGCGGCGTGCGCGCTCGTCTACCTGCCGATCGCGGCCGCGGTCGAATCCCGGCCGGTACGCTGGACGGCGCAATTCGCGTTCGCGCTTGGCTGGTCGGTCATCGTGCTGTCGGTCGGGGCGATCAGCCTTCTCTACTGGTTGCTGCGCCATGGCGCCGCGGCGAACGTCGCGCGCCTCTTCTTCCTCGTGCCGGCGGTGACGGCGGTGATGGCGTCGTTGCTTTTCGGCGAATCGCTCGATGCGCTCGCCTTGACGGGATTGGCCCTGATCGGCGCCGGCGTCCTGCTCGCGCGGCCCGACGCCGTCACCGCCTGACGATTCGGGTTCCGGCGATCCGATCGTGGAGGAATTGCCGGTCGGGATCGACGAGCGCCCATGCGTAGTTGATCGAGGCGAACCACAGTGCGTGGGTGCCGAGCGATACCGGTTTCAGCGCCTCAAAGGCCGCCAGCGAGGCAAGCGGGCCGATCCACGCCGCGAGGTAACGCGTCACCGCGGTCTTCGCGTCGACAGGGCGCCCGTCGACGCGCTCGAGCGCCAATTTCCAGGTCTTCATCGGCAGCGTCCGCCGGCCCCCGGTCCACGACCAGACGAAATAGAGGCCCGCCGCGGCGAAGATTGCGCACCCCGAAAGGGCGCGCGCCGGCAGCGACGGCACGTCGATCGCGTGTGCCGAACGTTGCGCTGGTGAAACGAGCGGCAGCGTCAGAAAACCGACCAGCAGGACGATCGCGGCGAGCAGCAGGCCCTCGTAGCCAACGGCAGCGAGGCGTTGCGGGAGCGTCGCGACCGGCGCGCGAGCGTCCGCCGCCGTTAACTCGAGCGGCGTTTGCCGAGTCACGCGGAATTCACTTGACGGGGGGTGCCGACGGAGGAGGCGCGGTGGTCGTGGGCTGCGAGGTGGGCGGTGGGGGCGGCGGGGGCCCGGCCGGCCGGGCCGCGCGCGTCGACAAAGGCGTCGTCCCCGGCGCGGGCGCAGGCTTGGCGGCAAGTTCGCGCTTCTTTTCAGGGGGGAGGCTCTGGTACTGCTCCCACTTCTGCCGGACTTCCTTCTTCTGCTCGGGCGGCAACGTCTTCAGCGTCCGGTATTGCTCGCGCGCGGTCCGGCGCTGCTCCGGCGACAGCTGCGCCCAGGCCGTCATCTGCTGCTGGACCCGCTGCTGCTCGGCCGGTGCCATCTTGGGGTAGCGCTGCGCGATGCCGCGCCATTTCTGCTTGCGCTGGGCCTCGAAACTGTCCCATTCCGGTGCCAGGGGGGCGAGGATCTGCTTTTCCGTGGCCGGGAGGTCGGCCCACTTCGGCGCCCCGATGCCGACCGGAGGCACGATGCTGGGCGGCTGCGCGAACGCGCTCGTCGCCAGTCCGGCGGCGAGCGCAAAAGGCAGCAGAAAACAGTAGGTTATTCGTCGCCGGCGCGTCTCAGCCAATTCTGGAATCCCCGGTCCAAATACGCATCGATGGGAAGGTCCGACGACAGGATCGCCGCGTCCGTCTCCTCGATGTCCCTCAATTGCTGGTAGGCCAGCCACTGCTGGAAGCCGAAGCCGGCGACGGCGATCAGCGCAATGCCGACCCAGAGCCGCCCGCTCGCCCAGAAGCTTCGCCCCCCGCCCAGGGTTCCCGATCCCGCATAGGCGTGCGCGCCGGCCATCCGCAACTCGGAGGCGCGCTTCGGATCGGCAAGCCGGGCCAGGGCCCCGGCCCTTGCAAGCCGCAGCCGATACGCGGTTCCGGCCTTGAGTTCGGCGGTGCCGTGATCGAGGTAAGTGGTTATTTTCTTGACGAAATCGTCGTCTTTGGTCGTCATAGCGACACCCCTTTCGCCTTGAGCATCACGGCCAGCGCATGCACCGCGCGCGAGCAATGGGTCTTGACGCTTCCTTCCGAACAACCCATTGCGGCGGCAGCTTCAGCCACGTCCAGTTCCTCCCAGTAACGCAGCAGAAAGGCTTCCCGTTGACGCGCGGGCAGCCGCGTCAGGGCCTGCTCGATTTGGGACATGATCTCGCCCTGTTCAGCCAGCGCCGCGGGATCGGAATTTGCATTCGAGTCGGACTTTGCCGCAAGCGTTTCGAGCGGATCGTAATCTTCGTCCTTTTCGTCGCCTTTTCCCAGTGCGGAGAGGAGCGTTGTCCACGTCGATCTGACCTTCTGACGCCGGAAATGATCGTGGATCGTATTTTGCAATATCCGCTGAAAGAGCATCGGCAGCTCGGCAACCGGCTTATCCGCATATTTCTCGGTCAGCTTCAGCATGGCGTCCTGCACGACATCGACCGCGGTGTGCTCGTCGCGGACGGCGTACATCGCCTGCTTGAACGCGCGGCGCTCGACTTCTGCCAGGAAGGCCGAAATTTCTTGGTGAGAGGCCAGAGCAGCACCGGTTCCGTAGGGGAGAGCCATTATAGGTCGCGCCCCGCGTTCCCCGGTTGTGCGGTGCAGCGGACTTGACCGGCAGGGGGCACTGCAGGTAACGTTGAAGGTCGGCTGGCGACAGCCGATGTTGTGTTGCAATAACGGCCGTTTGCGCCCCCTTCGCGAAGCCACGAGCCTCGGCGGAGATTCCCCAGGGGCACTGACGGGTGTTACCAGATCGCGGCTTTCTACCCGGTAAAGCCTTGGTGGGCGCGTTTATCCCCCGTTCGCGCCGGAAAGTGCAGCTATCGTCCCGTGCGCCGGAGGCGCCGGAGAATTCCACCAAATTGCGTAAGGCATAGCCATGCAACTCACGGGTGCGGAAATCGTCATCCGCTGCCTCCAGGAAGAAGGCGTCGAGTACGTCTTCGGCTACCCGGGCGGCGCGGTCCTCAACATCTACGACGAGCTCTTCAAGCAGGACAAGGTCAAGCACGTGCTCGTCCGGCACGAGCAGGGCGCGGTGCATGCGGCGGACGGCTACTCGCGTTCATCGACGAAGGTCGGCGTGTGCCTCGTCACGTCGGGCCCGGGGGTTACCAACGCCGTCACCGGCATCGCGACCGCATACATGGACTCGATCCCGATGGTCGTGCTGACGGGCCAGGTGCCGACACACGCGATCGGCCAGGACGCGTTCCAGGAATGCGACACGGTCGGCATCACGCGGCCCTGCGTCAAGCACAACTTCCTGGTCAAGGACGCGAAAGACATCGCGGTCACGATCAAGAAGGCGTTCTACCTCGCCGCGACGGGCCGACCCGGCCCGGTGCTGGTCGACATCCCGAAGGACGTCACGCAGGCATCGACCGAGTTTGCCTACCCGAAGTCGGTCTCGATGCGCTCGTACAACCCGGTAACGAAAGGGCATTCCGGCCAGATCAAGAAGGCGGTGCAGCTGCTGCTGGACGCGAAGAAGCCGATGGTCTACGCGGGAGGCGGCGTCGTGCTGAACGACGCGGCGCCGCAGCTGACGCGCCTCGTGCGCCTGCTCGGCTTTCCCTGCACCAACACGCTGATGGGGCTCGGAGGATTTCCGGGCACCGACCCGCAGTTCACCGGCATGCTCGGCATGCACGGCACGTTCGAGTCGAACATGGCGATGCAGACCTGCGACGTGCTGATCGCGATCGGCGCGCGCTTCGACGACCGCGTCATCGGCAATCCGTCGCACTTCTTCCGCGCGGACCGCAAGATCATCCATATCGACATCGATCCGTCGTCGATCTCCAAGCGGGTGAAGGTCGACGTGCCCATCGTCGGCTACGTCGCCGATGTGTTGGACGAGATGCTGAAGCTGATCGAATCATCGCCGCAACGGCCCGACCCGGTCGCGCTGAAGGCGTGGTGGAGCGAGATCAAGGAATGGCAGCGCAAGGATTGCCTGCGCTACGACACGAAAAGCGACCTGATCAAGCCGCAGTACGTGATCCAGAAGCTCTACGAACTGACGAAGGGCGATGCGTTCATCACGTCGGACGTCGGCCAGCACCAGATGTGGGCGGCGCAGTACTACAAGTTCGACAAGCCGCGGCGCTGGATCAACTCGGGCGGCCTCGGCACGATGGGCTTCGGCCTGCCGGCTGCGATGGGCGTGCAGCTCGTCAATCCGGGGGCGTCGGTGGTCACGGTGACCGGCGAGGCGTCGATCCAGATGTGCATCCAGGAGCTGTCGACGTGCAAGCAGTACCATCTGCCGATCAAGGTCGTGAACCTCAACAACCGCTACATGGGCATGGTGCGCCAGTGGCAGGAGTTCTTCTACGGCAACCGGTACGCCGAGTCGTACATGGATGCGCTGCCCGACTTCGTCAAGCTCGCCGAAGCGTACGGGCACGTCGGCATGAAGATCGAGAAGCCCGGCGACGTCGAAGGCGCGCTGAAGGAGGCCTTCAAGCTCAAGGATCGCCTGGTGTTCATGGACTTCATCACCGATCAGGCGGAGAACGTGTTTCCGATGATCGCGGCCGGCAAGGGGCTGACCGAGATGATCCTCGCGGAGGAGCTGTGAGCGGCGCCGGGCCGTCCGCGCGCCCGCCGGGCCGCCCCAAGGGCGCGCGCGCACCCGAAAGTTCGCAAGTCGAACTTTCGGTTCTCCACACCGCCGCTCGCCCCCCTCGGGGGGGGGGGCGCGCAGCGCTTTCGGGGGGGAAATAGCCATGCGGCACATCCTCTCCATTCTCGTGGAAAACGAGGCGGGCGCGCTGTCGCGGATCGCCGGGCTCTTCTCGGCCCGCGGCTACAATATCGAGTCGCTGACGGTGGCGCCGACCGAGGACGTGACGATGTCGCGGATGACGATCGTCACGATCGGGTCCGACGACGTGATCGAGCAGATCACGAAGCAGCTGAACAAGCTCGTCGACGTCGTCAAGGTGGTCGATCTCACCGAGGGCAATCACATCGAGCGCGAGCTGATGCTCGTCAAGGTGCGCGCGGCGGGAAAGGACCGCGAGGAGATGAAGCGGCTCGCCGACATCTTTCGCGGGAACATCCTCGACGTCACCGACAAGAGCTACACGATCGAGCTCACGGGGACGGGCTACAAGCTCGACGCCTTCCTGGAGGCGATCGAGCCGGGCGTGATCCTCGAAACGGTGCGCACCGGCGCGTCCGGCATCGGACGCGGCGAACGGATTTTGAAAGTGTAACGGGCAGATCGAGAGCGTCGTCCCCGCGAAGGCGGGAACGACGACGTGCAAATCCAGAATCGGGGGAACAATGAAAGTCTATTACGAAAAGGACGCCGACCTGTCGCTCGTCAAGGGCAGGAAGGTCACGATCGTCGGCTACGGTTCGCAGGGTCATGCGCATGCGCTCAACCTGCACGACTCGGGGATCAAGGTCACCGTCGGCCTGCGCAAGGACGGCGCTTCGTGGACCAAGGCGAAAAAGGCGGGACTCAAGGTCGCCGATGTCGAGGACGCGGTGAAGGGCGCTGATGTCGTCATGATGCTGATGCCCGACGAGCACATCGCGGCTGTCTACAAGAACGGCGTCGAGCCGCACATGAAGAAGGGCGCAACGTTGGCGTTCGCGCACGGCTTCAACATCCACTACGGGCAGGTCGTGCCGCGCGCGGACCTCGACGTCGTGATGATCGCGCCGAAGGCCCCCGGCCACACCGTGCGTTCGACCTATGTGCAGGGCGGCGGCGTGCCGATGCTGATCGCCGTCCACCAGGATGCGTCGGGGAAGGCGCGCGATCTCGCGCTGTCCTACGCCGCCGCGATCGGCGGCGCTCGCGCCGGCGTGATCGAGACGAACTTCCGCGAGGAGACGGAAACCGATCTCTTCGGCGAGCAGGCGGTGCTCTGCGGCGGACTGGTCGAGCTCATCAAGGCCGGCTACGAAACGCTGACCGAAGCCGGCTATGCGCCCGAGATGGCGTACTTCGAGTGCCTGCATGAAGTGAAGCTCATCGTCGACCTGATCTACGAGGGCGGCATCGCGAACATGAATTACTCGATCTCGAACAATGCCGAATACGGCGAATACGTGAGCGGGCCGAAGATCGTGACGGACGAAACCAAGTGGGCGATGCGCGAGATGCTTACCCGCATCCAGACCGGCGAGTACGCGAAGGACTTCATCCTCGAAAACCGCGCGGGCGCGCCGACGCTGCTTGCGCGGCGCCGCCTGATGGCCGAACATTCGATCGAGCAGGTCGGCGCCAAGCTGCGCTCGATGATGCCGTGGATCGGAAAGAACAAGCTCGTCGACCCAACGCGGAATTAGCGAAAGCGTGCGGGGCCGATGCGCCGAGGGCGACAGGGCTCCGCACGACCGAGGAGGGCGAATCATTAAAAACGCTTTGCGCGCGCGCCAGAGAGGGTGGCTTGGACTCGTCGCCATGCTGGTTGTTCTCGTGATCGTCGCCTTCCTCGGGAAGGAGGCGTTGAAGCAATACGGCCTGATGCCCGGCAAGCCGACGGCGGACGCGAAAGCCGGAACGCCGGGCGCGCGCGCGCGTGCGCCTGGCGCCATGGGCATCGAGACGCTCGATATGGACTCCGCGCCGGTGGCGCCGGCCGGTGCGCTCGACCGGGCGCGCGGCGTCGAGGACATGGTCAAGCAGCAGGCCGACGAGCGCGCGGCACGGATGGAAAAGGCGACACGGTAGTCCCGCCGCCCGCATGCACGACGACTATCCGCATCCGTTCATCGCCCGCGAAGGATGGCTTTTCGTTGCGCTGGCCCTGTCGGCCGCCGTCGCGCTGACGTACTTCGGCATCTGGCTCGGCGCGGCCGTCGCGTGGCTCGCGACGCTGTTCGTGCTGCAGTTCTTCCGCGATCCGAAGCGCGCCGTTCCCCGCGATCCTGGCGTTGTACTCTCGCCGGCCGACGGGAAGGTTGTGCGGGTCGAATCCGCGCGCGATCCCTACCTGCAGCGCGACACGATCAAGATCAGCGTGTTCATGAACGTGTTCAACGTCCATTCGAACCGCAGCCCGGTGGACGGCAGCGTCGTCGCCGCGTGGTACCACGCCGGAACATTCCTCAATGCGGCGCTCGACAAGGCGTCGGTCGAAAACGAGCGCAACGCGCTGCATCTGCGCACGGCCGACGGCCGCGACGTCACGTGCGTGCAGGTGGCGGGCCTCATCGCCCGGCGCATCCTCTGCTATGTGAAGCCGGGTGATGCACTGGCGCGCGGACAGCGCTTCGGATTCATCCGTTTCGGTTCGAGGGTCGACGTCTACCTGCCGCCGGACACGCGGCCCAAGGTCGCAGTCGGCGACGAGGTCTACGCAACCGAGACGATTCTCGCGGAGTTTCCGCCGCGCTGAGCCTCGGCTTCCGGCGACTTCCGTCCGGCGCGGGGTCCGGGGCCGTTTGTGCTACCTTTGCCCCGACATGGCCGATTTCGATACTCAACGGGCCCTGCAGAAAAACCGGATCCGGCGGCGTGGCATCTACCTGCTGCCGAACCTGTTCACGACGGCCGCGTTGTTCGCGGGTTTCTACGCGATCGTGCAGGCGATGAATCTGCGCTTCGATCAGGCGGCCGTCGCCATCTTCGTCGCGATGGTGCTCGACGGGCTCGATGGCCGGGTCGCGCGCCTTACGCGGACGCAAAGCGCATTCGGCGCCGAGTACGACAGTCTGTCCGACATGGTGAGTTTCGGCGCGGCGCCAGCGCTCATCGTCTACGAATGGGCGCTGAAGGGCATGGGCAAGCTCGGCTGGATCGCCGCGTTCGTCTATGTCGCCGGCGCTGCACTTCGGCTCGCGCGCTTCAACACGATGCTCGACGTCACCGACAAGCGCTGGTTCACGGGAATGCCGAGCCCGGCGGCCGCCGCGCTCGTCGCGGGCCTCGTCTGGATCATCGACGACTACAGCATCGATCCGGCCACCATAAAGTGGTGGGTCTGGGGCGTGACGGTCTTCGCTGGCCTGACGATGGTCAGCAACATCCGGTACTACGCGTTCAAGACGATCAACCTCAAGAAGAGCGTGCCCTTCCTCGCGATCTTCGTTTTCGTGCTGATGATCGCGCTCCTGTCCTACCAGCCGGCGATCGTGCTGTTCGCCGGATTCGTCGCGTACGCGTTGTCGGGCTACATCGCTTCGGCGTGGCAATGGGTCGCGCGGCGCCGTCGCCGCGGCGCCACACCGCCGTGACCCGGGCGGCCCGAGCTTGCGCCAACCCCTTGCGGTGATTGCTTTTTTGCGGTTATAGTGGATCGCAATGAGCAGCTCCCACATCGTCGGCCGTCCGGCGCTCCCCGCGCTGACCCCCCTCACGGGCGGCCTGCTGCTGCTTCTGCTGCGCCCCGCGCGCAGATAAAAACACCCCCCTTTTTCGAGCAGTGCGCGTGTCGTCCACCCCCGGACGGCCAAGTTGTTCGCCCAGCCTTCGTGCAAGAGGAAACGCGATGAAACCGTATCCAGACGCCAAGTACCGACCTTTTCAGCCGATCGAATTGTCCGACCGCCAATGGCCGTCCCGATCGATCACGCGCGCGCCGACCTGGTGCAGCGTCGACCTGCGCGACGGCAACCAGGCGCTGATCGAGCCGATGGATGCCGACCGAAAGCTGCAGATGTTCCGGCTGCTCGTGAAGATGGGTTACAAGGAGATCGAGATCGGTTTCCCGGCGGCGTCGCAGACCGACTACGATTTCACGCGCAAGCTCATCGACGGGAACCTGATCCCCGACGACGTCACGGTCCAGGTGCTGACCCAGTCGCGCGAGGCGCAGATTGCGCGCACGTTCGAAGCGCTCACCGGCGCCCGCCGCGCCATCGTCCACCTGTACAACTCGACGTCGACGACGCAACGCCGGCTCGTTTTCGGGCTCGGCCGCGATGGGATCAAGGGAATCGCGGTCGCCGGCGCGAAGCTCATCCGCGACGGCGTCGCCAAACGGCCCGGTACCGAATGGGTGCTCGAGTATTCGCCCGAGAGCTTCACCGCGACCGAGCTCGATTTCGCCGTCGAGATCTGCGACGCGGTGACGGCGATCTGGCAGCCGACGCGGGAGCGCAAGACCATTCTCAACCTGCCGTCGACCGTCGAGTTGGCAACGCCCAACGTGTATGCGGACCAGATCGAATGGATGTGCCGGAACCTTTCGAATCGCGACAGCGTGATCGTTTCCGTCCATCCGCACAACGATCGCGGTTGCGGGATAGCGGCAGCAGAACTCGCCCTGATGGGCGGTGCGGAACGGGTCGAAGGGTGCCTCTTCGGCAACGGCGAGCGCACCGGCAACGTCTGCCTCGTGACGCTCGGCCTCAACCTCTACACGCAGGGGGTCGATCCCGGCATCGATTTCTCGGATATCCAGCAGATCATCCGCACGGTCGAATATTGCAACCAGCTGCCGGTCGACCCGCGCCACCCGTACGGAGGGGAGCTGGTGTTCACCGCGTTCTCGGGCTCGCACCAGGACGCGATCAAGAAGGGGCTCGCGGCACGCACTCGGGAGCTGGAAATGGGCAATCCCGAGTGGGACGTCCCGTACCTGCCGATCGATCCCGCCGACATCGGCCGCACGTACGATGCGGTGATCCGGGTGAACAGCCAGTCCGGCAAGGGTGGCATCGCATACCTGCTCGAGCGCGACTACGGCCTGTCGCTGCCGCGCCTGCTGCAGATCGAATTCAGCCAGGTCATCCAGCAGATCACCGACGCCACCGGCAAGGAACTCTCGGCGGCCGAGATCCGGGCTGCTTTCGATGCCGAGTACACATCGGCGGCCGCGCCGATCGCGTTCGTCGACCATCGGGCGCAGCACAGCCCGACGGGCGCCGTCGAGAAGATGGTCGCGCGGCTCGCCTTCGACGGCGTCGAGGTCGATCTGGTCGGCTCGGGCAACGGACCGGTCGACGCGTTCGTCCATGCGCTGCGCGAGGGTGCAGGTTTCGACATCCACGTGCAGAACTATCACGAACATGGGGTCGGCAGCGGCGAAGATGCGACGGCGGTGGCGTACGTGCAGTTGCGCGTCGGCACCGATCGCACCGTGTACGGCGTCGGATTCGATGCCAACATCGTCACCGCGACGCTGCGCGCGGTCGTTTGCGCGACCAACCGCGCCCTTGCGCGAGGCTCCCTCGTGCAGGCACCCGCCAAGCGCGCCGTGCACGCCTGATCGCCGGTCGATCGCCTGGACGCGCGCCGATGCACGGATCCACCGACGGCGCGACGAGATCGATGCCGAATGGGAGCGTCGAACGTGAGCGCCGGTGACCAGGCGGGGCTGCCCGCGTCCATCCGCATCGACACCGCCGACGTCGCGATGTGGCCGGACGGCCAGCGCATCGACCCGCTGTCCGCGCCGCTGACGGCGATCACGCAGTTCGACGATCATGCGCACTATCACGGGGAACTCGTCGCGACGATCCTCGAAAGGGAGCGCGATCCCGCGTACCGCAACTGGATTTTCCAGGGCGGCTGCGGCGTGAAGGTGCGACGGCAGGACCTGTGGAAGCGTGCGGCCAGCGATTTGATCCACGGCCGTGCGCTTTCGTTCGCGCACCGCGTGCTGTCGAAGAACGACGTCTACTCGGACGCGTGCTGGGCGAACGTCTATCGCGACGGGCAATACTGCATGCCACACAGCCACCTGCGCGCCAATGTCAGCGTCGTCTACCTGGTCGATCCGGGCGAACCCGATCCGGACGACCCGATGGCGGGCAAGCTGGTGTTCGCCGATCCGCGAATTCCGTTCTGTTGTCCGAACGAGCCCGGCCGCGTCACCGGCCTCCTCGTTCCGGACATGCGCGAGGGCACGATGATCGTCTTCGCCAGCGATTACCTCCACAGCGTAAATCCCTATCGCGGCGCGCGACCGCGGATATCGATGTCGTGGAACGTGACGATCAAGCGGCTGCCTGGCGAGGCCGGCGAGGGCTGGACCTGACGCGCCCGCGTTGCGCGTCGACGCATCGGCGAAGACTCCGGTCTGCCTGACGCGATGCCACCGGCACATTGCCGGATCGGCTAAAATGGCGACGAAAATCGGCTTCCGCGATGGCCCTCGACGGCCGCGCGCGAAGGCACCTCCCCGTCCCGTTTCCCCAGCGAGAATCCGCGATGAGCACGTCCCAATTCGGTCCCGGCATCGAGATCACCGGCCGCATCACCCCCGAATATGCACAGATCCTGACGCCGCAGGCCGTTGCCCTCGCCGCGAAGCTGCAGCGCGCGTTCGGCGGCCGGCGCGCGGAACTGCTTGCGGCGAGGTCGCGCCGCCAGGCGCTGCTCGATGCCGGCGGGCTGCCGGATTTCCTGCCGGAAACGCGCGCAATTCGCGATGGCGACTGGACGTGCACGCCGATTCCCGCCGACATCGTCGACCGGCGCGTCGAGATCACCGGCCCCGTCGACCGCAAGATGGTCATCAACGCGCTCAATTCGGGCGCCAGCGTGTTCATGGCGGATTTCGAGGACGCGAACACGCCGAAGTGGGACAACAACCTGCAGGGCCACATCAACTTGCGCGACGCGATCCGCCGACGCATCGACTACACGTCGCCCGAAGGCAAGGCGTACCGGCTGGGCGAAAAGACCGCTGTGCTTTTCGTGCGGCCTCGCGGCTGGCATCTGCCCGAAAAACACGTGCTGATCGACGGGCAGCCGATCTCGGGCGGGATCTTCGATTTCGCGCTCTATGCGTTCCACAACGCGAAGGAACTCCTCGAGCGCGGCAGCGGGCCCTATTTCTACCTGCCGAAACTCGAAAGCCATCTCGAGGCGCGGCTGTGGAACGACATCTTCGTGATGGCGCAGGACGAGCTCGGCGTTCCCCGCGGATCGATCAAGGCGACCGTGCTGATCGAGACGCTGCTGGCGGCGTTCGAGATGGACGAGATCCTGTACGAATTGCGCGAGCACTCGGCGGGGCTCAACTGCGGGCGCTGGGACTACATCTTCTCGTGCATCAAGAAGCTTCGTAACAACAAGGATTTCTGTCTCGCCGATCGCGCGCTCGTCACGATGACGACGCATTTCATGAAGAGCTATGCGCTGCTGCTCGTCAAGACCTGCCACCGCCGCAATATCCATGCGATGGGCGGTATGGCGGCGCAGATTCCGGTGAAGAACGACGAAGCGGCGAATGCCGAAGCGTTCGCCAAGGTGAAGCTCGACAAGGAACGCGAGGCGACACAGGGCCACGACGGTACCTGGGTCGCGCATCCGGGGCTCGTGCCCGTCGCGCTTGAGGCGTTCGATCGCCTGATGCCGACGCCGAACCAGATCGCATCGAGGAAGCGCGACGACGTGCACGTGACCGCCGCAGACCTCTTGAAGTTCGAGCCGGAAGTCCCGATCACCGAAAAGGGATTGCGGCTCAACATCAACGTGGCGATCCAGTATATCGGCGCGTGGTTGGTCGGCCAGGGCGCGGTGCCGATCTTCAACCTGATGGAGGATGCGGCCACCGCCGAGATCTCGCGCTCGCAGGTCTGGCAGTGGATGCGCTCGTCGAAGGGAAAATTCGACGACGGCCGGAAAGTCACCCGGGAGATGATCGCCGCGATGATCCCCGAGGAGCAGCAGAAGATCCGCGAGCTGCTGGGCGCCGCGTACGGCGCGGGGAAGTACGACGATGCGGCGCAGATCTTCGCCGACCTCGTCAACAACGACACCTTCGTCGAGTTCCTGACGCTGCCGGCGTACGATCGGATCGACTGACCGGCGGTCGGTTCGATTCGGCTGATCAGGCCCCTGCGCCGCGCGCCGCAGGAGTCGCCGATTGGCAAAAGCTATCGACGGCATTGGTACAATCAATTGGACGTCCGGGATTGGCGACGCGCAGAATCGGATCATCGGGTCGACGCGGTGCCAGACGCCGGTCGATTTCCCGTTTCGCGCCTGTCGCCGAACGAATCAAGAGCGCGGTCAACCGAAGGAGATGAACGATGAAAAGCCTCAATGGCACCAAGACGCACGGCAACCTGAAGGATGCCTTCGCCGGCGAGTCGCAGGCCAACCGGCGCTACCTCTACTTCGCGAACAAGGCCGACGTCGAAGGCCAGAACGACGTTGCGGCGGTTTTCCGCTCGACGGCCGAAGGTGAGACTGGTCACGCGCACGGCCACCTCGACTATCTGGCGCAGGTCGGCGACCCCGCGACGGGACTGCCGATCGGCGCGACGCGGTCCAATCTCAAGGCCGCCATCGCCGGCGAGACGCACGAGTACACCGACATGTACCCGGGCATGGCGAAGTCTGCGCGCGACGAGGGGTTCGACGAGATCGCCGACTGGTTCGAGACTCTGGCGAAGGCGGAGCGGTCGCACGCGAACCGGTTCCAGAAAGCTCTCGACGTATTGGCGGACTGAGCTTCGGACTCGCGTTGAGCGTCGCAGAAGGCGCGACGCTCAACGCTCTGTTAGTGCGTCGCTTGCTCGCGACGCACTCACTTTGGTCACTGCGAATGGCGACGTTGGTTTTTCGACCCGCCCGCCTGCGTTTTCGACTCCAACCTAGTCTCCCTGCCGAATCCGATGACCGAGCGTGAAGGCAATCTGCAGGCACCTACGCGGCACGCGCTCGACTGGCGCAATCCGGCGTTCTACGACGACGCGCTGCTCGAGAAGGAGCTCGAGCGCGTCTTCGACATCTGCCACGGCTGCCGGCGCTGCGTCAGCTTGTGCCAGTCGTTCCCGACGCTCTTCGACCTCGTCGACAATTCGAAGACGATGGAGGTCGACGGCGTGGCGAAGGAGGATTACGCGAAGGTCGTCGACCAGTGCTACCTGTGCGACCTCTGCTACATGACAAAGTGCCCCTACGTGCCGCCGCATCCCTGGAACGTCGATTTCCCGCACCTGATGCTCCGCGCGAAAGCCGTCGAATTCAAGAAGGGCAAATCGACGTTTCGCGATCGCCTGCTGACAAGCACCGACCGCGTCGGCAGGCTGGCCACGATTCCGGTCGTCGTGCAGATGGTCAACAAGGCCAACGCCACGCCTTCGATACGGAAGGCGATGGACAAGATGCTGGGCGTGGCGGCCGCTGCGAAGTTGCCGCCGTACGATGGCGCGCGGTTCCGTGAGACGGCCAAAACGTCGATCGCGTGGCCGGTCCGCAACGGACAGCGCACGCCGGGGAAGGTCGCCGTTTTCGCGACCTGTTACGTGAACTACAACGAACCGGGGATCGGCCACGACCTTCTGTCGATCCTTGCGCACAACGAGGTGCCGTACACGATCGTCGAGAAGGAAGCATGCTGCGGGATGCCGAAGCTCGAGCTCGGCGACCTCGACTCCGTCGCAACGCTCAAGGACATCAACATTCCACCGCTTGCGGCGCTGGCTCGGACGGGTCACGCGATCCTGACCGCGGTCCCGTCGTGCACGCTGATGTTCAAGCACGAGTTGCCGCTCCTCTTTCCCGATGATCCGGACGTGAGGATCGTCGCCGACGCGATGTTCGATCCGTTCGAATACCTGGTGTTGCGCGACAAGGATGGGCTGCTGCAAAAGGACTTCAAGGCGCCGCTGGGCAAGGTCAGCTATCACGTGCCGTGCCATTCCCGCGTGCAGAATGTCGGCCAGAAGACGCGCGAGGTGCTGGAGTGGATTCCGGCGACCACGGTGAACACGGTCGAACGCTGCGCCGGCCACGATGGAACCTACGGCGTGAAGCGCGAGTTCTACGCGAACTCGATGAAGATCGGCAAGCCGGTGTTCAACCGGATGGCAGAGAGCGAGCCCGACTTTGTCACCTCCGACTGCCCGATCGCTGCCCGCCGCATCATGCAGGGCATCGACGAAGCCGGTGCCGAATTGCAAGCGCGCAAGGCGCATCCACTGACGCTGCTGCGCATGGCCTACGGACTCCGGCCCTCGTAACACTGCGGGCCCTCCGACGAACGAAAGGAACGAGCACCATGGCACATGAAGGCTATCACGAGCCGATCGACAAGCTTTCCGCGGCGACGATGGATTTCCATCGCGCAGTCGTATCGCTGATCGAGGAGCTCGAAGCGGTCGACTGGTACAACCAGCGCGTCGACGCTTGCACCGATTCGGAATTGAAGTCGATCCTTGCGCACAACCGCGACGAGGAGATCGAACACGCGTCGATGACGCTCGAATGGATCCGCCGCAGGAATCCGGTGTTCGACAAGGAACTGCGCGAGGCGCTGTTCAAGACCGGGCCGATCGCCGATCACCGCTGAGGCCGCGACCGATGGGAACGATCACCCGCGAAAGTCTGATGCCGCTCGAGGCGTACGCCAAGGAGCGTCGCGAGTTCCGCGAGCGCGTGCTCGCCCACAAGAAGCCACGCACCGTGCATCTCGGCGAGCACGTGACACTGCTGTTCGAAGACGAGCTCACGATCCGCTACCAGATCCAGGAAATGCTGCGGATCGAAAAGATCTTCGAGGAGGCCGGCATCCGCGACGAACTCGAGGCTTACAACCCATTGGTGCCGGATGGGTCGAACCTCAAGGCGACGATGCTGATCGAGTACGAGGCAGCCGACGACCGCAAGCGGGCGCTGGCCAAGCTCAAGGGGATCGAAGATTGTGTCTGGGTCGAAGTGGCGGGATCTCCCCGGGTGCGCGCCATCGCCGACGAGGACATGGAACGCGCCAACGATGAAAAGACCTCGGCGGTCCACTTCCTGCGGTTCGAACTGACTCGCGAAATGGTCGCGGTATTGAAACGCGGCGCGGGTCTCGGAATCGGTGTCGATCACCCTGCCTATGCAGCCGCGATCCCGACCGTGGGCGCGGAAACGCGCACGTCGCTACTGGCAGATCTCTGCTGACCCACGGACGACGGGAAGCGCGAGGCGGGGGAGCGCCCCGCGGGCTTAGGATGATTGATGCGCCCGCCGTGCGCTCCCCCGCCTCGCGCTTCGCACGCTCGAAGCGTGGCGCGCAGACCTCAGTCGCGGAAGTTGCCGAACTGGACCGGGAAGTCCGTGATCGACTTCTTGATGAGCGCGATGGCGCCTTGCAGGTCGTCGCGTTTTGCGCCGGAGACGCGCACCGCGTCGCCCTGGATCGACGCCTGCACCTTCGACTTGCTGTCCTTGATCAGCTTGACGATCTTCTTCGACAGCTCCTGCTCGATACCGATGCGTATCGTCACCACCTGTTTCACCTTGTTGCCGGAGATCTTCTCGACGTCGCCGTACTTGAGCGAACGGATGTCCACACCGCGCTTCGTCAGCTTGCCGGTCAGGATGTCGGTGACCTGCTTCAGCTTGAAGTCGTCGTCGGCGAAGATCGTCAGCGTCTTGTCGGTGTGCTCGACTCGCGCGTCGGATCCCTTGAAGTCGAATCGCGTCGACACTTCCTTGTTGGTCTGGTCGAGCGCGTTTCGGACTTCGACCTGGTTCACTTCGGAGACGATGTCGAACGAGGGCATGGTGGGACTCTGCTTGGATCGGTGGGGGGCCAAGTCTACAGGCAACCGGCACGGCGCGGAATCGACCTCCGCGGGCGCCCTGAGTTTGAGAGTGGCGCGGTCGGTTGGCCAAGAACGCAAAAGCAGTTCACACTAAAGTCGAATTCGATGTTTCGTCCACTCGGGGGGTCAAGATGAGTCACGCGTCAATGCTCAAAGCCAGACGGCAACACCAAAAAACCAGGAAACTTCTCGACGGTGCGGCCAAAGAGGCCAAACGGCTGGCGAAGCAGGCCTTGGCGGGACCGGCCGTGAAGAAGGAAAAGGTGAAAAAGGAACGAGTAAAGAAAGAAAAGGTTCCGACGGAAAAAGTGAAAAAGGTCAAGCTGACCAAGGAGGAGCTTGGCAGGCAAGACGCGAAGAAGAGCATTGCGGGCGCAGGGAAGAAAGGCGCGTCCTAGCCAAGATCGTTCATCCCGGTTCGTCGATCGACCGGGGCCAGCTCTTGTGCAATAGCCGGGACAGGGCCCGGTCGGCGAGGATGACGCCGCCATTCTGGCAGCGCGCACAGTAGTTGCATTCGTTCTCGGCGTAGACGATTCGCTGCACCGGCGCGCCGCAGGCGGGACAGGGCTTGCCGAATCGGCCGTGCACGGTCATCTCGGGGCGAAAGGCGGTGACCTTCTCGGGAAATTCGCCGCCGGCCTGCACGCGGAGCCGTTCGATCCATTCGCCGAGGACCGTACGCGTCGCATTGAAGAGCCGCGAAATCTCGTCGTCGGAAAGCTTTCGCGTCAGGGCGATCGGCGAGAGGCGGGCGCGGTGCAGGATCTCGTCGGAATAGGCGTTGCCGATGCCGCTATAGAGGCGTGGGTCGGTCAGCGCGCGCTTCAGCGTGTGGTTTTCGCCCGTGAGGCGCGTGGCGAAATCCGCGAGGCCGGCGTCCAGGACCTCGAGACCGCCCGCGTCGAACGCGGCGAGCGCGGCCAACCCGCGCACGCAGTGCAGCGACGCACGACGCTGGGTTCCCGCCTCGGTGAACGCCAGAACGCCGTTCGCAAACTCGAAAACAGCGAGGGTCATCCGGCCCGGCGGCTTTGCGCCGCGAACGAGCCAGCGCAAACGCCCGGCGATCATCAGGTGGATCACGAGGTACAGGTCGTCCTCGAGCGCCATGACGATCCGCTTGCCGAGCCGGCGCACGTCGACAACGGGCCGTCCTTCGGCGTCGCCGATCGGCGGGACTGCCGTGCGCAATAGGAACGGATTCGCTATCCTGACCCGTTCCAGCCGTTGCGAGCGCACGCGCGCCGCCAATGCGTCGCGGTAGACCGTGAGGTCGGGGAGTTCGGGCATCGGGGGTCGGCCAACAGACGCAGCTCGGCGCGGCGCGCGACCGCTCAGGTCACGGGCTTGCGCGAAAGGTGCTGCGGCCGGTTCCATTCGCCGCCGCGCATGATCGAACCGATCGCCTCGACCGTGTCGAACACGTCGACGAATCGCACGTAGAGCGGCGCCAACCCGAAGCGCAGGATGTCCGGTGCGCGAAAGTCGCCGATGATGCCGCGCCCGATCAGCGCCTGCATGATGGCGTAGCCCTGCGGATGCGTGAGCGAGACCTGGCTGCCGCGAATCGGGGCGTCGCGGGGCGAGAGGAGCTCGAAGCCGTGCGCTTCGAGCGTCGTATCGGCGAGCCGGATGAAGAGTTCCGACAAGGCGACGCTCTTGGCGCGCAGCGCGGCGATGTCGACGCCGTCGAAGACGTCGAGCGCCGATTCGAGCGCGAGCAGCGACAACATCGGCGGCGTGCCGCATTGCATCCGATCGATGCCTGGCGCGGGCGCATAGCCTTCGCAGAAGGCGAACGGGTCCGCGTGTCCGAGCCATCCGGTGAGCGGCTGCCTCAATGCCTGCTGCAGGCGGCGGGCGACGAACGAATAGGCCGGCGCTCCCGGGCCGCCATTCAGATACTTGTAGCCGCAACCGACGGCCAGGTCGGCACTCGCAGCTCCGAGGTCGAGATGGAGGGCGCCTGCGCTATGGCTCAGGTCCCATAGCGTCAGCGCGCCGGCCGCGTGCGCGGCGGCGGTGATCTCGCGCATCGGCAGGATTCGGCCGCTGCGAAAGTCGACGTGCGTGAGTGCCAGCACGGCGACGCGATCGTCGAGCGCATCAAGCACGGAAGCCGGATCGAGCCCGGCATGGCGCAACTGCGCGCCGACGAGCTCGGCGACGCCCTGCGCGACGTAGAGGTCCGTCGGGAAGTTTCCATGCTGCGTCAACAGGACGTTGCGGCCAGGATTTGCGCGCATCGCCGCCACCAGAAGCTTGAAGAGATTGACCGACGTCGAGTCGGCGACCGTCACTTCATCGGCGTCGGCGCCGATCAGGGCCGCGATCCGCGCGCCCGTGCGCCGCGCCGCGCCGATCCACCCGGCGTCGTTCCACGAACGGATGAGACCGCGCCCCCATTCGTCCTCGATGACCCGTTTGAGGCGCTCCGGCACATGGCGCGGCAACGCGCCCAGCGAGTTGCCGTCGAGGTAGGTTACGCCGTCAGGAATGACGAAGCGGTCTCGCAAGGCGCGAAGCCCATCGGCGTCATCCAGCGCGATGCATTCCCGTCGCCCGATCGGCTCGGCCATCGCCGCTCCTATCGCGCCTTGCGTCCCGCGAGGTTGGCCGCGATCCGCAGGCGCAGCGCATTGAGCTTGATGAAGCCGGCGGCATCCTTCTGATCGTAGGCGCCGGCGTCGTCCTCGAACGTCGAGATCGCCGGATCGAACAGCGAATCCGACCTGGACCGCCTGCCGACGCACATGATCGTCCCCTTGTAGAGCTTCAGGCGCACCTTGCCGTTGACCCGCGCCTGCGAGGCGTCGATCAGGCCCTGCAGAAGCTTGCGCTCGGGACTGAACCAGTAACCGTTGTAGATCATCCGGGCGTAGCGCGGCATCAGGTCGTCCTTCAGCGCCAGCACTTCGCGATCGAGCGTGATCGATTCCATCGCCCGGTGACCTTTCAGCATGATCGTGCCGCCCGGGGATTCGTAGCAGCCCCGCGATTTCATGCCGACGTACCGATTCTCGACCATGTCGAGGCGGCCGATGCCGTGCCGGCCGCCCAACTCGTTCAACTTCGAAAGCACCGCGGCCGGGGTGAGCTTGCGCCCGTCGACGGCGACGATGTCGCCGTGCCTGTACTCGAGCTCGATGACCTGCGGTTTCGACGGCGCCTTCTCCGGCGACACCGTGATTCGCCACATCGACTCTTCCGGCGCGTAGTCGGGATCTTCGAGGATGCCGCCCTCGTAGCTGATATGCAGCAGGTTCGCGTCCATCGAATAGGGCGCGCCGCCCTTGCGCCGCTTCTTGAAATCGACGGGGATGCCATGCTTGTCGGCGTAGGCGAGCAGCTTCTCGCGCGAGAGGAGATCCCATTCGCGCCACGGCGCGATCACCTTGATGTTGGGTTCGAGCGCGTACGCGCCGAGCTCGAAGCGAACCTGGTCGTTGCCCTTGCCGGTCGCACCATGCGACACCGCATCCGCGTTCGTTTCCCGCGCGATTTCGACCAGCCGCTTGGCGATCAGCGGTCGCGCGATCGACGTGCCGAGCAGGTACTCGCCCTCGTAGACCGTGTTGGCCCGGAACATCGGGAAGACGAAATCGCGGACGAACTCCTCCCGCAGATCCTCGATGTAGATGTTCTTCTTGCGGATGCCGAGTTTTAGCGCCTTCAGCCGCGCCGGCTCGACCTCCTCGCCCTGTCCGATGTCGGCGGTAAAGGTGACAACTTCGCAGCGGTACGTGTCCTGCAGCCACTTCAGGATTACCGAGGTATCGAGACCGCCCGAATAGGCGAGGACTACTTTCTTGATGTCGGACATGATTTTCCGGGTTGTCGAATCGGGTTGGGGACGGCGGGTACGGGTCGGGTTGCTACGCGAAGTTCGAGCCGCGCGAAGGCTTCCCGGCAATTCGCTCAATCGATCCTGAGGCCGAGTTTGCGAATCACCGGCGCCCAGGTGATGGTTTCGCGGGCGATCAGGTTGCCGAAATCTTCGGGCGTTCCGCCGATCAGGTCGAACCCGGCCGCGTGCATCTTCGCCACGACGGCAGGCATCGCGAGAACCGCATTGATTTCGCGATTGAGGCGCGCGACGACGTTTTTCGGGGTGCCGGCGGGCACCAGCACGCCGTTCCATGCGAGCGCCTCGAATCCGGGGTACCCGGCTTCGGCGATCGTCGGTAGTTCGGGAAGGAGCGGGAAGCGCCTGGCACTGGTGACGGCAAGCGCGCGCAGCTTTCCCGCCCGGATTTGCGGTTGCAGCGGTTGCATCACCGCGAACATCATCTGGGTCTCGCCCTGGACCGTTGCCGTGACCGCCGGCGGTGAGCCGTTGAACGGCACGTGCAGCGCATCGAACCCGGCAGCCGATTTGAAGAGTTCCATGTTGAGGTGCGACGAGCTCCCGTTGCCGACGGAGGCAAAGGCAAACTTGCCGGGATGCGCCTTGGCCAGAGCGACCAGCTCAGGCACGTTTCGCGCGCCGAGCTCGGCATAGACGGCGAGCACGTTCGGCTGGCTCGACGTAATGATCACCGGGGCGAGGTCCTTCGCCACATCGTAAGGAAGCCTGGCGAGCATCGGGGCGAACGCGAGCGGTCCGTTGAATCCCAGCAGCATCGTGTAGCCGTCCGGCGCGGCCTTCGCAACCTCGGCGGTGGCGAGGGTCCCTCCCGCCGCCGGCTTGTTGTCGACCACGATCGGCTGACCCAGGCGATCCCTCAGGCGTTCGCCGATCACGCGGGCCAGCGCATCGAGCGAGCTGCCGGCTGGTGCGGCAACGACGAAACGCACTGGCTTTTCGGGCCAGGGTTCGCCGCAGGCCGGGGCGGCCGCGCAGAACGCCGCGGCGGCGACGAGGATCCCGGTGAGCGAGCGAAGCATCATGGCGCGGTATGGCAGACCGCTTCGATGTTGTGTCCATCCGGATCGAGCACGAACGCCCCGTAGTAATCGGGATGGTACTGAGGACGCGGTCCAGGCGGACCGTTGTCGCGGCCGCCGGCGGCCATCGCGGCCTTGTAGAAGGCGTCGACCTCCCCGCGCGATTCGGCGCGGAACGCCACATGGATCGGTGGCGTGTTCGGCGTTCCCTCGCCGATCCAGAAATCGGGTTTCGGCGCCACGCCGAATCCTGCGTAGCCGTCCCCGTCCATCAGCATGCCGTAGCCGAGCGGCGCCAGCGCCGCACGGTAGAACGCCTTGCTCTTGGCGGTGCTGGAAACGGTGACGCCCGTGTGGTCGATCATGAGGGTCCCTGGTTGATGTGCGGGAACGGCCGGTCAATGGGGTTCGATCTCGCGCGTCACGCCGCGATTCGGCCGCAGACGAGAAACTCCAGCAGCGCCTTCTGCGCGTGCAGCCGGTTTTCCGCCTCGTCCCACACGACGCTTTGCGGACCGTCGATCACCTCGGCGGTAACCTCCTCGCCGCGATGCGCCGGCAGGCAGTGCATGAAGAGCGCGTCGGGCTTGGCCCGCTGCATCATCGCCGCATCGACGCGCCATTGCGCGAAGTCGCGCGCTCGCGACGCGTTCTCCGCCTCGAAGCCCATACTCGTCCACACGTCGGTCGTCACGAGGTCGGCGTCGAGGCACGCATCCATCGGGTCGGCGAACGCCTCGAAATGACCGTCCCCGGCAAGGCCTGCGCGCGCGGACGTCATCTCGTAGCCCGGCGGTGTCGACACGTGGACGGCGAAATCGAAGATCGCCGCAGCCTGCAACCAGGTGCTGCAGACGTTGTTCGAATCACCGATCCACGCGACGGTCCTCCCGCGTATCGAGCCGCGGTGCTCGATGTACGTGTAGATGTCGGCGAGGACCTGGCACGGATGGTATTCGTTGGTGAGGCCGTTGATGACCGGCACACGCGAGTGCGCTGCGAAGCGCTCGATGATCGACTGTTCGAAGGTCCGGATCATCACGACGTCGACCATCCGCGAGATGACGCGCGCGACGTCTTCGATCGGCTCGCCACGGGACAGATGCGTGTCGCCGCGGTTGAGATTGATCGCGATGCCGCCCAGCTGATTCATGCCGGCTTCGAACGATACGCGGGTACGCGTCGAGGCCTTTTCGAACACCATCGCGAGCGTGCGGTCGCGCAGCGGCTGGTAGATCTCGTAGCGCTTGAAGCGCTCCTTGATCCAGCGCGTGCGGGCGACGAGGTACTCGTACTCCTCGATCGAGAAATCGCTGACCTGCAGAAAGTGCTTGGGCGGTGCAGCGGACATCGCGGGCGGGCACGGAGATGCGTGCGCGAGGAGTTTGTCGAATCAAAATTTTAGCATGCGCGCGGACCGATACCGGCGCACGGGACCCCGCACTCCCGGTCCATTGGCGCACGGTTGTCGCGGCGCTCTGGAGTCCGCCGGCGCTGTGACGAAGCCGTCCGCCGACATCCCGATCAGGCGGCGGCGTGGGCGGCGATTCTGGCCGAATCCGAGGCCGTGTACGCGTCGATGTCCGGTCCGGGCAGCAGGTGTAGGTCGACCATGCCGTCCTCCCACGCCTTCTCGAGATCGCGTTCGATCGCCGCCAGCGCTTCGTCGTCGCTCCGGCGCAGCCCGCGGATCCCGTAGGCGCAATTGCGGCCATGGAGCTTCGCCATGTAGAGCGCCATGTCGATTAGGCTGACCGCGCGCTCCCACGAAAGGCTCACGTTTTCCGGCGGAAGCGGCATCGGCGCGTAGCCGATCGATGCGGTAACGCGGATGAGGTTGCGCTGGTACTCGATCGGCTCCGACGCGATGGCGTGCATGATCCTCGCGGCGATG
The DNA here is from genome assembly GCA_039931775.1 of Betaproteobacteria bacterium. Taxonomy (GTDB): domain Bacteria; phylum Pseudomonadota; class Gammaproteobacteria; order Burkholderiales; family Casimicrobiaceae; genus CAIWHR01. The sequence continues at coordinate 31,260 of JBDTRG010000083.1, read as the reverse complement.
TCGTCGAGTTTTGCGGCGCTCGTCGCCGGAACGAAGACCAGGAACTCCTCGCCCCCCCATCGCACGATCATGTCCGTTTCGCGCAGCGTCTCGCGCAGGCGGCGGGCGACGGCCACGAGGACCGCGTCGCCGGCGGCGTGTCCATATCGGTCGTTGGTCTGCTTGAAGAGGTCGATGTCGATCAAGAGCAGCGCGTGGATCGTCGCGTCGCCTTCGCCGACGCACCGCCGCTCGGGGCGAGGGTGCTCGTCGCGCATGAAGTCCTGGAAATAGCGCCGGTTGTACAACGCGGTCAACGGATCGCGACTGCTGCGAAAATTGAGTTCGTGGTTCTTCTGCGCCAGCAGGCCATTGGTGACGCGAAGCTTGCGGTAGAACACCGCGATCACCAGAGACGACAAGGCAAAGGCGATCGCAAGCAACCACCAGATACGCTCGCGCAACTGGCGATTTTCGAGTTCCGCCGAGTTGAGCCCATTCTGCTGGTTGAGCAATTCGATCTCGCGGCGCCGCTTGTCCGACTCGTACTTTTCCTGCAATTCGAGCACGGCCTTCTGGTGCACGGCGGCGGCGATCTCGTCGTAGAGCTTGCGTTCCCGGTGGTACAGCGCCAGCGCACCCTTGTAGTCGCCGGAGCGTTCCAGGTACACGCTGTACTCGCCGAGCAGCGACGCGATCTCCGCCGTCGCGCCGGTGAGCTCGTAGTCGGCGAGGGCCTCGTCGGCGAGGCGTTTGCCTTCGGTGGCCCTGCCGAGACCGAACAGCGCGAAGCCCATGTTGGCCCGGCTGGTCGCCATCAGTCCGACGTCGTCGTACTCCCGGGCGAGTTCGAGCGATCGGCGCGAGTGCAGGAGCGCCTCGTTGTAGTGCCGGCGCCGCAGCTGGATGTCGGCCAGGTTGATGAGGGCGAGGCTCTCCGCAACCTTGGACTGCGCCTTGCGCGCGATCGCGAGCGCATCCCGCATCGCCGCAAGTTCCCGCTCGGGATCGTTCAGAAGCTCGTACGCCGCCGACTCCGACATGCGCGCCTTCGCCATGCCGTAGGGGCTCGCTGCGACCTCGGCGAAGCTGTAGGCCCGCCGGCTCGCCTCGAGTGCGTTGCCCGGCTGCTTCATCGACAGGTAGAGTTGCGAGAGCTGGTAGTGGGCCTGCGATTGCCGATAGGCACTGCCGGCGCTCTCCGCCGCCGTCAGCGCGCCCTGCAGATTTGCCAGCGATTCCTCGACCTGCCCGCGGCCGCGGGCCGTGACTCCGATCATCATCGCCGACCAGTAGGCGAGGTACGGATCGGACGAGCCGTCGGCGAGCGAACGTGCTTCCTTCGCGAGCGCGTTCGCCCTCGCGTAATCGCCGGACAGCGATTCGATGGCGCCGCGCACGAGCCGGGCGGTGGCGAGGAGCGGCTTGTCGGCGCGCGGCGTCGCGTCGCGCTCCAGGCGTTCCGCAAGCGCCACCGCGTCGGCATTCCTCCCGGCGGCGACCAGCGATTGCCCGTAGAGGGCGTAGACGAATCGCCGCTCGTGCGGCGAAGCGGTATCCAACTTGGCGGCGAGCGCAGAAAGCTCGGGGACGGAGCGCTTGGGGAACGCGTTGATGTAGGTCTCGATTTCCAGCGCCCGCGTGCCGAGGTCCTGGGCCGAGACGCCCCAAGGTGCACCCAAAACAGCGGCCAGCACGAGCCGGGCGACAATCGACGCGACACGGCCGATCGACCCGCTGATCTCCCGGACGCGCGCTGCCGGCGAATCAACGCGAATCGCGGCGTTGCCTCGCCGTCGATCGTCGGCGCCAGCGCGGCGCCTCGCCTCGTCGGGCGGCGTTTTGGCAGGGGCGGCGGGTGAGTTCGACACGGTATCGTTTTCGGAAAGGCACGTTCTGCGGACGCCGTTTCATCGGCACGTCCCGGAGTTTCCGGGGTGTCGTCCGCCCTGACGCACCAAGCATCAACCGCTAGGTAAGCAATAGGCATGCCCGCCTTTGGCCGGGCATGAAAAAGGGCGCCCGGGGGCGCCCTCATTGGACGTGCGGCGTGGACGCCGCTGAACTACGCCATCGCCTTGATGGCGTGGGCAAGGCGGGACTTCGTCCGCGACGCCAGGTTCTTGTGGACGATCTTCTTGTCGGCGATGCGATCGATCACCGCCTGCGATGCCTTGAGCGTGGTCGCAGCAGCAGCCTTGTCGCCCCCCGCGATTGCCTTTCTCACCTGCTTGACGGCCGTGCGCAGCGTCGAACGCAGGCTGGCGTTGTGTTTGTTCGTGACCGTCGCTTGCCGGGCACGCTTTCTAGCTTGGGCGCTGTTCGCCATGAGTCGAAATTCCTTCGTGTTCTGGAGTAGCCGAAAAAGACCAAGCATAATAGCAGCTTACGATGGACCGCGCAAGGTTGCGCCAACTGCCGTCGCACCCTACGCCGAATGTCCGTCGCCGCCCCCGCACCCCCGATCGAGCCGCCCTCCGGAAGGCGGTTACCAGGGTGGCAAACGGCCGGTCGCAGGAGGGCCGGTTGAATCTGCTCCGGGCGTTGTCGACGGTCAGCGGCATGACGCTGCTGTCGCGGATCACCGGGCTCGCGCGCGAAAGCCTGAAGGCCGCCGCGTTCGGCGCCGGCATGCAGATGGACGCGTTCGAGGCCGCATTTCGGCTGCCCAACATCCTGCGCCGACTGTTCGCCGAGGGTGCGTTTTCGCAGGCATTCGTGCCGATCTTCGCGGAGTACCGCCGGCAGCGCGGATTGGACGAGACGAAGAAGCTGGTTGGGCGCGTCGGCGCGTTGCTCGCGGTGACGCTGCTTCTGCTGTCCATCATCGGCGTGCTGGCGGCGCCGTGGCTCGTCTATCTGCTCGCCGGAGGCTTTGCGAAGACGCCCGGCAAGGTCGAGCTGACCGCATCGATGATCCAGATCGTCTTTCCGTACATCCTTTTCGTATCGCTGGTTTCGCTGGCGGGCGGCGTGCTCAACGTCTACCGGCAGTTCGCGATTCCGGCGGTCACGCCGGTCCTGCTCAATGTGTCGATCATCGGCGCGGCGCTCTTTCTCGCGCCGTACTGCGACCCGCCGATCGTCGCACTCGCGTGGGGCGTTTTCATTGGCGGCGTCCTACAGCTTGCGCTTCAACTTCGTCCGCTGGCGAAGATCGGCATGCTCGGCGCGCCGAGGTTCGACTGGCGTGACGAAGGCGTTCGCCGCGTGCTGGTGGCGATGGGCCCGGCGGTGGTGGGAGTGTCGGCCGCGCAGATCTCGGCGCTCATCAACACGCAGCTCGCGTCCACGCTCGGCGATGGCCGCATCTCGTGGATCACATACGCGGACCGGCTGATGGAATTCCCGAGCGCGCTCCTCGGGGTGGCGCTCGGCACGGTGCTGCTGCCTTCGCTCGCCAAGGCTCATCACGACGAGAGGCCCGAGCAGTACACGGCGCTGCTCGACTGGGGCTTGCGCCTCGCGTTCACGCTGGCGCTGCCGGCGGCGGTCGCGCTGTGGGTGCTGGCGACGCCGATGATCTCGACGCTTTACCAATACGGCCGGTTCACGGCGAACGACGTGGTGCAGACGCGCGCGGCCCTGCTGGGTTACTCCGCCGGTCTCCTGGGCCTCGTCGTGGTGAAGATCCTGGCGCCGGGATTCTATGCGCGCCAGATGATGGCCACCCCGGTGAAGATCGCATTCGCGACGGTACTGGTCTCGCAGACGTTCGCCGTGATCCTGATGTTTCCGATGGGGCACGCCGGGCTCACGCTGTCGACGTCGATCGGCGCGTGCCTCAACGCGACGCTATTGTTCTGGTTCCTGAAGAAGCGCGGCTACTACGTACCGAGCGCCGGCTGGCTGCTCTTCGTTTCCAAACTGATCGTGGCACTCTTCGTGCTCGCCGCCGTGCTGTTCTGGCTCGGTGGACCGGCGTCGTTCTGGCTGTCGGCGTCGCTGTGGCCGAAGATCGGACGCCTCGCCGGCGTCTGCAGTGCCGGCGCTGCCGCCTACTTCGGTGCGCTGTGGCTGCTGGGGTTCCGGATGCGCGACTTCAACCGGCGCGAATTGAAGGCCGACGACGAGCTGGCGGCGGATACCGAAGCCTAGCGCGGCGCTAACTGCCGGCGCCGCCTTTGCGATGCGGGCATCGCGGTTTCACGCATTCGGCATAGAGGTACAGCGCGTGCTCCGAGATCTTGAACCCGCGCTCACTCGCCACCGCGATCTGCCGCTTTTCGATTCCCGCATCGTAGAACTCCTCGACACGCCCACACTGAAGGCAGACGAGGTGATCGTGGTGATGGCCTTCGTTCAATTCGAAGACGGCCTTGCCGGACTCGAAATGGTGGCGGATGAGAAGCCCCGCCTGCTCGAACTGCGTCAGGACGCGGTAGACCGTGGCGAGGCCGATGTCGGGGCCTTCGTCGAGGAGTTTCCGGTAGACGTCCTCGGCCGTCAGGTGGCGCACTTTCGACGTTTCGAACAGGTTGATGATCTTGAGCCTCGGCACGGTGGCCTTGAGGCCGGCGTTCTTGAGATCGTTGGGCGAGGACACGGGGCCTGGGTCTCCGGATCGGCGTGACGGGGGCGACGGGCGGGCGGGAACGATTCAGCCGCGGACTCAGGTCCGCGTAGCGACAGCTATAATAACGAGTCCGCCAACAAATTCACAGGCGCGCGGCTTCGATGCCCCTGACCTTGCCCGCTTCAGTACTTCGCCTGACCGCGCCAGCCTTGGCGCTTGCCGCGCTCCTGTCGGCGGGGTGCACGACCGTCGAGACCTATGTGCCGGCGCTTCGCTCCCTCGGCGTGTACAAGCTCGACATCAACCAGGGCAACTACCTGTCGCAGGACCTGGTGGACAAGCTCCGGGTCGGCCAGACCAAGGCCCAGGTCCGCCAATTGCTGGGCACGGCGCTCCTCGTGAGCCCGTTCCGTGAGGACCGATGGGATTACGTCTACGAATTCACCCATCAGGGCTTCATCACGGCGCACCGAACGTTCACGACCTATTTCGTCGACGGCAAGCTCGCCCGCTGGGAGGGCGACGAGATGCCCGCTTCGATGGCTGAACTGAATCGAGAGGCGCTGGCGCGCACGTCCGGCGAGAACCGCTGGGGCGAAACCCGCTCGTGGTGGGATGACCTGATCGACGTGTTCGGTCGATAGCGTGGGCGGGACCTGACGATGGCAGTGCGCATCGCCGTTGCCGGTGCCGGCGGACGGATGGGTCAGGCGCTGATCGAAGCCACCCTTTCCGATCCGCAACTGGCGCTCGCGGCGGCCTTCGATGTCGCCGGCAGCCCGGCCCTGGGTCGCGACGCGGGCGAGCGGTTCGGCCGCGCGACCGGTGTCCTCGTCGGTGCGGATATCGATTCCGCCGTCGGCGCGGCCGACGTGCTGATCGATTTCACGCGGCCGGACGGAACGCTCGCGCACCTCGCGGCGTGTGTTCGCCATGGAACGGGCGCCGTGGTCGGTACCACCGGTTTCACGGACGCGCAGAAGGTCCGATTGGAAGGGTACGCGCAGAAGGTTGCGATCGTGTTCGCGCCGAACATGAGCGTGGGCGTCAATGTGCTGCTGGCACTCGTCGAATCCGCCGCGCAGCGCCTCGGTCCCGCGTTCGACATCGAAATCGTCGAAATGCATCACCGGCACAAGGTCGATTCGCCGTCGGGAACCGCACTTGGCCTCGGCGAAGCGGCGGCGCGAGGCGCCGGTCGGGCGTTGTCCGACAGCGCGATCTACGCGCGGCACGGCGTCACTGGCGAGCGTGCACAGGGCACGATCGGCTTTGCCAGCCTGCGCGGTGGCGATGTCGTTGGCGATCACACGGTGATCTTCGCCGGCGCCGGTGAGCGGATCGAGCTCACCCACAAGGCCACCTCCAGGCAGAACTTCGCGGCCGGCGCGCTGCGCGCGGCGCACTTCGTCGCCGCGCGCAGCGCGGCTGCCCAGCCGGGGCTTGCCGACATGCGCGACGTTCTGGGTCTCCGCTAGGTCGTGGCTGCGCCTTCGCATCCGTTCGATCTCGGCGGTACGCGAGCGCTCGTCACCGGCGCCGGCTCGGGACTCGGATTCGCGATGGCGCGCGGGCTGGCGCTCGCGGGAGCCGCCATCGCGATCAACGGCCGAAATCGCGACAAGCTCAGGGCGGCGAAGGATGTGCTGGCACGCGAAGGCATCGAGGCCCGCCTCGCACCGTTCGACGTCACCGATGCTGACGCGGTTGCGGCGGGGGTGGCGGAGGTCGAGCGCACGCTCGGCCCCGTCGACATCCTGGTCAACAACGCCGCGATGAACCAGAGGAAATCGCTCGAGGACTTCACGCCCGCCGAATGGCGAGCGCTGATGGCCACGAATCTCGACGGACCGTTTCTCGTCACGCGCGCGCTGCTGCCGTCGATGAAGGCGCGCAAAAGCGGCAAGATCATCAACATCTGCTCGCTCGCCGCCGACATCGGGCGGCCGAACATCGTGCCGTACGCGGCGAGCAAGGGTGCGCTCAGGATGCTGACGCGCGCGCTCGCGGTGGAACTCGCGTCGCACGGCATTCAGGTGAACGGCATCTCCCCGGGATTCTTCAAGACCGAGATGAACGCGCCGCTGATCGCCGATGCGGAGTTCTCGGCGTGGGTCGCGCGCCGTACGCCGGCCGGTCGCTGGGGCGAGCCGTCGGAGATCGCCGGCGCCGCGGTGTTCCTCGCGTCGAAGGCCGCTGCCTATGTCACCGGACACGTGCTCTACGTGGACGGTGGGTTCTCGGCCGCGTACTGATCCGGCGCGCGGTTGTATCGGGGTCGCCGCGCCGGTATAATCATTCGCCTCAAAGCGGGAACGGCTGCGGATGACGCTGGCGTTCCCGCTTCGCACGTCCGGACACCCGCGAATCGATCGCGGGCGCTCGCGAGGCCCAGCGCGACTCCGCCATGCCCGATTCGACCGCCGCCGCCACCACCGACCGCACAGCGCTTCTCCCGGCGACGACGCCGGCGGTGCTGGCGCTCGCCGACGGCAGCGTGTTCCGCGGCCGCGCGATCGGTGCGTCGGGCACGACCGTCGGTGAGGTGGTGTTCAACACGGCGATGACGGGGTACCAGGAGATCCTCACGGATCCGTCCTACGCGGGCCAGATCGTCACGCTGACGTACCCGCACATCGGCAACGTGGGAGTGAATCCGGAAGACGTCGAATCGCGGCGGCCGTTCGCGGCGGGCCTCGTCATCCGCGACCTGCCGCGGCTCGCGTCGAATTTCCGCGCGACGGGCGACCTCGGTTCTTATCTCGCCGCGAACAACATCGTCGGTATTGCCGACCTCGACACGCGCCGGCTCACGCGTCTCGTCCGCGAGAAGGGTGCGCAAAACGGCTGTCTCGTCGCGAGACCGGTCATCGATGCCTCCGAAGTCGAGCGGGCAATCGCGCGCGCGAAAGCCGCCCCGTCGATGGCGGGGCTCGATCTCGCCAAAGTCGTGAGCTGCACGATGCCCTACGAGTGGACGGAGGGCACGTGGGCGCTCCACGAGGGATACCGCGCAGCGGAGGCGGCGCGCTTCCATGTCGTCGCCTACGACTACGGCGTCAAGCACAACATCCTGCGCATGCTCGTCGAGCGCCGCTGCCGGATCACCGTCGTTCCCGCCGAGACGCCCGCGGACGCCGTGCTGGCACTCACACCGGATGGCGTCTTCCTGTCGAATGGTCCCGGCGATCCGGAACCCTGCGCCTACGCGGTTCGCGCGATCAGGACGATCGTCGCGGCCGGCGTGCCGACCTTCGGCATCTGCCTCGGCCACCAGCTGCTGGCCCTCGCGGCGGGCGCAAGGACCCTGAAGATGAAGTTCGGCCATCACGGCGCAAACCATCCGGTGTTGGACTGCGAAACCGGGCAGGTGCTGATCACGAGCCAGAACCACGGCTTCGCGGTCGACGCGGCGACGCTTCCGAGCAACGCGCGCGTCACGCACGTATCGCTGTTCGACGGCAGCCTGCAGGGCATCGCGCTGACCGACCGGCCGGCATTCAGCTTCCAGGGTCACCCGGAGGCGAGCCCCGGGCCGCACGACATCTCCGCGCTATTCGACCGATTCGTGAAGCTGATGGAAAAGCGCGGTACCTGAGATGCCGAAAAGAACCGACATCGAAAGCGTCCGCAGTACTCTGGTCGTCCCCGCGAACGCGGGACCCAGTGGCGTACGACGAAAGGCGCCAGGTTCCCGCTTTCGCGGGAACGACCGGCGAATTGTCATGCATCTGCATAATCCTCGGTAAGATGCCGAAAAGAACCGACATCGAAAGCATCCTGATCATCGGCGCCGGCCCGATCATCATCGGGCAGGCGTGCGAGTTCGACTACTCGGGGGCGCAAGCGTGCAAGGCGCTGCGCGAGGAGGGCTATCGGATCATCCTCGTGAACTCGAATCCGGCGACGATCATGACGGACCCGGAGATGGCCGACGTCACCTACGTCGAGCCGATCACGTGGCCGATGATCGCGAAAATCATCGAGCGCGAGCGTCCCGATGCGTTGCTGCCGACGATGGGTGGTCAGACCGCGCTCAACTGCGCGCTCGACCTCGCACGCGAGGGCGTGCTCACCCGCTTCGACGTCGAGCTGATCGGGGCGTCGAAGAAGGCCATCGACAAGGCCGAGGACCGCGAGAAATTCAAGGCGGCGATGACGCGTATCGGGCTCGGGTCGGCGCGCTCGGGGATAGCGCACGACCTCGATCAGGCGCTCGAAGTCCAGGCGGACATCGGCTTCCCGGCGGTGATCCGACCGTCGTTCACGCTGGGGGGCACCGGCGGGGGCATCGCGTTCAACAAGGACGAGTTCGTCGAGATGTGCAAGCGCGGGCTCGCGATCAGCCCGACGCACGAGCTCCTGATCGAGGAGTCGCTGCTCGGCTGGAAAGAGTTCGAGATGGAGGTCGTCCGCGACCGGAAGGACAACTGCATCATCGTCTGCTCGATCGAGAACCTCGATCCGATGGGCGTGCACACCGGCGACTCGATCACCGTCGCGCCGGCGCAGACGCTGACGGACAAGGAATACCAGATCATGCGCGACGCGTCGATCGCGGTGCTGCGCGAGATCGGTGTGGACACCGGCGGGTCGAACGTGCAGTTCGCGATCAATCCGGATGACGGGCGCATGCTGGTGATCGAGATGAACCCGCGCGTGTCGCGCAGCTCGGCGCTGGCGTCGAAGGCCACCGGCTTCCCGATCGCCAAGATCGCGGCGAAGCTCGCAGTAGGCTATACGCTCGACGAACTCGCGAACGACATCACCGGAGGCGCGACGCCGGCCTCGTTCGAGCCGACGATAGACTACGTCGTCACCAAGGTGCCGCGGTTCGCGTTCGAGAAGTTCAAGCAGGCCGACGACCGGCTGACCACGCAGATGAAATCGGTCGGCGAGGTGATGGCGATCGGCCGCACGTTCCAGGAGTCGCTGCAGAAAGCGCTGCGCGGTCTCGAGACCGGCGTCGACGGCTTCAACCTGAAGACCGTCGATCCCGAAAAGATCGGCGACGAGCTCGCGTTTCCGCGCGCCGAACGCCTCTGGTACGTCGCCGATGCGTTCGGCGTCGGCATGTCGCTCGAGGAAGTCCATCGGTATACGAAAATCGATCCGTGGTTTCTCTCGCAGATTAAGGAGATCGTCGACACCGAACTCCGGCTCGAGCTCCGCACGCTGCCCGAGCTCACGCGCGACGAACTCTACGGATTGAAACGAATGGGATTCGCGGATCGCCGGATCGCGCACCTGCTCAAGGTTCATGAGAGCGACGTCCGCGCGCGCCGTCACGAACTCGGCATCCGCCCGGTCTACAAGCGAGTCGACACCTGCGCGGCGGAGTTCGCGACGCAGACCGCGTACCTCTACTCGACCTATGAGGAGGAATGCGAGGCCGCGCCGACCGACCGGAAGAAGGTGATCGTTCTCGGTGGCGGCCCCAACCGGATCGGGCAGGGCATCGAGTTCGACTATTGCTGCGTGCACGCGGCGATGGCTCTGCGCGAGGATGGCTACGAGACGATCATGGTCAACTGCAATCCGGAGACCGTGTCGACCGACTACGACACCTCCGATCGCCTGTACTTCGAGCCGCTGACGCTCGAAGACGTGCTCGAGATCGTCCACGTCGAGAAGCCGTTCGGCGTCATCGTCCAGTATGGCGGGCAGACGCCGCTCAAACTCGCGCGCGACCTCGAGAAGAACGGCGTGCCGATCATCGGCACCACGCCCGACATGATCGACATGGCGGAGGATCGCGAGCGATTCCAGCAGCTGCTCCATCGTTTGAATTTGAAGCAGCCGCCGAATCGCACGGCGCGCACCGAAGCGGACGCAATGAAAGCCGCGGAGGCCATCGGCTATCCGCTGGTGGTGCGGCCTTCGTACGTGCTGGGCGGCCGCGCGATGGAAATCGTCCACGAGCCGCGCGATCTCGAGCGCTACATGCGCGAGGCCGTGAAGGTGTCGAACGATTCGCCGGTGCTGCTCGACCGCTTCCTCAACGACGCGATCGAGGTCGACGTCGATGCGCTGTGCGACGGCGTCGACGTCGTGATCGGCGGCATCATGGAGCACATCGAGCAGGCGGGCGTGCACTCCGGCGACTCGGCGTGCTCGCTGCCGCCGTATTCGCTGTCGAACGAGATGCAGGACGAGCTGCGCCGGCAGACAGTGGCGATGGCCCACGGGCTGTCCGTCGTCGGGCTGATGAACGTCCAGTTCGCGATCCAGCGCGGTGTCGTCTACGTTCTGGAAGTCAATCCGCGCGCGTCGCGGACCGTTCCGTACGTCTCGAAGGCCACCGGACGGCCGCTTGCAAAAGTGGCGGCGCGCTGCATGGTCGGCCAATCGCTGAAGGCGCAGGGCGTGGCAGGGGAAATCGTCCCGCCGTACTTTTCCGTCAAGGAAGCGGTGTTTCCGTTCATCAAGTTCCCGGGCGTCGATACGATCCTCGGGCCGGAAATGAAGTCGACGGGCGAGGTGATGGGGGTCGGCGAAACGTTCGCCGAAGCGTTCCTTAAGTCCCAGCTCGCCGCGGGCGTGAAGCTGCCTGAAAAGGGCAAGGTCTTCGTCAGCCTGAAAGATGCCGACAAACCGCGCGCGATCGAGCTCGCAAGGATCCTGGTCGGATTGGGATTCACGCTGGTCGCCACGCGCGGTACCGCGGCAGCCCTCGAGGAAGCCGGCGTGCCGGTCACGGCGGTCAACAAGGTCCACGAGGGCCGCCCGCACATTGTCGACATGATGAAGAACGACGAGATCGCGCTCGTCGTCAACACCGTTCAGGAAAAAGTTTCTGCGATCCGCGACAGCTACCAGATTCGCCGCGAGGCACTCACCGACCAGATCCCGACGTACACGACGCTGGCCGGTGCGCGCGCCGCAGCACTCGGCCTCGCCGGAATGCGCGAGCTCGTTCCGTACGCGATCCAGACATTGCACGAGGCGCTCCACAGAGAGGGACAGTCGGACCGCGCCCGCGCCGCCCTCCGAGGTACCGCACCATGACGACGAAAGTTCCGATGACGGTCGAAGGCGCAAGACGCCTCAAGGCCGAGCTGCACCGGCTCAAGACGATCGATCGGCCGGCGGTGATTTCGGCGATTGCCGAGGCGCGCTCCCATGGCGATCTTTCCGAGAACGCGGACTACGACGCCGCGAAGGAGCGCCAGGGCTTCATCGAAGGCCGGATCGGCGAAGTCGAGCGCCGGCTCGCGCACGCACAGGTGATCGATCCTTCCGAGATCGAAGCCGACGGCAGGGTGGTGTTCGGTGCGACCGTCGAGCTCGCCGACGTGAAGTCGGGCGACGAGGTCACCTACCAGATCGTCGGTGACGACGAAGCCGACCTGAAGCACGGCAAGATTTCGGTGAGCTCGCCGATTGCGCGCGCGCTGATCGGCAAGGTCGAGGGCGACACCGCGGAAGTGCATGCGCCGGGGGGTGTGCGCGAATACGAAATACTGGCGGTGCGCTACGCCTGACGGTGTGCGCCGACCGCGTGTGCCCTAGCGCGCGCGGCGGCGGCGCGATCCGGCGGGGCCCGCTCCGGGTGGCGCGGCGGCTGGACGGACGTTCGGGGGCCTGGCGGTTGAGCGGGCTCTCGGCGGTGCCGTGGTAGACCGAGATCGCGGCGGTGCGTCGGAGGGCTTCGTCCTGGATTTGCCGACCGCCGGCTTCGCCCAGGGTCTGCCAGCAGCGGGCTTCGCTCCCGGCCTCCTGGCACCCGCGTCGGCCCTGGTCCTCGCCGAAGCGGGCTTGACCTTCGCCTTCGACTTCGACGTCGTTCGGCCGGGTTTCGCCTTCGTCTTGACGGGGACAGGCGTCGGTAGAGATGCGGGCCGCCACAGCGTCAGCGCTTTCCCCAGGTGCTGGACGGGCGCGGCGTCGAGGTCGGCGCAGATCTGCGCCAGCAACCTTTCCCGCTCGTCCCGATCGTCGCCGAATACGCGCACCTTGATGAGCTCGTGCGCACGCAGATTGACGTCGATCTCGAGCAGCACCGCGGGCGTGAGCCCGTGCTGGCCGATGCTGACGACCGGATGCAGGTGATGGGCCTTCGCGCGAAGCTCGCGCCTCGCACCGGATGTTAGAGTTCGCATCTGTCCATTTTACGCGACGATCCGCCCTGCCCAGTCGACCACGACCCGCCAACGCCATGGCCCTCAAGGGACCGAAGAAGAACAAGTTCGTCAAGGCGTGGATCACCGAGCACGTCAACGACCCATGGGTCAAGGAAGCCACACGCCGCGGCTACCGTTCGCGCGCTGCGTTCAAGCTGCTCGAACTCGCCGAGCGGGATCACTTGTTCCGGCCCGGAATGCGGGTCGCGGACCTTGGCGCGGCGCCCGGCAGCTGGACGCAGGTGCTGGTTGAACGTCTCGGGCCTGCGGCGGCGATCGTCGCCATCGACCTGCTGCCGATGGATCCGGTCGCGGGGGTCACCATCGTCCAGGCCGACTTTCGTGAGGAAGAGGGGCTCGCGACTGTCGAGAAAGTGCTCGGCAACCACAAACTCGACCTTGTCGTTTCCGATCTGTCCCCCAATCTATCCGGCGTCGAGGCTGCCGATCAGGCCCGGGCGGTGCATCTCGGCGAGCTGGCGCTCGAATTTGGGAAGTCATGGCTGCAACCTGGCGGCGATCTCGTCGTCAAAGCGTTCCAGGGTGAAGGGTTCGCGGATTTCCGCCGTGGTTTGGAGGAGCACTTTGGCAAGGTCTACGTACGCAAGCCGAAAGCCTCCCGCGAGCGGAGCCGCGAGGTCTATTTCGTCGCGAAAGGCCTGAAAATACGGGATGAAGGGTCGCAATGACGTGGATGTCGCCAAAAAGAGACATCGCGCTGGCACGAAACTGGCTGTGTACCCCCCGAACGGATAGAATTGAAACGCTGGCGCATCGGCAGGCGCCCTTCGTTACTTCGTGGAGGCGGGAAGGGCGGCCCGGAAAAATGCGTCACAAGGAGCGACATTGAACAATCTGCTCAAGAATATCGGCATCTGGCTCGTGATCGGCCTGGTCGTTCTGACCGTGGTCAAGCAGTTCGACGCGCGCCAGGGCCCGAAGGATTCGGTGCCCTACTCGGAGTTCATGGACAAGGCCAAGGCGGGCAGCGTCGAGTCCGCGACGGTCGAGGGCCGGACGATCAAGTGGGTGTCCGCCGACAAGAAGCGGTTCGTCACCTACAGCCCCGGCGACATCTGGATGGTGGGCGATCTCGTCAAGTATGGTGTCAAGGTCGAAGCCAAGCCCGAGGAAGAGCAGAGCTTCCTCGCGCAGATCTTCATCTCGTGGTTCCCGATGCTGCTCTTGATCGGCGTCTGGATCTTCTTCATGCGCCAGATGCAGGGCGGCGGGCGCGGCGGCGCGTTCAGCTTCGGCAAGAGCAAGGCCAAGATCCTCGACGAGTCCAACAACACGGTCACCTTCGCCGACGTCGCCGGCTGCGACGAGGCGAAGGAGGAAGTCGCCGAGATCGTCGAGTTCCTGCGCGACCCGTCCAAGTTCCAGAAGCTCGGCGGGCGCATTCCGCGCGGCGTGCTGATGGTCGGCTCGCCGGGCACCGGCAAGACGCTCCTCGCCAAGGCCATCGCGGGTGAAGCCAAGGTTCCATTCTTCTCGATCTCCGGTTCGGACTTCGTCGAGATGTTCGTCGGCGTCGGCGCGGCGCGCGTGCGCGACATGTTCGAGCAGGCGAAGAAGAACGCGCCGTGCATCGTGTTCATCGACGAAATCGACGCGGTCGGCCGCCAGCGCGGTGCGGGCCTGGGCGGCGGCAACGACGAGCGCGAGCAGACGCTGAACCAGTTGCTCGTCGAAATGGACGGCTTCGAAGGCAACGCGGGCGTCATCGTCATCGCCGCGACCAACCGTCCCGACGTGCTCGACCCGGCGCTGATGCGTCCGGGCCGCTTCGACCGGCAGGTCGTCGTCCCGCTGCCCGACATCCGCGGCCGCGAGCAGATCCTGCTCGTCCACATGCGCAAGGTGCCGATGGCGACCGACGTCAAGGCCGAGATCATCGCGCGCGGCACGCCGGGCTTCTCCGGCGCCGACTTGGCCAACCTCGTCAACGAGGCGGCGCTCTTCGCCGCCCGCAAGAACAAGCGTCTCGTCGACATGGACGACTTCGAGATGGCGAAGGACAAGATCGTTATGGGCGCCGAGCGGCGCTCGATGGTGATGCCCGAGGAGGAGCGGCGCAACACGGCGTACCACGAATCGGGCCACGCGATCGTCGCGAGGCTCCTTCCGAAGACCGATCCGGTGCACAAGGTCACGATCATCCCGCGCGGCCGCGCGCTGGGCGTGACGATGCAGCTTCCCGAGCAGGATCGCTACAGCATGGGCCGCGAGCACATGCTGAACGTGATCGCCGTGCTCTTCGGCGGACGGATCGCCGAAGAGCTCTTCATGAACCAGATGACGACCGGTGCGTCGAACGACTTCGAGCGCGCGACGCACATCGCGCGCGACATGGTCACGCGCTACGGGATGTCCGACTTGATGGGACCGATGGTCTACGCCGAAAACGAGGGCGAAGTCTTCCTCGGCCGCTCGATCACGCGTACCGTTACCATGTCCGAAGAGACGATGCGCAAGGTCGACGCCGAGATCCGCAAGATCATCGACCTGCAGTATGCGGTCGCGCGGAAGCTGCTCGAGGACAATCGCGACAAGGTCGAGGCGATGGCCGCCGCGCTGCTCGAGCTCGAGACGATCGACGCCGACCAGATCGCCGACATCATGGACGGCCGACCGCCGCGTCCGCCGAAGCCGCCGTCGCAATCCGGCAGCAGCTCGTCGACACCCGGTACCTCCGCCGGCGCCGGTGCGGCACCGTCGGCCAATCCGGCCTAGGACCGTCGCACACGGAAACCGCGGAAAGTAGGGTCAGACTCGACTTTCTCCCGGACGATCCCGGCATCCGACGGGGTGGCGGAAAGTCGAGTCTGACCCTACTTTTCTCGAGTAGTCGCCGATGCCCCGCATCCTTCAGTGCGGGCGCTACACGTTCGACCTCTCGCGCCCGCTCGTGATGGGGGTGCTCAACGTCACCCCGGATTCGTTCTCCGACGGCGGACGGTACGTCGATCCGGGGCGCGCACTCGCTCACGCGCGATCGATGCGCGAAGATGGCGCCGATATCGTCGACATCGGTGGCGAATCGTCGCGGCCCGGGGCGGCGCCGGTCGGTGAGGACGAAGAGCTTAGGCGGGTGATTCCGCTCGTCGCTGCGCTTGCCGGCGAAGGCATGGTCGTTGCCGTCGACACGAGGAAGCCAGCGGTGATGCGCGCGGCCATCGCGGCGGGCGCGTCGATGATCAACGATATCGAGGCACTCGCCGCGCCCGGCGCCATCGACGCGTGCGTCGGCACCGATACCGGCGTTTGCCTGATGCACATGCAGCGCGATCCGGCGACGATGCAGGTCGCGCCGGCCTATGTCGATGTCGTGACCGAAGTGCGGGACTTTCTCGTGTCGCGCGCCAAGGCCTGCGAGGCCGCAGGCATCGCACGGCAGCGCATCGCGATCGATCCGGGTTTTGGCTTCGGCAAGACGCTGGCGCATAATCTCGACTTGTTGCGCTCGATCGGCACCCTCGGAGCTACCGGGTATCCGGTGCTGGCGGGAATGTCGCGCAAGTCGTCGCTCGGAGCGATCACCGGCCGGGCCGTCGACGAGCGAATGGCTGCGGGTATCGCGGCCGCGCTCGCGGCGGTGGCGCACGGCGCATCGATCGTTCGCGTGCACGACGTACGCGAAACGGTGGATGCGCTCCGTGTCTGGAGCGCGATCGAGCGCGGTGGATGAACGGCAGCGCGACAGAACAATCACCCAAACGGAACGCGCGATGACGCGACACTATTTTGGCACCGACGGCGTACGCGGCCTGGTCGGCGAGCCTCCGATCACGCCCGAGCTCGTGCTGAAGCTGGGCTGGGCCGCGGGGCTCGTGCTCGCGGCGGACACGTCGCGCGACGGTGTGCGGCCGGCCGTGCTGATCGGCAAGGACACGCGCATCTCCGGATATATGCTGGAAGCGGCGCTCGAGGCGGGATTGTCCGCGGCCGGCGTGGACGTCTACCTGTCGGGGCCGCTTCCGACGCCCGCCGTCGCTTATCTCACGCGCGCGCTGCGATTGTCGGCCGGGATCGTGATCAGCGCTTCGCACAACCCCTTCGACGACAACGGGATCAAGTTCTTCTCTGCGGCCGGCGCCAAGCTTCCGGACAGCATCGAGCAGTCGATCGAGAGCGTGATGGCGCGCCCGCTCGCCTGCGTGCCGTCGGCGCAGCTCGGCAAGGCGCGCCGGATCGAGGATGCCGGCGGCCGGTACATCGAGTTCTGCAAGAGCACGTTTCCGAACGAGCTCGACCTGAAGGGCTGGCGGATCGTCGTCGACTGCGCGCACGGCGCCGCATACCACGTCGCGCCGCCCGTGTTCCACGAACTCGGCGCGGATGTCATCTCGGTGGGCGCCGAACCCAATGGGGTGAACATCAACGACGGCGTCGGCGCGACACACGCCAAGCACCTGAAGGCCGCGGTGGTTGCGCACAAGGCCGACCTCGGCATCGCGCTCGACGGAGACGGCGATCGCCTGCTGATGGTCGACCGCGACGGCCGCGCGTACGACGGCGACCAGCTGCTCTACGTCATCGCGATGGATTACCGGAGGCGACAGGCGCTCGCGGGCGGCGTCGTCGGAACGCTGATGACGAATCTCGGCCTCGAGCAGGCGCTGGCGCGCGAGGGCGTTCCGCTCGAGCGCGCGGCGGTCGGCGATCGCTATGTCCTCGAGAAGCTGGAGGAGAAGAAATGGATCCTCGGCGGTGAGAACTCGGGTCATGTGCTGTGCCTGGACAAGCACACCACCGGTGACGCGATCATCGCCGCGCTGGCCGTCCTGCGGGCGCTCGTCGAGCAGCGCACGACGCTCGCCCGCGCCGCCGCCGGCATCACGCTCTTCCCGCAGCGGCTGATCAACGTGCGCGTCCCCCGCGGTTACGACTGGAAGGCGAACGAGGCGATCTGCACGGCGCAGGCCGGAACGGTCAAGGCGCTGGGCGACGCCGGGCGCGTGCTGTTGCGCCCGTCGGGCACCGAACCCGTGCTGCGCGTGATGGTCGAGGCTCGCGAGGCGGATATGGCCGACAAGCATGCGCAGGTACTGGCGGATGTGATCGCGGCCGCAATGGGCGGCTGATGGTTGCCGTAGCGCACTCCGCGCCTGAAGCGGGCGCGCCGCAGGCCATTGCGCTATGGCTCGACACGCTGCGCGGCGTCTACCCGCAGGGCGACATCGACGGTTTCGAGTCGGCGCTTGTCCACGCGCGCGAGCGCTGCGGCGATCGCGTCGGTCGCGACGGCGAGCGCCTCATCGACCGCGCACTCGGTGCGGCGACGATTCTCGCCGGATTGAAGCTCGACGCCGGTACCGTCCGCGCGGCGCTGCTCACGGGCCTCTCGGGCGCCAACGCGTTCGATCCGGAGGACATCGGCGCGCGCTTCGGCGCCGATGTCGCGACCTTGGTCGCCGGCACGGCGCGCATGGACGAGATCCGGGCGATGCCGCCCCAGGGGGACGCCGACGAGCAGGCCGCGCAGGCCGAACGGCTGCGCAAGATGTTGCTCGCGATGGTGGAGGACGTTCGCGTCGTGCTGATCAAGCTCGCCGAGCGGACCGCGGCACTGCGTTTCCTGATGTCGGGCGGGAAGGAGATGACTGAGCCGCGAAAGCGCGCCGCGCGCGAGGTCCTCGACCTCTTTGCGCCGCTCGCGAACCGCCTTGGTGTCTGGCAGCTCAAATGGGAGCTCGAGGACTTGAGCTTGCGCGCGCTCGAGCCGGAAACGTACAAGGCGATAGCGAAGATGCTGGATGAGCGCCGGCTCGATCGCCAACGCTACATCGAGGACGTCGTCCTCCAATTGAAGAACGAGCTCAAGGCTGCCGGGATCCGCGCGGAGATCACCGGCCGGCCGAAGCACATCTACAGCATCTGGAACAAGATGCGCCGCAAAGAGTCCGGTATCGAAACGCTCTACGACATCCGCGCCGTGCGGATATTGGTTGACGATGTCAAGGATTGCTATTCGGCGCTCGGCATCGTCCACCACATCTGGACGCCGCTGCCGCGCGAGTTCGACGATTACATCGCCAAGCCCAAGGCCAACCACTACCGGTCGCTGCACACGGCCGTGATCGGCCCGGAGGACAAGCCTCTCGAGGTGCAGATACGCACGCTCGAGATGCATCAGCATTCGGAGTACGGCGTCGCGGCCCACTGGCGCTACAAGGAGGCTGCGCACAAGGGCATTCGCCGCGATCCGGCGTTCGAGGATCGCATCGCGTGGTTGCGGCAGGTGCTCGACTGGAAGGATGCGGTCGCCGACGAATCGGAGTGGCTCGCCGCATTCAAGAGCAGCGTGTTCACCGACACGATCTACGTGCTGACGCCGCAGGGTAAGGTCGTCGACCTGCCGCGCGGCGCGACGCCGGTGGATTTCGCCTACGCCGTGCATACGAGCCTCGGCCATCGCTGCCGCGGGGCGCGCGTCGACGGTGCCATGGTGCCGCTCAACCATGTGCTCGCCAACGGGCAGCGCGTCGAAATCGTCGCCGCGAAGCAGGGCGGCCCGTCGCGCGACTGGCTCAATCCCGAGCTCGGCTACGCGCACAGCCATCGCGCGCGGACGAAAGTGCGGCAGTGGTTCAAGGCGCAACAGCACGAGGAGACGCTCGCGCAGGGGCGAGGGATCGTCGAGCGCGAATTGCAGCGTGCAGGTGCGACGGCCGTGAACCTCGACGCGGTCGCTGCGAAAGCCGGCTTCGGCAAGTCCGAGGAGCTCTTCGCGGCGGTGGCGCGGGACGAATTCAATCTGCGACAGGTCCAGACGGCGATCAAGGCCGTGACGCAGCCCGACGCGGTTGCGCATCCGGCGCCCGGACCGGAGATACTGGCCCGGCAGAGCAAGGCCGCGGGCGCCGGCAGCGGCATCCTCGTCGTCGGCATCGACCGGCTGATGACCAACCTCGCGCGCTGCTGCAAGCCTGCGCCCCCCGACGGCATCGTCGGCTACGTCACGCGCGGCAAAGGTGTCACGATCCATCGGCAGAGTTGCAGCAACGTCGCCCGCACGCGCATGCGCGAACCGGAGCGCCTGATCGCGGCAGATTGGGGAAAGGCCCGCGACGAGGTATTTCCGGTCGACGTGGTGCTCGAGGCGATGGATCGCCAAGGTCTGCTGCGCGACATCACGGAGATCTTTTCGCGCGAGCGCATCAACGTCACCGCCGCGAACACGCTGACGCGCAACAGCGCGACGCGGATGGCGTTCACGCTGGAGGTCCGAAGCCTCGACGCGCTGACGCGTGCGCTCGTGCTCGTGCGCGACGTGCGTGGCGTCCTCTCTGCGGCACGGCGGTAGCCGGCTTCGGGCAAACCGCAGCGCACGTTATCCGTCGTCGTTCTCCGCTCAGCGCGGAGCAAGCGTCGCCAGCATTCCCATCGCGCCGCAGGCGAGAATCACCGGAATCACGCCGGCCTTGAAGCGGAACAGCGCGACCGCCGCGGCGATGCCGATGACGAGCGACAGCGCGTCGAGCCCTCCGGCCGGCGCTCCGGTCGACCAGCCTTTCGGCCAGAACACGTGCCACGCGAAGAACACCGCGAGGTTCACGATCACGCCGACGACGGCAGCGGTGATTCCGGTCAGCGGGGCGGTGAACTTGAGCTGCCCGTGCGTCGTCTCGACCAGCGGTCCGCCGGCCAGGATGAACAGGAAGCTCGGCAGGAACGTGAAAAAGGTCGCCACGCACGCGCCGGCGACGCCTGCCAGCACGAGCGCACTCGGGCCAAACACCGCCTTCGTCCAGCCGCCGACGAACCCGACGAACGCGACGACCATGATCAACGGGCCCGGCGTCGTCTCGCCGAGCGCCAATCCGTCGATCATCTGGATCGGCGTCAGCCACGCGTAGGTTTCGACAGCCCCCTGGTAAACGTACGGGAGTACCGCGTAGGCGCCGCCGAAGGTCAGTAGCGCCGCTTTGCTGAAAAACGCTCCCATCTGCGGAAGGGTCGCGACCGGTCCGTGCATCGCGACGAGCGTTGCGAATGCAAGCGCCCACAAGACGACGCAGATGCCGATGACCTTTGCCAGCCGCGACGTGCGAAACAACGCATGGGGCGGCGTCGGCGTATCGTCGTCGATGACGGCGGGCAGATGGGCGCCGCCGCTCGCGCTGTGGCCCCCGCCCACGGCAAACTCCTTCGGAGCGACGCGGCCACCGAGGTAGCCGATCAGTCCTGCGAACAGCACGATCGCTGGAAACGGCACCGCGAATGCGAAGATCGCCAGGAAAGCGAGCGCGGCGATCACCCACAGGATCGGCCGCTTCAGCGCGCGCGAGCCGATGCGCCATGCGGCATGCAGAACGATCGCGACGACCGCCGGCTTGATTCCGTAGAGGATTCCGGCGACCGCCGGCACACTCCCGTACGCCATGTAGAGCCACGACAGCGCGATCAGCACGACGAGCGACGGCAGCACGAAGAGCGCGCCGGCGACGACACCTCCCCACGTCCGATGCATCAGCCACCCGATGTAGGTTGCGAGCTGTTGCGCTTCCGGTCCGGGCAGTACCATGCAGTAGTTGAGCGCGTGCAGGAAGCGCCGCTCCGAGATCCAGCGATGCTTGTCGACGAGATCGTGATGCATGATCGCGATCTGTCCTGCCGGACCGCCGAAGCTCACGAACCCGAGCTTCAGCCAGTAGCGAAAGGCCTCTGCCCGGGTCGGCGCGGTGGGCGCGATGGATTCGTCGGTGCTCACGGGGTGGCCGCGCTGCGCAGCTTCTCCGGAAACCAGCCATGCGTTTCGGTCTGCGCTTCGCGGCACCATGCGTAGAGGGAGTCGTAGATCAGCATGCCCCACTTCAGCATCGTGTGATCGTCGGCAAACATCGCCGAAAGCCCGAGCGATGAAGCCAGCAGGCCCGGCGCCTCATGCGCGAGCTCCGGCGCGCCGGTATCGGCGCCGCGGACGATCATCGCGAGCTTCGAGAGCGCGGGATGATCGAGCTTGTGCAGACGGATGAACGCATCGAAGCTGCACTGGGTGCCGACATGAGAATATGGGACCTCCGGGATGTCGTATGCCGTGGCCCCGTTCGCTGCGGCAAAGTCGCGGACTTCTGCATTGGGGACATAGAAAAACTCGGCCGAGGGATCGATGAAGCGACGGACGAGCCACGGGCATGCAATGCGGTCGATCTTCGGGCGCTCGCGCGTGACCCAGCGCGTCGGCACCGCGAACGGTTTCGTTGCATGCCCCTCGGCGCGCCATTGCTCGAGGCCGCCGGCGACATAGCGAGCGTCGAGACCTTCGGCGCGCAGCGCCGCCGCGGCATTTTGGCCCACTTCATGTCCGCGCACGCAATAAACGACAACGTCTCGCCATGGCTCGATCGCGCCGGCCCAGGCGTCGACGGTCTCGGGCAGGCGCCGGATGGCGCCGGGGATGACGGCTTGATCCTGCTCGAACGCCGGTTGCCGGCGAACGTCGACGAGCGTGGGCGGCGGAAACGCCGCGAGCCGGTGCGTGAGTTCAACGGGCGTGATGGACGCATCCATGGTGTTCATTCGCCTCCTGCTGCGTGGGCAGCAACGAAGCAGACCTTGGATGGCGCGGAGCCAGCGATGCGGCGGGGCGTCTGCGAAAGCCCTGGCCCGGATCTTAGTGTCGCCGCCGCGGCGGTGTCAACCGCCGCGTGGGGCGGAGTTCGGCGCGAATTGCGTCAGATCAATCCCTCGAGCAGCTGCACGTCGACGAGATCGCCGGTCTCGCAACGCGCGGTGTCCGCGGACAGCACGATGAAGCAATTCGCCTGCGACATCGACGACAGGATTCCCGAACCCTGCTCCCCCGTCGTGCGCACCGTGAAGCCGCCGCGGCCATCCGCCGCGAGAATACCGCGCTGGAATTCGGTACGCCCCGGAACCTTGCGGATCGGCGCCGCGAGCGCAACCTTGAACATCGGGAGCGGTGCGACATCGCGTCGGCCCTGCAGAACGAACAGCGCATCCTGCACGAACTCGTAGAACGTGACCATCACGGCCACCGGATTGCCGGGCAACCCGAAAAAGTGCGCGCCACCGATGCGGCCATACGCGAGCGGGCGGCCGGGCTTCATCGCGATCTTCCAGAACAGCACCTCACCCAGCTTGTCGAGCTGCTGCCGGACGTAATCGGCCTCGCCGACCGAGACGCCGCCCGACGTGATGATGACGTCGGCGGCCGTCGACGCGGCTTCGAAGGCGCGCTCGAGCGCTTCCGGCACGTCGGGCACCACGCCCATGTCGAGGACGTCGCATTGAAGGCGCATCAGCATCCCGTAGATCGTGTAGCGGTTACTGTCGTAGACCTCGCCTTCGGCCAAGGCGGTGCCGATCGAGCGCAGCTCGTCGCCGGTGGAGAAGAACGCGACGCGCAGTTTTCGGTAGACGCTCACCTCGCCGATGCCGAGCGAAGCGATCATGCCGAGCTCCGCCGGGTGGACGAGCTGGCCTTTCGTGAACACGATCTGTCCCGCCTTCAGATCCTCGCCGGCATGGCGTCGATTCTGTCCGGCTTTCGCGAGAGCACCGGCGGCGATCGTGACGCGGCCATCGACCTCCGACGCGCGCTCCTGCATCACGACGGAGTCGGCTCCCTCGGGCATGACGCCGCCGGTGAAGATCCGCACGCATTCGCCCGGCCGGATCAAAGCGCCGCTGGGTTTGCCGGCGAAGGATTCGCCGATGCGAGTGAGTACGGTCTCGCGACCCGGCGCAAGATCGGCGAACCGGACCGCGTATCCGTCCATCGCGGAATTGTCGTGGCCTGGAACCGAGAAGGGCGAAATGATATCGGTGGCCAGGATTCGCCCGAGCGCATGGCGCAGGTGAACGCGCTCGGTCGCACTCACCGGCGCCAAGAACGTGCGGATCAGCGCCCGCGCGCGGTCGACCGGCATCGAATTCGGGTCGTAGTCGTCGGCGCAGGAGAGTTCGCGCAGGGTCGTCGCTGGATTCATGGGCGCAATGAGGGAACGGTAGGGCGAAACGAGACTTTAGATCGCCAGGGTTCGAGCGTTGACACGTCAGGATTTCGCCGCGGCTTTGAGCTCGACCGCGGTGTTGATGTTACGGAACGCGTCGGCCTCGTCGTCGAATCCGACCTCGATCACCCGCAGGGCGGCGTACCACGCGTCGATCTTGCGTCCGCCGCCCTCGAGAAACGCCGCGAGGTTCGCCAGCACGTCGCGACGCACGAGCGCGAACACCGGGTGGGGCTGGTCGAAGGTCTTCGCGACCGCAAGCTCGGCGTCGTTCGCGACAAGCGCGGCACGAAGGCGCACCACGAGGTCGTCCGGAAGGAACGGCGAATCGCAGGGCACGGTCACGACGAGTTCGCGACGTGCGAACGTCATGCCCGCGTGCAAGCCCGCGAGCGGTCCCGCAAAGCCGCCGAGCGCATCGGGAACGACCGGATGGCCGAGCGCACGATAGCGCTCGAAGTTCTGGTTGGCGTTGATCAGCACGTCGCCGACCTGCGGTACGAGTCGGCCGAGCACGTGCGAGACCATCGGCGCGCCGTCGAGCTCGACCCATCCCTTGTCGACGCCGCCCATCCTCCGACCTTGACCCCCTGCCAGGACGATGCCGGTGACGTCCGCCTGTTTTTCAGTCATCGCCGTTTCGTCGTCGAAGATGGGTCAATCCGGAAGCGTCATCGCGGTCGCGAGGGTGACGGCCTGAATCGCTCCGTGCCGGTGAACAACAGATAGTGCTTCCCGGTCGCGCGACCGATCATGGTGATCCCGACCTTTGTGGCGATCTCGTGGCCCATCTGCGTCAATCCGGAGCGGGAAACGAGAAAGGGAATGCCCATCTGCGCCGCCTTGATCACCATCTCGGACGTAAGCCGGCCCGTCGTGTAGAAGATCTTGTCGCCGCCGTCGATGCGGTCCAGCCACATCTGACCGGCGATCGCGTCGACGGCGTTGTGGCGGCCGACATCCTCGACGAACGTCAGTATTTCCGACTGTCCCGGCTCGTTGGTCGCGAGCGCGCAACCGTGCACGGCCCCCGCCTGCTTGTAGATCGTCTCGTGAAGGCGGACGCGATCGAGCAGCGCGTAGAGCGTGTCCTGGGTCAGCGTTGCACCGGCCGGGAGCCTCACGTCGTCGATCTCGGCCATCAGGTCGCCGAACACCGTTCCCTGGCCGCAGCCGCTCGTCGTCGTGCGCTTCTTCGTCTTCGCCGCGAGGTCTTTGAGGCCGCGGCGGGTCTTGACCACGACGGCGCCGACGTCCCAGTCGACCTGCACGGAGACGATGTCCTCGACCCGCGCGAGGAGGCGCTGATTTCGAAGGTAGCCGATCGCGAGCGCCTCGGGTGCCGCGCCGAGCGTCATCAGCGTGACGAGCTCGTGCTTGTCGACGTAGAGCGTCAGCGGGTGCTCGCCGGCGATCGGCGTTTCGCGCAGCGTCCCCGTTTCGTCCACCGCCTGCACTGCAAACGTCGATGGACGCGCGGCCTGCGTGAGAACCGGCCGGTAGGGCGTATTCGGGGCGTTCATCGGCGCGGCCCTTCAGCCTCCGATGTAGCTCATCTCGACCTTCGGCATCCGTGGCGTATTGGCCGTGCGGATTTCGGAATAGCGATCGGCGCGGCGCCTCCACACATGCGCGATCGCGTTGTCTATCTGGGCGTCGGTGTGGCCGTCGCGCAGCAGCGTGCGAAGGTCGTACCCGTCGGTTGCGAACAGGCAGGTGTAGAGCTTGCCGTCGGTCGACAGGCGGGTCCTCGTGCAATCGCGACAAAAGGCCTCGGTGACCGACGCGATGACACCGATCTCGCCGCTGCCATCCCGGTACCGCCAGCGCTTTGCAGTCTCGCCGGTGTAATTCGGGTCTGCGATCTCGAGCGGCAGTAGAGCGTCGATGGCGCGGACGACCTCGGCGGCCGGCACGACATCGTCCATTCTCCAGCCGTTGGTCGCCCCGACGTCCATGTACTCGATGAAGCGGACGATGTGGCCACTGCCTTTGAAGTGTCGCGCCATTGGCACGATCGACGAGTCGTTGACCCCGCGCTTGACCACCATGTTGATCTTGAGCGGAGAAAGTCCCGCCGCCGCGGCCACGTCGATACCTTCGAGCACCTTGGCCACCGGAAAGTCCGCGTCGTTCATCCTGCGGAACGTCGCGTCGTCCAGCGAATCGAGGCTCACGGTCACGCGCGTGAGGCCTGCGTCGACGAGGCCGCGCGACTTTTTCGCGAGCAACGCGCCGTTGGTCGTCAGGGTGAGGTCGAGATCGCCGAGCTTCGCCAGCATCTCGACCAGCCGCTCGATGTTGCGCCGGAGCAGCGGTTCCCCACCGGTCAATCGGATCTTGCGAACACCGCGATCGACGAAAATCCTGGCGATGCGCGCGATCTCTTCGAATGTGAGCAGCTCGGAATGGGGCAGGAACCTGTAGTCGGCGTCGAAGACTTCCTTCGGCATGCAGTAGACGCAGCGAAAGTTGCAGCGGTCGGTCACCGAAATGCGCAGGTCGTGCAACATGCGCCCGCGCGTGTCGGCGATGGGCCCGGCGGCGATCGGCGTTGCGTTCGCGGCGTCCCGGACGAGCGCGTTCGACACCGCGTTGCGGACATCGGAGATCGGGATGATCGAGGCCATCGGTGTTGCGGCGTGCAATCCGCCGGAAGACAGTGCAATGGGCGATGTTAGCAGAGGCAAACCCCTGGTGTATCATCGCCCCCGATCGGTAGCGGCCAATTCGATTCTCGGTGCCGGTCCCCTATGTCCATGACTCCCATGCGGTTTCCGGTCTGCGTCATCCTTCAGCGGACTCCGCTCGTCAACCGGTGGATCACCGAACGCTGGGAACCGGTGGCGATCGAGCTTGCCGTCCGCGAGGAGGCCGCTGCGTCTCCGGTCCACCTGTCTGCTGCCGGCGCGGTCGAGCGCTGGCGCTGCGGCGCCCACGTGATCGAATTTCACCGTTCGGAGGCCGAAGGGTATTTTCTCAACACCACGTCGCCGGATCCGAAGGTGTTCGTGATGTGGCGGCCGGTCGAGGACGGCTCGATTCCGCGGATCCGCTCGGAGGTCGTGACCGTCAGCTACAACGAGGCGGCGCGATTGATGGACGGCGGCGAACGCGTCGACGCCGTGCCGATGCTTCCCGAGATCCTCGCGGCGATGACCGAATTCGTCGCCGACAATTACAAGCCCGAGCCGAAGCGCAAGGTGCGACGCAACGACCCATTCGCGGACCGCGAATCGGGCGGTGGGCGCAGGCGCCAACCGTGATCGTGCTCGGCGTCGAATCGCAATGAGCGGAAAGGCGTCGACGCCGCCGGGTTTTTCGCTCAAGCGCTGGTCCCAGAGGAAGGCCGATGCAGCGCGCGCGGTGCCGGAGGCGCCGCCGCCGTCCGCAGGCGCCCCTGTCGCTGCGACGGTTTCCTATGTCCCGCCGGGCGAATCCATCGCGCCATCCGCCGCCGCACCGCTTCCGCCGGTCGAGTCGCTGACGATCGATTCGGATTTCACTGCATTCCTGGAACCGAAGGTCGACGAGGGGCTCCGGCGGCAGGCGCTGAGGCAGCTCTTCCGCGATCCACATTTCAATGTGATGGACGGACTCGACACCTACATCGCCGACTATTCGATTCCCGATCCGATTTCTCCGGAGATCGTGCGGCAATTGGTCCAGAGCCGCTATATCTTCGACCCGCCGAAGACCCGTGTGAGCGAAGCGGGCGTGGTCGAGGACGTTGCCGCCGACGAGGACGCGAAGGAAGCGAGCGCGAGGGCGCCGGAGGCCTTGCCCGATTCCGTTCCGCCGGCGTCGTCTGTTCCCACACCGAATTCGCCGCCGGACGGGGTCGCCGGAACCCAACCCGCGGTTCCGCTGACGACCGCCGCGCCAAAGCCGGCACCTAAATGAGTCTCGACGGCGCCGATCTCCACCTTTGCTCCTGCAACGGGACGATTCCGCTCGATCGCGCGGCGATCGCGAGCGCGCTGGAACTCGCCGGCGTGCCCGCGCAGCGTTCGATGCTGTGCCAGAAGGAACTCGCGGCGTTCGCCGGCAGCGCGGCGGGCGACGTCGTCGTGGCCTGCACGCAGGAGGCGAAGCTCTTCGGCGAAGTCGCGGAGCAGGGCGCCCGCGCGCAGACGATCCGCTTCGTCAACATTCGCGAGACGGCGGGATGGTCGGCGCAATCCGCCGACGCGACGCCCAAGATCGCCGCGCTGCTGGCGCTTGCCGGCCTGCCGGATCCGGAACCGGTCCAGCGCGTCACCTACCGCTCGCAGGGCCAGCTCCTCATCGTCGGCCCGATGGATGCCGCATTGCATTGGGCCGATGCGCTGTCCGGCCAACTCGCGGTGACCGTGCTTGCGATCGGCCGCGCGACCGGCGCCGAATTGCCCGCGGAACGTACCTATCCGGTCCATTCGGGCAAGGTCACAAAACTGGATGGGTGGCTGGGCGCGTTCGACGCCGGCTGGTCGCAGGAAAATCCGATCGACCTCGATCTTTGCACGCGCTGCAATGCGTGCATCAAAGTGTGCCCGGAACAGGCGATCGACTGGAGCTACCAGATCGACCTCGACCGTTGCAAGGCGCATCGCAAGTGCGTCGCCGCCTGCGGGGCGACCGGCGCGATCGACTTTGCCCGCCAGGACACCGCGCGCGCTGAGCGATTCGATCTCGTCCTCGATCTGCAGCGCGAGCCGTACTTCCGGATGCATCAACCCCCACAAGGCTATTTCGCGCCGGGTTCGGACCCCGTCGCGCAGGCGCAGGCCGCGGTGGAACTCGTCGCGATGGTCGGCGAATTCGAAAAGCCGAAATACTTCGCCTACAAGCCGTCGATCTGCGCGCATTCGCGCTCGCAGAAGACCGGCTGTACGCAATGCATCGACGTCTGCTCGACGGAAGCGATACGCGCCGACGGCGACCATGTGGTGGTCGAGCCGCAGCGCTGCATGGGCTGCGGCGCCTGCGCGACGGTCTGCCCATCGGGTGCGATGAGCTATGCGTATCCGTCGGTTTCCGATTTCGGAAGGCGCGTGAGGACTTTGCTCGCGACCTTCGGCAGGGCGGGGGGGCGCGACGCCTGTGTGTTGCTGCACGCCGAGGACAGCCGGGCGGCCATCGCTAGGCTCGCGCGCCGCAGCCGCGGATTGCCGGCACGCGTGATTCCGCTCGAGGTGCATCATGTCGCCTCGATCGGCCTCGACGTTTGGCTGGCCGCGCTGGCGCACGGCGCGAGCCAGGTGGCGGTGCTGCTGTCGGGCCGCGAAGCGCCGCAGTATCGCGAGACGCTCGCCTTCCAGATGCGCATCGCCGACACGATCGCGCAGGCGTTGGGGTACCAGGGAGAGCACTTCCGGTTGTTCGAAGCGGTCGACACGCCGCTCCTCGACGCGGCGCTGTGGTCGTGGCCCGCGGCGCTCGGCGTACGGACGGCGGCGACTTTCGCTTTTACGAACGACAAGCGGACGACAGCGGCACTCGCGATCGAGCACCTCGCGCTGCATGCGCCGGTGCCGCAGCGAGAGATTCCTCTGCCTGCCGGGGCGCCGTTTGGTTCGATCGCCGTCGATCACGACACGTGCACGATGTGCCTTGCGTGTGTGGGCGCCTGCCCTGTGGGAGCGATTCTGGACAACGTCGAGTCGCCGCAGCTGCGCTTCATCGAGGCCAAATGTGTGCAGTGCGGCATCTGCGAAAAAACCTGCCCGGAACACGCGATCGGACTCACGCCACGCCTCAATCTCCTGCCCGAAGCGAAGGTGCCGCGCGTGCTGAACGAGGCGGCGGTGTTCAAGTGCATCGCCTGCGGCAAGCCGCTCGGGCCGGAGAAGATGATCGCGGCCATGCTCGGCAAGCTCGCCGGTCACTCGATGTTTGCGGCGCCGGGCGCGCTCGACAGGCTCAGGATGTGCGCGGATTGCCGCGTGATTGACCTGATGAAGACCGAGCGCGGGCTGGACATTCGGGATGTCTGAAATTCCGGTTGCGCCGGGCTCCCGGCTCGAGCCCGAGGACGAGGCGCGCGCGGACTTCTACGCGCTGCTGGGACGTCTTTATGCCGATCCACCCGACGCGGGTTTGCTGGCGGCGATCGCGAAGGCCCCGACGCTTTCGCCAGCCACCTCCGCATCCGAGGGCAACGACGCCGCGACCCAGCTCAAAGCGGCCTGGGACGACTTGCGCGCGGCGAGCGCATCCGCCGATCCGGACGCCGTCCGTGAAGAGTTCCTGGCACTTTTCGTTGGCGTCGGCCGCAGCGAAGTGAGCCTCTACGCATCGCACTACCTGGGTCCCCAGTCCGGGCGACCATTGGCGGAGGTGCGCGCGGCGCTTTCCGAACTGGGGCTCGCCCGCCGTCCCGAAAGCAGCGAATTCGAAGATCATCTGTCGGTCCTGTTCGAGACGATGCGCATGCTGGTCGGCGGCGACGGCGAGAGGGCCTCCGCCGACATCGCACGGCAACGCTGGTTCTTCGATCGGCATCTTGCCGCGTGGTCGGCGGATTGCTGCACTGCAATAGTGCAATCTCCTGTTGCTAACTACTACCGTCGCGTTGCACAATTCTGCAGTTGTTTCGTGGCGCTCGAGCGCGACTCGCTCGCCATGGATTGAAACCTTGTCGGTCGAGTTCATTTTCGGAGGCTCGCATGCCCAACGCCAAGTCTCTCGAGCACCCCGTTGCGCCAACGCCGGCGGAGAAATCCCGCTCCACCGATCCCGCACGCCGCCGATTTCTTTTCACGCTCGGTGCGGGAAGTGCAGGCGCGCTCGCTGCAACGGCAGGAGTGCTGCCCGCGACGGCGACCGCCGAGGTCGCCGTCGTCGCCAACGATCAGGATTCGCCGTATCGCGAGACCGAACACGTTCGCGATTACTACCGCACAACCAGAATTTAGTTCTCCAGGAGGGGGAAGGATCATGCTGCTAACCAAGACGAGCGCAAGTGTCGCTGCAGCGGGTCCGCGTCTTCGCCGCCTCGCGGGGGTTCCTCTCCCGACGTTGGATCGGCGTACGTTTTTGAAACGTTCGGGTCTTGTTGCCGGGGCCGGAGCGTTTGCGAGTCAGCTTCCGTTCGGTGCGATCGGCAAGGCCGAGGCCGCGAAGGAAGGCGCTGCGACCAATGTCGAGGTCAAGCGCACGGTCTGCACGCACTGCTCGGTCGGCTGCGCCGTCGACGCGACGGTCGAGAACGGCGTCTGGACGCGGCAGGAGCCCGTGTTCGACTCGCCGCTCAATCTCGGCGCGCACTGCGCGAAGGGCGCATCGGTGCGCGAGCACGGGATGCACGAGCACTCAATGCGCTTGAAGACCCCGGTCAAGCTCGTCAATGGCAAGTGGCAAAAGATCAGTTGGGATGAGGCGATCAACGAGATCGGCGACAAGATGCTCGCCCTGCGCAAGGAGTCGGGACCCGATTCCGTTTTCTGGGTCGGCAGCTCCAAGCACAGCAACGAGCAGTCGTATCTGATGCGCAAGTTCGTCTCGTTCTGGGGGACGAACAACGCTGACCATCAGGCGCGGATCTGCCACTCGACCACGGTCGCCGGCGTAGCCAACACCTGGGGCTACGGTGCGATGACCAATTCGTACAACGACATGCAGAACACCAAGTGCGCGCTGTACATCGGCAGCAACGCCGCCGAGGCGCACCCGGTGTCGA